>JAIEPW010000078.1 GCA_019748195.1 Bryobacteraceae bacterium
CACCTTATCGCCAAGCCCCGCTGAGCGGGCCCGATCCCGGCCGCTTCCAGACTACCCGTTGCGCCGCCTTCAGGCCCGCCGAAGTCAAAGCCCGAACAGGCGCCACTACATCTTTCGCTGATCGCCTTCTCCCGCCGGACCACCCGTACTGCCGCCTTCAGGAGGCGCGGGCCTTCAGGCCCGCCGAAGTTCAAAGCCCGAACAGGCGCCACTACATCTTTCGCTGATCGCCTGCTCCCGCGGACGACCCGTAGTGCCGCCTTCAGGCGGCGCGGGCCTTCAGGCCCGCCGAAGTCAAAGCCAGAACAGGCGCCACTACATCTTTCGCTGATCGCCTTCTCCCGCCGGACCACCCGTAGTGCCGCCTTCAGGCCGCCGAAATCAAACAGCCACCGTGATCGCTATAACGAACCAGCAGCCCGCCCCCGAATCACTTCCACTCCCACATAAGGCCGCAACACCTCCGGCACCACCACGCTCCCATCCTTCTGCTGATAGTTCTCCACGATCGCCACCCACGTACGACCCACCGCCAGCCCGGACCCGTTCAGCGTGTGCGCGAATTCCGACTTCCCCTTCCCCGACTTCACCCGGATCTGCGCCCGCCGCGCCTGGAAAGCCTCGAAATTCGAACAGGACGAAATCTCCTTGTACCCGTTCTGCCCGGGAAGCCACACCTCCAGGTCGTACGTTTTCGCGGAACTGAACCCGGTGTCGCCCGTGCATAACAGCACTCGCCGGTACGGCAGCCCCAGCAACTCCAGAATGTGCTCCGCGTTCCCCGTCAGCTTCTCCAGCTCGTCATAGCTCTGCTCCGGACGCGTGAACTTCACCAGCTCCACTTTCTGAAACTGATGCTGCCGGATGATCCCCCGCACATCCCGCCCGTACGACCCCGCCTCGCTCCGGAAGCACGGCGTGTACGCGCAATACGAAATCGGCAGATCGTCCCCGTTCAGCGTGTCCGCGCGATACAGGTTCGTCACCGGGACCTCCGCCGTCGGCGCCAGCCACAGGTCCTCGCCCTCGATCTTGAACGAATCCTCGGCAAACTTCGGAAGTTGCCCGGTGCCGTACATCGAATCCGAATTGATCAGGAACGGCGGCAGCACCTCCGTATACCCGTGCTCCCGAGTGTGGATGTCCAGCATGAAATTGATCAGCGCCCGCTCCAGCCGCGCCCCCAGGCCGTAATACACCGCGAACCTGGCCCGCGTCACCTTCGCCGCCTGTTCGAAGTTCAGGATCCCCAACTCCGGACCCAGGTCCCAGTGCGCCTTCGGCTCGAAATCGAATTGCCGCGGCTCGCCCCAGCGCTTGATCTCCACGTTATCGTCCGCCGTGCGCCCGGCCGGAACCGACTCGTGCGGGACGTTCGGAATCCCCTTCAGCAAACCCTGAAACTGCTCGTCTACTTCCGCCACCCGCGCGTCCAGCGCCTTCACCCGCTCGCCGATCGCCCGCACCTCCGCCTGCAGCGCCTCTGTATCCTGCCCGTCCTTGCGCAGTTGGGCGATCTTCTGGCTGTCGGCGTTGCGCTGCGCCTTTAACTGCTCGGCTTCGGTCACCGCCGCCCGCCGCTGCGCGTCCAGCTCGCGAAACTGATCCATGTCCAGCTCAAAGCCCCGATCGCCCAGCCGGCGCGCCACCGCGTCCAGGTTGTTCCGGAAGAAATTCAAATCATGCATGGTGTTTCCAAGTAGAAAGGGCGGCAACTTGCGCTGCCGCCCGGTTCTCTCGCCTGACCTCGATTCTTAGCGGTCGCCGATCTCCACCCAGGCGCGGCCCACCGGCTCGCCCGTGTACTCCGCCCGCGGACGGATCAGCCGGTTATTGCGGTACTGCTCCAGAATGTGGGCGGTCCAGCCCGACATCCGGCTGACGGCGAAAATCGGCGTGAAGAGATCCACCGGAATTCCCAGCGAATAGTACGTCGACGCCGAGTAGAAATCGACGTTCGGATCCAGTCCCTTCGACTCCTTGATCATCTGCTGCAGCCGTGTCGACATGTTGAACAACTCCACATGCCCCGTCCGCTTGCCCAGCTCCTCCGACAACGCGGCCAGATGCCGCGCCCGCGGATCGATCGTCCGGTACACCCGGTGCCCGAAGCCCGCGATCTTCTCCTTCGCGTCCAGCCGCGCCTTCGCCTGCTCCAGCAGTTTCTCGGTGGAGCCCGCCGCCAGCAGCATCCGGATCACATCTTCATTGGCGCCCCCGTGCAGCGGACCCTTCAGCGCCCCGATCGCCGACGTCGCCGCCGAGTGAATGTCGGACAGCGTCGCCGCCGTCACCCGCCCCGCGAACGTCGAGGCGTTCAATTCATGATCGGCATGCAGCGTCAGCGCGATGTCGAACACCCGCTCCATCACATCGTCCGGCTTCTTGCCGGTCAGCGTGTAAAGGAAGTTCGCCGCGAAATCCAGCTTCGCATCCCCGCCGATCGGCTGGTTGCCGTTCCGCAGCCGGTCGAAGCTCGTGACAATCGTCGACGTCTGCGCCATCAGGTTCACCGCCTTCTTCTGCGAAGCCGTGATGGAGTTGTCCCGCGCCAGCGGATCGTACAGGCTCAGCATCGACACCGCGGTGCGCAGTACGTCCATCGGCACCGCGCCCTTCGGCACGGAGGCCAGGAACTGCTCCACCTCCTTCGGAATCGGACGCGCTGCCACCAGCGCCTTCTTCAATTCGTCCAGTTCGGACTGCTTGGGCAGGCGTCCGTTCCACAGCAGGTAGACGACTTCTTCGAAGTTCGCTTTCTCCGCGAGGACGTTGATGTCGTACCCGCAGTAGCTCAGGATGCCTTCGTGGCCGTCAATGAAACAAATGCTGGATTCGGCTGCGACAATCCCTTCCAGGCCGGCGGCGGTTAGTGCCATTGCTTTCTGTATCGCTCCTCTATATAGCTGCGCTCAATGAGTGCTAGGCAGTTCTCGGGTGAACCGCCATTGTATCAAGAGATGCCGCGCCAAAGGCCTCGGGTCTTTTCCTTGCGGCGTTGTCTGTGCGAGATTAGGACTTCTCATGTCCCGCCGCCGCTTCTTCGTGGAAGCTGTCCGCAACGGCCAGGCCGAAATCGCCGGCGAGGAAGCCCGCCACCTCACCCGCGTCCTGCGCGTCGAGCCCGGCCAGGTGTTCGAAATCTCCGATAACGCCGCCGTCTACCTCGCCCAGGTGCAGTCCGCCCGCAAGGAGCAGGTCGTCTTCCACGTCCGCGAAAAACTGGACCCCCGCCCCGCCACCGTGACCCTCCGCCTCGCCGCCGCCCTCATCAAGTTCGACCACTTCGAGTGGATGATCGAGAAAGCCACCGAGCTCGGCGTCAGCAGCATCCACCCCGTGATCGCCGTGCGAACGGAAAAGGGACTCGATCGCGCCGCCGAAAAACGCATCGAGCGCTGGCGGCGCATCGCCCTCGAAGCCAGCCAGCAGGCGCGGCGCGACCGCCTCCCTTCCATCGAACTCCCCGCCCCCTTGCGGGAGGCCGCCGCGCGACCCTCCGCCTGCAGCCTGTTCTTCGACGAGGAAGGCGGAACTCCGGTTCTGAACGCCTTGCCGCCCGTGCGCGCCGCGCGTGACGAAGTCTCTCTCCTGATCGGCCCCGAAGGCGGCTGGACCGACGCCGAACGCGCCTGGATCCTAAGCAACGGCTGGACCCGCGCCTCCCTCGGTCCTCTGGTGTTGCGCGCGGAAACCGCCGCCATCGGCGCGCTCGCCATCGTCTCCGCCGCCTGGCAGGCCCCTTAGGATTGCACCGGCGCCGGACGCGGTTCCGTCAGCCGGAATTCCGGATCGCGCGGCATCACGATCCAGCAGATTAAGTACAGCAGCCCGCCCAGACCGCCCCACACCAGCGTGAATAGAAAGAGAATCCGCACCAGAATCACATCCACGCTCAGGTACCGCGCGAAGCCCGCGCATACACCCGCGATTTTGGCGTCCTCCCGCGGTCGGCTCAGCCGGTTGTTCGGCATCTGGTAAGGCGAGCTGGCGAACGCCGGGTTCGTCGCCGCCCCGCAGTGGCTGCAAAATCTCGCCGGTTCCTTCATCTCCGTGCCGCATTGTGTGCAGAACATGGGTTCCTCTCGAAAAGAGCTACGCAAGCGCCGCCGCGCGCGTTCCATCCCCCGCGGTCACCGCCCGGGAACCTTTTTATCCGCCTTCAAATCAACAACTTCCCCCGCCCTCCGCCTCCCAGCCCCACCCCTCCCGTGCGACAACCAAACCGGATAACGCGTCGAGGTGGCCACCTCATTCGCCCTGCCGTGTCTGGTTGTCCGCCCGGTGTCCCGGGCCCGGCTTCGCCGTGTCAGGCACGCGTCAGGTTGGGTTTGTTTCAAACAATCGGTGTTCCCCGCGTGGGAGCAGATCCGGATCTTCGCCAAGTATGCAAAGGCAGCGGCCGGCGCTAACATCCCGGCTTAACCCCCAGCTTTGGGACCGCTCAGTAAGCCTTCGGGTGCGGAACAGCGGCTCCGACAAACTCTTGCACCCGCCGGGCCGGGGTGATCGTACTTTCGCCCCGCCCGGCGCCATTCGCGATATTGGGAGCCACGACGAACAGAGTGGCAAACATTCCCGCCCGGGCCGTAGTGTGTCTCCACCCATACCGGGACCCACGACGGTAACGGAGTGGCAAACGTTCCCGCGACTCACGCCCGCAATTCACGCCGCGTAGTGCCACCGTCCCGCGACAGGACCCGTAGTGCCGCGTTTACCCGGCGGGACCCGTAGTGCCGCGTTTACGCGGCGGGACCCGTAGTGCCGCGTTTACGCGGCGGGACCCTTTAGGGTCCCCAGTAAACTTCGTAACGAATTGGCAAACGTTTTCGCGACCGGACCCGTAGTGCCGCGTTTACGCGGCGGGACCCGTAGTGCGCGTTTACGCGGCGGGACCCTTTAGGGTCCCCAGTAAACTTCGTAATGAATTCGCAAACGTATTCGCGACCGGACCCGTAGTGCCGCGTTTACGCGGCGGACCCGTAGTGCCGCGTTTACGCGGCGGGACCCTTTAGGGTCCCCAGTAAACTTCGTAATGAATTGGCAAACGTATTCGCGACCGGACCCGTAGTGCCGCGTTTACGCGGCGGGACCCGTAGTGCCGCGTTTACGCGGCGGGACCCTTTAGGGTCCCCAATAAACCTCCTAATAAAACCTACCCCGGCCCTACCGCTTCACCACCGTCAACGTCACCTGCGACGGATACTCCCGCGAATGATGCACGCTGTTGCGCGCCACCACGCCCTTCGTCTCGTCGTAATTGTTCCCGCCCGTATTCAGATTCCGGTCGAACCTCGGGAAATTGCTGCTCGACACCTCGATCCGGATCCGGTGCCCCGCCGCGAAGTAGTTGCTCGTCACCATCGGCTGCAGCGTAACCTTGTACACCTTGCCCGCTTCCATCATCGCCACCGGCTTGTCGTACCCGTTGCGATACCGCACCCTCTGGATCGTCTCATCCAGGTTGAACGCCCGGCCGTCCGGCTCCACATCCACCAGCTTCACCGTGAAATCCGTGTCCTTGGCGTCGCTCGACACATACAACGTCACCTCGATCGGACCGCTGACTTCCACGCCCTCCTTCAACGGCTCGGTTGAATACACCAGCACGTCCGCCCGCGCTTCGATCTGCCGCTGATCGAAGGACCCGCCCTGCACCGCGTTCCCGGTGCAACAAACGTTGCCGCCGTAGGATGGCGCCGGGTTCATCGGATCGTAGACGAAACTGTCCGGCTGATCCGCGGGCGGCGCCGCCGCGGCCAGCACGCCGTCGCCGTACAGGCTGTTCGCCTTCCCCCCGCTCGACAGGTAGAACGTCATCGGCGTCGCGCCCGCCGGCGGCCACGTGTCCGCGCTCTGCCACTTGTTGATGCCCATGGTGAAGTAGCGCACCTTCGGCATCTTCTTCAACAAACCCTTGTCCTCGCCCTTCAGGAAATGGTCGAACCACCCGTACGTCATCTCGTCGTATTCCAGGCGGGCGTCTCCCATCTCGCGCTCCCCCACCACCGTGTTCTTCGTCGCCCGCTTGAATGCGCAGTGCAGCGTCGGGGCGATCACCAGGTATTGCTGATCCGCGATCTCCGGCTTCGCCGTCCGCCGCACATAGTTGTACGCCGCCAGGTTCGGCCCCGTCGACACGTCATACCAGGACAAAAACCAGAATCCCGGAATGTTCACCGGCATGTTGTCGTGCCACAACCCGCCCTTGTACCACGCCGGATCGTTCGGCGCGCGCTTCACCATCGCCCCGCCCGTCTCCACCGGCATCGAGTCCGCGAAGATTCCGCCCGGCCCATCGACATTCTTCATGATGTCCATCACCGGCAGGTGGCGCAGCGCCTTCGACCAATCCACCGGCGGCAACTGTTGCGCCAGATCGAACGACTTCGACGCGCGGATCAGATCCGCCCTCTGCGTGTCCTTGGGAAACATCGGCCGCACCTGATTCTGCTCCCCGTACAGCCAGGCGATGAACAGCATCTGGATCGCGCCGCCGCGATACCAGTTGCCCTGCTCGTAATACGGCGCAAACCGCCCCACCCCCGCCCCGAATCCCTGCGGGATCATCGTCGTGAACCCCGGCGGCCCTTGCGCCGCCACCGCCATCTGCCACTCCGCCGTCGACGAGCACCCGATCGCGCCCAGCTTCCCGTTCGACCACGGCCGCGTCGTGATCCACTGAATCGCGTCGTAGCCGTCCGTCAGCGGCGGCCCCAGAATGTCGTAATTGCCCTCGGAAAAGAAGTGCCCGCGCTCGTTCATCACCACATACGCGTAGCCTCGCTTCACCGCTTCGAGCTGCGTCGTCATGTCCGCCGGAACTCCGTTGCGAACATCCCAGAAATTGAAGTTGTAAGGGGTGCGGCTGAAAATCGTCGGGTACTTCCTGCTGGTGTCCTTGGGGCGATAGATATCGGCCGCCATGCTCTTTCCATCCCGCATGGGAACCATCACCTTGCGCTCGACAATGGCGATTTCCTGAAGCTCGGCTTCCGTGTTCTTGCGCTTCTCCTGATCGGCGGCGTCCAGGATCGTCCGCCGCTGACCCTCCAGCGGCCAGGTCAAACAAGCCGCGATTCCCGCGGCTGCCCAAAGCATCTTCCGGTTCCGGCTGTGCATCACAGAAGCATATCCGAACCCGCTTCGGGAACAAAAGCGCCCCGCGCTAGGATAAGGGTAAGAAGGAGAGCCATGCTGATCCAGACGCCGAAGCCCTGGGACATCCCCGAGCGCGACCTGACTCCCGAAAGCGCCTACCGGAATCGCCGCGAGATCCTCGCCGCCGCCGGCTTCTTCGCCATGCAAGGCCTGCTCCGCGCCGCCGGCGAGACCAGGCCCAAGCGCAACCCCAGGTACACGCTCGACCGCCCCGTCACCGACGAGGCCGCCGCCACCGGTTTCAACAACTACTACGAGTTCGACGCCGAACAGAAACAGGCCGTCCAGTTCCTGACCGGCAAGTTCATCACCTCACCGTGGAAAATTCAGGTCTCCGGACTCGTCAACAAGCCCCAGACCTTCGACCTCGATCAGCTCCTGAAGAAAATGCCCATCGAGGAGCGGACCTACCGCTTCCGCTGTGTCGAAGCCTGGTCCATGGCCGTGCCCTGGTCCGGATTCCAGTTTTCCGAGCTGATCAAGCTGGTGGAGCCCAAGCCCGAAGCCAGGTTTGTCCGCTTCACCACCGTCTACCGCCCCGATCAGATGCCCGGCATCAAGAAGTACAGTTGGTATCCGTTCCCCTACTACGAGGCCCTGCGGATGGAGGAAGCCATGAACGAGCTTTGCTTCGTCGCCACCGGGCTCTACGGCAAGCCGCTGCCGAAGCAGAACGGAGCTCCGTTCCGCATGGTGGTCCCATGGAAGTACGGATACAAGGGCGCGAAATCAATCGAGAAAATCGAGTTCGTCGCCAAGCAGCCGGAGACCTTCTGGAACAAGCTGCAGCCCGCCGAGTATGGCTTCTATTCGAATGTGAATCCGAAGAAGCCCCACCCCCGCTGGTCGCAGGCTACCGAGAAAGCGATCCCCAGCATGGAACGCCGCCCGACGCTGCTCTACAACGGCTACGGCGATTTCGTGTCGAAGCTCTACACCGGCGACGAGTTCTGAACCGGCTCGTTCGTCAGGAACGTAGATTCCAGTCCGGCAAGCCGATCCCACTGCCCTCGATAATGGCTCTCATCGTGCCCAGCGGTAGGATCCGGCCGCGGTGGTATGGCACGATCACTTGTTTTCCGGTGAACAAGTTTCGCCACTTTTGGTGGCTTCCTTTCGAACCCACCTGTGCGAAGCCATGACGGCGGAGTATAGCTGCAACCTGCTCTGCAGTGAGGCGGGGCGTTCCGCGGTCACCCAACCGTTACCTCGACCAACTTCGCGGATGGCGGCAGTTCAATTTCAGCGGGCGAAAGGTAGAGCCGAATCGCCTCTTCTATGCCAAGACGAGCTTCATCCTCCGTCTCGCCTGCAGAAGCGCACCCTGGAAGCTCAGGACAAACTGCGGAATAGCTGTCGGTGTCTGGGTCGTACTCTAAAACCACCCGGAACTTCATCTTTTTAGTCTAACCCGGCGACGAGTTCTGAACCGGCTCGTCCTTCGTCAGGAACTGCCAGAAATCGCGGACCCCCGCGCCCCACCGGATGTCGCGCACGCGGGCGACCCCGAAGAACTCGCGCAAGGCTTCGTCCCCGGGCCCGTAGCGCGGCGCCAGCCGGAACAGCGTGCGATGCCTGCCCTCCGGTTGCGCTTCGATCAGATACGCGTGCACCAACCCCCGCCCGACTTCGTAGTCCGCCTTCGGCAGCGTCATCCTCGATTCCCGCAGCAGGAAAAACCGGCGATAACGGAACTCGATCCCGTCCGCGCCCCGTTTCAACTGCCCGTAGGTCCGCTTGGGGAGCCCGTGAATCCGCCGTTCGGTGAACGCGCGAATCGAACCCGCCGCTCGCGGAGTTTCCCGCTCGCCCGAAAGCAGCTTCAGGATGTCCCACGACACCACGGTTCCAAAAACCATCAGCCGGTACGCCCATCCCGCCAGCAGCAGCGCGATCACGATCACGATCAGGGAGATGACCAGCGACACGTTCGGGCTGATCGCCGTGATCGCCGCCAGCGCCGCGAACGCGCCGATGCGCATCAGCTTCAAAATCAGGTCCAGGAACGGGAACGGGCTTAGCAGCACCAGCACATCCAGGGCCTGGCACAGCATCCACACCACAAACGTGCTGACCGCGCCCGCGGCCACCAGAGCGATCGCCAGCATGGAATCGCTCCAGCCCGTGGGCGCGCTCACCGCCGGCGCTTGAGCCGCGTGGACCACCGGCATCCAGCTCGCGAACAACTCGCCGATCCGCTGCTTGCCGAAGATCTGCGCCACCTGATGGAACACCACCGGAAAGGCGACCATCAACATCGCGGCCTTGTTCACGAACAGAACCTCCAGCGCGTCAATGGGCTTGGTGACGAACGGGAACATCGCCCCGATGGTGTCCTTCAGGAAGATCAGCAGCAGGATGATCGAGACCGGAATCCAGAAGATCGGGAGGGCGTAGAACGGAAGCGTCGCGCGCTGCGCCTCCGGAGTCTGCCACCACTCCCAGATGCCCAGGGCGCACACCCCCACCAGAGGCGAGATCGCCGTGGAGGTGACCGTTCCCACCGCGCTCGCGATCTGCTCGCCCCGGTTCAGCGTATGCGCGGTGGCCGGGTCCGGCGTTGTGGGCATCTGCGCGATCAGAAGTCCCGCCGCGCACAGAGCGATCACGATGAGAAACAAAACAAGCTGAATCCGCACCTGTAACCTCCGCACCCGCAGGATAACAGTACGTGGCGACGGTGTTCAGCCGGAAGTGTCAAACCGCGCCTTCCATTCGTTTATCGGACGCAGGCTATGGTTCTCACGTAGTGCGATGGATATCGCCGCCAGTTCGCCCGCCTCCAATTCGTTTCGCTGGATCTCAACCGCCATTTCGGTGACGGCCTGAGCCCGACGCACCTCAATCCATTCCGGGCGAGCCTGAATCCAGGCGGCCACCGCAGTCGGCGTCCCTGGAGCGCTCAACTCCCGCAAGACCTCCTCCGGGATCACAACCCGCCTGTACAGCCGCCGCGGCAGTCGCGAGCGGTTCCTTGCCGTGTTGGCCAAGGCGGGCGGCGCTGAGCCGGAACCGGGCCTTCGGATTCCGTAGCCGGGACAGGTGCGCTCGACGCCAATTCAGAGCCGAGTTTCCCGCGCCCCCGCTCTACGCACCCGCCCGGCATGCACACAATAGATCATGCGCCTGATGGACCGCTTGGCCGTGGTGGTGACGCCGCGCCGCCCGTTCTATGAATGGGTCCAGTTCGTGGAGCACGATCCGGACCTGACGCTCGAAGACGTCCGCGAGGAGCCGAGCGTGTACCTGCTTCCGGAGGTGGACGCGGAAGCAGACCTGTTGCAGTTGCTGGAGCTCTGCTACGGCCCCATCTTCGACGAGCAATTGGCGTCCTGGTATCCCGACGGGGACTCCTGGCCGCTCGACCGCTCCTTCGCCATGTTCCGTGACTGGTTCGATGTCACCTATCACTCCATGGTGTGGGACCTGCTGGCGGAGGACAACGATCCACCGTAAGGAGACCGACGCCCGGCACTCGTTCTGCGCGGCGCGGCTGGGTTTCTCTTCTACGCATGCGGCGAGCTAGCGGAGCGCAACCGTTGTCTGAAAAACCGTCCAATGGGAGCCAATGATCAGCGCAAAGTAGACCCGTTCCCCGGCCCCCGCGTTTGCCGGCACTCTGACGTTCACTTGCAGCAGCCCCGCGACCGACCCTGGTGAACTTCCGGCGTACAGCACTTCGCCTTGCCCCCAGTCTCCAGTAAGGCCCCGGGCAAAGAATGCCGAAACCGGCAAACTGGCGCGCGGCACAACCCCGCTGACAATCTCGCCGTCCACCAGGCCCGGGTCCGCCTCGCCTCCTCCCGTCCCGAAAATAGTAATGATCGACCCTCTCAGGGCAGGATTCGAGGGTGAGTTGACGGTCCCGTCCTCGTTCAAAATCGCCCCCTGACCCTGGCCGGTGCTATCCACGCTGAAAATTCCGGGACGTGAGGCCAGCACAGGCGCCGTCACCGCATCGGACCGCACGCCGGCATGCTCCACCTGAACATCCACCCAGGTCCGGTCGGCGATGGCGTAAGGCACGATGGCGCTGCTCTGTTTGTCGGATACATATAAGAGAGGAGCCGCCACGCCGTTGAACAGGATGCGCGTGTCGGCCAGGGTGGTTGCCAGCCTGCGGTCCTCGGTCACGCGCAGCGGGACTAGTTCCGATGGGCCCATGGCGGAGCCGAACAGCGTTACCATCTCGCCTGGAGCCACGCCTCCGCCCACATAACTGGCCGCGTTCACCACGCAATCCGGGAAGATACGCGGGCCGGGCCCGGCAGCCGGCGCCGCGGTTTTCTCGAACTTGGCGATAAAGGCGCCGCTGGACGAATTCGGTGGCGCAAGGAGGCCCGTGAGTTCCAGCCCGGAGTCATTCTCCACAAACATGGCGGTTCCCTCCCGCCCGACCACGTAGACGCTACCGGCATCCACGGCCACGCCGCTCGCCCAAGCTGCGTGAGCAGTGCCGAACTGGCGGGTCCACACCTCCCCGCCGTTGAGGTCGTACTTGCGCACAAAGGAGTCGCCGCCGGAACCAGAGGCACATTGCCCCGGCAAAGCGTGCGGATAATCCCTAAACCCGGCGATGTACACGCCGGTGGCATCCGCCGTCACGCCACCCGAGTAGAACTTGCCCAACTGACGCATCCACATTCGGTTCCCCGCGGCGTCGTACTTCAGAAGAGAGTGTTCTCCGGTCCCGGGGTCGTTCACAACGTAGACGCCCGAGCCGTCCGTCGCCAGGCCCACGGACCATACGGGGACGCTCCATCGCCGGGTCCACCAGGGGTTGCCGCGCGCGTCGTATTTCCTCAACACCAACTCGTCAGGAAGGAACCCTTCACTGCGGCCTATTCTTGCCAGAACGTAGACGGCTGTCCCATCCACAGTCACACCCCGTGGACCTTCACCAGACGGACTTAGAATCGTCCATAATTCCGTTCCTTCGTGATCGTACTTACGCAAGTACGGCGAACTGGGGAAGTTGGGTCCGGTCACGTATACATATACGCCACCGGCATCAGCGGCCAGTCCGGCGGGATTGTCTAACTGGCGGCTCCACAATTCGGTCCCTCCCGGGCTGTATTTGCGAACGACCCACTGATCGCCGGCCCCAATGCTCCCCAGGACGTAGACGCCCGTGAGGTGCGCCGCTACGCTGACCAGGAATGTTTCGCCCTTCGATGTGGAAGCGGTGAGTTCCTGGGTCCACAGCACAGTGCCGAGTAAGTCATACTTGCGCACGGCTGCTTTCTCACAGCGACCTTGCGAGCACTGTCGATAACCAACTACGTAGATGCCGGACGCATCCGCCGCTACCGCAGTGGCGCGGTCCATCCCGGGAGTGGTGAACTGGCGGAAAAAGGTCATCGTTTGCCCATGGGCCGGGCGAGCGCCGATCGACAAGCCGAGCGCGATCAGCGTCAACAAAGGGCCGGTATAGCGAAGCATAAGTTGCCTCACATCAGTTTTCCGACACATCACCGCACTCCCATCGTGACTTCCTTGCTCGGGCGAGCAAGGTAAGTCAACCGCAAGCTCCCCTCGGTCAGGCCGGTGAGGTAAATCTCCAGGACCTCGCCGGTCACGGCGGGGTCGCTGGACGAGGCCCCCCGCGGTGTCCCCCCGTGCAGCATCGCGCCCTGCCCTTGCCCGGGCCCGACAGGGAGAACAACACGCCGGTGGAAGGGTCCTAAAATCCGGCGCTGGTCCGGATTGGGATCACCCCCCGGCGGAAGCCTCAACTGGATGCCGCCCGCCGCTCCGTGCTCATGTTTTCAGTCGCGGTGAACGTACCCGGGGATTGCGCCACCACAATTGCGTGACCCGCCGCTCCCCAACAACAGCAGCGGAAGAACTCACTTCACCGCTCGCAGCATGCGAATCACGTGGTTATTGGCGTCCGCCACATAGATTTCGCCCGCGGCATTGACGGCGATTCCTAGGGGATTGTTAAAGGATGCGGCCGAGGCCGGGCCGCCATCGCCCGAGTAACCCGGGGTTCCGTTTCCCCCAACCGTGGAGATGGTCCCGTCCCTGGCCACTCTACGGATCTGGACTCCCAGGATGAAGATGTTGCCCTCGGTGTCCACGGCCAGGGCAGGCGACCTATTGTAGTTTTCATTATCGTTCGGAGCGACGGAAACAACGACTCCATCCGGCGACAGCTTGCGGATACCGCATTGGTCCGCGATGTACAGTTGGCTGGAAGTATCCACCGCCACGGCCGTCGGCAACAAGAAACCGCCCGATTGGCAGCCCGCAAAAAGCCCCGCGCCCGCGACTGTCGTGATGATTCCGGACGTGGAAACCTTCCGGATACTCAAGTGGGAGGTGTCCGCGATGTACACGTTGCCGTTTGGATCGACGGCGACACCGCGCGGGCCAGCAAGGTTGGCGCTGGTGGCCGGGCCGCCGTCGCTCCACGGCCCGAAGCCGTGACCCGTGACCCCATTCCCGGCGATCGTGGTGATGATCCCGCTGGGCGAAACCTTGCGAATGCGGTGGTCAGCGGTGTCGGCGATGTACAGGTTCCCGAAGGCGTCCACGGCCACGCCCCCAGGGCCCCTCAGTTGCGCATCGATCGCCGGGCCGCCGTCGCCCGAGTACCCCGAGGTTCCGTTGCCCGCAACCGTCGTGATGACTCCCTCCGGGGAGACCTTCCGCACGCGGCTATTGCCGGTATCCGCGATATAGAGGTTTGCCGAAGCATCCACGGCCACGCCCGACGGATAGTACAGGGCAGCGTCCTCGGCGCGGCCGCCATCGCCCCAATAGCTTCTTGGATCTCCGCTTCCCGCGATGTTTGAGACCACTCCCAGTGGTGAAATCTTCCGGATTCTGGAGTTCCCGGTATCGGCGACGTAAAGATTGCCTTCGGCATCCAGCGCAACGCCAACCGGACAACTCAGCGGGGGGTCGCGTATGATGCTGCGATAAGTGCAGGCAAGCTCGCCGTGGTAAAGGAAAGCATTGACACCAGCAGCGGTTGTAATGAGTCCGCCGGGGGAGAACTTGCGGACGCGGTTGTTCTCCGTATCCGAAATGTACACAATTCCCGCCGCGTCCACCGCGATTCCTCGCGGCGTTTGCAAAATCGCACTGGTGGCGGGGCCGTTTTCGTCCTGGTCTCCCGGATTGTTGTTGGTGACCCAATTCAGGCCGCCGGCAACCTTGTCGACGGCGCCGGTGGGTGTCACCCGGAGGATACGTCCGACATAGCGGGGGTCACAATCGTAGGGACAAGCGGCTTCGCCGAAGGCATAGTCGGTGACAAAGACGTTGCCGGAGGCGTCGACCGCGACGCCCTCTGCATGGTCGAGTCCCGCCACGACGGTGGTTATCAGGCCCTCTGACGAAACTTTCCGAACGCGCCTGTTTCCGGCGTCCGCGATATAAAGATTGCCGGAGGTGTCCACCGCGATTCCCACCGGGTAATGCAGTTGAGCGTTGCCGGCCGCGCCTCCGTCGCCCGAGTCTCCCGCGGCGCCGGTTCCCGCGACGGTGGCAATGATGCCGTCTGGGGAGACTTTGCGAATCCGGTGGCCGGCGTTCTCGGCGATGTAAACATTACCCGAGGCGTCCGTGGCTAATCCCGCCGGCCAAGCCAGTAAAGCGCTGGAAGCCGCGCCGCCGTCGCCCGCGCTGCCGAATCGGCCGGCGCCCGCAAAGCGCGTCAGGATGCCTTTCGCGTCCACCTTGAAAACCGAATTTCCGCCGGCAAAATACACGTCTCCCGCATTGTTGGCCGCGATCCCACCAGAAATCGGAACGGGCGCGCCGAGCGCCGGAACCGACGAAGGCGGTGGTCCGCCCCCAGCGATGGTCGCGATGGTGTACGGCTGCGCGGACAGGGCACACACGCTCAGCAGCCAGAAAGAGAACTTCATATCTCACCTCGTAAATTTCACTGCACTCCAATGGTGACTTCGTTGATTCGCGGTCTCCGTACTCATCCCCCGAACGACTGCCTTTTCATATTGCCTCCTCTATATCCCGCTTCTCAGCCTCGAACGACTTGCCGGGGGCGCCGCCGGCAACCGCCTGTTGTTTCTCTAGCGTCAGGCGCCGATCGAAACGGCGGCCGTCCGCGGATTGCTCCGTAATCTCCGGAACGAGTTCATTCGCCTTGGCCGAAGCGCCGCGGGAGCCGCGTCCATCCCCCCTTGGCGCACATGATGTCCGCTAGGGCGAGTCCGCAACAGGTTGCCGAAAGCAGCGTCGATACCGGCAAAACGCGCATGGCTAACGATGCGGCCCATCGGGCGGAAAATACAAGCAGTCCGGGGTGGGCGTGGGGTTAGCCACACAGCCATCCCATTGAAAACATGTGCGGCAAGGTTTAGACTTGCTGGCAGCGGATGCCGCCCCAAGAAACCTTCAGCGCAGAGCCTGTCCGCACCCAACTGACCAAGGTGCTCGCCAGCAGAGGATTTGCGCGCAACGAGCGGCTCAGCGGTTTCCTCCGATTCGTGGTGGAGCAGGAGCTTTCCGGGCGAGGGGGTGAGCTCAAGGAATCCGTCATCGGCGTGGAGTACTTCGGCCGCCCGGCCGATTACGATGTCCGGCAGGATTCGGTGGTGCGGAATGAGGCTGGCAAGTTGCGGTCCCGCCTCGCGGAATACTATATCGGCGAGGGAGCCGCGGACGGCTTAATCATCGACCTGCCCAAGGGGGCGTACAAACCTGCCTTCCGGCAGATCGAAAAGGCAACTCTTCTCGCGCCCGGGACTGCCGGGGCGCGGCGGCGCCGCTTCTGGATGGGGCTTGTTGCCGCCCTGGCCGGATGCGCAATGGTGCTGTCGGTCTTATGGTGGCGGGGAATGCTGCACCCCAACCAGCCGGTTTCGATCGCGGTGCTGCCCCTGATCAATTTGGATGGGAACCCCGATCACGACTATTTCGCGGACGGCCTTACGAGCGAGCTCATCCGTAATCTGTCGATCATTGAAGGGCTCGCGGTGCGTTCCGAAACTTCATCTTTTGCCTTCAAGGGCAAGCAGCAAAACATCCGGGACGCGGGAACGCAGCTCGGCGCCGATTACATTCTGGAAGGCTCGGTTTTTCGCTCCGGCCGGCAGTTGCGGATCAATGCGCGGCTGGTCCGCGCGCGTGACGACTTCCCTCTGTGGACGGGCGGGTATGACAAGGAGTTCACCGACGTTTTTGCCATCCAGGACGAGATTTCCCGCGGCATCGTTAACGGCCTGCGGCTGAAATTAGGCCAGGGCCGCCGACGATATGAGACCAGCACGGATGCGTACGATCTCTACCTGCGCGCCCGTGCCCTGCAGCTTCAGATCGGCGACGCGGGCTGGGACCAAAGCATCGAGCCGCTGATGGAAGCGATTGCCAAAGATCCCTCCTTCGCTCCCGCTTACGCAAGCTTGGCAAAAGCCTACGCCATAAGGTCTGGCCAAACCCGGCAGGATATTCCGGACGAAGTGCGGAAATTGAGAACGGCGGCGGAGCAGGCCATTCGTTTGGACCCCCTGCTGGCCGAGGCCCACGCCGCCTTGGGGATGCTGTACGCGCGCGAAGCCCGATGGTTGGAGTCGGAGAAGAGCTTCCGGCGCGCCATTGAGCTCGATCCTGGCAGTTCGGCGTCGCATCAGAGCTTCGGAGTGTATCTTCTTCGGACTCTCGGCCGAACGAAAGAGGCGATCGAACAGTTGCGGCTCGCGGAGAAGAACGATCCGCTCTCAACACGGCTTCAATACGCGATGACGCAGGTGCTGTTGTCGGCCGGCCGTCATGATGAGGCCGCGCGATATTGCAACAAGCTTCCCGCGGGTCACGACCGGGACCTGTGCCTGGGCCGCGTCCTGTTAGGCCAGGGGAGAACGGAGGAAGCAATCCGGATATTGAGTCACCACAAGTCCGATCGAGGCTATCTCGGTTACGCTTATGCGCGGTCCGGGCGCCGTGAAGAGGCTGAAAAGCTGGCGATGATTCTTTCGCCGCACCAACGAGCCGTGATCTTCGCGGGTTTGGGCGATAAGGAACGCGCTATTGAGGCTTTGGATCGCATGACCGTAGTGGGGCCCGTTCGGATGGGCTGGATACTGAGTAATCCGGAACTGGCTACGCTCCGCGGCGATCCGCGATGGAAAGTCCTTCGCCAGAAGGTCGGGTTGCCGGAATAGCCCTTCGGAACCATCAATACGGCGCTTCGATGGCGCCTGACGGCGGTTGCCGGCTTGTCCGGCCGTAAGTCACTGATGTCGCAAATCCAGGCATGAGGAAACGGACCTAGTACTTTTTCAACGGGCAATTTCCGCGCCGAATCCGCCGACTTCATTGAGCGGGATTTCTCCCGCTCCTACTCGACAGCGAATTCGGAGCATAACAATGATCGCGATCTGGAGAACTCTTCGCGCCGGCTTTCTTGGCGCCCTCTGCTTGATACCAGCCACCCTGGCTCCGGTGCAGGGCAGCTATATCACGGGAAACATCAACAGCGGCGCCGACGGCGTCGTTTGCGGAGCGGTAAACGAACCGTTCCTCACCTGTCCGCCCTACAACGGGCCTCTCGGTCTCAACATCGGCAGCGCCGCCCTGCAGGTGGACTTCGGCTTGAACCGGGTCCTGGCGAGCGCCGGCGCGTCGTCTTCCACGGAATGGATGGTCCGCTACGGCCTCACCGGCGCCGCTCCCAACACGCAGATCCCGCTCACCGTTGAGATCGGCTTCGACCTGACAGCGATTAACGCGGCCGTGAACGCGCAATCGGAGTTCCGCATGGTCCTCAATAACAACTCGCTCTTTCCGTTCATCATCCGCATTGCCACCAATGGCTTAGGCAATCGCTGCGACGATCAGCCGGTGGGGGCGCCGTGCATGTCCGGACCGCACAGCGGAATCTGGACCCAGACCGTCATGGCGTCCGTGGATCCCAACAACAGGCTGTATCTCAACGTGGGAGCGAGCAACTTCGGGGGCGGTCTTGTGGATGCCTTCAACACGGTTTGGATCCATCGAATTATCGTGCCCGACGGGATCAATTGGAACTACCAGGATCTCGCCGGAAACCCACTGAACTTCCAGCACGCGAGCGCGACCGCGGTGCCGGAGCCTGGCTCCTTGGCGCTGCTGAGCACCGGCCTGCTCGTCGTGATTGTGCGGGGACGGAGGAGGTTCCGCGGCGTGATATGATCGCCCTGCGTGAGCACCGAGGGCGAAAAGATCACCCAGCTCCTCGAGGAATGGAGACTCGGCGACCAATCCGCCTTCGACCGGATCGCGCCCGCCGTCCTGGATCACCTGCGCGAAGTTGCCCGGGCTTATCTGACGCGGGAACGCCCCGGTCACACGCTGCAGGCCACCGCCCTGGTCAACGAGGTGTTCCTCCGGCTGATCGATAGCCAGCGGGTACGCTATTCCAGCCGCGCTCACTTTTACGCGTTTGCCGCCAAGCTCATGCGCCGCATCCTGGTGGATTCCGCGCGCAGCGGCGCCGCCCGGAAGCGCGGCTCCAGTTTGGAGCGCGTCGCCCTCGCGCCGGAACTCGCCTGGGTGGATGCCGCCTCGGAGGAAATGCTGGACCTGGATCTGGCGCTGGCGGAATTGGCCGGGCTGGACCCGCAAAAAGTGCAAACCCTGGAAATCCGTTTTTTCCTCGGGGCCACCTCCGAGGAAACCGCGGATCTGACCGGGCAATCCAGAGCCAAAGTGGACCGGGACATCAAGTTCGCGCTCTCCTGGCTGCACCGGCGCCTGCGCGGTTCCTTCCCCGTCAAAACGTAGATCCAAGCAGGAGGAATCTTGGCTGCCTCGCGCGACCAGCAAATTGAGGATCTCTTTCACGACGCCCTCGAACGCGGGCCGCACGTTCTTCTTTTCGCGGATTCCGCGATCCGGCGGGAAGTGGAACAGCTCCTGGAAAGCTATCGGGAATGGAGCGCCGCGCTTCCGCCGCCTTCGGCGGCACTGCCCCGATTCGGCCCCTATCAATGCGAATCGATCCTGGGCGCCGGGGGCATGGGCACGGTGTACCGGGCTCACCGCGCCGACGGCCAGTTCCAGCAGGAAGTAGCGGTCAAGGTCCTGCGCGGGGCCTTCGCTTCGGAGGGATTCCGCGAGCGCTTCCTCAATGAACGCGAGATCCTGGCCCGCCTGAATCACCCCGGCGTCGCACGTCTGCTCGATGGCGGCATGACCCAGGAGAATCAGCCTTACCTGGTCATGGAGCTGGTCGCCGGCCAGCCCATGGATGAGTATTGCGACGCGCGCCGATTGGACCTTCCCAGCCGCCTGGCTTTATTCGACCAGGTTCTCGATGCCGTGGACTACGCCCATCGCCACCTGGTGGTACATCGAGACATCAAACCCGGCAATATTCTGGTCACCGGCGGGGGCCAAGCCAAGCTCCTCGATTTCGGAATGTCCAAGACGGCCGAGGCTGAGGACACCAACACGTCCACGCGCGCGCTTACGCCGCGTTACGCCAGCCCCGAGCAGTTGCGCGCGGAGCCGGTGGGCGTGGCCAGCGACGTTTACTCCGCCGCCATTCTGCTGTTCGAACTACTGACGGGAGCTCATCCGTTTGGCGACAGCTCCCTGACGCGCAGCCTGGAGATCGCCCGCGGCGCGGTGTCCGCGCAACCGGCTCCCTCCGCCGCGAGCGAAGCGGCCGCGCTCTCGCGAGGCGTTTCCCTCTCCGCCCTGCGCCACTCCTTGTCCGGCGATCTGGACGTAGTGCTGCGCAAGGCGCTGGAGCATGACCCTGTTCGCCGCTATCCATCCATCGCCCAATTTCGCGCCGATCTGCGCTGTGTCCGGGAAGGCCGGGTGGTTTCGGCGCGGCCCGCGTCGGCAGGCTATCGCGCGGCTCGCTTCGTTCGCCGCCACAAGCTGCCGGTGGTGCTGGCGTCGGCTGCCGCCGTGGCAATGGCTGCCGGATTGATCGCTTCCCTTTGGCAGGCGCGCATCGCGCAGCGGCGCTTCGCGGAAGTGCGTTCCCTGGCCCGCTTTGTGGTTAACGATTGGAATTCGGAGCTGCAGCAGTTGCCGGGTTCGACAGCCTTACAGAAACGAAGCGTCGAGAAATCGCTCGAGTATCTGGACCGCCTGGCGGGGGAAGCCGCGGGTGATCGCTCGCTGCGGCTCGAACTCGCCGAGGGCTACCTGCGGCTGGGCAACGTGCTGGGCAATCCCTTCCGCGCCAACCTCGGCGAACGGGGTCAGGCCGAGGCGGCTTACTCGAGAGGATTGCGAATCCTGGAGGGCCTGGGCGACGCGGTCCCGGTTCGGCGCCTGCGGGCCGAACTTCACCTCCAGCGCGGGGGCGTCCGTTCGTTCGGCGGCGACACGGAATCCGGTCTGGTGGAAATCCGGTCCGGCGTTGCCGAGTTGAAGAACCTGTCCGCCGCGCTTCCCGCCGATTCGAGCCTGCACCTGGCCGTGGCCCTCAGCCTGGAGTTCCTGGCCCGTCGATCCGCCGCCCAGGGGGGTCTCATCGAGACCGGGTTCACGCCGGCCGCCGCTGCCCTCTACGCGGACGCCACACGGGAGGCCTCCATTGCCTTGGGCACGGACGCCGCGCGTTCCAGCGCGCTGCGCCAGTTGGCGGCCATCGAAAACAGCCAGGCGATTCAGTTGGGCTCGGTCCAGCCCTCCGCGGCACTGGAGCGCCATCGCCAGGCGCTCGCCTACCTGGACCGTCTTCCGGCGCCGGAGCAGCTCAACCTGGAAGTCCGGCGCCTTCGCGCCAATATCCTGATCAACCGTGGTTTCGCCCTCGGCCAGGCCGGACGGCACGCGGAGGGGATCGCCGACGCGCAGCGGGCCGGAGAAATTCTGGAGGCGTGGCTCCACCAGGATCCCGGCAACACGGCCGCCCGATATCAGCTTACGACCGTTCATCGCACCATCGGCCTGATCGAGAGCTACCGCCGCCGGGATCGCGAGGCCGCGAAAGCGTTTGAAGCCGCGGCCGATCTGCACGGCCAGCTTCTTCAGGTGGATCCGGAGAACCTGAACTACCGCTACCTCCGTTCCGAGATGCTGGTTCGCGCCGGAAACTCGTGGGCCGCGGCGGGAGATCGTGCCGGCGCCCGCGATCGCTCTGCCGAGGGGCTGCGGCTTATGGCCCAGCTCGCCGCCGGGCCCAAACCCAACTTGAGTGCTGTCTTCGGCGCATGCCGGTGGCTGGTGGAGACTCGCGTTGCCGCCCTGCGGGATTTCACGCGCGCGGCGCACTTCTGCCGTCAGGCAAAGCAACTGACCAACCATTCCGATCCCGACGCCTACGCCGGCTTGGCGGCGGCCGAGTTCGGGATTGGCAACCGCGCCGCGGCCATCCGCGAACTCAACCAGGCCATCGCGCTGCTGCCGCCGGCCGAGCCGGGGAAGCCGGTGAGCCAGCAGCGCCGGGACATGGAAGCGGGCTTGCGCCAATACCAGAGGATTCCCTGAGGTCCGGCCGCGCACCCTGGGTGGGTGTGTCACAGGGACACAGTTGCACGCTACCAGGCCCCGGTCCGGATCGGAACCAAGCTCCTAAGCTGCTGAGAACAGGGAACACCAGCAATGGCTGCCGATTTGCCTTAAGAGACTGCGAATTGATGGTAGTACCCTTTTAAACCTGCCCTCTGCTTGCAACGGGTGGGGACGGGAGAAGCGAGTCGGCTGAGAAAATACAGCGTGCTTGCGGGAGTTCGAGTTTGGAAGTTCAAACCGCTCCTTCCTTCGTTCCGGCAAGTTGCAAACAGAGGGGCTTTTTTTGAGCCGTGACTCGTAACGTCTTTATTTTTTTACGGTTTTCACCCCAGGGATCAGGGTTTCGGTGATCGGGCAGATATTTCAAGCGCGGAACTTGATTGGACGCGGGCCGCGTGGGGAGTATTTGTCCGGGCTGACGCCGGATCTCAGCCCGTCTTGGGCAAGCCGCATCGGGAAAGGTATCCGACTGCTACCTCAGGCACCGATTCCGATGCGGCTTTTTCTGCCCCCGGACCGCCGTCATAAAACCATCGGCAGCAACTACTTCTGACCGCAACCGGTATTGCGGCTGGGCCTCGGAGTCCCCGGGTCCCGGTTCTCCGATCCGTAATCATAGCATCATTCCAGCCGCCGGATGCAAACCTCTCCTTCAAGATTGCGGGGGGATGTGGCTACCATGCCAGCGTTCCGGTTCGCGGAGCTTCCTCCGGATTCGGAAGATAGACCGTGCCACAGCGTTCGCAGCGATACAGCTCCGGCTGGCCGCGCAATTCCGCTGCTACTTCGGGACTCAGATCGAAGTAGCGCTTCAAGTGCCCCGCGCACAGCTTGCCTTTCTCGTTCTTCTCGTCACAGGCCCGCATCCGGGGCACGCGGCGTTTCACCTTCAAACCGGAGGGCAGCGTACGGATCAAGCCGGAAGGCGGGAATCGGGCATCGGCATACTTGGGGGTGGCGCCGGACATCTCTTCAGTTCTCCTTCGCATCGGGCGGCGCGGCGGCGGGCACCGTCTCCAGATTATCCTCGGAGTCCACCGGCGTTCCGGCCAGCGATACCTCGGGCTCACCCAGGTGATGCCGCATCGGCTGGCGCTTCCAATACGTCAGGGACCGCCAGCCCCATTCGAGGGGTCCGAACTGGAAGTGACGCAGCCAGATGGGGGAGACAATCAGTTGCGCGGTCCAAATCGCGAGCACGATGAAATACAACTGATAGCGCTGCAACTGGCCCATCCAGCCGAGCCCGTAGCCATAGAAGAGGAAGCCGCACACCACCGAGTGCGTGATGTAATTGGAAAACGCCATCTGCCCCACGGCCGACAGGCGCGAGGTGAGCCAGGTGAGCGCGCCCGCCTTCACCACGATCATCAGCAGCGCCATGTAGGCGATGGACACCGGCACGCGTCCGATCTCATAGCCCACGAAGTTGAACGCACCGGCGATGGGATCGAAATTCTGCCGCATCATGAACCAGGCGGTTACCGAGTTCACGGCCACGCCGAAAGTCATCGAGACCGCGGCCATCCAGGCATAGAAGCGGAAGCTGCGCTCCGCCGTCAGGATCCCCAGTTTCAGGAAGGCGATTCCGACGAACATCATCGACAGCATGTCCCAGTTGAACGGCGACCAGTAGGGCATGGCGTGGAAGCGCATCACCTGCCTGGCGCGCTGCTTCAGCACGCTGAGATAATTGCCGCGATAGGCGTCGACCTCTTTCTTCACGTCCTCGGGCGACGGCTTGACGGACTTCAGCGTCTCCTTCCAGGCGTCGAGTTCCTTCTTCTGGTCCTCGGTGAGCTTCCTGCCCTCCTTTTCGAGAGCCATGGCCGCTTCGCCCTTCTTCTGCCGTTCGCGCAGGTCGAACCCCTGTCCGATACCGGCTCCGGTCAGCAGCAGGATCTGGACGGTGGCCAGGATCAGCAGCCACTTGGGCGACATCTTGCGAAACGGGAACAGCATCAGGCCCATCAGCGCGTAGGGGTAGAGGATATCGCCCCACCACACCAGAAACGCGTGCACGATGCCGAACAAGCCCAGCCACAGGGTGCGGCGGTAGTACACGTCGGCGATGTCCAGACCGGCGCCCTTGGTCTCTCCGCGCGTGATCAGCAGCACCGCGCTGGCGCCGAACATCATGGAGAAGATGCCGCGCATCTTGCCTTCCGCCAGGATGTACTGCAGCACGATGGCCCACTTGTTCACCGGCGCGTCCCCTCCGCCGTAGGCGGGGTTCATGTAGCCCGCCTCCGGATAGGCGAACGTCACAATGTTCATCAGCAGAATGCCGAGCAGCGCGAAGCCGCGCAGCGCGTCGATGGAATACAGCCGGTCGGCGTTGGACACGGGTCCAGCGTGTGCCGTCATTCGGACCTCCAGTTGACTTGTAAATAAATGTTAGCTGACCGGACAGGCGATAGAATAGTGGTTATGAGCCGATGCCTTTTGCTGCTGGTGCTGCTGCTGGAAATGGCGGGCCCGAAGCGTCTTTCCGCGCAGAAGTTGTTCGATGTTTCCGCGCTTCTGCGGCTGCAGCGGATCAGTGAACCTCAGCTTTCCCCGGACGGGAAGA
The DNA here is from genome assembly GCA_019748195.1 of Bryobacteraceae bacterium. Taxonomy (GTDB): domain Bacteria; phylum Acidobacteriota; class Terriglobia; order Bryobacterales; family Bryobacteraceae; genus JAIEPW01. Next base: position 24,164 of record JAIEPW010000078.1, read on the forward strand.
CCATCGCCTTCACCGTCCAGACGGTGGATGTCGAGAAGAACACGAAACCCAAGCACATTTGGGTGGCGCCGCTGGATGGGGGCGCCGCGCGGCAGATCACCACCGCCGGTACCGCCAACGAGCGCCCGCGCTGGACGCCCGATTCCTCGCGGATCGTATTCATCTCCAATCGGGAAGGCGGCTCACAGGTCTGGTCCATGGCCGCCGACGGCGGCGACGCCCGGCAGATCACGAAAATCTCCACCGAGGCTTCCGGCGTTCTGGTTTCCCCGGACGGCAAGAAGATCGTGTTCCTGAGCAATGTTTATCCGGAGTGCGGGTCCACTTCGGTGTTCGACGACGCCTGCAACAAGCTCCGTCTGGACGCCGAGGAAAAGAGCAAGGTGAAGGCGAGAGTCTACACCAGCCTGCTGTACCGCCACTGGACCGAATGGCAGGGCAAGCGCCGGCAGCACCTGCTGGCGGCGAACATCGACGGCAGCGACGTGAAGGACCTGACTCCAGGCAATCGCGACGTGCCTCCGTTCTCGCTCGGCGGACCCGACGACTACGCGATCTCGCCGGATTCGGGAGAAGTCGCTTACGTGGCCAACACCGATCCGGTGCCGGCCACCAGCACCAACCACGACATTTACACGGTGGCCATCGACGGCGGGGAGGCGCGCAAGATCACGCCGGGCGCGGGCGCGGACACCGGTCCGCTCTACTCACCCGACGGCAAATACCTCGCCTACCGTTCGCAGTCCCGCGCGGGCTATGAAAGCGACCGGTGGCGCCTGCTGGTCAGCGATCGCCAGACCGGGCGGACCACCAACCTGACCGAGAATCTCGATCGCAACGTACAGAGCTTCACGTGGTTCCCCGATTCGAGCCGGTTGTTTTTCGTCGTGGAGGATCGCGGACGGCACGGGGTGCAGATGGTTCCGGTTCGCGGCGGCGGCGCGCGATCGATCATCACCGGATCGACGACCATCGACGATGTGCAGTTTTCGCCCGACGGCAAGACGCTGGTGTACACGGAATCGACGGGCGCCAAGCCGGCGGCGATCTACCGCGTATCGTCCAGCGGAGGCTCGCCCGCGACGTTGACCCATTTGAATGATTCGGTGCTGGCTGAATATTCGCTGAAGGCGTTCGAGGAGTTGTGGGTGGAAGGCGCGGACAAGACGCGTGTCCACAGTTTCATCCTGAAGCCGCCGTCGTTTAAAGCGGGCGACAAGTACCCGGTGCTGTTCCTGATCCATGGCGGGCCGCAGGGCGCGTGGTCGGAAAGCTGGGGCTATCGCTGGAACCCGCAGGTTTTCGCCGCGCAGGGATTCGTGGTGGTGATGCCGAATCCGCGAGGCTCCACCGGATACGGCCAGAAGTTCACCGACGAGATCAATTCGGACTGGGGCGGCAAGGTCTACGAAGATCTGATGGCGGTGGTGGACCACGTGGCGGCGCAGCCCTGGGCGGACGCCGACCGCCTGGCGGCGGCGGGAGGATCGTACGGCGGCTACATGGTCAACTGGTTGCTGGGGCACAGCAATCGCTTCAAGGCTTTTGTGTCCCACGCGGGCGTGTTCGACCTGCGCAGCATGGCCGGGGAGACCGAGGAGCTATGGTTTCCGCTGTGGGAGTTCCGCGGCATGCCCTGGGACAACCCGGACGTCTATCAGCGCTGGTCGCCCAGTTTCTACGTGAAGGACTTCAAAACGCCGACCCTGGTGATTCACGGCGAACTGGATTACCGTGTGCCGGTAGGCCAGGGGTTGCAGTTGTTCACCGGACTGCAAATGCAGAAGGTGCCATCCAAGATGCTGCTGTTCCCCGACGAGGGCCATTGGATCGGCAAGCCGCAGAACACGGTTCTCTGGTACGGCACGTTCCTGGAGTGGATCACGGAGTGGACGCGCAAGGTGGAGCCCGCTCAGCCTTGATGCGGGGTCAGGCCCGCACGGTGGAAGCGAGCTTGGACTGGCGCACCAGTTCCTCCGCCGCCTCCGGATGCAGCGGCGGGGAGAAGAGGAAGCCCTGGCCGTACTGGCAACCCATGCCTTGCAACTCGCGCGCCTGCGCCTCGGTTTCGATGCCTTCCGCGATGACGGCGATGCCCAGGCTGCGCGCCAGGCGGATGATGGTCCCGATGATCACCTGATGGCGGTCGGCGGTGGCCATGGCCTTGACGAAGCTGCCGTCGATTTTCAATTGCGTGATGGGAAAGCGCGCCAGGTAGCTCAGCGAGGAATAGCCGATCCCGAAATCGTCCAGGCAAATGCCGACATTGAGGGAGCGCAGACGGCCGATGGCGGCCTCCGACAGGGTCCCGCGCTCCACCAGCATGCGCTCGGTCAGCTCCAGGTTGATGCGCCGGGAATCGATGCGAACGTTGCGCAGCATCTCATGGAGGCGATCGGGAAAATCCGGACGCAGCAGGCTGGCGGGGGAGAGATTGATGTTCATGCCCAGACCGGAGCTGAACGGGCCGGCTCCGAACCACTTCCGGCATTGCACCAGCGCGCTTTCGAGCATCCATTCGTCGATGGGGACGATCAGCCCCGTTTCCTCGGCCATCCGCATGAACTCCTCGGCGGCCAGCAGCCCGCGAACGGGATGCTGCCAGCGCGCCAGGGTTTCGAACGCGGCGAGCTTGCGCGATTGCAGCACGACGATCGGCTGGTAGTGCATGATGAACTCGCCATGCTGCACCGCGGCCCGCAGGTCGTGCTCCAGCAGGAAGGCGCTCATCGCCGAAGAGTGCATGCCGTGTTCGAAGACCACGGCGCAGGCGCGGCCCTGCGCCTTGGCCCGGTACATGGCGGCATCGGCGTCGCGCAGCATCGCGATGGAATCCTGATAATTCGCGGTGCTGAGCGCGATGCCGATCGAAACCGTGGGGTAGACGTCCTGGCCGCCGAGCCGGACGGGCGCCTGCACGACCTCGGCGATGCGGGCGGCCACCGAGGTCGCCTCGCCGGCGTCGCGCACCTCCTCGAGCAGGATGGTGAACTCGTCGCCGCCCAGCCGGGCCAGCGTGTGCGCGGGGCTCACCGCTCCGCGGAAACGCCGCCCGAGTTCCATCAGCAGTTGATCTCCGACGAGGTGGCCCATGCTGTCGTTGATCATCTTGAAGCGATCGAGGTCCAGGAACAAGACGGCGAACTCGCGGTGGCGGTCCGCGCGCCAGCGAGCCAGCCGGTGCGCCAGGCGATCGAGAAACAGCGTCCGGTTGGCCAGCCCGGTGAGGGAATCATGCAGCGCGTCGTGCAGCAATTGCTCTTCGATCAGCTTGCGTCCGGTGATCTCGGTGATCGATCCCGAAACCCTCTGGGCGATTCCCGCGGAGTCGCGCGTCACCAGCGCGCGGCAATGCACCCACCGGTAGGCGCCGTCGGTATGGCGCACGCGGCATTCCAGCTCCACCCGCGGCGACAGTCCGGCGATATGCGAGCTGACGCTGCCCCGCAGCCGCTCCGCGTCGTCGGGATGAATCCGGTCAAACCATTCGGCGGAGCGAAGCGGGCGGGCATCCAGCGCCAGCCCGTGGATCTCGAACCAGCGCACGGAAACGAAGAACTCGTCGCGAGCCAGATCCCATTCCCAGATGCCGTCGTGGGAGCCTTCGATCACCCGCCGGCAGCGGCCCAGGTCCAAGACCTCGCGGTCGACTTCCAGGTCGCGAACACGGACAATCGCCTCGCGCAGAGTCGCCGCCGGCGACACGCCGTTTTCCAGGATCAGCACCGGCACGGCTCCCGTGGCGGACGCCGCCTGCCGCACGGCGTCTTGGAACACCTGGCCGGACACATCGGAGTCGACGCACACCGCGTCCACTTCCTGGCCTTTCCATTCTTCGGGAACCAGGATCTCGCAGGGCAGCCTCTCTAAGGCGAGTTGATTCGACAGCACCGCCAGATTGCCCGGTGCACTGTAAAAGTACAGAACCCGGAAAACGTCCGAGGCGGCGTTCTGAACGGATTCTTGCATCAGACCTCTGATCGCGGTTCCTGTCAGCCCGAGGGGGGCAGGGCTCGCGCCATCCACCTGTACATCCGTGACGCGAGAGTGATTGAGGCCAAGAATAACAGACTATCCGAGCAATTAACAATAGGCCGTCGTTCTATGTCCGAAGTAAGAGGCACTGCCATCCGGACCGCTCCAGCAGCGTGCCGGAAGGCGCCCGCGGCAAACTCGAAAAGCCGCTCAGAATGATGTGCTTACCTGTAGGGAACGGCAAATCTAATATTTTCCGCGCGACATTTTCGGAAACGTTGCATATCACCAGATCGAAGTGGCCGGGACTCACCGCGTCCACGGTGCCTTGATATAGAAGAGCGCCCGTGGCCTGGCGAGCGTCGCGCAGGGAATCGGGGTCGATGTCGCAGGCCACCACGCTGCTCGCGCCCAGTAACTCCGCGGCTCGCGCCAGGATACCCGATCCGGTCCCGATATCCAGTACTTTAAAGCCGCGCCGCAGAACTTCTTCCATCGCCTGCAGACAAAGCTGAGTGCAGGGGTGGATTCCGGTGCCGCTGGCCATTCCGGGATTGATCTCCAGGCGGATTCTGCCCGGTGGAGTGGGATCGGTGCGGAAGGGAGCAATGACAAACCAGCTCCGCCCGATCTCCAGCGGCGGCCAGGCGTCGTAATTGCGCTTTTCCCAGTCGATGTCGTCCGCGGGAAGAATCTCCGGGGCGCGGGCGGCGAACTCTCGCAGCAACGCCTCCGGCGGGACCTCCGCTTCAAAGAACGCCTGCAGGTGAGCGTCGCCTTCCACGATGCCCAAAGTCCCCAGCTCATGAAGCCGTGCGATCAGCTCATCGCGATCCCCGGCCTCCGAGTCGAGGAACAGGGAATACATGGGCTCAGCCCTGCACGCGCTTGGCCTTGCCGGCCCAAAACTGTTCCTTGATCTGCACCTTCTTGATCTTGCCGGTTCCGGTTTTGGGAAGCGGATCGGCCTGAATCAGAATCTTGCGCGGCAGTTTGAACTTGCCCAGGCGCTCCTGCAGGAAGGCCATCAACTCCTCTTCCTGCAACGCGTGATCCGGCTTGGGAACGACAATCGCCACCGGGACCTCGCCCCAGCGCTCATCGGGCGCGGCCACCACCGCGCACTCGAACACCGCCGGATGGGCGAAGATGGCCTTCTCCACTTCGATGGAGGAGATGTTCTCGCCGCCCGAAATGATGATTTCCTTCTTGCGGTCGACGATGTGGATGTAGCCGTCCTCATCCCATACCGCCATGTCGCCGGTGTGAAACCAGGGTCCGGTCATGACGGCGGCGGTGGCTTCCGGCTCCTTGAAGTAGCCTTCCATCACGTGATCCCCCATGGCGATGACCTCGCCGATGCTGGCGCCGTCCTTCGGTACGTCCTTCATGTCGAAGTCCACCACGCGGATGGTCACGTTCGGCACCGGCCAGCCCGCCATCGCATGCCGCCGGAGGCGATCCGCGGCATCGGCATACCGCAAGCCCTTCTCACGCGACATTGACAACACCGGCGCGGTTTCGGTGAGGCCGTAGCCGCACAGCGCCTCGCCGCCCAGCGCTTTCTCGATGCGGTCGATCAGCTCGGGCGAAGCGGCCGCCCCGCCGATCATGATCTGGCGCAGGGAGCTCAAGTCGTAGTTCTTTGCTTCCGGCGAGTTGATGAGCGCGTTGGCCATCGTCGGCACCAGGCTCATGTGCGTCGCCTTGTACTTCTGGATCAGCCCGAACACGAAGAGGGGCTCGAAGCGGCGCACCATCACTTGCGTGATCCCCAGCATCGTGGACGCCTGCGGGCGGCCCCATCCGTTGGCGTGAAACAGCGGAATGGTGTGCAGGTCCACCATCTCGTGCGGCTTCTCCATCAGGCTGGCGACGGACAGCGCATGCAGGTACAGGGTGCGGTGGGAATGCGTAACCCCCTTGGGCGTTCCCGTGGACCCGGAAGTATAGAACAGCTCGGCAATCGACCGCTCGTCATAAGAGAAGATGTCGGCGCGCTCCGCGCGGCCCTGCGCCAGGATCTCTTCGTAAGCCAGGTCCGCGTGGTCCGTTTTCTCGTTGATGCTCACCCACTTCCCGACGGACTTGCATTGCGGCTTGAGTTGCTCGATGAGAGGGAGGAAGTCGTTTTCGTAGATCAGCATCCGCGCGCCGGAGTGGTTGAGGATGTTGATCAGCTCGGGCGCCGAGAGCCGCACGTTCAGCGGCATGACGATGCCTTTGGCCTGCACGACGCCGTAGTAGCCCTCCAGCAACTGGTGATTGTTGAAGCTGAGGTAGGCCACGCGGTCGCCGGGCTGGATGCCGAGCTTGATGAGTCCGGTGGCAAGCTTCTCGCTCCGCTCGGCGAACTGCGCATATGTGAATTCGTGGTTGCCGCAGACAACGCCCGTCTTGGATCCGAAGAGGTCGACAGCGCGGTGCAGGCAGCGGAGTGGGGTGAGTGGTACGAACATAGGGGTAACCTGCTATTCTACACCGCCTTAGGCCAGCTTCGTGATGGGCGGCGCGGGTGGAACCGCGGCAACCGCGCAAAGCGGGCCAATATCAATTATTTAACTTTCTTAACCAAGGGGCTGGCCGGCTTGCTTTCTTCCGTTCAATCGGGTTACAACAATACCCAGCGGTTTTAGTAGTGGTGCGCCAAAACGCCCCGGTTGGGAAGGGCCGGCCGCCACGGATCTAGCTCTAGTTTGTTGGGGGTCAATTTATGAATTGGACACACATGCGAGATGTGCATCGTCTCGTTTTCGTCCTGTGCCTGCTGTTGGCGTTAGTGCCCGCAGTGTTCGCCCAGGACGCCACCGGAAGAATTGTGGGAGTGGTAACGGATCAGCAGGGCGCGGTGGTGGTGGGGGCAAAGGTCTCCATCACGAACGTGGGAACTCAACAGATCCGGGAAACCACCACGGGACAGGACGGCGTTTACCAGGTGCTTCTTCTGCCGGTCGGCCGGTACACCGTTACGGTGGAGGCTCCCGGCTTCCGCAAGGTGATCACCGACGCGCAAACGCTGCAGATTAACGAAGCCCTGAAGATTGACGCGCGCCTGGAAGTGGGCGCCACGTCGGAAGTGGTACAGGTGGAGGCGAGGCCGGCGGGCGTGGAAACCGTTACGGCGACACTGGGCGGCGTTGTCGCGTCGCGACCGGTCATCAACATGCCTTTGAACGGCCGCAACGCGCTGGACCTGGCGCTGCTGCAGCCGGGAGTCACCCCCGCGCGGCCAGGCTCCGGCGCCGCGGGTGGATTCAACGTGGCGGGCGGACGCTCCGACAGCGTCACCTACGTTCTGGACGGCGGGATGAACAATAACCTGCTGAACAACGGCGTGGTTTACAATCCGAATCCGGACGCGATCCAGGAATTCAGGATCCTCACCTCCAATTACACCGCCGAGTACGGCCGCAATGGAGGCGGCATCGTGAGCGTGGTGACCAAGTCCGGCACCAACGAGTATCACGGCTCCGGCTTCTGGTTCCACCGCAATGATTTCTTCAACGCCAACCGGTTCTTCAACAACGCCAATGGCGTGCCGCGGGAGGTATTGAAGCGGAACCAGTACGGCGCTACTCTCGGCGGCCCGCTGTCGATTCCCAAGGTGGTTGACGGCAAGGACAAGCTGTTCTTCTTCTTTGCGTATCAGGGGCAGAAGCTGCGCCAACTGCAGACCAGCCGCGAAGTGCGGACATTCACGCCGGCGGAACTCACCGGCGACTTCTCCCGGTCCGGCGCCAACGGCGGCCCTGACGCGAACGTCGCCGCATTCTTGCGAGCCAACCCGTTCTTCCAGTCCAACCCGGCGCTCGCGGCGCAGGGGATTATCGATCCCGCCCGCATCCACCCGGTGGCCCGGTCCTACATCACCAACAACCTGATTCCGGTGAGCGCCGGGGGCCGCGTGGTTCCGCAGGGCAGCGCCACCAACGACTTTGACGAGTACACCGGGAAAGTGGACTTCACTCCCACGGCGAAGGACCGCTTCTCGGTCACGCTGGGATCCCGCGATGGCGACGTGCTGAATCCCTTCAGCTACACCGGCTTTTACGCGGACACGGGGGGATTCCCGGTAGCGACAAAGAGCCCGCGCCGCTTCGGAAACATCAACTACACGCGGACGTTCACTCCGACCCTGATCAACGAGTTCCGGTTCACGGCGCAACGCTCGGTGACCAACCAGCAGATTCCGCAGCGCTCGGCCCCAGGTCCGCAGCAGCTTGGAGTCAACGTGACCCCGGATCGTGTCAGCGGCCCCCCCATTCTGTTCTTCGACAACACGGGGCTGTCGGCGGGCTTCAACAACAACGGTCCGGCGGACCTGATCAATAACACCTATGTCTACAGTGACACCGTGAGCTGGCAGAAAGGCAAGCACACCTTCCGCATGGGCGGCTACTTCTCCGCTTATCAGAACAACACCCTTTACGACTTCTACGTGAACGGATCGTTCTTTTTCGCGGGACCCTCCTTCGGCGGCATCGGCTCGGAAAACGATCGCGCCAACTTCCTGTTCGGAATGCCGTACGAGTACCTGCAGTTCCCGTCCGCGCCTTCCAACATCCGCTCCAAGAACGTCTACGGGTTCTTCCAGGACGAATGGCGAATCCGGCGCAACCTGGTGCTGACCTTCGGCATCCGCTATGAGTACGCGGAACCGAAGTTCGACACCGAGGGGCGCAGCTTCTCGCTGGTGGAGGGCCAGCGCTCGCAGCGCTTTGTCAACGCTCCGCGCGGGCTGCTGTTCCCGGGCGACAGCGGGGCTCCCAAGGGCGCGAATTTCCCGGACAAGAACGACTGGGCGCCGCGCTTCGGCTTCGCCTACTCCCCCAGTTCCCGCACCGCCATCCGCGGCGGATTCGGCGTCTTCCACGACATCCTGAAGGGCGAGGACAACCTGCAGTTTAACGGGCAGGCGCCGTTTTTCGGATTCGCCGACCTGTTCTTTGATGATCCGTCGCAAGTTACATCGCAGTTGAATTATTTCAACAACCCGTTCGTGGCGGCGGGTATTCCCAACTCGTTCCCGTCCCGACCTCCGGCCCAGAACCTGAATTGGGACGCAGCCGGATTCCTTCCGGCCGGCGGTTCCGGCGTGTTTTACGTCAACCCGCGGCTCCGGACGCCTTACCTGATGCAGTACAACTTCTCGATTCAGCAGGAAGTCGTCAAGAACGTGGTCGTCGAGCTTGCGTATGTCGGCAGCCTCGGCCGCAAGCTGACTTCGCTGGTCGACGCCAATCCGATGCTCGCCGGCACCAACCGCCGCCGCCTGAACACGCTGCCGGGCAACACCGACACCAGCTTCAGCTTCCTGGATCAATTCGAGAACATCGGAACCTCCAACTACAATGCGATGGTCGCGTCGGTGACCAAGCGGGTGTCGGAGAACCGGTTCTTCGGAACCTCGTACTTCACGCTCGCCTACACCTGGTCGAAGTCCATCGATAACTCCTCGGGATTCCGCGACCGCGGCAGCCGCGTGCCGGCGTTCAACCCGGCCCAGTTCCGCGCCGTGTCGGATTTCGATCTGACCCACAACCTGGTGTTCTCCGGCGGCTGGGACCTCCCGTTTGATCGCGCCTGGTCCAACGGGCCCAAGCTGATCACCAAGGGATGGAGCCTGTATCCGATCTTCACGTGGCGCACGGGCTTCCCCGTGGAAGTCTTCGCGAATATCGCCCGCAGCCGCACCCGTCCCGGCCCGTCGGGCGCCGGCGACCCCAACCTGGTCCGCACCAATCAGGTGCTGCCTGAGATCGCGACCTATGAAGTCCGCAACCGCCAGACCATCACTGGCCGCACGGGCAATTTCTGGTTCGATCCACGGGCGTTCTCCAACGCCGGTTTGATCACCAACAACGCAATCCCGGCGCGCGGGACGGAGACCTACGGCACCCTGGGCCGCAATTCCTTCCGCGCTCCCGGTCGCACCAACCTGGACCTCGCGATCGCCAAGACGCTCTTCTTCTTCGGCGAGCGCTTCCGGGCGGAGCTTCGCGGCGAGGCCTTCAACCTGATGAACACCGCTCAGTGGGGCACGCCGAACACCACGTTCGGCAACCCGTTGTTCGGCCAGGTGACGACCACCTTCGATCCGCGCATCCTGCAGGTGGCGGTTCGTCTGCAGTTCTAAGAGGCCGGTAAGCGCCAAACCTGAAGGGCGGGCTTTGCCCGCCCTTTTCTTTTCGCGGGCATCTTGGAAGATTGGCAACTTTCTGGGTCAATCGCAGCCACAGTCTGTACACCCACCCCATGGAGAACGAATTTCGCCCCAGCTTCGTTGAAGTTCGCGATCTTTCCTTAGTTCACTGGTAACCAGACAATCTTTGGTCTACAGGGGGCCAGAATGAACTTTCCTCGCAATCGAGCGTTGCTATGGGCATCGCTTTTTCTGCCCTGCGCCTTGCTGGCGCAGGACGCCACCGGCCGTATCGTAGGTACCGTCCAGGATCCGCAGGGGGCCATGATCGCCTCCGCGAAAGTGACAGTGACCAACGCCGGCACCAACATCACCAGAGAGACGCAGACCGGCAACGACGGCGCCTTCCAGGTGCTGCTGCTGCAGCCCGGCCGCTACACCTTGACGGTGGAAGCGCCCGGATTCCGCAAGACGGTTACCGACCCGCAGACACTCGAAATCAACCAGTCCCTGCGGTTCGACATCAAGCTGGACCTCGGTCAAACGTCGGAAACCGTGCAGGTGGAAGCCAGGCCTTCGGGCGTGGAGACCATCAACGCCACGCTCGGCAACGTGATCTCCAGCCGTCCGGTCGTCAACATGCCGCTGAACGGGCGTAACGTCCTCGATCTCGCCCTGCTGTCGCCGGGCGTGAATCCCGGCCGTCCGGGCGGCGTTCTCGCGCCCAACGCGACCACCGCCGGCCGGCCCAACATCTCGGGCGGACGCTCGGACTCCACCACCTACATCCTCGATGGCGGCATGAACAACAACACGTTGAACAACGACGTGGTCTACAATCCGAACCCGGATGCCATCCAGGAATTCAAGGTGCTGGTCTCCAACTACACGGCCGAGTACGGGCGCAACGGCGGCGGCATTATCAGCGTGGTCACCAAGTCGGGCACCAACCAGTATCACGGTTCCGGATTCTGGTTCCACCGCAATGACTTCTTCAACGCCAACCGCTTCTTCAACAATGCCAACGGCGTGCCTCGCGAGGTGCTGAAGCGCAATCAGTATGGCGCCACCCTCGGCGGTCCGTTGTCGATCCCCAAGGTGTTTGACGCCAAGGACAAGCTGTTCTTCTTCTTCGCCTACCAGGGCCAGAAGCTGCGCAACCTCCAGTCCAGCCGCGAGGTTCGCACCTTTACCCCGGCGGAGCTGACCGGCGACTTCTCCCGTTCGGGCCCCGGCGGCACGGCGGACCCGTCGGTTGCCGCGTTCCTGCGCGCCAACCCGTTCTTCCAGTCCAATCCCGCGCTCGCCGCGCAAGGGATTATCGACCCGGCGCGCATCAACCCCGTTGCCCGCAACTACATCAGCAACGGCCTGATGCCGGTTTCGGCCACCGGCCGCATCACGCCCCAGGGCAGCCTGACCAACGACTACGACGAGTACACGGGCAAGGTGGACTTCACCCCCACCAACAGCGATCGCTTCTCGGTGACGCTCGGCGTGCGCGAAGGCGACCAGTTGAATCCGTTCAGCTACACCGCCTTCTACGCCGACACCGGCGGGTTCCCCACCACCACCAAGTCGCCCCGGCGCTTTGCGAACGTCAACTATACGCGCACGTTCACGCCGAACCTGATCAACGATTTCCGCTTCACCGTGCAGCGCTCGGTGACGAACCAGCAGATCCCGGCCCGCGAGGCTCCGACCCCGCAGCAATTGGGGGTGAACGTCACGCCGGACCGCGCCAGCGGACCCAGCATCCTGTTCTTCGACAACACCGGGTTGTCGGCGGGATTCAACAACAATGGCCCGGCGGACCTGATCAACAACACCTACATCTACCAGAACACCGTGAGCTGGCAAAAAGGCCGGCACACGATGCGCATGGGCGGCTATTTCTCGGCGTACCAGAACAACACGCTGTATGACTTCTATGTCAACGGCGCGTTCTTCTTCGCCTCGCCGGCCGCCGGCGGCATCGGCTCCGCCAATGACCGCGCCAACTTCCTCTTCGGACTGCCCTATGAATACCTGCAGTTCCCGTCCGCGCCGTCCAACATCCGCTCGAAGAACGTCTACGGTTTCTTCCAGGATGAATGGCGCGTGATGCGCAACCTGGTGCTGACCTTCGGCATTCGCTATGAATACGCCGAACCGAAGTTCGACACCGAGGGCCGCAGCTTCTCGCTGGTGGAAGGCCAGCGCTCCCAGCGGTTCCCGAACGCCCCGCGGGGCATGCTGTTCCCCGGCGACTCCGGCGCTCCCAAGGGCGCGAACTTCCCGGACAAGAACGACTGGGCGCCGCGCTTCGGCTTCGCCTATTCGCCCAACAGCAAGATGTCGGTTCGCGGCGGCTTCGGCGTGTTCCACGACATCCTGAAGGGCGAGGACAACCTGCAGTTCAACGGACAGGCGCCGTTCTTCGGATTCGCCGACCTGTTCTTCGATGAGCTGCCGCAATACACCGGCGTCTCGAACTATTTCAGCAATCCGTTCGTAGCGGCGGGCATTCCCAACTCGTTTCCGTCGCGGCCTCCGACGTCCAGCCTGGACTTCGCGGCGGCCGGCTTCCTGCCGGTGGGCGGAACGGGTGTTTACTACGTCAATCCCCGCCTGCGCACGCCTTACCTGATGCAGTACAACATCTCGATCCAGCGCGAGCTGGTCAAGGATCTGGTGATGGAGGTCGCCTATGTCGGCAGCCAGGGCCGCAAGCTCACCTCCCTGGTGGACGCCAACCCCATGCTGCTGGGCACCAACCGGCGGCGGCTGAACATGCTGCCCGGCAATACGGATACCAGCTTCAGCTTCATCGACCAGTTCGAGAACATCGGCACGTCGAATTACAACGCACTGCAGGCATCGGTCACCAAGCGTTTGTCCGATACCCGGTTTTTCGGCACCTCCTACTTCACGCTCGCCTACACGTGGTCGAAGTCGATCGACAACTCGTCCGGGTTCCGCGATCGCGGCAGCCGTGTCCCGGCTTACAACCCGGGCCAGTTCCGCGCGGTTTCGGACTTCGATCTGACCCACAACCTGGTGTTCTCGGGCGGATGGGATCTTCCCATTGACCGCGCCTGGGCCAGCGCTCCCAAGCTGCTCACGCGGGGCTGGAGCCTGTATCCGATCTTCACCTGGCGCACCGGCTTCCCGGTGGATGTGTTTGCGAACATCGCTCGCAGCCGCACCCGCCCGGGTCCGTCGGGCGCCGGCGACGCCAACCAGGTGCGCACCAACCAGGTGCTGCCGGAGATCGCCGTTTACGATCCGCGGAACCGGCAGACGATCCAGGGCCGCACCGGCAACTTCTGGTTCGATCCGCGGGCTTTCTCCAACGCGGGCCTGATCACCAACAACGATGTTCCGGCCCCGAATCAGCGAACCTACGGAACGCTGGGACGGAACGCGTTCCGCGCGGCCGGCCGCACCAACTTCGACCTGGCGATCGCCAAGTCGCTTTTCTTCGGCGAACGCTTCAAGGCGGAGCTTCGCGGCGAAGCCTTCAACCTGGCAAACAATGCCCAGTGGCTTGCGCCGAATACCACCTTCGGCAACCCGCTGTTCGGCATGGTGACCACCACGCTCGACCCGCGCATTCTGCAGGTCGCGCTGCGCCTTTCGTTCTGACCTCCTCGGAACGTTCGCGGAAAGGGCGGGTCTTCGGACCCGCCCTTTTTGCGTTTTTGCCCCCGCCCGCGGGTTGTTTTGATTCCTAAGCCGCTGCTTTTGCCTGTGGCGGAAATAACACGTTTGCCCCTAAAGAACCACCTCTGGCCCCTCCGCTGTTGCCCGGCTTGCGAATCTCGGTTCTGATTGTTCCAGATTCTTCGCAACTTGCTTAAGGGAACACCGGGGGGTTTTTATGAGATTTCACTTTTCCGCCGCACTGCGCCTGCTATGCGGCGCGATGCTGTTCCTGGCGCCTGCCTTCGCGCAGGATGCCACGGGCAGAATTGTCGGCAGTATTCAGGACCCGCAGGGAGCCATGATCGCTTCCGCCAAGGTCACGGTCACCAACGCGTCCACCAACCTGGCGAACACCACGTCCACGTCGCAGGATGGCAGTTTCCAGATCCTGCTGTTGCCGATCGGCTCCTATACGCTGACCGTGGAGGCGCCCGGCTTTCGCAAGCTGGCGACTCCGGCTTTCCAGTTGGAGATCAACCAGAGCCTTCGCTTCGACCTGAAACTGGAGCTCGGGCAGACCACCGAGACGATTCAGGTGGAGGCCGCGCCGAGCGGCGTGGAAACCGTGAACGCCACCATCGGCCAATCGGTCACCGAGCATCCGATCCGCAATCTGCCGCTCAACGGCCGCAACGTGCTGAACCTGGCGCTGCTGCAGCCTGGCGTAACCGACGCCCGGCCGCTGTCGGGGTCGGCGGGGACGTTCAACGTCGCCGGCAACCGTTCCGACTCGGTCACCTTCCTGGTGGACGGAGGCATGAACAACAACCTGCTGTCCAACGGCGTGGTTTTCAACCCGAACCCGGACACCATCGCCGAGTTCCGCGTGCTGACTTCCAACTTCACCGCCGAGTTCGGACGCAACGGGGGCGGCATCGTCAGCGTGGTGACGAAATCGGGCACCAACCGGCTGCACGGCAGCGCCTTCGATTTCGTCCGCAACGAAGCGTTCAACGCCAACCGCTTCTTCAACAACGCGCAGGGCCTTCCCAAGGAGCTGTTTAAGCGGCATCAGTTCGGCGCCACCGTTGGCGGCCCGGTGACTATTCCGAAGGTGGTGAACGGCAGGGACAAGCTGTTCTTTTTCTTCGGCTGGCAGAGCCAGCGCCAGCGCCGCCTGCAGTCCAACCCCGAAGTGGTGACGTTCACCCCCGCGGAGGTGCGGGGCGACTTCTCGCAGAGCGGCCCGGGCCGCACGCCCGACGCCGGTGTCGCGGCGTTCCTGCGCGCCAATCCCTACTATCAGTCCAATCCGGCGCTGGCCGCGCAGGCGATTATCGACTCGGCGCGCTTTTCCACGCCGGCGCGCAACTACATCGCCGCCGGCATGATCCCGGTGTCCGCCACCGGTTCGGTGGTCCCGCAGGGCGCCGGCAAGATCGACCTGAACGAGTACACCGGCAAGGTGGACTGGAACGCGAGCCAGAAGGACCGTTTCTCGGTAACCCTGGGCTGGCAGGACAACACCACGTTGAATCCGTTCTCCTTCGCCAACGACGCCGGCCTGTTCCCGCGGGTATCGCTGCTGCCCAACCGCTTCGGCAGCATCGCCTACACGCGCACCTTCTCGCCGAACGTGGTGAACGATTTCCGCTTCACCGCGCAGCGCGGCAACACCGATCAGAATAACCCGGCCATCCAGCGTCCCGGCCCGGCGGAACTCGGCATCGCCGTCAGCCCGGACCGCGTATCGGGTCCCCCCATCCTGGCCTTCAACGGTTTGACGGTCGGCTTTAACAATAACGGTCCCGCGCAGCTCATCAACAACACGTTCATCTACCAGGACACCCTGTCCTGGACGCGCGGCCGGCACACCTTCCGCATGGGCGGGTTTCTGGCGGCGTTCCAGAACAACACCCTGTACGACTTCTTTGTGAACGGGATCTTCTTCTTCTCCGGTCCGGCCTCGAACGGCGGCATCGGCTCCGGCAACGATCGAGCCGACTTCCTGTTCGGCCTGCCGGACTTCTACCGCCAGTTCCCGTCGGCGCCCTCCAACATCCGTTCGAAGAACGTGTCGGGCTTCTTCCAGGATGAGTGGCGCGTCACGCGCAACCTGGTGCTGACGCTGGGCATCCGCTACGAGTACTCGCAGCCGAAGTTCGACCTGCAGGGCCGCAGCTTCTCGACGGTGCTGGGCCAGCAGTCGCAGGTGTTCACGCGCGCCCCGCGCGGGCTGGTGTTCCCCGGCGATCCGGCCGCGCCCAGGGGCGCGAACTTCGCCGACAAGAACGATTGGGCGCCGCGCTTCGGCTTCGCCTACTCCCCCAGCGGCAAGATGTCGGTCCGCGGCGGCTTCGGCGTGTTCCACGACATCCTGAAGGGCGAGGACAACCTGCAGTTCAACGGGCAGGCGCCGTTCTTCGCGGTGTCGAACCTGGTGCTGGATCCTCCCGCCCGGATCACCTCCGAGCCTTTGAACTTCCGCAACCCGTTCGGCGCGGCGGGGCTTCCCAATCCGTTCCCGTCCCGGCCGACGCCCAGCGACATCGACTTCGACGCCGCCGGCTTCCTGCCGGTGGGCGACGGCGGCGTGTTCTTCGTGAACCCCAACCTCCGCACGCCCTACGTAATGCACTACAACCTGTCGGTGCAGCGCGAGCTGTGGTCCAAGATGGTGGCCGAAGTCGCCTTCGTGGGCAGCCAGGGCCGCAAGCTCACCGCGCTGCAGGATGCGAATCCCTTTGTGCCGGGCGCCACCCGCCGCCTTTACAATACTCAGCCCGGCGTCCCCAACAACACCTTCAGCTACCTGGACACCTTCCAGAACGCCGTGACCTCGAACTACAACTCGATGCAGGCGTCCCTCACCCGCCGCATGGCGGACTCGCCCATCGGGTCGGCGTTCTTCACGCTGGCCTACACCTGGGGCAAGTCGATCGACAATGCCAGCGGTTTCCGGGAGCGGAACAACGCCGTGCCGGCCTACGAGCCGGGCCGGTTCCGGGCGGTATCGGACTTTGACGTCACCCACCGGGTCGCTTTCTCCGGCGGCTGGAACCTGCCCTTCGACCGAATGTGGAAGTCGGGTCCCAAGAATCTGGTGGCCGGCTGGTCGCTGTTCCCGATCGTCACCTGGCGCTCCGGGTTCCCGCTGGATGTGGCCGCCTTCAGCGCGGCGTCGCGCACGCAGACCCGTCCCGGACCCTCGGGTTCGGGCGACCTCCACCTGGTTCGAGCGAATCTGGTGGCCCCCATCGAGTTCTTCGATGTCCCGCGGCAGCGGACCATCAATGGACGCACCGGCTGGTATTACTTCAATCCGAACTCGTTCTCCACGGCCGGCCTTTCCGCCAGCAGCACCGCGGCGGCTCTGAATCCCGCCCTGGCCAACTGGGGCACGCTGGGGCGCAATTCCTTCCGCGATCCCAACCGCTTCAACTTCGACATGACCGTATCCAAGACGCTGGCCTTCGGCGAGCATATGCGCCTGGAGCTGCGGGGCGAAGCATTCAATCTGTTCAACAGCCTGCAGTTGACTCCGTCCGGCAATACGACGAACATCAACAACCGGCTGTTCGGGCAGATTTCCTCCAGCTTCGATCCGCGAATCCTCCAACTCGCGGCTCGTTTTTCGTTCTGACCCTTCCTCGGAGCGAGACGGAAAAGGGCGGGATCCCTGTTCCCGCCCTTTTTTGCGTTTACACTGGTAGCTTGCATGTCGTCCCCCGTACGCGTCGAGCTGGACACCCAGCGTAAGATTCGCTCCCGCAACAAGCTCTACTATCGCGTCAACCATTGGCCTATTTGGATCGGAGTGTACTTCCTGGTGCCCGGGCCCCTGATCTTCGACCTGTTCCACCAGGGGTTCGACTGGCGCATCGGGGCGTGGCTGGGCGTGGTCCTGCTGGGGACCGGGATCGCCGGGTTGTACGCCCAGCTTCCCGGATGCGAAGCAAGACCCTACATCATCCGCTTCACGGAAGACAAGCCGAATCCGCTTTACCGCCGCATCTGCTACACCTTCGCCTGGGGCGCGGTGCTGTCGTTCGCGCTGCTGAACCTGGCCGCGCTGGCCGCCGCCGCCATCACCGGCAAGTGGTACTTCCAGCAGATCTACCGCTACGGGTACTTTCCGCTGGCGGGAACGGTATGGCTGCTCGGGTTTCTCAAGATCCTGCCGCGCGTGCGGGCCTCAACCGCGGGAGAAGGGCATGAACGCCGCTACTTCTATGGATCGGTGTGGGCGGTTTGCGCGGCGCAACCCGTCGGGCTGGTGCTGTGGAAGGTGCTCCCGCAGAATCCGCTCACCAATTGGATCAAGCTGATCGCCTTCGTGGGCGTGCTCGCCTTCATGGGCTATCTGGCCTATCGCGGGCTGCTGCCGCGGACGCAGGTGATCAAGCCCGGCGAGCTCGCTGTCTCCGATTAGCAACCCACTTGTCATGGATTGTTCAGAATGGCCTGCTAGGCTATTCGGAATCATCGCGGCCGTCCCCGGATGCGGGCCGGTCCTTCAAGGAGACAAATTGTTGAGACTGGCTGGCTTGCTTGGCTGTATCTTCATGGCGCTTTACGCCCAGGATCCGACGCTGACCCCGCTGGGGACGTTCCGCACCGGGATCTACAATCAGGGCGCCGCGGAGATCGTGGCCCACGATCCGCAAACGCAGCGGCTGTACGTGGTGAACGGCGCCGACCGGACCATCGACATCCTGGACGCGCGAAATCCGCGCGAGCCGGCTCGTATTTCGCAGGTGCGCATTCCGGCGGAATGGGGCGTCGCGGCCAACAGCGTCGCGGTAAAGAACGGCATCGTCGCGGCTGCCGTGGAGGCAACGCCCAAGACGGATGCGGGGTCGGTGATCTTCCTCAATGCCGACGGCGTGTTCCAGAAGGGAGTGAAGGTGGGCGCTTTGCCGGACATGATCACGTTCACCCCGGACGGACGCCGCGTGCTCACCGCTAATGAAGGCGAGCCGAGCGACGACTACGCGATCGACCCCGAGGGCACGGTCAGCATCATCGATATTTCCGGCGGAATCGCGAATCTGACGCAGGCCAACGTCCGCACCGCCAACTTCCAGTCCTTCACCACGCAGAACCTTCCCGCCGGGGTGCGGGTGTTCGGCCCGCGGGCGACGCCGGCGCAGGATTTCGAGCCGGAGTACATCGCGGTGTCGCCGGATTCGCGGACGGCCTGGGTGACGCTGCAGGAGAACAACGCCATCGCGGTGATCGATATCGAGAATGCCCGCGTAACGCGCGTCGCGCCGCTGGGCCTGAAGGAGCACTGGCGGCAGGAGAACACGATGGATGCCAGCGACCGCGACGGCCGCGTCGCCCTGCGCACCTGGACCGTGTGGGGCATGTACCAGCCGGACGCCATCGCCACCTACGTGGACCCGCGGGGGCAGGTTTTTCTGCTGACCGCCAACGAGGGCGATGCTCGCGACTATCCGGGCTACTCGGAGGTCCGGCGGGTGGCCGCCGTCAGGCTCGATCCCGCTCTGTATCCCAACCCGGCGGAACTGCAGCAGGCCTCCGAGCTCGGCCGGCTGAACGTGACCACGGCGACGGGCGACACAGACGGCGACGGCGACATCGATTTCCTGCACGTCTTCGGCGCGCGGTCCTTCTCGGTCTGGAACGCCAACCTGGATCTGGTATTCGACAGCGCCAATCACTTCGAGATCATCAACGACGTGAACATCCGGCCCGCCTTCAACGTGTCGAACAGCAATAACACGTTCGACGACCGCAGCGACGACAAGGGGCCGGAACCCGAGGGGGTCGCCATCGGCCCGGTGCGCGGCGTTCCGTACGCCTTCATCAGCAACGAGCGCAGCAGCAATATCCTGATCTACGACCTGGTGGATCCCACCAATCCGCGCTACATCGGCCAGTGGTGGAACCGCAATCCGTTCGCGCCCACCAATACGGCGGCCGCGGGCGACCTGGGGCCGGAAGGCATCCTCTTCATCCCCGAGGCGGATTCGCCCAACGGGCGGCCGATGCTGGTGGTGGCCAACGAGATCAGCGGCACCGTCACCCTGTGGCAGATCAACTAGGTTGACATCAAGGACCCGCGCGAGGATGATGGGTCATCGCGTTCATGCGGTCTCAACCTCGCAAGCTGGCCTATCAGACGCTGCTCGATTACGCTCTGAAACTGCTGACGGGGCGCGCGCTCTCGATCGGCGAATTGCGGGAGAAGCTGCGCCGGCGGGCTGCGGAAGCGGGCGATGTCGACACCGTGCTCGCCAAGCTGAAGGAAGCGGGCTATCTCAGCGACGAGCGCTTCGCCGAGTCCTTTGCCTCCGCGCGGCTGGAGAACCAGGGCTTCGGGAAGATGCGGGTGCTGCGCGATCTGCGGGCTCGCCGGGTGGCCCCCGGACTGGCGGAGGAGACCGTCAAGCAGGTCTTTGAAGGCTCCGATGAAACCGCGCTCATCGAGACCTTTCTGGCGCGCAAGTATCGCGGCAAGGACCTCGCGGGGCTGCTGAAGGACGAGCGGCAACTGATGTCCGCGTTCCGCAAGCTGCGCATGGCCGGCTTCGGCGCCGGCAATGCCATCCGCGTGCTGAAGCGCTACGCGGCGCAAGCCGAGCAGATCGAGGAACTCGAAGAGGCGGATGCGCCGGAAAAGGAAGCCGAGTGAACCGAATCCCCCGGTCACGGGGGGATCGCGCCTCAATTTGCCCTGATTTTAGTTACTTAGCCGCGGGATGCCGGCGCAGGCCGGGAATCGCGTGCGACAAGGAAGCCGAAGCGCGACGGGCTGGCCAGCCTGCTTCTTAAGCCGGGATCGATCCCGCAACGAAAAAAACATGGCCGCCTGACCTCCCGGAAGCGGGAGGCCGGCGGCCTTCTGCATCGCGATTTCGCGGACCCGCCTCAGGCACACGTGTGCCTGCCCGCCCGCCGGACCTAGAACTTCACCTTCGGGGTCTCGCGCGCCGCGCCTTCGGCGCGGAAATAGGCGTCGTTGCGCGCGAAGCCGAACAGCGAGGCGGCGATGTTCTTGGGGAACAGGTCGATGTTGGTGTTGTAGCGCTGCACCGCCTCGTTGTACTTGCGCCGTTCCTGGGCGATCCGGTTCTCGGTCCCCGCCAGCTCGTCCTGCAAGCGCAGGAAGTTCTCGTTGGACTTGAGCTGAGGGTAATTCTCCACAACCACCAGCAGCCTGCTCAACGCCGAATCCAACTGGTTGTTGGCGGCGATCCGTTCCTGCGGCGTCCGCCCGGACACCAGCGCGGAACGGGCGTCGGCCACCGCCTGGATCACCGCCTTTTCCTGCGCCGCGAATCCCTTCACGGTTTCCACCAGGTTGGGGATCAGATCCGCGCGCCGCTGCAGCGCGACATCCACCTGCGACCAGGCGCCGTTGATCGCCTCGCGGTCCGTTACCAGCTCGTTGCGCGCGCCGATCAGCGGACCGCCCACCAGCAGCGCCAGCAGCACCAGCGCACCCACCACGATCAATATTGTTTTCATCGATTGGCTCTCTCTCTGCCTAGCTCTTCCAGTTGTCCACAAAATCTACCATAGCCCGAACTTGCGCCAGATACTCGGGAAACAGCTTGCTCGGCTCCACGGTTTCCGGGGTGATCGCGCCTTCGCGAATATCCAGCAGCGTGTCGAAGGGAGCGGGCTGGATGATTCCCGCCGCCGCGAGATCCCGGACCACTTCGCGCTTGCGCCAGTGCGCCTGCCGCCCGCTCAGCAGCAGCACGTGCCGGCCCAGCACGCAGAAGGTGGCCACCGAATCCAGGCACAGGTCCAGCAGCTCCGCCTCGCGCGACAGGATCGCCGCCGCGCGCTGGCGCAGCCGCAGCAGCTTGGCGCGCAGCTCGTGTTCCACCTCGGCGCGATAGTACACGCCGTCCACCTCGATGCCTTCCACGACATCCACTCCGTACAGCACGCGGCGCCGTTCCTTCATGTCGCGGAACTCCACCGCGAACGCGTCCGCCGACTTGGTCACCTCGCGTTCGGTCATCAGCAGCGGCCAGGGGTTGCCCTGCTCCCGCCACCAGCGGAACACGATCTCCGCCTCGGCCAGTTCCGCCACGCCGATTTCCTTCAGCACGCAGAGGATGTTCAGATCCGAGTACTTGCCGTCGTAATCCTCGGCGGCGGCCGATCCGTAGAGAATCACGGAGACGAGGGTTCCCGGGTAGTGCCGTTCCAGCTTGCCGGTGAGTTGCCTGAGTAAGTCCATCGGTCGCTCCTACCAGTCAGAACTTGCGCCGCCGCCGCCCGACGCGCCGCCGCCGAAGCCTCCGAAACCACCGCCGGAGGAACCGCCGAATCCGCCGCCGCCCCAGCCTCCCCCGCCCCATCCGGGACCGGGCAGGATCAGCGGGAACGGAAGCCCGGCGCGCCGCCGGAAACCGCGCCCGCCGCCGCCGCCGCCGCGGAACAGGAACAGCAGCGCGATGATCCCGAAAACGATCAGCGGCAAAGGGAGAGACGTCTGCCGCGGAGGCCGTGTTCCCCGCCCCTCCTCCACTTCGCCCGGACGCTGCGCCAGGACGCGTTCGGAGATCTGCTGCGCGGCCGAGTACGCCGCCGCTCCATAATCGCCGGCGCGCAGCGCGGGACGCAGGCTGCGCAGGATGGCCCCGGTAGCCCCATCCGTCAGGATCGCCTCCAGCCCGTAGCCGTTCTCAATGCGGCTGCGGCGATCCTCAATCGCGAACAGGACCAGCGCGCCTTCGTCCTTGCCCTTCTTCCCGATTCCCCACTGGTTGTACAGCTTGTTGGCGACATCCTCGATCGCGTCGCCTTCGAGCGAACGGATGGTCACCACCGCAACCTGGGCTCCCGAGGTCCGCTCCAGCTTCGCGAGCGATTCTTCGATGCGCGGCTTCCAGCGGGCGTCCACCACGTTGGCGAAGTCGCTGACATAACCCTGCGGCTTAAGCTTGGTGACGTCGACAGCCAGCAGCGGAAGGGCTGCCGCGATGAGCAATGCCTGCCGCATGGTCCGCTTTGATGGTAGCAGCTAAGCGCGCGCCAGATCCTCGCGCCGCAGCCGGAAGTCGTCCAGCGGGCCCAGCATCGCCAGCGTCATGCGGTCCACGTTGAAGAACTGTCCGGCGAGCCGGCGGACTTCCTCCGCTTCCACGCTCTCGATGCTGTCCAGCATCTCGTCGATCGACAGGAACCGCTGGAAGTACAACTGCTGGCGGGCGAGGTTGCCCATGCGGCTGGACGTGGACTCGAGTCCCAGCACGAACGAGCCTTTCAGGTGATCCTTGGCGCGGCGCAGCTCATCGGCGGACACCGGCTTGTCCTGCAGTTCCCGCAGCTCCCGCACAATCGACTCCACCACGCGGCGCGCGCTCTTGAGCGACGTTCCGGCGTAGATGGCCATGCAGCCGGCGTCGCGATACAGATTCAGCTCGCTGAAGACGGCGTAACACAGGCCCTGCTGCTCGCGAATCTTCTGGAACAGCCGCGAGCTCATGCCGCCGCCCAGAATCGTGTTGAGCAGATAACTGGCATAGCGGTCCTTATGGGGCATCGGCAGCGCGGGAACGCCCAGGTACAGGTGAACCTGTTCCAGCGACTTTTTGGAGCGGAACACGAACTGCGCATTCGGCTCCGGCGGCTCCGGAGCCGGATTCCGCTTGCGGCGCTTCAGCCCCGCGAAGTGATCCGACGCCAATTGCACCAGCTTCCTGTGCTTCAGGCTGCCCGCCGCGGTGATCAGGATATTGGCGGGAGAATACGCCTGCCGGTGAAAGTCGAAGAGCTTTTCGCGGTCGAAGCTGCGCACCGTGCGCCGCGTGCCCAGAATCGGCCGGCCCAGCGCGTGCCCTTTCCAGAACGTGCGCGAAAACATTTCGTGCAGCAGCGATTCCGGACTGTCGGATTCCATCTTCAATTCTTCCAGAATCACGCCCTTTTCCCGCTCAATGTCTTCCGGGCGAAACACCGGGTTCAATACCAGGTCGGAAATGATGTCGAAGGCGATGGGAACATGCTCGTCCAGCACCTTGCAATTGAAGCTGACCAGTTCCTTGGAAGTGAAGGCGTCCAACCCGCCGCCGATCGAATCCGCGGCGCGGGCGATCTGCTCGGCTGAGCGTTTCTTGGTCCCCTTGAAGACCATATGCTCGGTGAAGTGCGTGATCCCGGATTCTTCCGGAGTCTCGCGGCGGCTGCCGCTGGCGATCCAGATTCCAACGGAAACGCTCCGCACATGCGGCATTTGTTCGGTGATCACGCGCACCCCGTTCGGGAGCGTCGCGGTCTCTATCGATCTGGACTGCAGAGCGCGAGGGACAGTGAATGCCACGCTTCATTGTACCCCGTTCTGGCCAATCGCGATTTCACCGGTTCCCCTGCTAGAATGGTACAAATGGCGCAAAGCCTTGTAGGAATGGAACTTGCGGACATCCAAGCGGCGTTGCCGCAGGGTGTCGCAGGATACCGCGCCCGCCAGATCTACGACGCCGTCTATCGCCAGCGGCGGCTGAATTGGAGCGCGATTTCCACCTTACCCTCCGCTTTGCGGACCGATCTCGCGCTGCGGATGCCGCTCGGGATTCCGGAACAGGACACCCAGTACTTGTCGAGCGATGGTACTAGAAGATACCTGTTGCGGCTCGATGACGGGCAGACCGTGGAAACCGTTCTGATGCCGGAGGAGGCCCGCAATACCGCCTGCATTTCCAGCCAGGTGGGCTGCCCGGTGAACTGCCAGTTCTGCCTGACGGCGCGGATGGGTCTGGAACGCAATCTTACCGCGGGCGAGATCGTCGGCCAGGTGCTGTTCCTGTGCGCGGCGAACGGCCTGGAGGCGAACTCAGACCGGCTGAACATCGTCATGATGGGTCAGGGCGAACCGCTGCTGAATCTGCCCAACGTCATCAAGGCCACCCGCATCCTGGCGGATCCGGAAGGCATGGCGATTTCGCCCCGGCGCATCACCTTGTCGACCTCGGGGATCATTCCCAAGATCGAGGAACTGGGCCGCGAGGCGGTGCGGCCCAAGCTGGCGATTTCCCTGAACGCATCGCACCAGGAGCAGCGGGAGGAGCTGATGCCGATCACCCGCAAGTGGCGGCTGAAGGATCTGATGGACGCCTGTCGCGCGTATCCGCTGCGCCCGTGGGAAAAGCTGACGTTCGAGTACGTGCTGCTGAAAGACGTGAACGATACGGACGCGGACGCCCGCCGCGTGGTGAAGCTGCTGGCCGGTCTGAACTGCAAGGTGAACCTGATCGCCCTGAATCCCGGACCGGGCATTCCGTTCGGAACGCCGGAGCGCGCCCGCGTGGAGTCTTTCCAGGCGATTGTAAGGCGCGCGGCGCCATGTTTCGTGCGCAAACCCAGGGGTCGCGACATCTTCGCGGCGTGCGGCCAGCTCAAGAAGATGGAAAGCGAGGGCCTGGTGCGGCTGTCTTAAAATGCGGTGGTATTCTGAAGTTGTCCAGGAAGTTGTTCGATAGAAAGGGAGGTACACGATGGAGGATGACAACAGGCTGTCTTACTTCTTCTTAGGTTTGGGAGTGGGGGTAGCCCTGGGCGTGCTGTTTGCGCCGCAATCCGGCTCGGAGACCCGGGATCTGATCCGCAGCAAGACGGATGAGGGACGGGATTATCTCCGGCGGCGCGGCCAGGAGATTCGAGATTCCGCCGAGGAAGCGGTGGAACGGGGCAAGTCCGCCATTCAGCGCCAGAAGGAGCAGTTGTCGGCGGCCGTGGACGCGGGCAAGTCGGCGTATCGCGAGTCGCGAACCGCCGGTTCGGATGTGTAGGTTTCTAAAGATTGAACGGGGCCTCCGGCCGCGCGCCGGAGGCTACCGCCACCCTCGAGGATCGGGACGGTAAGACCACATGGACCAAGGGACGCTTCTCACAACTATGACGATCTTCGTGGTCGTCGCCGCCGTGGCGCTGGTGATCCAGGCCGGAATGCTGGTGGGGATGTACATCTCGTTCAAGCAGATGCGCGAGAAGCTGACGGCCATGCAGCCGGGCATCGAGAACCTGGTGAAGAACTCCACGCTGGCCGTGGAACAAAGCCGCAAGCAGATCCTGGAAGTCACCACCCGCGCCAATGAGGTGCTGGACATCTCCAAGCGGCAGCTTCTGGTGGTGGAGGGCGTCCTGAACGACGCCTCCGGCCGGGCGCGCGTGCAACTGGAACGCGCCGAGTTGATCCTGGACGACACCCTGGGCCGGGTGCATGAAACGGTCGCCCTGGTGCATCGCGGGGTACTGAAGCCGTTGCGCGAGATCAACGCGCTTTCCGCGGGCATTCGCGGATTCTTCGAGTTCCTGAAAGGCGGCCGGCCGAGCGTCGCGCAGGTCACCCAGGACGAAGAGATGTTCATCTGATGGGCCACAACGCCGCCGCGCCGCCCCGCTGATCCCGATACACTGGAGTCGTGAAGCTCCTTTGGCCCGCACTGGGGGCACTTCTGCTCGGCGAGCAGGTTCCCGACTCGCAATCCC
Source organism: Bryobacteraceae bacterium (assembly GCA_019748195.1). GTDB lineage: Bacteria > Acidobacteriota > Terriglobia > Bryobacterales > Bryobacteraceae > JAIEPW01. The sequence continues at coordinate 50,382 of JAIEPW010000078.1, forward strand.
TGCAGCCGTCCTCCATCACCCGCCAGTTGCGCGAAGGCAAACTGGACGCCGGCGCATGCTATCGCGTGCGCGAACTGAGCTTTTTCAAGGAAGATGTCCGCATTTTCCTCACCGACGGCTACCTGATCTTCGCCCACCCGCTGAACGGCAAGCGGCTGAGCGCGATGTTCTCCGCCGAGGCCGAAGGGGGCGACGGCGAGATCCTGATGCTGCCGCCGCATCGCGGGGAGCGGCGTTCGCTCGCCTCCTTCACCAAGTCCCCCAACCTGAGCGAGCACATCTCCTCGGCGCTGATGATCTTCACCGACGACACCGCCGCCGCGCTGCTGGCCGAGATCGAGCGCTCCGGCGCCAGGCGCAGCGAGGAGATGGGCGTGCTGCTGAGCGACCGCTGGTCGGAGACGGTTCGCAACATTCAGGCCAGCTTCGAGGTCCGCCTGCTGGAGGATCTTCTGGGCGGCGCGCAGCCGGGGTTCTTCTTCATGGCCGCGGCCGGGAAGTCGCTGGGTAACTTCGATATCTTCCACGACCCGAAAGCCCGTGAACAGGTGGTGGCGGGTCAATTGACGCAGCGCAACAACCGCACGCTGTACGACATCTGGACCAGCTTCGAATCCCGCTCCGTGCGCAAGGGCGCGGCGCCCGGGACGCCGCAACTGTTCCGCACCGATTCCATCCGCATTGACGCCGAACTGCTGCCCGACCTGCGCATTCAGGCAGTGACGCGGTCCGCGATTCAGACGCTGGACAAGCCGGTGCGCGCCGTTGCGCTGGACATCTCGCGCCGGATGCGGGTGACGGAGGCGCGCGTGAACGGCGAGCCGGCGCAGGTCTTCCTGCGCGAGAGCCTGCGCGGCGCGGCGCTGCGCGGCGGCGACAGCGAGACCTTCCTGGTGGTCCCCAAGCAGGAGCTGCCCGCCCACGCGCGCGCCGAGATCGAGATCCGGCACGAAGGGAACGTGATCGGCATGGCCGGCAACAATGTGTACTTCGTCGGCTCGCGCGCCACCTGGTATCCGCACCGCATCGGCGAGTTCGTCCTGCATGACGTCACGTTCCGCTATCCCAAGACGCTCAGCCTGGCGATCGCGGGCGAGATCGTGGATGACCAGACCGAGGGGGAGCGCCGCGTGACCCGAACCGTGACGCGCACTCCGATTCGCGCGGCCGGGTTCAACCTGGGCAACTACCAGAAGGCCAGGTCCGCGCGCGGAGCGCTGACCGTGGAAGTGTACGGCAATCGGGCGGTGGAGTCGGCGCTGAGCCGGCAGCCCACCATCCTGTTCGCGCCGCCGGCCATCGGCGGCATTCCGCCCCGGCGGTCGCCGGACCTGATCGCGGCGCCGGCGATGCCGCCCGATCCCACGGCGCGGCTGCGCTCCATCGCCGAGGATGTCGCCAGCACGCTCGAGTTCCTGACGGAGCGCTTCGGCCCGCCTCCGGTGGCGACCCTGCGCGTGTCCCCGATCCCGGGCACCTTCGGGCAGGGTTTCCCCGGCCTGCTGTATCTGTCGACGATCGCCTACCTGGATCCCGCCCAGCGGCCGGCGGCGCTGCGATCGCCGGACCTGCAGTTGTTCTTCTCGGAATTGCTGGAGGAGCATGAGACGGCGCATCAATGGTTCGGCAACCTGGTGATCGCCGCCGGATACCAGGACGACTGGCTGATGGAAGCGCTGGCGAACTACGCGGCCTTGATGTACCTGGAAAAGAAGCGCGGCCCCCGCGCGGTGGAATCCGTGCTGGAGGACTATCGAAAGCGGCTGCTGCGCAAGGGCGAAGGCGGCGCGACCGTGGAGTCGGCCGGCCCCATTGTCTGGGGCGTCCGCCTGACTTCCATGACTCCCGAAGCGTGGCGCGCCATCACCTACGAAAAGGGCTCCTGGATCATCCACATGCTGCGCTACCGCATGGGCGACGAGGCGTTCCGCAAGATGCTGGCGGAGCTGCTGAAGCGCTACCGGCTGCAGGCGATCACCACCGAGCAGTTCCGCAAGCTGGCGGCGAGCTTTCTGCCCCCCAAGTCGCGGGACCCGCAACTGGAAGAGTTTTTCGAAGCCTGGGTTTACGGCACCGGCGTCCCGACGCTGGCCCTGAACCACGCGGTGAAGCCGCGCGGCAAGGAATTCCGGCTGACCGGAACCCTCGCCCAGACGCAGGTGGAGGAGGATTTCAGCGTGGACGTGCCCATCGAGATCCAGTTCGCGCGGGGCGCGCCAATGGTGTACTGGGTGCGCAGCTCCACGGACCCCGTGAACTTCGCCGTCAACCTGCCGCAGCGTCCGGTGCGCGTGACGCTATCGCCCGGCAACGCGATCCTGGCGCAGAAACGATAGCCCTTACTGCCGCGGAATGCTCATGCGGATGAACTCCGCCGCATCCTGCTTCAACCGCAGCAGGGAAGGCTTGTGGATGTACATCATGTGTCCGGCCTCGTAGTACTTGTGGGTGAAGTTGGCGCGCGCCGCCGGGTGCAGCCCCATGTGGGAAAGCGTGTACTCCGCCGCGAAATAGGGCGTCGCCATGTCGTAGTAGCCGTAGCCGACAAACACCTTCATGTGCGGGTTCTTGGCGAAGGCGCCGCGCAGCGCGTCCGCGGTCTCGACGAACTGGTTCTGGGAGTTGAAGTCCCAGGGCTGGATGCCGCCGCCGAGAATGAAGTACGTGGAGTCGGTCTTGTAGCCCAACTGCTCGCGCACATACTGGTTGAACAAGGCGGTGTACGGCGGGCGGATGGCGCTGTTGGAGGGATCGAACTCGTAGGAGTCGCCGGCGTCGAGCGGCGCGGGCCCGGTCAGGCGGCTGTCCAGCCGGCCCACCATCTGCTTGCGATCCCGCAGCAACTGGCGGTTGAAGCGCGCGAGCGGCAGCCGCAGGTCGCTTTCGTCGACGTATTGCGGATCCAGGCCCGTCAGGCGGGCCAGCTTATCCACGGCGGCCTTGCGCTGCGCCGCGGTCATGCGATCGCCCTTCGCCAGCGCCTCCGCGTAGCCGGTGATGGCCCAGGTCTCGCTTTCGGATAGCGCTTTCTTCAGGTCCTTTTGCAGATCCGGACCCAGCTTCTTGTGATACCAGGCGGTGGCGGTGTAGGTGGGCAGCATCAGGATATGCGGCAGGTCGTTGCCGCGCGTGGTCAGCACCGTTTGATACTGCAGGATGGTGGAGATCAGGCAGATGCCGTTCAGGGCGATCCCCTGGTCCACCAGGGCGCCGGCGAGTCCGGCGGCGCGAAAGGTACCGTAGCTTTCGCCGGCCAGGAACAAGGGCGATTGCCAGCGTTCGTTTCGCGTCAGATACAGGCGGATGAACTCGCCGACGGATTGGATATCGCCGCGGACGCTGTTGAACCGCTGCGCCAGGTCCTGGCGGGCGGCGCGGGAGTAGCCCGTCCCCACCGGATCGATGAACACGAGATCGGTTTCCTCCAGCCAGGTGCCTTCGTTATCCACGAGTTGGTAGGGAGCGGGCGGAAGGTTGCCGTCGTCCAGCATTTTCACGCGCTTCGGTCCCAGGGCGCCCATGTGCAGCCACACCGAGCTGGATCCGGGGCCGCCGTTGAAGCTGAACAGCAGCGGACGGGCCTTCTTGTTGGTCGTTCCATCGAGTGTGTAAGCGATGTAGAACATCAGCGCATCGATCTCGCCGGTGGCGCTCTTGATCGGAAGCTGCCCGGTGGTGGCGGTGTAGCTGAGGGTTTTGCCGTTGACGGTGATGGAGTGCTTGGTGGTCACCGGCGGCTCCTCGATGAGCGGGCGTGGCTGCGCGGGGGCCGCCGCGGCGGG
>JAIEPW010000051.1 GCA_019748195.1 Bryobacteraceae bacterium
TCCGGGAGGAGCATTACGCCCGCCATCATCCAGGCGAGCGGGATTTTCAGTTGTCTCATACGTCTCCTTAACAATTCGCTGCCGCGGTGGGACAGTCGTGAAGGGATACGGCAGCCGCGGCGAATCGGATTGCCCCTACTTGCCGCGAAAACGAAATGCGATACCCACGGTGACCGTGAGAGGGTATCCGGGGGTACCGTGGATGCCAAATGCGGCCGGGCGTCCCGCCGGCCGCGATTCCAGGTAGTTCTGCGTTTCGTAGTAGAAGCGATCGGTGACGTTGTCGATCGCGAAATTCAGATCCAGCCCCCGCCGGATCCTGCGCACCACGCTGAGATCCACTACCGTGTGCCCGGAAGCGGCGATCGTCGGATTCTCGCCATCCAGCCGGTAGCGGTTGATGGCGCGCATTCGCAATGATCCGCTCCAGCCTCGCCACGCGCTCAGCGTCAGGCCCGCGTTGGCCACGAACTGAGGCGCACGGTCTACATAAATGCGCGGCGAGGTCCCGCGGTAGAACGAATTGAAGACTTTGGTCACGCCGCCGCTAAAGCTCAGGCGGCGCGTAATCTCGAACGACGCCTTGGTCTCGACGCCGTATGCGCGGGAGGGTCCCAGAAACTCGAGCGAGCCGTCGTCCGCGATGTAAACGAGCTCGTTGGAGCGGTCGATCCAGAAGAACGCGGCGGATACTCCCACCCGTTCCCAACGCCCGGCCGCGCCCGCCTGATAGAAGTCCGTGGTGGCGATCTTGGTTCCGCCGGGAGCTTGAGTCAGACTGCGCGCATCGGTCGAGGAAATGCCCCGGCCGTAATTGGCGTGCAGCGTCACCGGAATTCGCCGGGAGAGCGTGTACGCGATCGCCGCCTTGGGCTGGAAGCTGCCCTGCCATTCCGTTGCGCTCCATTCCGGCGTCACGCGGTCGCGGACGCCGAAGCGGAACACATCCCAGCGCAGTCCCCCGCTCAACTGCAGGCGGTCGCCGAGCAGCGACAGCGACTCCTGCACGTAGCCCGCCCCGTTGCCGACGTTGACGTTGGCGCGCGTGGTGACCCCGATGGGATCGCGGCCCACGCGCGGGAACAGTCCCACGTTCACCTGGTTGGCGTGGAAGTTGCCCCCCGCCGTGAGCAGGCTGATCCTTCCCAGCACGCGGTGCGGCCGCGAATATTGCGCGTTGACGCCCTGCTGCAGACGCGAGTCATGCTGCTGGATGCCGTCGCCGTTCACCGGATCGTTGAGGAAGAAGGTGAAGTTCGAGTACATGTCCAGTAGGGAACGGGCAAGAAACGCATCCACCTTCCACATCGCGCCGCGGCCGAGTTCGTGACGGTAGTAGCCCGCCACGGTTCCGTTGCGCGTCCGCCCGCCGTCGCCGGGGTCGAGAGATCCGTAGGCGTCCAGCCGCCCCGCGTCCACTTCCGCCAGCGGGATCTGACCGGAGGAGTCATAGTCATTGCGCCCGCCGTTCATCTTGACGGCGAAGCTGCGATGCTCGTCCAGCCGGCGCGTGAAGTTCGCCGTAAGGTTGTCGCGCCGGTAGTTCAAGGGGCGAATAAACGGACCATCGGAGTGGGACCCCTCATAGGCGAGGAAGGAATCCACGGCCCGGATGTCCGGGCTGAAGGCAAGAAATCCGCGCTGGCTGTGGAATGAGCCGCCCTGCATACGCACCGTCCATTGATCGGGAAGCGACTCGCGCAACTGGATGTGCACCACGCCGAGCCCGCTGAAATCGCCGTACTCCGGGCTGAATGGCCCGTTGATCAGCCGGGCTTCCTGAATCAACTCCGGAGTGAGCGACTTCAGCGAGCCCAGGTATCCCTGCCCATGTCCCTGCGACGGCTGGTTTTGCTGCACATTGTCGACCAGCACCTTGAGCCCGCCGTTAACCCCGCCGTGGTCCAGGTTGAACCCAAAACGGCGGATTTCAATCGACTTGCCGCCGCCCTCGTGCTGACCCGCGTTCAGCCCGGCGTTCAGTTGATGGAACACCTGGTCGTCGCGGGAGAAGAGCGTTTCCTGAAATACCGCGGCATTGCGATAGTCGAGCGAAGGCTCGATCGGCTTGGCGGTAATGACAATCGAGGTGTGCAGCGGCGGAATCGCCGGTTTCACGTCGGGCAGGGTCGCGGGCTGCTGCCCGATTGCGCGGCACAACGGCAGCAACGGCAGGATGAATCGAATCGGGGAAAAGGCCATGGAACTCCTCAGCGGAGTTACGAAGGAACCCCCTGATTGGATGTTGAACGGGAATGCCGTGCGGCGGACCGCCGGCCTTGGTTCCGAATCGTTAGGTAATGAAGTGGAGAGCAGCCATGACGATAAACCTAAGTGCCGAACAGGAACGGTTGATCGCCGAGGCCCTTCAGGCTGGCGGTTACGAAAGCGCCAACGATGTGATTGCACGCGCCCTGGAGGTTCTGCGGGCCGAGGACGGACTCCTTCACGAGCAGAGAGACGAGATCGAATCGAAGATCGATCGGGCTCTGGCGCAATTCGAGAACGGTCAATCCTTCACCGCTGACAACGCCCGTGCGGATATGGAGCAACGCAAGGCCGATTGGCTTCGTGACCATTCCGGCTGATGGCTACTCCCGTCAGCGGAGTTACGAAAAAGTTCCACGTTTGGATATGTCAGGCGAATCCGGCGGCGATCGTGTCCAGCAGGACGGCGGAGTGTTCCAGCCGGTCCGCATCCTGCGGGAAACGCCGGATGATCCCTTCCAGCATCGCCGCAAAGCCCGCCGTTTCCGGACGCTGGAACTTGCCGTCCTTCAGGTCCAGGTCGTGAACCATTTCGGCGACCGAGCGCAGGCTCGGCGTGTCCAAGCCCGCCGTGTGCAGCAGCACCTCGAACGTGCAACGGTCGTCCTGGTGCGTGTATTCGCCTTCGTACATGTCGAAACGGATCTCGCCGGGTTGGTGGACGTACTCCGCCGGATCGACGAAGCGGAAGCGGGCAGCGGGATCCAGGTGGCGGCGAATCAGCCATGCCGACGACATCCGGTCCACCTTCACGCCGCGCCGGGTCACCCAGGTGGCGCCGCGCGGAAACAGACTCAACGCCGGGCTTCCGGCTTCCGGGGATTCCATTTTCTTCAACAATTCCATCACTTTGTCCTTTCCCGGCGCATCGAAAAAGTCGATTCGAACGATTTCCGCCAGGCGCTTGCGTATCCGTGCCGGATTGGTCTCGCCGCCCGCAAGCAACTCTTCGTAATCGTGACTCCGATCGTCCTGGAACAGGCGGATCAGTTCCTCGTGGGTCAGTCCGGCAAGGAACTCGCCCCGCAGAATCCAGGCTTCCCCGCCGCCCGCCAGGATCTCCTTCCGCAACCACTCGAAGTCCTCGCCGGTATCTTCGCGGTCGGGCAGCACGTACGCCGATTTCTTCACCGCGAGTGCCCCTAATTGTTTGATTCGACGCAAGATTTTAGCGCGGAGATAGAGCGGGGCGGGCGGGATTTGGTGCAGTAAAAGGAGCCAGGTCGAGTTCATTGCCTCTTGTCAATATAGCAGTAACTACTGTAATGTAGCAATAGCTATATGACACGCCGTCACTGGATAGGTGGATGCTTCTTCGCGCCGGAACTCGCCTTCGCGCAGCACGCGGCGATCGCCGGCGCCGTCCCGCCCGGCACAATCTGGCTGAACGCCAATGAAAGCCCCGAAGGACCGCCAAAGTCCGCGGTGGCCGCGCTGCGCAAGGCGGCAGCCGACGCGGGCCGCTACTCGCACCGCGCATTTCCGGATATCGAGCGGGCGATCGCCGCCGCGGTGGGGCTGGGGCCGGAGCAGATCCTGCTGGGCAGCGGCTCCAGCCAGGTGCTGCATTGCGCGTTGCAGGCGTTCACGGGTCCCGGGCGCGGGTTTGTGACCTCATGGCCGACCTGGGAGATGTGCGCGGAGATGGCGGGGCGTCTGGGCGCGCACGTGGTCAAGGTTCCTATGACCCGCACCTGGGCCGTTGATGTCGAACGGATGGCTCAAGAAGCTCGGCGATTGCCCTCGGGGTTGGTTCACCTGGGGAATCCAAACAATCCAACTTCCTCGATGACGCCGCCGGCCGCGATCTCCTGGCTGGCGGAGAACCTGCCGGAGGGATGGAAAGTGCTCATCGATGAAGCCTATATGGACTATGTCCCGGACTCGGAGCAGGCCGGCGGGATCCGCCTGGTGAAACAGGGCCGGCCCGTGATTGTGACCCGCACTTTTTCCAAGCTCTTCGGCTTGGCGGGGGCGCGCATCGGCTTCGGCTGCGCGCGACCGGAACTGGTGGCGGAAATGCGACCCTTCCGGGAGAATGTCGTGAGCATTCTGGGGGCTCGCGCGGCGGTGGCGGCGCTCGCCGAGGGTCCCGATTTCGTTGCTCGCCGGCGCGAGTCCCGCCTCCAGGTGCGAGCCGGGTTCTGCCGCTGGCTGGACTCACGGGGTTTGGAGTACATCCCGCCAAGCGCCAACTTCGTGCTGATTCACGTACGCCGGCCGGTGACCGGCGTGATTCCGGCTTTGATCCGCCGCGGCATCGCGCCGGGCAGGCGCTTCGACTCTCTGGATGGCTGGTTGCGCCTCACCATCGGGACGCGTGCCGAGATGGACAAGGTAACGACGCACCTTCCCGCGGTGCTGGCTGGCTAGGAAGTTCTTTTGTTGCCTAAAGATGCCAGTAGGGAAGCGTTTGCCGCCGCGATCGGAAGCTGCACCGGCTTCCCGGCCGAGACGCAGTCCCAGACCTGGTAGGCAACCGCGCCGGCAAGCAGCGCCAGCAGGCAGGCCAGGTTGCGATTGAAGGGCATCATCTCCATACGCGAAAAACGGGCGAAGAACAGGTCGGCTCTGATAAAATAGAGCTTCCGAGCGAAGTTCATTCCCTCCCCCAAATCAGTACGGTTCTAAGGAGTTATTGGATTGCCAGACAACGAGCAGCAGTTGCCTTTGACGCCGCCCGGCGGCGGCGATGGCGGGTCCCGCAACCTCATCCCGATCAACATCGAAGACGAGATGCGCCGGTCCTACCTGGATTACGCGATGAGCGTGATCGTGGGCCGCGCGCTTCCCGATGTCCGGGACGGACTGAAGCCGGTACACCGGCGGATTCTGTATGGCGTTTCGGAGATGGGACTGTATTACAACCGGGCTCCGAAGAAGTGCGCGCGCATCGTTGGCGACGTGCTCGGGAAATATCACCCGCACGGTGACGCGCCGGTTTACGACGCCTTGGTGCGCATGGCGCAGAACTTCTCGATGCGCTACCCGCTGATCGACGGGCAGGGCAATTTCGGATCGGTGGACGGCGATCCCCCGGCGGCGATGCGGTACACCGAAGCGCGGCTGTCGCGCATTGCTTCGGCCCTGCTGGAGGACATCGACAAGGAAACGGTCGACTTCAAGGCGAATTACGACGACAGCACGGTGGAACCGGAGGTGCTGCCGACCCGCATCCCCAACCTGCTGCTGAACGGTTCGGAAGGCATCGCGGTGGGCATGGCGACGCGCATTCCGCCGCACAACCTGACGGAACTGATCAACGCCTGCATCCACCTGGTGCAGCATCCCACCGCCGATCTGGCCAAGATCATGGAGTTCGTGCAAGGCCCGGACTTCCCCACCGGCGGGTTCATTCTGGGCAAGAACGGCATCTACGATTACTTCCGTACGGGCCGCGGATCGCTGAAGCTGCGAGCCAGGGCGGCCATCGAGAAATTGGGCAAGGATCGGGAGGCGATTATCGTCACCGAGATCCCGTTCCAGGTGAACAAGGCCCGCCTGATCGAGCACGCGGCGGCGTTGGTGAACGAGAAGAAGATCGAGGGGATCTCCGAGATCCGGGACGAAAGCGACCGCGACGGAATGCGCATCGTCTTCGAGCTGAAGCGCGGCGAGCAGGCGGAGGTGATCCTCAACAACCTCTACAAGCACACGCAACTGCAGACCAACTTCGGCGTGATCATGCTGGCGATCGTGAACGGCCAGCCCCGCGAGATGGGGCTGGTGGAGATGCTGCGCCGCTTCCTCGATCATCGCGTGGACGTGGTGCGGCGACGCACCGACTACCTGCTGCGCAAGGCCCGCGAGCGCGAGCATCTGCTGCTCGGTTTCCAGAAGGCGCTGGACCGCATTGAAAGCGTCATCGCGCTGATCCGCGCCTCCACCAATCCCAAGGAAGCGCGCGAAGCGTTGACCGGCAACGCATTCTCTGACCGGCAGACGGCCGCGGTGCGCGCCGCGGGCGGCGCGGCGCTGATCTGGGACTTCAGCGAGCGCCAGGCGCAAGCCATCATCGAATTGCAGCTCCAGCGCCTGACTTCGATGGAGCAGCAGAAGATCCTGGACGAGCTGGCCGATATACAGAAGCAGATCTCGGAGTACCTGGAGATCCTGGGTTCGGATAAGGTTCTGCGCGGCGTGATCGTGAAGGAATTGAAGGAAGTCCAGAAGGACTTCGGCGACGAACGCCGTACGGAATTGATGGAGGACACCGGCGAGATCCGCCTGGAAGATCTGGTTCAGGTGGAGGACGTGGCGGTTACGGTGACCCGCGGCGGCTACGTGAAGCGCACGGCGGTGGATACCTACCGGCGGCAGTCGCGCGGCGGCAAGGGCCGGATCGGCATGGGAACCCGGGCCGAGGATGCGGTGGAGCGCCTGGTGATCGCCTCCACGCACGCCTACATGCTCATGTTCACCACCAAGGGCCGCGTGTACTGGCTGAAGATATACGAGATTCCGGACGCCGGCACCACCGGCAAGGGCAAGCACATCTCGAACCTGATCAACCTGCAGCCGGACGAGAGCGTGCAGGCGTTCCTGGCGGTGAAGGACTTCGTTCCGGACCGTTTCATCGTGATGGTGACCAAGCAGGGCGTCATCAAGAAGAGCGAGTTGACGGAGTTCGACAACCCGATGGCTCGCGGCATCATCGCGCTGTCGCTGGATGAAGGCGATGAGCTGATTTCCGCCCGGCTTTCCAACGGGAAGAACTACATCTTCATCGCGACTCACGAAGGCAAGGCGATCCGCTTCGAGGAAGAGGATGTCCGGCCCATGGGCCGTCCGGCGCGCGGCGTGCGGGCCATGGACCTCGCCGATGAGGATTACATCGTATCGGCGGAAGTGGTGGAGAAGGACGGCCTGATTCTGTCGATTTCGGAACAGGGTTACGGCAAGCGCACCGAGTTAAACGAGTACCGTCTGACCGGCCGAGGCGGCAAGGGCGTCATCAACATGAAGGTGACCAATAAGACCGGCAAGGTGGTTACGGCGCTTTGCGTTCGCGAAGACAGCGACCTGATGATCATCACCCAGGACGGGAAGATCATCCGGATCGAAGCGAGCGAAATTCGCGCCGCGGGCCGCGCCACCCAAGGCGTCCGGCTGGTGCGCATGGAGGAAGGCGATCGGGTGGCGGCGGCCAGCGTGATTCCGGAAGCGGAAGAAGTGGCCAACGGGCAGGAGGACCTGCCGCTGCAGTAGCCGAGGGTTACGGGGTCGGCGGATGCTCCGCCGATCTCAGATTATCTTGCCTTTGCATGGCTGCCCTCGGAGAAGGACGGTTTTGGGAATCGCGCATTCACCCGCAAGTGTGAAGTTTCTGGACTCCTTGCACCACTCACCCTCAGGCACTTCGACGTTTTGATTTCGCCAGGTCCAGAGATCGACGAGATCGTCCGCGGTGAGGGATCGATCCTTGACCCGCTCGGCGAGATGAAGGCGGACAGCCCTGGAAAGCTGCGTCCAATCAATTCGGGGCACGGATCAGTCGCTGTATCTCACGCCGAACAACTCTGTCTCAATGTGCTTCCACTGCCGGCGCGACTTGCCGGGGTCGGGTTCGTTCTGAAAGTCCTGAATCATCCCACGAAGTTTCCGCTCGCGGGCTTCTCCCACTAGCTGTACGAATTTTTCTCGCGATTGAAGAAGTGAACCCATCTGCTGGTTGTTGAGAATTTCGGCAGCTTCCATCAGGGTACGGGATTCTAGAGATCGAGCCGCTTCGAGAATGCAGTCCACCGATACGAGCATGGAGCCGTCTCCCTGAAGGTTGCCCATCTGCAAGACCTTGCCGCCGAAGCGCCGAGTCAGATCGTCAACTTCAGCGGGTGAGAGCAGCACTTCTTCCCTAGCCAACTCACTCACGAACTCTTCAAAGGTCAACATCACCCTACTCCTGCCCGCGCAACGCTCAAAGTTCTCGGAATCCAACAGACCCGTCGTCGATTTGACTGTAGCGCAGGATCCTTTTCTCACTCCGCCTTCGGCTTCTGGCGGCGCCAGAGCAGGTACGCGACCAGCGTTTTCGCATCCTGTATCCTGCCCGCCGCAAGCTGAGCTTCCATCTCGCGAACCGTGAACCACCGCGTTTCGATTTCTTCGTCGTCCATGGGCTCGGCCTCGCCCTGCCGCAGATCCTGGGCCAGATAGACGGACATCTTCTCGGCCAGGAAACCTGGGCTGGCCCAGAACTCGGCGAGTCGCGTCCATTTGCGCGCCGCGATCCCGGTTTCTTCCCGCAACTCCCGTTTTGCGGCTTGCAGAGGCGATTCGCCGGGGTCCAGCCGTCCGGCCGGGACCTCCCACAGAGCCTTGTTCGCCGGCAGCCGGTACTGCCGGACCAACAATACCCGCTTGCGGTCATCCACCGGCATCACCACCGCCGATCCGCCGTGCCGCACGACGGCGCGGTCCATTTTGCGACCCTTCTTCCCCTCCGCGTGATCCTGCGTCACCCAGAAGATGGGCGTGCGCAGTAACTCCCTGGACTCAGTGATCTTCACTTGGTCTTCAAGACCTCCTCGAATTGTTGCGGCGTCAGGGTGTTGACGACGTCGGCAGCTTCGAGCCATCCGCGCCGCGCGGTGCGGACGCCGTAGCGCATGTTCGCCAGGTGCCGGGGGTGGTGGGCATCGGTGGAGATCACGAAGCGGCACCCCTTACTCTTCGCCAGCCGGATCATCGGTCCGCTCAGGTCCAGGCGCTCCGGGCTCGCGTTGATCTCCATCAGGACATTGTTCTTCGCCGCGGCCGCGGCGATCCTGTCGAAATCGAACGGATACGGATCGCGATGCAGCAGCAGGCGTCCCGTGGGGTGTCCGAGGGCGCGCACGTGGGGGTTCTCGACCGCCGCCAGCAGACGGTCAGTCATCTCGGCGGGCTCCAGGTTCATATGGCTGTGCACGCTGGCGATCACGAAATCAAGCGCGGCCAGTGCTTCGTTGTCCAGGTCCATGCGGCCGTTGCGCAGGATGTCGCATTCCAGGCCGCTGAAGACGCGTATGCCGAGTTCGTCCAGTGTCTCTACCTGGCGCGCGAAGGCGATGGCCCGCTTTTCGTCCAGGCCGTTGGCCATCGCCAGCGATTTCGAGTGGTCCGTGATGGCGATATAGCGGTAGCCCAATTCGCGGGCGGCAGCCGCCATCTCCCGCAGGCTCGCGCGGCCGTCGCTTTCCCGCGTGTGCATGTGAAGATCGCCCTGGATGTCGCCGATTTCCAGCAGCCGCGGGAGCTTGCCTTCGGCCGCCGCTTCCATTTCGTTGGTGTTTTCGCGCAGCTCGGGAGGGATCCACGCCAGGCCCAGCCTGGTGTACACGTCTTCCTCGGTGCGCCCGGCGACGGGCTTTTCGCCTTCCAGCTCGGCCAGCGAATACTCGCTGAGCGTATATCCCATCTTGAGGGCGCGCTGGCGCAAGGCGATGTTGTGTTCCTTGGATCCGGTGAAGTACAGCAGCGCGGATCCGTAGGATTCGCGCGGCAGGGCGCGAAGGTCCACCTGCAGCCCCTCGAGTCCGAAGCGGACGCTGGCCTTGTTCGGACCGCGGCCGAGCACCTCGCTGACCTTGGGATGCTTGACGAACTTCTCGATGGCTGCCTCCGCCCCCGCGCCCGTCACCAGGATGTCCAGATCGCCGATTGTTTCCTTGCCGCGGCGCAGGGATCCGGCGGGCGTGATCTCCTCCACGCCGGGGACATCCTTCAGGTAAGCGACCAACTCGTCGGCCACATTCTGGCCGAAGCTCAGCAGGAACCGCCCGGTGCGCCTGCGATAGGAGGCGATGGAGCGCAGGACCTTTTCTTCCAGCTTCGCGCCCATGCGCGGCAGCTCGCGCAGCTTCTGTTCCTGAGCGAGCTTCTCCAGGCCGTCCACCGTGGATATGCGGTAATGCTCCCAGATCAGCGCGATGCTCTTGGGCCCCAAACCCTGGATGTTGAGCAGTTCCAGCGCCGTTGGCGGATACTTCGCCAGCAGCTCATCGCGGCGTTCGAAGCTGCCGCGCTTCAGGATCTCCTCGATGTGCGCGGCCATCGACTTGCCGACGCCGGGGATTTCGGTGAGCTTTTTGGGGTCGGAAGCGAGCAGCGAAACCTGCTCCGGATAACTTTCCAGCGCGGCGGCGGCGTTACGGTAACTGCGGATGCGGAAGCCGTCCTGCCCGGCGATTTCCATCAGGTCCGCGGTTTCCGAGAGCAGGCGCGCGATCTCGCGATTTTGCATGAGTAGCTAAGGGCATTGTAGCGAGGCTTACTTGACGGCTTCGAGGAGATTGGAGAAATCGTCGGTCCAGGGGCGGCGTTGATCCGCCGGGAGAGGTGAACTGAGACGTTCGAAGCGGCGGAGATCGCGCCCGGCCAGGACCCAGTAAGAGGTGTAGGTGAGGCGGTCGGGATCGCCATTGGAAGCCACCAGGCGGGTGGTCAAACCCTCCGCCGAGGCAATGCGGGCGACCACCGGCGCGAGGTCGAAGCTCCAGTTCGAGATGTGGAACGCGAGCACGCCCTCGGGCTTCAGGTGGCGCAGATAGGCGCGGACGGCCTCGCGGGTCATCAGGTGGGTGGGAATGGAGTCGCCGGAAAACGCGTCGATGGCGAGCAGGTCCAGTTCCTGGCTGGCCTCCCGTTCCAGCGAAAGTCGGCCGTCGCCGAGCACGACGTCGCAGGCGGCGCCGCAATCGGCCAGGAACGTGAAGTGCTTGCGGGCCAGGGCTTCCACCAGCGGATTGATCTCGTAAAAGCGGAAGCGATCGCCGGGTTGGGCGTACGCGGCGAGCGTACCCGCGCCCAGTCCGACGATTCCAGCGCGCAGCGGGCCTCGGCGCAACTCCGCCAGCGCAAGGCCCGCGCCCGAAGCCTGCCCGTAATAGCCGGTCGGCCATTGGCGGCGTTCCGGCGCCGTGAACTGCGCGCCGTGGTTGGTGGTTCCGTGGATCATCGCCATGGACTTGCCGTCGGAAGTGATGCGCAGCCCTCCGTAGAAGTTGCGAACGCGATCCACACTGCTGCCGCGGAACGCCTGGATGTAGGTGGAAGCCATGACGGCCACGGCCACCGCCACCGCGGTCCAGGCGATATCGGTGATCCAGTGCCCGCGGTAATGCAACATCAGCGCGCACATAGCGGCCAACGCCAGGAAGACGGGAAACTCGAAGTAGCCGGTGAACCAGTTGGGCGCGGCGAATCCGGCCAGCAGCCCGCCGGCGGCTCCGCCGGAGCTGATCATCAGATAGTACAGAGTCAACTGTCCGGCGGGGGGTTTGCGCAGCGCGAGCTCGCCGTGGAAGAACATGCAAACGATGAAAAGACCCGCCGCGTACAGCGTGATGATCCACCGCACATCGACGCCCGGATTGAGAAACAGCAGCGAGTAGCCCATGCCCGTGACCGCGGCCGCGAACGCTACGCGATAGAAGTTGCGCCAGTACCAGCCCTCGCCGTCAAAACAGAGGATGAAGGTTAGCAGATACAGTCCCAGGGGCAGCACCCAGAGGAAGGGGACGGAGGCGACGCTCTGGCCCAGGTGGTTGGTGATGGCGATCTGCATGGCGCAGCCGAAGCCCGCGAGGACCGCCCATAGCGCGGGCTGCCGCCAGCCGGTGGCTACTGCCGTGGATTCCGGCGCGCGCGCCGATGCGGCGCGGGCCGGCGCCACGAAACCGCCGCGCATCAGCGCCGAGATCGCGGCCAGAATCGCGAACGCAACGTACGCCGCCGACCACCAGGTCATCTGGCTGCCGAGGGCGCTGCGAGGCTCGATCGCCACCGGGTACGCCAACAGCGCCAGCAGGGAGCTGAGGTTGGAGAGCGCGAAGAGGCGGTAAGGGATCGCGCGGCGCACGGTTCCCGCATACCAGGCCTGCAGCAGCGGGCTGGTCGTGGTCAGTGCGAAATACGGCAGTCCGGCGCTGGCGCACAACAGCAGGAGAATGCGCCACGCGGGATCCTGCCGGGGCGAGGGCTTCCACTCCGGCGAGGCGTCCAGCGGCAGGAACGCAAGGCTCGCGGCCAGCAGTCCCAGGTGAACCACGGCCTGAAAGCGCGCCGGCAGCCGCATCACGGCGTGTGCGTAGAAGTAGCCGCCCAACAGCACGATCTGGAAAAACAGCAGGCACACGATCCAGACATTCGCGGTGCCGCCGAACCACGGCAGAATGCGCTTGGCGATCACCGGCTGCAGCAGAAAGGAAAGGAAGGAACTAAGCAGGATGGTGGCCGCGTAAACCGCCAGGGGAGGAATGCGCGCAAGCGCGGGCAAACGGACCTGCCGCTCCATGGGGATCTGGTTGGATGCCATCGCGCTCGGCTATTCTATCGGCCATGACTCGACCGATCTTTACCGCTCTGCTCAGCTTAGCCTTCCTGGGCGGAGACGCCGCGGCGCAGCAGCCCCGAACGCGCGAGATGAACGACTTGAACTGGATGGAATTCCAGGAACTCGTGCCTTCCCGCGTGGACACGGTGCTGCTTCCGGTGGGGACGCTGGAGCCGCACGGCGTGGCGAACAACGGCGCCGACAATACCGCGCCGCTGGCGATCGCGCGCAGCATCGCCGGGCGCGTGAATGCGTTGATTGCGCCAGTGCTGCCGTATGGGATCACCGGATCGCTGGACGGCTACGCGGGCGCGTTCCAGATCAGCGAGCCGGCATATCGGGCGTTCGTCGGCGACCTGTTGAAGGGACTCGCCCGGCAGGGATTCCGCAACATCATCGTGATCAACGGGCACGGCGGTCCGCAGACGGCGATCCTGAATGAGCTCGCCGAGCGGACCGGACGAGAGCATCGCGCGCGGACCCTGGTGGTGAACTGGTGGTCGTATTGCTCCGATATCACGCTGAAGATCTTCGGCGAGGACGGCGGGCACGCCGGGTGGAACGAAAACGCGTTCATCCAGGCGATCGACCCTAAACTGATTCAGCGGGAACGCTACTCGGACGCGCTGGCCACGGCGCGGCCGCCGGCGGGAAGCTGGTCGGCGTATCCGTTTCCGTCGTCGATCATCCTGTATCAGCCAGGCCAAGGCTATGTGAAGTTCGACCAGGCCAAGGCCGACGCCTACTTCCTCGCGGTGAATGACAAGGTGGCGAAGCTGGTGGCGGAGACGATCGCGAAGTGGGACGCGGCCAGGATTTTCCGGTAGGGGGACGCGCAAGGGGGCGGCGCCAGGGGCGGCGCCAGGCACCACCTGGCACCGGTGGGCGAACGGACCTTGCCGTAACTGGTTGGGCGGATTGGGCTTAGGTGCGGTCCGGGGAGCGCGCGAAAGCGTGCCGTGCGCGGATACCCCCGCATTTGTACAACGGGGTCACGCGGGTGGCGAATCGGGCCCCGGCCGAGGCAAATTGGGCCTGTTTTGGCGCAAAAATCGCGGTTCTAACGCCGCTTGAAAAGTGTGGGAAGTCCAACTGGGGGTGCTTTTTGAAGCGGTCCTGAAGCACGCTAAAGCATACGAATCGAGGGACTTTCGTGGTGACGTCCCGAAAAGCGGTGCCTGGCACCACCAGGCACCGTTTCCCCCCCGATGGAGGGGGGACGCGAACAGATTTCCGGGAATGGGGTAACCCTACTTCGGGATGACCGGCAGCACCACGCGGGAGGCATATTGCGGATCGTGGTAGATCGCCTGCTCGGCCTTCTCCATCCGCCGGTGCTGATTCAACGGCTCACCCGTATTGGGGTTCACGTCGAAGCGCGGGAAGTTGCTGCTGGAAATGTCGATCCGGATGCGGTGCCCCTTGCGGAAGATCAGCGACGTCGGATACGGCCGGATGGTGTAGGCATGGACCGCGCCCGGCTTCACCGCAAGGGCTCGATCGGCGGGCTCGCGGAAGCGCCCGCGCACGATCGAATCGGCGATATTCAGGTCCACGCCGTTGGGGAACGCCGCGCTGGGCGGATGCACGTCCACCAGCTTCGCCGTGAAGTCCGTGTCGGGAGCGCTGGTGGAGGCAAACAAATTCACCTCTACCGATCCCGTCACTTCGAGATCGGCTTCGAGGGGAGGGGTCTGAAACACCACCACGTCGCGGCGCGCCGACAGCGGAAGCTGGTCCTTGCATGTGAACAGATTCGGACGGCAGCGCTGGTCGAACGCGCCGGGGAACATGAGCACGCCGCTGGAGGACACATTGCCGCCGATGGTAGGCACCGGATCCCTGGGATCGAAGGTGAACCGCGTGGGCGCGGATTCGCGCGGCTTTTGTTCGGAAAGCACTCCGCCGCTCCAAAAGTACAGCGACACCGGTTTGGCGCGGGCGACCGGCCATTCCCGCTCGTCTCGCCAGTAGCCGCCGACGAATACGCGACCCTCCGGCGTGCGGTGGCCGTTGCCCGTGCCCATCACGAAGATCCGCACCGGGGGCTCCGACTCGATCTGATTCGGCATGTTCCTCAGCCAGCGGTCAAACCAGCGGAGCCGCAGCGCGTTGAAATCGAGTCCGGCATCCGGGCCGAATTCGGCCTCGCCCGCGTAAGATTGCGTCTGTCCGCCGTGGGTCCAGGGGCCGATGATCAGCTTCTGCAGGCTTTTTTTGCTCTTGGACAATGCCGGATAACTCAGATTGGCCACTTGCGAACCCCAGGAGTCATACCAGCCGGTGACGTGGAATACCGGAATGTCCTTGTACTCGCCCACGCGATCCACCACGCTGGTGGGCAGCTTTTTCCACCACTCGTCGTTTTCGCCGTGGCGCATGGCTTCCACCAGCCAGGTTTCGTACTCGGGCATCATGCGCAGGGGCGTCATGCCGGGGCGGAGCGGAAGGTTGCGGAGGTAATCCGGAATCTGCTCGGCCATTTGTTGGATGGCGGCGCGGCGCGCGGGATCGGGCTCCTGTCCGGCCAGGGTGTTGCTGGACGCCGCGTTGCCGTGGGTGAAGATCCAATTGAAGAAGCGAAGTTCGAACGCGCCATTGTGGCGCATCCCGTACTGCCCGGTGTTGGATAACGCGTCGACCGGGATCATGGCCTTAAGGCCGGGCGCGTTGGCGATCGCCATCGCGTGCTGCGTTCCTCCGGCATAGGACGTGCCCATGGTCCCGATGCCGCCGTCGCACCAGGGCTGCTTCAGGATCCATTGCGCGGTGTCGAAGCCGTCGCGATCGTCGTCCCAGAGCATGGACCACTTGCCTTCGGAGCCATATCTCCCGCGGACGCTTTGGACCACGACCACGTAGCCCCGGCGCGCGAAGTACTCTCCCGCGCGGGAGCGGCCGCGATCGTAAGGTGTGCGCTCCAGTAATACCGGAAACCTGCCGTCCACCGGCACGCCATCGCGAGCCGGACGGTAGAGATCCGTAACCAGGCGGACACCGTCCCGCATCGGCGCCTTCACTCCGGGTGTGATGGCGAGGTCGTATTCCTGGGCCGCGGCAAGTCCGCAGAGGAGCCATGCAGAAGCAGCGAAGCGCATGCGGGAGAGCGTATCACGCCCGCCGCACCGCGGTGGCGACGATTTGCGCGGCGGCGATTCCGGACAGCCACGCCGCTTCGACGCGCGAATCGGCGAACGCATCGCCCGCCAGCGCGAAAGGCGCCGGATCGGAGCTGAAGTAGCACGGCTGCGCCAGGGGAGCTTTCGCCCGCGCGTACCGCCAGCGATGCAGTTGCCACTCCGCGGGAGGCCAGTCGCGCCCCGTACTCCGCCACAGCAAACGAGCCACCTGTTCCGGCGGGTGGTCGAAGTGATCCCGCGCGAACCGCGCGGTGGAGTGCAGCGTCAGCGATCCTCGTTCCAGCCCGGAAGCCTTCGAGCCGTTATCGGCGATCCAGGCGGCATCGCCGTGCTCCAGGCTGGCGTAATCCAAGCCGGGATGCCCCGCGACAGCGGCCATCAGGGCGAAGCACGGGTCGTACTCCGCGGCGCGCACGGAGCCGGGCAGTTCCACCTCGGGAAGGAGTCGCACCGCCTGCGGCAGCGGTGCGGTGAGAATCAGCGCGGCGGCGGTGAAGATCTCGCCGGAATCGGATACGGCGCTCCAGCCGCCACCGGCCGGTTCGGCGCGCGAGATCGTGACGTTCAGCCTTACGTTGAGGCTCGCGGCGAGATGCCGCGCCACCGCGTTCATTCCGTCCAGTCCGCAATAGCGCGGATGACCGTTCTCCTGGAACCACACGCGGGCGATGCCTTGGTGGGTCAGATCCTCCGCCAGTTGCCGGAACCGCGCATCGCGAGCGGTGAAGAACTGCGCGCCGTGATCGAACCAGCGATTGGCGAAGCGGCGCGTCGCCATGCGCCCGCCGTGGTGGCGTCCTTTGTCCACCACCAGCGGCTGCCAGCCGAGCTGGGCGAGTTCGCGCGCGGCGGCGATTCCCGCGATGCCGCAACCAACAATCAGAACGCGGTCCATCAGTCCCGCAGCAGGCGGAGCGCGTTGAAGATCACCAGCAGGCTGACGCCCATGTCGGCGGCGATCGCCGCCCACAGCGATGCGCCTCCGGTGAAGGTCAGAATCACGAACAGGATCTTGATGGCCAGCGAAAGCACGATGTTTTCGCGAATGATGCTTAGCGTGCGGCGGGAGAGGCGGATGAGCCACGGGAGCTTGGACAAGTCGTCCGACATGAGGGCGACGTCGGCGGCTTCGACGGCGGCGTCGGAGCCGGCGGCGCCCATCGCGACTCCGACGGTGGATCTGGCCATGGCCGGCGCGTCGTTGATGCCGTCGCCCACCATGATCACGTGCCCGTACTTAGCCACCAGCTTTTCCACCGCGGTTACTTTCTCGTCGGGCAGCAGCTCCGCGAACACTTCATCCACGCCGGTTTGCCGCGCGATGGCGCCGGCGGTGGGCTGATTGTCGCCGGTCAGCATGGCGATGTGCTCAATGCCGGCCCGCCGCAAGGCGGCGATCGCGTGGGCGCTCTCGGTGCGGACGCGGTCGGCAAGCAGAATCAGGCCGATCACCGCGCGATCGTGCCCGACGCAGACTACCGTGCGTCCGGGGCCGGAAAGTTCCTCGATCAGATCGTGCAACTCCGGGCTTTCCAGGTGACGCCGCTCATGCAGGTAGCGGTGCGAGCCGACCCAGTACTTGACGCCGTTCCACACCGCCGTGGCGCCGCGGCCCTGCATCTCGACGAATTCGGAGACCTGCGCCGGCCGAATCCCGTTCACCGCGGCGTGTTCGACGATCGCCCGCGCCAGCGGATGATGGCTGCGGGATTCGAGCGCCGCGGCCAGCCCCAGCAATTCCTGCTCATCGCTTTCGTCCAGGGACCGGACCTCCACCACCGCGGGCTTGCCCTCGGTGAGCGTTCCTGTCTTGTCGATAGCGATCGCCTTGATTCGCGCCGGTAATTCGATGAACAGCCCGCCCTTGATCAGTACCCCGTGGCGCGCCGCGCTGGCCAAGGCGGCGACGATCGAGACCGGGGTCGAGATCACCAGCGCGCAGGGGCAGGCGATCACCAGCAGCACCAGGGATCGATAGATGGAGGAACTCCAATCCACGCCGAGCACGAACGGCGACGCGATCAGCACCAGGGTCGCCAGGGCGATGACCACGGGCGTGTAGATGCGGGCGAACTGATCCACCCACTGCTCACTGGGTCCGCGCCGCGCATGGGCCTGGCCCACCATCTTGGCGATCCGCGCGATCATCGTGTCGCCGGCCGCCTTTGTCGAGCGCACCTCGATGGCGCCGTTGCCATTCACGGTTCCCGCGTAAACGGCGCTTCCCGGCCATTTCTCCACGGGAATGCTCTCGCCCGTGATCGGTGATTCGTTAATGTCGCTGACGCCGCTGACCACGATGCCGTCCAGCGCAATGCGCTCTCCGGGTTTCACCAGAAACAACGAGCCGATGTTCACCAGTTCCGGCCGCGTGTCGTGCTGATGATCGTTGTGGATCACGCGCACCGACGGCGGGGAGAGGTCCAGCAGCTTTTCCACGGCCCGCCGGGCCCGCCCCACGCTCCAGCTCTCCAGCGACAAGGAAAGGGCGAAGAGGAATGAGACGGTGGAAGCCTCAAACCATTCTCCGATGGCGATCGCTCCGGCAACGGCGATCATCATCAGCAGGTTCATGTCCGGACGCGCGCGCCGCAGCGCGAACCACGCCTTCGGCAGCACGAACCAGGTGCCGCACAGGATCCCCGCGATGTACAGAAGCTGCGCCCGCAGCGGAACATGATGGGCGATGCCCATCCCCTCGCTACCGAACGCGTTGGTGAAGCCGCCTTCGGCCCACGCATGAACCGTAAGTCCGAGCGCCGCGAAAACGCCGCTGGCCGCCGTTACCGCCGTCCGCGTGCGGCGGTCGCGAAGCTCCCGCTTCACCGCTTCCGGGGTGTGCTGCGCACCGCGGATCTCAGCCCGCATTCCCGTCTGCCGCACCCGGTCCATGATGATCTGCGGCGATACGCCGTTGGCGTCCACCAGCATCCGCCCGTTGAGGACGTCGAAGGAAAGTTTGGAATCGCCTCCCACCAGAGGCCCCAACTCGCGGCGGAGTACGGCGACTTCCTCCGCGCAATCCAGCCCATGGACTTGAAACTCGAACTTTTCGGTGCCGGTGGACACGCTTGTATTATAGCTAATGGTGATGTACAATTGGAACTTAACTTAGGTTAACTATGTTGCTTTGGATCGCGGGTACGGTGGGGCTGGCTGCCGCGGCGGCTTTTGCGCTGCGGAAACCGTGGGTCCGGCAGCGGGGCCGCAATCGCCGCGCGGACCTGGAAGACGTTCTGAAGCATATCTTTACCCGCCGCCATGAAGGCCGGGAGGCGAGCATGGAGAGCGTCGCCGGACACCTTCGGATCTCGCCCCGCCGCGCCATCCGTCTGTGCACCGAACTGGAATCGCAGGGCATGGCGGAAAGCGACAGCGGCACGCTGCGCCTGACGCCGAAAGGTGAGGATTGGGCTCGCGAGGTGGTGCGCGCCCACCGCCTGTGGGAGACCTACCTGGCCAACGAAGCCCGCATGTCGATGCGCGACGTGCATGGGCCGGCCGAGCGCGAGGAACACCGCCTGGTGGCCGATCGCCAGGTGGAAGCGCTGGACGCCCGCCTGGGGCACCCCCGCAGCGATCCTCACGGCGATCCCATCCCGCGAATCGCCGGTGATGCGGTCCTATCTCCCGCCCGCTGCCTTACCGGCTGGCCCCTCGGCACGCCTGCGGAAGTCGTGCACGTGGAGGATGAGCCGGAGGCGCTGTTTGAGCAGATTCTGAAGGGCGGCCTTGCCCCCGGCACGGTGGTGACGCCCATCGAATCCTCCGCGGACCGCATTATTCTCTCCGAAGGCAGCCGCGTGTTCGAACTTTCACGGCTGGCCGCCGGCAGCGTGCAGGTTCGCGCGGTGTCCGCGGAGTACGCGCAACGCAGCCAGTGGGTGCGATTGTCCGACTTGAACACGGGGGAACAGGGCGAGGTGATGTTGCTCGATCCGGCCTTGCGCGGATTCACCCGCCGCCGCCTGCTGGACCTGGGCTTGACCGGACGCGCGAAAGTGGAAGCGGCTCTCGGAAACGCCTTCGGCGATCCCAAGGCGTATCGCGTCCGCGGCACCACCATTGCGCTGCGAAACGACCAGGCGTCGCGCGTCTGGGTGAAGAGGTCCGCGTGAGCCTGCCCGGTCATGATTGCGACAATTGCCCCGCCGGCGCGCATCTGGAGCGGATGGGCATCCGGCTGGAGAAGTTCGATCGCCTGGTGGCGCTGGCGGGGAATCCCAACACCGGCAAGTCGTCCGTGTTTAATTCGCTTACCGGGCTGAAGCAGCATGTCGGCAACTGGCCGGGCAAGACCGTGGCTCGCGCGGAGGGCGGATTCGCGTTCAACGGCATCCGCTATAAGCTGGTGGACCTTCCCGGCACCTACTCTCTTCTGTCGGCTTCCCAGGACGAGGAGATCAGCCGCAACTTCCTGCTGTTCGGGCGGCCCGATTGCACCATCGTGGTGGTGGACGCCACCGCGCTCGAGCGCAACCTGAACCTGGTCCTGCAGGTTCTGGAGATCACCAGCAAAGTGGTGGTGTGCGTCAACCTGATGGACGAAGCCCGGCGCAAAGGGCTGGAAGTGGATGTCCGCAGCCTGGCTCGCGATCTCGGCGTGCCCGCGGTGGGCGCCATCGCGCGCACCGGCGAAGGCCTCAGTGAACTGATCCAGACCGTCGCCGGCGTGATTGCCGGCGAGATCGCCACCAGGCCTCTGCGCCCGAAACATCCCGCGGAAATCGAGGAGGCGATCGGTGAGCTGGCGCCGATGATCGAGGCCGCCGTGCCCGGAGTTCCCAACGCCCGCTGGATCGCCTACCGCCTGCTGGACGGCGATCACCGCATGCGGCAGGCGCTGTCCACCGGCGAGCTCGCGGAACTGGTGAAGGCCGAGGGCGCCCCGGTGGAAGCCGCGCAAAGCAAACTGATCTCGCTGCAGGGGAGACAATGACCGGCCTGCGGGAAGTGATCGTGAAGGCGGACATGCTGCGCGACGGACTCGCGCCCGATTTCCGCGATCAGATGGTGGAAAACCTCTATCTCGAGGCGGACCGCATCTCCTCCCGCGCCGTCAAGCAAGCCGGCGACGCGAAGTGGGACCTGGATCAGCGCGTGGACCGCCTGGTGACTTCCCCCCTGTTCGGGCTGCCCTTGATGGTCCTGCTGATGACCGCCGTGTTCTGGCTGACGATCGTGGGCGCGAACATCCCATCCCAGATGCTGGCCACCGCCCTGTTCTGGGTGGAGGCGCGCGGCGCGGATCTGTTCCAGTCCTTCGGCTCGCCCTGGTGGCTCACCGGCTTTCTGTGGAACGGCGTGTGGCGCGGGCTGGCTTGGGTGATCAGCGTGATGCTGCCGCCGATGGCGATCTTCTTTCCTGTATTCACGATCCTCGAAGACCTGGGTTACCTGCCGCGCGTCGCGTTTAACATGGACTGGCTGTTCCGGCGCGCGGGCGCGCACGGCAAGCAGGCGTTAAGCATGGCGATGGGCTTCGGCTGCAACGCCGCGGGCGTCATCGCCACCCGCGTCATCGATTCTCCCCGCGAACGCCTGATCGCGATCCTGACCAACAACTTTGTTCCCTGCAACGGGCGTTTCCCCACATTGATCATGCTGGCGACCATCTTCGTCGCGGCCCAGTTTCCCCCGCTGTTCGCCTCGATTGCGGCGGCAGGCGCCGTGGCCGGAATTGTCTTGCTGGGCATCGGATTCACGTTAGTGGTTTCCGCCGTTCTCTCGCGCACGCTGCTGCAGGGCGAGGCGTCGGCGTTCACCCTGGAACTGCCGCCTTACCGCCGTCCCAGCGTGCTGCGCATCCTTTATACGTCCCTCATCGACCGGACGTTGTTCGTGCTGTGGCGGGCCATGCTGACCGCGGCCCCGGCCGGCGCGGTGATCTGGATCCTGGCGAACATTCACGTCAGCGGCGCCAGCCTCGCGCGGCACATCGCCGATTTCTTCCAGCCCTTCGGCTACCTGCTCGGCCTGGACGGCGTCATCCTGCTGGCATACGTGATCGCCATTCCCGCGAACGAGATCGTCGTGCCCACCATGCTGATGATGTACCTGGGCGCCGGCTCCATGAGCGAAATGGAATCGTTCGACGAGATTCGCAAGGTGCTGGTGGATCAGAACGGCTGGACACTGCTGACCGCCGTGAACCTGATGCTGTTCAGTCTGCTGCACAATCCCTGCGCCACGACCATTCTCACGATCTGGAAGGAAACGCGATCCGGTAAATGGACCGCGATCGGCGCGCTGATGCCGCTGGCGATTGCTTTTGGCGTGACGTTCCTGGTCGCGCAAGTGGTGCGGTTATGGTGACCGCGGTCGTACTGCTGCCGGGAGCGGGAGGGCACGCCGGAACGCTGGCGCGCCACATCCCCTATTTCGAACCCGAGTGGCAAACGCTGGCGATCTCCTACCCGCCCGTGCCCACTCTTGGCGAGCTTTGCCGCGAGATCGCTTCCCGCATGGACGAGGCGGGCGTCGGGATCGCGCACGTGATCGGCGGATCGTACGGAGGCATGGTGGCGCAGGCGTTCGCGGAGTGGTACCCCCAGCGCGTCGGCAAGCTGGTCCTGTCCCACACGGGCGGACCCGATCCCGGGCGCGGCGCGAAAATGCGCACCGCCGCCCGCTGGATGAACCGGCTGCCGCTAAGCTGGTTGAAGTGGATCTTCGGCAAGCGGATGGGCAAGCTGATCCCGAGTGTGCCCGAAGCGCGCGAGGCCAGGCTGCAGTTCGAGCGCATCCTGAAGGACTGGACACGCCGGGATATCGACGCGCTCTTCGCTCGCGCGGCCGAGTTCCAGAACTTCGGCCCCGCCACATGGCAGGGCGAAACGCTTCTGCTGTGGGCCGACGACGACCCGGCAACGCCGGAACCCGTTCGCACGGCCCTCCACCAGCGGTATCCCCAGGCGCAGGTTTATGAGTTCCACGGAACGGGACACGCGGCCGCGCTGTTGAAACCCGACGAGTACTTCGGCGCGATCCGCGACTTCCTACGCGCCCCATCCGGCGCTCAACGCGGCCAGCTCGCCCAGGTGGAGTCTTCCGGTGTAGATCGCCATGCCCAGCGCGGCGTGGATGTTCATCGCGTGTAGCGCCCGGATTTCTTCCAGTGTCGTAATGCCGCCGGCGGCGGTGATCTCGTGCGACGTCGCCGCGCGCAGGCCCCGGAACCACTCGAGATCCGTGCCCTGCATCATGCCTTCCTTATCCACGTACGTGCACAGGAAGCCGGAGCAATAAGGCTCCAGCTCTCCGATCACCCGCGCCGCTTCGAGTTCGGTTGACTCCTGCCACCCCTTCACCACGATGCGGCCGTCCTTTGAGTCGAGCGCGATGACGATGCGGGCGGGCGTGACGCGCGCGGCGATCTCCCGCAGCAGCGGCCGGTTGATCCCGGCCTTGTGGAACGCCGACGTGCCCAGGATCACGCGATGCGCGCCCAGGCGCACCAGTTCCGACGCTCGCTCCGCCGTGCGGACACCCCCGCCCACGCGGCACGTCGCCTTCCGCGCCAGATCTTCCACCAGCCCGTTGTTCGAACCCGTGCCCTTGGCTGCGTCCAGGTCGATCACCTGAATCTGCGGGAAGGCCGAAAAGCGATCGAGCATCGTCTGCGCCGAGTCGATTTCCAGGGCCTTGTCGCGGCCCTGCACCAGTTGCACGACCTTGCCGCCCATCAGGTCGATGCAGGGAATGATCATGCCGCGGGCCTTACCGGGATGCCGCGCGATTGCAGAAAGTGCTTCAGGTCCGCGACAGTGTAGGTTCCGAAGTGAAATATAGAGGCCGCGAGGGCGGCGTCCGCGCCCGCGCCGCCCAGCACTTCTGAGAAATGTTCCAGTGTGCCCGCGCCTCCGGAGGCGATTACCGGGACGGATGTCGCCGCGGCGACCGCGCGGGTCAGCGGGCAATCGAAACCCTGCCGCACGCCGTCGGCATCCATCGACGTCAGCAGGATCTCGCCCGCCCCCAGCGCCTGCCCTTGTTGGGCCCAGGCAACCGCGTCCATGCCTTCGTCGTGGCGGCCGCCCTTGGTGAACACGTTCCAGCCGCCCCGCGGGTTGCGGCGCGCGTCGATCGCGAGCACCACCGCTTGTGCCCCGAACTCCTCGCTCAGCTCGCGGATCAGCTCCGGATGCCGTACGGCGGCAGTATTGAGGCTCACCTTGTCCGCGCCCGCGTGCAGAATGCGCCGGGCGTCCTCCACGCTGCGAACCCCGCCTCCGACCGTCAGCGGTATGAACACCTCGCGAGCCGTCCGGCGCACCACGTCGACCATCGTCTCGCGGCCGTCGCTGGACGCCGTGATGTCCAGGAACACCAGTTCGTCGGCGCCCTGTTCGTTGTAGCGCGCGGCGAGTTCCACCGGATCGCCCGCGTCGCGCAGGTTCACGAAGTTGACGCCCTTCACCACCCGGCCGGCGGTGACGTCCAGGCAGGGAATGATGCGCTTGGTCAGCATAGCTCGGCGAAATTCCTTATGATGGCCAATCCCGCGGGGCCGGATTTTTCGGGATGGAATTGCACTGCGTAGACGTTGTCCTGCTCGATTACGGCGGTGAAGGGATCCTGATAAGTGCAGGTGGCCGAGGCTGAATCCACCACCGGGGCGCAATAGCTGTTGGCGAAGTACACGTATGGGCGATCGCCCAGGCCATGCAGCAACTTCGACGGCTTACGGCGAATCAATTCGTTCCAACCCATGTGCGGAACACGGAGGTGGGAAGGGAATCGCCGGATGCGGCCTTCCAGCACGCCAAGCCCGGGCTGGTCCGGCGCTTCCTCGCTCGATGGAAACAGCGCCTGCAGCCCCAGGCAGATCCCCAGGAAGGGCGCGCCCGCCCGCATCCGTTCGAGAAGGGGCTCACGGAGCTGCAGCGCGTCTAGGGCGCGCATCATCTGGCCGAAATGGCCCACTCCCGGCAGGATCAGCTTTCCCGCTCCGGCGACGGATTGCGGATCGCGAACCACGCGATGCGCCGCGCCGGCCTTTTCCAGCGTGTTGCGCACGGATTGCAGGTTGCCCGCCCCGTAATCCAGGATCGTGATCACAGCAGGCCCTTGGTGGACGGCAACTGGCCGCGCAGCCGCGCATCCCTGGATGCCGCGTACTTCATCGCCTTGGCGAAACACTTGAAGATGGCTTCCAGCTTGTGGTGATTCGATCTTCCGTAGAGCACCTTGGCGTGGAGATTGGCGCCCGCGTGATTCACAAAGCCGCCGAAGAAATCCTCGGCCAGCTCGCTCTGCAGGTCTCCCACCAGCCGCACCTTCACCTTGTCCTTGTACACCAGCGCCGGACGCCCGCTGAGATCCACGGCCACCACCGCCAGTGTTTCATCCATGGGCATCACGAAATATCCGGCGCGATTGATGCCCGTGCGGTCGCCGAGGGCCTTGGAAAAAAGCTGCCCGAGCACGATGCCGGCGTCCTCCACCGTGTGATGCTGGTCCACGTCCAGGTCGCCTGCCGCCCGCAGCGTCAGGTCGAAGCCGCCGTGCTTCGTGAACAGCTCCAGCATGTGATCCAGGAATCGGATGCCGGTGGCAATGTCGTACCGGCCTTTTCCTTCGATCTTCAACGCCCCCCGGATTTGCGTTTCCTTGGTGATCCGCTCCACGGATGCGGTTCTCATATGGCGTTTTCCAGTTGATTGATGTCGTCCAGGATGGCGATCGCGTTCTCGGAACTGAACAGCCGCACCAGCTCGTCGTATCGCGAATGGCCCCGGGCGGCGATCCCGATGAAGGGCACGCCGGCGGCGGACGCGCTGCGCGCATCGTCAATCGTGTCGCCCACGTAAAACAGCCTGCGCTCCGGCAACGACGCC
The DNA here is from genome assembly GCA_019748195.1 of Bryobacteraceae bacterium. GTDB lineage: Bacteria > Acidobacteriota > Terriglobia > Bryobacterales > Bryobacteraceae > JAIEPW01. Next base: position 25,563 of record JAIEPW010000051.1, read on the forward strand.
TGAATGCGATGCAGGCCCTCGGGGTCGGGCTTGCCCTTCAGCACGTCATCGGCGCACACGATGGGGTCGAAGGGGAACGAAGGCGCGAAGCGCCGCAGCGTGATGTCGGCTTCCATGCGCAGCCGGCCCGTGAAAATGCCCATCTGAAAACGCTCTGACAGCCGCTCCAGAAGCCCGTCCGAGGGAAACCAGCGCTCCCGCGTGATCAGCCCGTCGCCGTTCGACCCCAGAAAGATCTCGTTGAAGCGCGTCACTACGTCCTCATAAGCCACTTCGACTCCCAGGTCGGACGCGATCTTCCGCGACAAAGCCCAGTCGTTGTTCCAGCCGCCCTGATTCTTGTACTCCTGAATCTTTTCCCGCGTGATCGCGCGCCCTGTGAAGTGCAGCACGGTTTGCACGATGCTCTCGCGGTAGGACTCGGAAACCTCCGTCAGCACGCCGTCCATGTCGAAGATCAACAGATCTTTCAAAGAATGCTCTCCAGTTCTTTCAGGAAACGTTCGGCCTGCTCCGGCGTACCCGCCGTAACGCGCACGCAGCCGTCGATCTCGTAGCTGCGGTCGCGCACCAGCACGCCGCGCCGCCGCAGCTCGTCGCGAATGGGGATGGCCCGCTCGCCGGCCTCGAACAAAACAAAATTCGCCTGGCTGGGAAAGTGCTTCAGCCCCAGCCGATCCAGTCCGGCGGCGATCGCATCCCGCGCGGCAAGCACGTCCGCCACATACCGCTCCACATACGCCGTGTCGCGAATCGCGGCGCGAGCCGCCAGCGCCGCCAGCGTATTCACCGAGTACGGCGATTGCGCTTTGCGCAAGTGCGCCACGTTCGCCGTCTGCGAGAACAGGCACCCCAAGCGCATCGCCGCCATCCCATACACCTTGGAAAACGTGCGGCTGACGAACAGGTTCGGATATTCTCCCAGAAGCGGCAGCGCGGTCACGCCGCAGAACTCGAAGTACGCCTCGTCGATCAGCACGGCCGCGCTGTCCGCACGCTCCAGAATCCGGCGAATCCCGGCGATGCCGGTGCCTGTGCCCGTGGGATTGTTGGGGTTGGCGATCATCACCGCGCGTGTGCCCGGCGTGATCGCCTCCAACAGTTCGTCCAAAGGGAACGACAAGTCCGGCCGGCGGTACGCGATCTCCTTCACCTCTGCGCCCGCGAGCTCCGAATAGAACCGGTACATCGCGTAGGACGGCTTCAGGATCAGTACTTCCTGCCCGTCGTCCACATATGTGTTCACCAGGACCTGGATCGCCTCATCGGTGCCGTTCGTTAGTGCCATTTCGTTCTCGGCGACGCCGAAGAACTGCGCAAGATCGTTGCGCGCGGCCTCGTACTCCGGATAGATCGTTAGCGCAGGCGCGTTGATCTGCTGCTTCAGAAACTCGATCACTTTGGGGGAGCAGCCGACGGTGTTTTCATTGAAGTCCAGGCGCAGTTTCCCCGCGCGGCCTCCGGTCGGCGGATGGTAGGGCGCCATGCGCAGCACGGCCTCCCGCGGCTTCAGGCTACTGATGACGCACCTCCACGCTCCGCGCGTGCGCCTCCAGCCCCTCCGCGCGAGCCAGCGTCGCGATGGCGGGCGTCAGCCGTTTCAGCCCCTCCATCGACAATTCCTGTACCGAAATCACCTTGACGAAGTCCGCCGAGGACAAGCCCGCGCGCAGCCGCGCCGCGCCCGACGTCGGCAGCACGTGATTGGGACCCGACGCATAGTCGCCCGCCGCCTCCGGGCTCGCCGGGCCCAGGAACACGCTGCCGGCGTTGTCGATCCGCGACAGCAGCTCCGCCTCGTGCAGCGCCAGATGCTCCGGCGCCAGGCGGTTCGAAAACTCCACCGCCTGCTCCATCGATTCCACCAGCACGACCGCGCTGTTGCGGTCGATCGCCTCCCGCGCCACCGCGGCCGTTGTCAGCGTCGCGAGCTGCGCTTCGATCTCGCGCGCCACAGCCTCGGCCAGTTCGCGCGAATCCGTCAGCAGCACCGCGGATGCATCCGTGTCGTGTTCTGCCTGCGCGAGCATGTCCGCGGCCATCCAGCGCGCATTTCCCTCGCGCGCGATGATCAGGATCTCCGTCGGCCCGGCGATGAAATCGATGCCGACCTCGCCCGCGACCAGCTTCTTCGCGGCGGCGACGTAGATGTTGCCGGGACCCACGATGCGCTCCACGCGAGGCACGCTTTCCGTTCCGTAGGCGAACGCCGCGATCGCCTGCGCGCCGCCCAGTCGGAACACGTTCGGGACCTTGTACAACGCGGCGATACCCAGCGTCTCCAAGCTGGGGCGCGGGGACGCGATGCAGATATTTCGCACGCCCGCCACCTGCGCCGGAATCACCGTCATCAACAGCGTGGAAGGCAGTGGATAACGTCCCGCTGGGATGTATGCGCCCATCGAATCGAGCGGCCGCACGATCTGCCCCAGGCGCCGGCCTCCGCCGTATTCCCGCATGGAATCGCGCGGAAGCTGCGCCGCCGCGTACTCGCCGATGTTGGCCCCGGCTACCTCCACCGCGGCGCGAAATTCCGCGGTCAGCCGGCGCGCCGCATCCTCGCATTCCCGCGCCGGCACGCGGAACGTTCCACCTTCGAAACTGTCGAACTTGCGCGCGTAATCCAGCAGCGCGGCGTCACCGCGTTCCTGAACGTCTTTCAGGATCGGCGCCACCGCCCGCTCCGCTTCTTCCAGCCGGAGCGCCTTGCGCACCAGCAACTGCTCCGCCTCGCGATAGGGAAGGATGCGAATCATGGTCTACATCACAATCTTGTTCAACGGATATTCCACAATGCCCTGCGCGCCCGCTTTCTTCAACCTCGGAATGATGCTCCGAACCGTGGATTCATCCAGGATTGTGTTCACCGCCAGCCATCCGTCTTCGCTCAACTGCGAGACCGTGGGACGCTTCAACGCCGGAAGCACGGCGAGGACGGTTGTCAGGTTCGCCGCCTCCACGTTCAACATCAGCCCCACCTTGCCGAGCGCGTGGATCGCCCCTTCCAGCAGCATGCGCATGTCCTCCAGCTTTTGCCGCTTCCAAACATCGCGCCAGCTATCGACATTGGCGATCAATTGCGTGTTCGACTCCATCAGCGTTTCGACAATCCGCAGGCGGTTGGCCCGCAGGGAGGAGCCCGTCTCCGTGACTTCGACAATCGCGTCCGCCAGCACCGGCGGCTTCACTTCCGTCGCGCCCCAGGAGAATTCCACCTTCGCGTGCACACCGCGGCTCTCCAGGTAACGCCTCGTGAAGCCGACCAGCTCCGTCGCGATCACTTTTCCTTCCAGGTCCTGGACCGTCTGCACCGGCGAGGCTTCGGGCACCGCGAGCACCCAGCGAACCTTGCCGAAGCTCTGCTTGGAATACACCAGATCGGCGATGGTATGGACCGTCGCGCCCGACTCCATTACCCAGTCGTGACCCGTCAGGCCCGCGTCCAGCACTCCGTCCTCAACGTAGCGAGCCATTTCCTGCGCGCGGATCAGCATGCATTCCAGCTCCGGATCGTCCACCGCCGGAAAATACGAACGCGAGCTCACCGTGATGTTGAAGCCGGCGCGGCGGAACAGATCCACGGTCGCGTTCTCCAGGCTGCCCTTGGGGATTCCGAGTTTCAGTTTCGACATGGGAATCAGGCTCCGTACACCGTGTTCGGATCGTAGGCGCGAGCCTCGCACTCCTTCCATTCGCCGCCGTCCAGACGGCGGAAGAAACAGCTCCGGTAGCCTTCGTGGCACACGCCCGGTCCCATCGCTTCCACCTTCACCAGCACCGTGTCCAGATCGCAGTCGGTGGTGATCTCCTTCACCACCAGCCTGTGCCCGGAGCTCTCGCCCTTCATCCACAATTTGTTTCTGGATCGCGAGTAAAACGTCGCGAAACCGGTCTCCACTGTCCTCCGCCACGCTTCCTCGTTCATGAAACCCACCATCAGCACGCGTCCCGTGGCGTGATCCTGAATCACGGCGGGCAGCAGCCCGTCCAGCTTTGTGAAATCGAGATTCATTACGTGCTCCCCTGCAAAATCGAAAAAGCCCGCCCGGCTTTGCCGGCGGGCTTACCTGAACGGATGAAATCGTTGCGGTTACAGGTTGGCCCGGCGCGGCGCATGATGGCCGTGATGGTGATGATGCCGGGCGATGGACACCTGCTGCATGAATTCCCGATCTTAGCAGAGGCGCCCGCGCGCGGGCAAGCGGAATTGCCCGGTCACGCCGCTAACGGGGAAATATCTCACCGTGGTGCTTGCACTTAGCGTTCGCCGGCCCCGCCGCGCCGCGATCCCCGTGCGATCCCTGGGGGTGCGAAACCGACATGGAAACCTTTGATCAGGCCATCACACAGAAGTCCGAAGAGATCTGCCGGGACATACTCGCCGGGCCCGAACTCGAACCCTTCCGGCGCGCCGCCGCCGCCTGTTCCCGCCGCGCTGAGGACCTGCGCGCGGCGCAGCGATTCCTGATCGGCTACTCGCGCCGCCTGCTCCACGCTTGCGGCGAGGCGTCGCGGCAGGTTGACGACGCCATCATCGACGCCTCCATCGCCGCCGCCGAACCCGATCTCGCCGCGCTTCTGGCCACCTTCGAGCAACTCCGCTCCGCGCACGACGCCGCGGCGCGGGCGCACCGCCGCATTGTGGAAGAGCTGTTGCCATCGGCCGAGATCGATTATCTCGAGGCCGCGGCGGAGGAACTGGAAACGCAAGCCGCCGCCGTTCACGCGGCCGCCTCAGAGCGCCTCCGTAAAACCACGGAGTTGATGGCGCAAGCCGCAGAACACGAAGGCTCCATCGTCTTCGATCCCGGCCAAACCCTCTCCGGAGCGCTGCAAGCCCGCGCGGAAATCCTGCTGCAACAGGCCGCCGATCACCGCCGCTGGGCTCGCGAACGCAGGGACCGCCACCACCGCCTGGCTCAACAACTCTAACCACTCGAATCAAGGAGAACATCATGGACGTCAATCAACAAATGAGATCGCTGGTCGAAACCCTCGACACCCAACACCTTGCCAGCCTGGGACAGGAGATCGCGCGAATCCTGGAAGAACGCCGCCCCAAGGTCAGCACCGAGGAGATCACGCCATCCCGCATGCGCGACCCTGAATTCGCGGCTCGCGTCCGCGCCGAGGTCGAGTCCGCGCTGAAGAACCTCGGCTGAGCCCGCTAGAATGAATCTTCGGTGCCTATCGACTGGTTCCCACTCTGGCTGAGCCTGCGCGTTGCCGCGATCTCCACCGCGCTCGCGTTCGCCATCGGAATCGCGCTGGCCTGGCTGCTGGCCAACCGCGACTTCAAAGGCAAGGAATGGCTGGATGCCGCCATCACCCTGCCGCTCGTGCTCCCGCCGACGGTCCTCGGCTACTACCTGCTCGTCCTGCTGGGCCGCGAATCGTTGCCCGGTAAGGTCTATGAAGCGGTGTTCGGCGTCCCGCTGGTGTTCACCTGGCAGGCGGCGGTGGTCGCGGCGCTGTTCCATTCCCTGCCGCTGCTGGTGAAGTCCGCGCGAGCCGCGCTAGAAAGCGTCGATCGCAGCTATGAGCGCGCGGCGCGCACTCTGGGCGCGTCGGAATGGAAGCTGTTCTGGCGCGTCACCGTTCCCATCGCCCGCCGTTCCATCCTCGCCGCCACGGCGCTCGCGTTCGCCCGCTCCCTCGGCGATTTCGGAGTCACCCTGATGCTCGCCGGCAACATCCCCGGCCGCACTCAGACCGTCGCCGTGGCGATCTACGACGCCGTGGAATCCGGCAACGGCGCGGCGGCGCGGGCGCTCGTCATCGCCGTCTCCGCAATCGCGATGATTCTTCTTGCGCTCGCCAACCGCTGGAATCCCAGCCCCTTCGCGCCCAAACAGGCCGGCACATGATCCAGGCGCGCATCCTCAAACGCTACGCCCCGGGTCCGGAGTCCGCCGGGTTCACGCTGGATGTCGATCTGACCACCAGCGCCGGTGTCGCTGTCCTGTTCGGCCCCAGCGGCTCCGGCAAGACCCTGACCCTCGATTGCATCGCCGGCTTCGTCCGGCCCGAAGAAGGCCGTATCCTGGCCGATCAGCAGATCCTGTTCGACGCCGCATCCGGCGTACACCTGTCGCCGCAGGCCCGCCACTGCGGCTATGTCTTCCAGAATTACGCCCTGTTTCCCCACATGACCGTCCGTGAGAACCTCGCCTTCGCCGGCGAACGCCTGCCCCGGCTCGAACGGCATCGCAAGGTGAACGAAATGCTGGAGCGGTTCCGGCTGTCCGAGGTCGCCGGACGACGCCCGCACCAGATCTCCGGTGGTCAGAAGCAGCGCTGCTCCATTGCCCGCGCCCTCATCGGATCCCCGCGCATCGTCCTGCTTGACGAGCCCGGCCGGGGCCTCGACGCCCCCCTGCGCGCCGAGTTGTACGATGTCGTGCGACAGATCCGCGCCGAATTCGGAACTCCGGTCCTGCTTGTGACCCACGACCTGGACGAGTGTTTCGAGTTGGGCGAGCAGATGTTCATTCTGCAGGACGGCCAAGTCGCGCAAACCGGATCGCCCGCCGCCATCCTCGATAAGCCCGCGGGTCTCGGCGTCGCGCGCCTGCTGGGCATCTACAACCTGCTTCCCGTCGAGATCGCCGCTCTCGATCCGGGCCGTAACACCAGCCAGTTGCGCGTGGGCGAGCAGATGCTCGCGGGCCCTTACTTGCCGGGTCATCTGATCGGCGATCGCGTGTGGGCCTGCTGCCGTCCCGGCCAGTTGGACGCCCTGCCGCGCAACGGCCGGCCCAAGCCGAACCAGTTGGAAGCAACGCTGCAGCGGGCCGTCGACAAGCCCGGCGCCGCCCGCCTGGAATTCGAAGGCGGCATCGCCGTCGAGATGCCGCGCCAGCGATTCCTGGAGCTGCGCGACACCACCGAGTGGGTCATCGAGTTTCCCCCAACGGTCCTCCGGGTGATCGGATGATCCGGTGCTACATCACGGACCGCCATTCCGCGGGCGGGACCGCTAATGTTCTCCGCTGGATCGCCCGAGCGCTCGAACAGCGCGTCGATTTGATCCAGATCCGCGAGAAGGACTTGAGCGCCCGCGAGCTGTTCGCGCTCGCCAGGCAGGCGCTCACGCTGCCGAATCCCGGTGGCGCGGGCATCCTGGTGAACACGCGCGCCGATGTCGCCCTCGCCGCGGGCGCCCACGGATTGCATCTCCCGGCGGGTTCCATCGCGCCGCCGGCGTGGCGGCGGATCGTTCCGGCGGGCTGGATCATCACCATGTCCTGCCACACGATCCCCGAGGTCCGCGCCGCGGCCGGCGCCGACTTCCTCCTGTTCGGCCCGGTCTTCGATCCGCGCTCCAAACCGGGTCAAGGCGCCGGACTCGCGGCTCTCGCCCAGGCCGTGCGCGCCACGCCTGTCCCCGTGCTCGCCCTGGGCGGCATCACCAGCGGGAACGCCAATGAATGCATGGCCGCCGGAGCCGCCGGAATCGCCGCGGTCACTTTGTTCCAAACGCCGGACCCCTGATAGAATCGCAACGTGGCTGCAGCCCCCACTCAACAGATGTACTCCCGAAAGGACATGCTGCGGCTGCTCCGGATCTCCAACGCTACGTTGCGCAGTTGGGAGAAAGAGAATCTCATCCCCCCCTCCGAGCAGTACGGCTTCCCGCAATTAATCGCGCTGCGCACGCTGGACCGCCTGCGGCGCCAGAAAGTGCCCTCCCGCCAGATTCGCGGTGCGCTGGCCGCGCTTCGGGTCACCCTGCGGCACATCGACAACCCCCTCACCGAACTGCGGATTTACGCCGACGGCGGCCGCGTGAAGGTGGACATCGAGGGCAACCGCATGGAAGCGATGTCCGGCCAGTTGCTGCTCGACTTTTCCGCCTCCGAACTCAAGCGCCTGGTCGAATTTCCCGACCAGCCGACTCCGGCGCAGATGCGGATGCGTCGTCAACAGGCGGAAGTCTGGTTCCAGCGCGGACTCGACCTGGAGCAGTCCGGCGGTCCCGCCCGCGAGATCATTGAGGCGTACGAAAAAGCCGTCGAACTCGATCCCAATGCCGCCGGAGCCCTGGTTAACCTCGGGACCCTCTTTTTCAACGGCCGCGCCCTTAAGGAAGCGGAGCAGTATTACCTGCGCGCCATCGCCGCCGATCCTTCCTACGCCCTCGCTTACTTTGATCTCGCCAATCTCTACGACGAGAAAGGCGAACGCGCCCGGGCGCTTCATCACTACGAAATCGCCCTGCGCCTGCAGCCGAATTATGCCGACGCCCATTACAACGTCGCGCTGCTGTACCAGGGCAACAATGACGTTCTGAAGGCCGTCCGCCACTGGAAGGCCTACCTGAAGTTGGATCCTTCCAGCACCTGGGCCTCGGTGGCGCGCCGCGAGTTGAAGCGGCTCCGCGCCGAGGTGCTGCCGGGGGCGCAGCGGACCTCCTGAATTCGGACGCCCATGAGAATCTCCTACGCTTTTCTCCTCGCTTGCGCCGCCACATCGCTGCTGGATGCGCGGACGCAAAGCCGCGAGCTTGCCTGGGATCCGTCGCAGCCGGCCCGCGTCACCGCTCCCATCGCTTTCCGCGCCGTGGCCGCCGGCCAGCCGTTTCGCGCCCGCGCTTCCGCTGACGCCGTTTCCTGGACCCCCTGGCTGGAGACCGCCGGCGATGACGCGTTACTCTTTTTCGATTCGCCGCAGCGCTTCCTGGAGATCGACGCCCCCACGCCCCTGCGGCTTCTGTTCATCGATCCCGGCGTGAGCCGCGCAGCCAAGGGAGTGAAACTCGCCGCCTCTTCCCCCGCCATCGTCCCGCGCTCGGCGTGGGGGTGTACCCCCGAAGCCTGCCCCCTGCGCGAGCAGCCGGTCCGCACCACCGTGACACACCTGGTGGTTCACCATACCGCCGGCGCCAATTCGTCGGCCGATTGGGCCGCCGTGGTCCGCTCCATCTGGCAGCTTCACACCCAGGGGAACGGTTGGAACGACATTGGTTATAACTTCCTCATCGATCCCAACGGCGTCGCCTACGAAGGGCGCGGCGACGGCATTCTCGGCGCGCACTTCTCCGCCGTCAACACCGGAACCATGGGCGTGGCCCTCATGGGCACGTTTTCGAACACGCCGCCAACCCCCGCCGCCCTCGCCACCCTCACCCAACTGCTCGCCTGGCAGGCGGAGCGCTGGCGCCTCGACGCCGCCTCCATGAGCGTCCACGCCGCCAGCGGCTTGATGCTGAATACCATCAGCGGTCATCGCGACGCCGGCCTCTCGCCGCGCGCGTCGGGAACCACGGAATGCCCCGGCAATACCGTCCACGCCCTGCTCGAACGCCTCCGCCGCGAAGTCCCGCCCCTGGTGGAGGACCCCTGCCCGATCACCGTTTCGGAAACGAACCGCTGCTCTCCGGCCGCGGGCGAGTCCTTTGAGATTCGCTTCCTGCGCTGCTCCCGCTCCGTCCTGAGCCGCGTACCGTGGATCCAGACCGTGTCCGCCGACGATCGCGTCCTCGTGAATGTCGCTCCCAATGACGGCGCGCGCCGCTCCGGCTCGATCTTCATCGGCGCCCGTGATTTTCCAGTCACCCAATCCGCGGCCGGCGAAGGTCCGCTGCCCTGCATCCGGCAGGGCGGAATCATCAGCGCCGCCGGTGATCCGCGGCACGTGGTCCCGGGCTCACTCATCAGCCTCTACGGATCTTTCCCCGACAGTCCTACGCTGACTGTCAACGGCCAGAACGCGCCGGTGATCTTCGCCGGCGCCAACCAGATCAACGCGCAGCTTCCGCCCGGCATCCGCACCGGAACGGCGCGCGCTGTCGTGTCCGCCGGCGGCGTTTCCGGACCCGAGCAGAACTTCTGGGTCACCGAGGCCATCCCGTCCTTGTTTGTCTACGACAATGACCGGGCGATCGCCGCCAATTTCGACGACGGCCGCCTCAACGGGCCCGCGGCGCCCGTCCCGGCCGGCAAGGTCCTGATCGCTTACTTAACCGGCGGCGGCGCGGTGGAAGGAACGTTCCCGGCCGCGGGCACTCCCACCCCCAACCAGATTCTGCGGGTTCGCGCCCCATGGTCCGCGACCATCGGCGGCAGGCCCGCCGGAGCCATCTTCCTCGGCCTCACCCCCGGTTTCCTCGGCCTCTATCAGGCGAACCTGATCGTGCCGGAAGATCTCGAAGCCGGAGACCACCAACTGATCCTGACCGTCGCCGGCGTCCCCAGCCTGCCGGCCCTGGTTACCGTAGCTCCCCGCTGAAAAAGCTAAGTGCATATCCGACAGCAAGTTGGCTTCTGCGGCAAAAACCTCGCGCTATACTGGACAAAGGATGACAATTGGACGGTTTCTGCGCCTTTCCGCCCACGTGCAGCTAATGCCGGTGCTCGAAAGCGGTGAGGAAATTCTGGTAGGCGGCCAAGCCGTGATGGAGGGCGTCATGATGCGCGCTCCCCATAGCTATTGCGTGGCCGTGCGCAAACCCGACGGGACCATCGTCACCGAGACCCAGCCTGTCCAGCGCATGTCCGAAAAGTATCCGCTGTTTCGCTACCCCGTCCTGCGCGGCGTGGGCACGCTGGGACAGGCGATGTCGCTGGGGATGCGCGCTCTGAAATTCTCCGCCAACGCCGCGCTGGAAGAGGAAGGCGCCCCCAGGAAAGCCGAAGTGTCCTCCTGGATGATGGGCCTGAACATCGCCTTCTCCCTCGGCTTTTTCATCTTCCTGTACAAGTTCGTGCCGCTGGTGCTTGCCTCCAAGATCGCGGACGTGAGTCCCGCGCTATCCGGACGTTTCGCGCAGAATATGGTGGACGGGGTCATCCGGATCGCCATCTTTCTCGCCTTTCTGTTCCTCATCTCGCGCATGAAGGACATCCGGCGCGTCTTCGAGTATCACGGCGCGGAACACAAGGTGGTCTTCAACTACGAATCCGGCAAGCCGGTTACGGTGGAGAACGCGCAGCGCTTTGTCACCTTCCATCCCCGCTGCGGAACCAGCTTCCTGCTGGTGGTGATGGTGATTTCGATGGTGATGTACGCACTCCTCCCGTTCGACGGTTTCGGCGCCAAGTTCGCCTCCCGCGTCGCCCTGCTGCCCCTCATCGCCGGGCTGAGCTATGAGTTGATTCGCTTCGCCGCCCGCCGCCAGGGGTCCCTGCTTGCGTTGATCGCCGCGCCCGGGCTGTGGCTGCAGCGGATCACCACCCAGCCGCCCGGCGATACCGCTGTCGAAGTGGCCATCACCGCGCTCGACGGCGCGATGCAACTGGAGAAGGCGCAAGGCGGCGAGCTCGTCATCGCCTGAGAATCTGATGGACTATACGGCAAAGCTCAACGACCTCGAAAAGCGCTTCGAATCGCTGTCGCGCGACATGGCCGACCCCGCGGTGATCAACGATCCCGCCTTGTACCGCAAGACCGGCAAGGCGCATCGCGAGCTGGAAGAAGTGGTCGCCCGCTACCGCGATTGGAAGGCGGCGGCGGAAAACCTCAACCAGGCCCGCGCCATGCTCGCCGAATCCGACCCCGACCTGAAAGCCATGGCCGCCGAGGAAATCGCCCAGCTCGAGCCTGCCATGGCCCGGCTCGAAGAGCAGCTTCGCATTCTGCTGATCCCCAAGGATCCGCTCGACGACAAGGACATCGTGCTCGAAATCCGCGCCGGCGCCGGCGGCGACGAGGCGTCCCTCTTCGCCGCCGAGCTCTTCCGCATGTACGCGAAGTTCGCCGAATCCCGCAACTGGAAGGTGGAAGTCAGCGGCATGAGCGAATCGAGCGTCGGCGGCGCCAAGGAGATCATCGCTCTGATCTCGGGCGATCGCGTCTATTCGCGGCTCAAGTACGAATCCGGCGTGCACCGCGTGCAGCGCGTCCCCGCCACGGAGCAGCAGGGGCGCATCCACACCTCCACCGTTACCGTCGCCGTCCTCCCCGAAGCCGATGAGGTCGAAGTCGCCATCGAGGCCAAGGACCTTCGCGTCGACACGTTCTGCTCCTCCGGCCCCGGCGGCCAAAGCGTCAACACCACCTATTCCGCCGTGCGCATCACGCACCTCCCCACGGGACTGGTGGTCTCCTGCCAGGACGAGAAATCCCAGATCAAGAACCGCGCCAAGGCGATGCGTGTCCTTCGCTCCCGCTTATATGAAATCGAGCTCGAAAAGCAGCGGCAGGCGATCGGCGCCGAGCGGCGATCCATGGTCGGCACCGGCGACCGCTCCGAAAAAATCCGCACCTACAACTTCAAGGAAAATCGCGTCACCGATCATCGCATCGGCCTTACCGTTCATCAGTTGGATCAGGTGATGGAGGGCCGCCTGGATGCTGTCCTCGAAGGACTCATCTCCTACTACCAGACCGAGCAACTGAAGGAACAGAACGCCGCCGCCTGACGTGACTCCGGACTTGACCATCGGGCAGGCCCTCGCCCAGGCGGCGGAAATGTTGCAGCGGGCCGCGGTGGGCGCCCCCCGCCTGACCGCCGAAGTCCTCCTCGCGCACGCCCTGGGCAAGGACCGGTCCTGGATCATCGCCCATTCTCCCGACCCCCTCACCGAGCTCGCCTGGATCCACTTCGGCCGTTACCTCCACCAGCGGCTGGAAGGCGTTCCCACGCAGTACATCACCCGCAGGCAGGAGTTCTACGGCCGCGAGTTCCTGGTGTCGCCCGACGTGCTGATCCCCCGTCCGGAAACGGAGCACATCGTCGAGGCCGTGGTCGAGCTCGTGCCCCGCGGCCGCGTTCTCGACGTGGGCACCGGGTCCGGCGCCATCGCCATCTCCATCGCCCTGGAAACCCAAACGGCGGTGTTCGCCAGCGATGTTTCCCTTGCCGCTGTCCGCGTGGCCCGCGAGAACGCCCGCAGGCTCGGCGCCGCGGTCCGGTTCTATTGCGCCGATCTTCTCTCCGCCGCTCCCGCCGCCTCTTTCGACGTGATCACCTGCAATCCGCCATACGTGCCCGAACGGGACAAGCCCGGCATCCAAAGGGAAGTCCGCGACCATGAACCGCAAGTGGCGCTGTGGGGCGGATACGACGGCATGGACGTGTACCGCCGCCTGATCCCGGAAGCCTGGCGCGTGCTGAAGCCCGGAGGCTGGCTGCTGATGGAACTCGGCTACAGCGCCGTGCGCCCGGTCACCGCGATGCTGAACGAATGGGCCGGGGGCGAGATCCGCGGCGATTTGGCGGGTCTCCCGCGTGTCGCCATTGCGCGCCGCCCCTAGGCGCTGTTCCGCCGGGAATCGAGATACATCGCGAGCGCCGGCTCCGACCCGCCGAAGTGGCAGCGGATCACTTCCCGCACCGCCAGATCCCGCAGCATCTCCTCGGAAACGGTGGGCGTGTACAGGAAGCACCGTCCCACCTTCCGGCGATCCACCGCGCCCCGCCGCGCCAGCCGGGCCAGCAGCGTCATCACCGTGGTGTAGGCGAGCGGACGCCGCCGCGAGAGCGCCTCCTGGATGTCGCGAACGCTCCCGTTGCCGATCTGCCACAACGCCTGCAGACACTCCAGTTCCAGCGGCGGAGGCATCTCCGGGTCGGCTCCCCGCTTCATCCGGTCAGTTCCCGCGCAGGGCGCTCTGCAGCTTCGCCGCGAACGGTGATGAGGAAGGCGCGTGGCGCCGCTCCGCCACAACCCCCGCCGGCGGCCCTTCGTCCACCCGCGCCGCGGCCGCCTCCTCCGCCAGAAACCGCTCGCGCTTCAACGCGACGCGTTCCAGCGCGGGAATGTAGCTGGTCCACACGCCGTCCACGTTCTTGTCGCGATCCACCGCGGCGCGGATCGCCTCCACTTTCGAGTCGAGGTTGTCCAGGTGATGCAGCAGCAGCGCCTCGGCGAACATCGGCACCTTGGGCGAGCCGAACTCCAGCTCGCCGTGATGGCTCAAGATCATGTGCTCCAGCAGCATCCGCAGCTTCGGCGGAAACGACGGGATCTCGCGGATCTTCTCGCCCACCATCTGCAGGCCGATGTAAATGTGCCCCAGCAGTTGCCCTGAGTCGCTGTAGCCGAATGTCCGGTCGTAGGTGAGCTCCGTCACCTTGCCGATATCGTGCAGCACCACGCCCGCCAGCAGCAGATCCCCGTTCAGGAACGGATAGTGCGCCGCGCAAAACCGCCCCAGGTGCGCCAGCGACAACACGTGCTCCAGCAGCCCGCCCAGATAGGCATGATGAATCCCCTTCGCCGCCGGTGCCAGCCGGTAGGACCGCGCCAGAGCCTCATCCGCGAACACCCGCTGCAGCAACTCCCTTAGGTGCGGATCCTTCATCGTGTCCACCATCGCCAGCAACTCCCCGAACATCTCGAGGGGATTCCGGTTGGATGCCGGGAAATAATCGATGAAGTCGACCTCGGCTTCCTCGATCCGCTGCACCTTGTGAACCGTCAACTGCGGCCGGTTCTGATAGATCTGGTACAAGCCCTTCACCCGGACAAAGTCGTCGCGGTCGAACGTGTCCATCACCTCCGACGCGTTCTCCCACATCTTCGCGTCCAGGTCGCCGGTGCGATCCGCCAGCAGCAGCGACAAATAAGGCTCGCCCGTCTTCTTCTGCCGGATCTCTTTTCGCTGCACCAGGAACGTGGTCGTGATGACCTGGTTCGGCTGCAATTCGTTAACAAACGGAGATTTCATTCGGGTCTGTCAGCGCGACGAGGAAGACTTGGGCTTGGCTTCCGTCCCCGGGATCGGGATCGCCCACAGCAGCTTCTTCGCCCGCTTCCGGTTCTCGACTTCGGCTTTCGTCACCGTCTCCGGCTTCAGTTGCGCCGGATCGGTCCAGGTGGTGTTCTTGCCCGGCGCCGCGCCCGTATCCACCCAGCCCGGCTTGATTTCCAGGAACGCGTCCTGCCGCAGTTTCACCAGAAACTCGCGGATCGCGGGCTGCATCTTCGGGCTGAAAACCTTGTCCATGATCTCGTTTTCCACTTCCTCGAATTCCGCCTGCCCTTCCTTCTGATGCTCCTCCACGCGCAGCACCAGGAACCCGTTCGCCACCTTGATCGGCTCGCTCACATAGCCGCGGGGCTTGTCCCAGACGTCATTGCTGATCGCCTCCAGAAGCTGCATCTTCTCGAACGCTCCCAGCCACCCGCCCTGCTGCGCCGTCATCGCGTCGGAGCCGTTCTGCGCCAGGTCGGCGAACTTCTCGCCCTTCCGCGCCCGCGCCGCCAGATCCTTGGCCTTCTTCTCCGCCAGCGCGATCCCCGCCTCGTCCTTGCCCTCGGTCGATACCAGGATCTCGCGCAGAAATACCCGGTCCTTGCGGATGAACTCGGCCTTGTGCTCCTCGTAGTACTTGCGCAATTCATCCTTGGGAATGTTGATCTTCCCCGATACTTCCCGGCGGATCACCTGCTGCGTCATCATGCTGTTCCGGACCTCGTTCTTGAAATCCTCGAACGCCATTCCGGACTGCTCCCGTACGTACTGCTGAAAATTCTCCGGCTCCGGGATCTTGGACTGCCGCTGCAAATCGGCGAAGTACTTGGAAAGCTCGCTTTCCACGTTGACGTTCGCCTCCTTGGCCTTCTGCACCAGCAGAAGCTGATCGATGCGATCCTTCAGCAGGTCCTTCTCCCGCCCCTCCATCGCCCGCTGCATCTCCGCCGGCGATAGCCGCTGCTGCTTCAGCTCGTTTTCGAACTGCTTCCGCGAACGCGCGATCTCCCCCCGCGTGATGATGTCGCCGTTCACTTTCGCGATAATCTCGTCGATCAGTTGGACGTCCGCGGCCAGGGCGGACAGGGCGGCGCCCAGCAAGGCCGGCAAGTACTTCTGCATGTCTCCAGTATAACTGCTCGCTCCGCCCCGCCCCGCCCGGTCGCGGGAATCGCAAATCATTCGTACAATGGAAGAAAGCAGCCGGTGAATGTGTAGCCATCTCCGCGTTTGGCCCGCGGACTTTAGCTCCCCTAGCCACCCGGCCTTCTCGAACAGGTGATTTTGGAGGTTCCACCACTTTGGCGCTGATTGCAGGTGTGCTGAAGGAACGCGCGGCCGGAGAACGCCGCGTCGCTGCCACCCCCCGCTCCCTACCCATGCTGGCCGATGCCGGCCTCGAGGTTTGGATCGAGGCCGGCGCTGGGCTGAATGCCGGCTTCCCCGATGCCGACTATGCCAGCCGCTCCGTCCGCGTCACCACCGGCGAGGATATCCTGAAGAACGCCGACCTCCTCCTCGCCGTGCAGGTGAGCGACTCCATCGCCTATCGCGCCGGGCAGACCGCCATCGGCTTCTGTGACCCGCTGAACGATCCGCGAGCCGCGGCCGAAATCGCCCGCCGCGGCGTCACCCTCTTCTCCATGGAACTGATGCCCCGCATCACGCGAGCCCAGTCCATGGACGCCCTCTCCTCCATGGCCACCATCGCCGGATACAAAGCCGTGCTGATGGCCGCCAACTCACTCGGCAAAATGTTCCCCATGCTGATGACCGCCGCCGGCACCATCCCCCCTGCCCGCGTCCTGGTGATTGGCGCCGGCGTCGCCGGACTGCAAGCCATCGCCACCGCCAAGCGCCTCGGCGCCGTGGTCTCCGGCTACGATGTCCGCGCCGCCGTCCGCGAGCAGATCGAGAGCCTGGGCGCCAAGTTCGTCACCATCGATGTCGGCGAGTCCGCCGAAGGCTCGGGCGGCTACGCCAGACAGCTCAGTGAGGCCGCCATCCGCCGCCAGCAGGAACAGATGGCCGCCGTGATCGCGGAGCAGGACGTCGTCATCACCACCGCCGCCGTGCCGGGCAGGAAAGCCCCCATCCTGGTCACGCGCGAAATGGTCGCCGGCCTGGCGCCGGGGTCCGTGATTGTCGACCTCGCCGCCGAGCGCGGCGGCAACTGCGAATTGACCCGCGCCGGGGAAACCGTCGTGGAAAACGGCGTATCCGTCCTCGGGCCCGTCAACGTCCCCTCCTCCGTCCCCAATCACTCCAGCCAGATGTATGCGCGAAACCTGGCCACCTTCGTGAAGCATCTCATGGGTAAGGAAAAGAAACTCGAAATTCACCCCGGCGACGAAATCACCCGCGAGACCCTGGTGGCCCGCGGCGGCGAGGTGGTCCACGCCAGGGTCAGGGATTTGCTGGAAGGGGCGCTGGCCGGCCGATGAGCACCGAAATCGAACTGAGTATCTACGTCTTCCTTCTGGCCGGATTCCTCGGGCTGGAACTCGTGCGCCGCGTGTCGCCCTTGCTGCATACGCCCCTGATGTCGCTCACCAACGCGATCTCCGCCATCTCCGTCGTCGGCGCCATCCTCATCGCCGGCGCCGGCGATGCCCCCTTCCTCAGCCGCATCCTGGGCTTCATCGCCGTCACCGCGTCCACCATCAACATCGTCGCCGGATTCCTGATTACCGACCGCATGCTGAAGATGTTCCGGAAGAAAGACGCCAAATGACCAGCGGCTTCTGGCAGTTCTCCTATCTGGCCGCCGCGGTCCTCATCATTCTCTCCATCAAGTGGCTGAATACGCCGGTCACCGCCCGGCGTGGAGTTCTCGCCGGCGAGATTGGAATGCTGTTCGCCGTCATCGGCACCCTCCTTCGCCACGAGGTCGTCACCTTCGAATGGGTCCTGGGCGGATTTCTGCTCGGCGCCGCCATCGGCGCCCCCCTCGCCTACCTGATGCCCATGACCTCCGTGCCCCAGCTCACCGCGCTCTCCCACGCCTTCGGCGCTTTCGCCGCCGCGCTCGTGGGAACCGCCGAGTATTACCGCCACGTGCCCACCGGATTCACCATGGCCGCCCTGGTCATCGAAACCCTCCTCGGGTTCCTTACCTTCACCGCGTCCATCATGGCCTTCGCCAAGCTCCAGGAACTGGTGCCCACCCGGCCCATGACCTATCGCGGCCAGAACTTCGTCAATATCGTGCTTCTGCTCATCGCCGTCGTCCTCGGCATCTGGCTGGTCGCCGCGCCCGCTCCGCCTTGGGTGTTTCCGTCCTTCGTGGCGCTTTCCCTGCTGTTCGGCGTGCTGCTGATCATCCCCATCGGCGGCGGCGACATGCCCACCGTCATCGCCCTGCTGAATTCCTACGCCGGCATGGCCGCCGCCGCCATGGGCTTCGCCCTGAATAACAAGCTGCTGATCATCGCCGGTGCGCTCAACGCCGCCAGCGGATTCATCCTCTCCGTCATCATGTGCAAGGCGATGAACCGCAGCTTCACCAACGTCCTGTTTGGAGCCTTCGGGCAGGTGCGGGAGGCGGGCGCGCAGCGCTCCGAGGCCAAGCCCGTCCGCAGCGCCACTCCCGAGGATGCCGCGCAGATTCTTTCCTCCGCGCGCAGAATTATCGTCGTGCCCGGCTACGGCATGGCCGTCGCCCAAGCGCAGCACAAGCTCCGCGAACTCACCGACATGCTCACCAAGCGCGGCGTCGACGTGCAGTTCGCGATGCACCCCGTCGCCGGGCGTATGCCCGGACACATGAACGTCCTCCTTGCCGAGGCCGACATCCCCTATGACCGGCTGCACGAGATGGAAGACATCAACGCCGAGTTCAGCGAAGCCGATGTCGCCCTCGTCATCGGCGCCAACGACGTCGTCAATCCCGCCGCGCGGCACGACACCGCCAGCCCCATCTACGGGATGCCCATCCTCGACGTCGACCGCGCCCACACCGTCATGGTCATCAAGCGCTCCATGAGCCCCGGCTTTGCCGGCATCGATAACGAGCTTTACTACATGGACAAGACACTCATGCTGTTCGGCGACGCCAAGGGCTTCCTTTCCGAAATCGTCAAGGAACTGCCCGCCGCGGCCCACGCCTAGCGTCGCGGCCCGCGCGCCAGCAGCCATCCCTGCTTCTTCAGCCAGCGCCACGGCCCGTGCCCCCGGCTGCGGCCGTCCTGCACCTTCCGCCCCTCGCGCAGCGCCGCTTCCGCTTCCGTGGCGCTGCACGCCGACAGCCCTTCCTGCATCTGCTGCGCCGCCGGATACTCGAAGCGGCGCATGGCCCGCACCAGCAAATCCCAGTCCGCGTCAAACTCCCCCGCCGCCCGCCGATCCAGCGGAAACGCGCTCAGGTCGAAGTTCACCGCCGCCACCAGGGCCTGGATCGCGTCCGTCCGGATCTGGTCCGAGAACACCGGCTCCGATTCCAGGATCGAAGCCACGCTCCCGCGGGTCCTCCCCGCGCTCACCCGGCCTTCCCGCTCCAGCAGCCGCGCGTACGCGAACGGCTTCGCATTGCGCAGGATGTGATCTGTCGTTCCCGGCGACAACACCGCTTGCTCCTGCAGCCAGTCCACCATCTGCCGGAACGAATCCCGTTTCTGTTCCCAGCAGGCCTGCGTCCCGAACGCGTGCGCCGCGCTCGCGCGTTCCCCCGCATCCCAGGAGGCGAACTGCGATAGCGTCCTCGGGTTTCGTGTCACCTCGCGATCCGGATTGATCGCCGGCGAAAATCCGTTCACCACTCCCCCGATAAGAGGAATCAGCGGGTTCATCTGGAACAGCCCCACCTTGATCCCGAACGCGAGCATCCCCTGTTCCGGCGTGGGAAGCAATACGCCCGACGATATCCGCCGCACCGAGGCCGACGGCTGCCGCGATCCCGGCAGCATCGGCAGAAACACCACCTGATAAGGGATGTCCCGCTTCTTCAGAAACCGGACGAAGTCGTTCGCCACGGTCAGCGGCGACGTGACGAACGCATCCGCCACCGCCACCGCCCGCGTTCCCCGCCGGTACTCCACCTCCCGCAGCGCCACCTGCAGGCCCCGGTTCACGAAGTCCGAACAATTCGACTTCAGCGCGTTGAACTTCTGATCCGCTTCCTCCTTCAGAAATTCCGCCAGCCGCAGTTCCTGATCCACCGTGGTTTCTGTGAGGAATAGAACCGAATCGCGCTCATGCCGTACGCCCACTACGCCGCGCCACCGTCCGTTCGGAACCAGAAGCCCCGTCACCGGATCGCGCAGCGCCACCGGCTCGGTCGGTTCCGCGTTGTTGGCCGGCGCCAGCGCCTTGATCAGAAATTCGAACTGCGCGACATTCTTCACCAGCTTGCCGGCCGTCATGCGCTTGTGCTCCCGGTGCAGTTCCTGATACCGCTCCGGAGTCAGCGGCGGGATCAGCGTCCGCAGGTGATCCCGCCAATACGCGATCTGTACCTGCTTCAGCACCGCCCCCGTCGACAGCAGCGGCAGGTCCGCCACGTCATCCACTCCCAGGAAATGCGGGCGCATCGGCACCACGATCACTTCCAGTGGCTGCCCCCACGCAAGCTGCGTATACCGGCTCATCACTACGCCGGGGACCTCGCCCGGCCGGCATCGCCGCACCGAGTGGATCCCGTCCGCGCACACCTGTGTCGCCACCAGTCCCGAATGTCCCGTTTGCGTTCTTCGCGCGTCCAGCCCCTTGCTTTCGTATACGGCTACACCCACCGCCGCCGAAAGCACACTCGGAAGCACGCAACCCAGTGCGGCTCCACACCACTGTTGCCATCGCATTCGCCGAACCTCCAGGCGCCGCCGACTGCCAGGCGCTTCTCTTCCCGGGCCACGGCTTTCTCATGGCAATCAGACCGCCATTCATCAATCAATCCGGCGTAAGAAATATGTTCCGGCGCGGTACACTTTTTCGCTACACCGCGCGGGGGCGTGTGTTACCGCACCTGCCCGCGCATTTCGCCCCGATCCGCGATTCATCCAGCGGTGATATGTTGGGCCTGCCGTGTCCAACCTACTCCCCATTAGCGAAATCGCTTCCCAGCTCAACCTGCGCGATTCTCAGTTCGAACCCTGGGGTTCTCATTCCGCCAAGCTGAGCCTCGACCTGCTGACCCCGCCGCCCGGCGGAGCCCCCGGCAAGCTCATCCTGGTCACCGCCATGACCCCCACCAGCGCGGGCGAGGGCAAGACCGTGACGACCATCGGGCTCACCCAGGGCCTGCGGCGCATCGGCAAGCGCGCCATCGCCACCCTCCGCGAGCCTTCGCTCGGGCCCGTGTTCGGCATGAAGGGCGGCGCTACCGGCGGCGGAAAATCCCAGGTGCTGCCGGCCGAGAAGATCAACCTGCATTTCAACGGCGATTTTCATGCCATTACCAGCGCCCACAACCTGCTCTCCGCGATCCTCGATTCCCACCTGCACCACGGTAATGACCTGTCCATCGACCCCGGCTCGATCTTCTGGCCCCGCGCCCTCGACATGAATGACCGATCCCTCCGCCAGGTGATCACAGGACTCGGCGGCAAGGCCAACGGCGCTCCCCGTGAGGCCCGCTTCGTCATCACCGCCGCCAGCGAGATCATGGCCATCCTCGCGCTCAGCGCCTCGCGCCCCGATCTGCGCTCCCGCCTCGCCTCCATCGCCCTCGGCTATGACACCTCCGGCCAGATCGTCCGCGCCGGCGGCTTGAACGCCACCGGCGCCTTAATGGTGCTCTTGAACGACGCCATCCTGCCCAACCTGGTGCAGACCACCGAACACGCCCCCGCCTTCATCCACTGCGGCCCTTTCGCGAACATCGCCCACGGCACCGCCAGCGTCGTCGCCCAGAAAATCGCCCTGAACCTCGCCGAGTACGTAATCAACGAAACCGGCTTCGCCGCCGACCTCGGAGCCGAGAAGTACTTCGACATCGTTATGCCCTCCAGCGGCATCCAGCCTTCCTGCGCCGTCGTCATCGCCTCCATCCGCTCGCTCGCCCATCAGGGAAGCGGCAATGAGCGAATTCCCCCCACCGTCGACTCCGTCCGCGCCGGGCTCGCCAATCTGGACCGCCACCTCCAGAACCTCCGCCAGTTCGGCGTGCCCGTCGTCGTCGCCATCAATCGCTTCCACGATGACGCCGCCGGTCAACTCGCCTTGATCCGCGATTTCTGCCGCGGCCAGAATGTCCCCGTCGCCGATTCCGAGGTTTTCGCGCGCGGCGGGGAAGGCGCCGTCGAACTCGCCGAAGCCGTCGTCGCCGCCGCTTCGCAAGCTTCCGAACCGCGCTCTCTATATGGTCCCGACCTCAGTCTGGAAGCCAAAATCGAAACCATCGCCACCCGCGTCTACGGCGCCGGCGCCGTCTACTTCGAATCCGGAACGCGCAAGCAGCTCCAGAAGCTCGCCGCTCTCGGCTTCGGCCACCTGCCCGTCTGCATCGCCAAAACGCAGTCCTCCATCAGCGACAACCCCGCGTTGTACGGCGCACCCAGGGGATTCACGCTCACCGTCACCGAGGTCCTGCTCTCGGCCGGCGCGGGCTTCGTCGTCGTCGTCGCCGGCAACATGATGCGCATGCCCGGCTTGGGCCGGTCCCCCCAGGCTCTGCGCATGGACGTCACCGCACAGGGCGAGATCGTCGGATTGCATTAAGCGTGCGCCGCGATGCGCCCGCGAACGGCGAACATCCACTTACCACGGTCGCGGAACCGCTTCCCGGGAACCGGAACCCGCCTGCTTGCGTTGTCTCTATCGATGCGGCGCAAACTGGACCTCGCGGCCGCCTGGGGCATCCTCGCCCTCGGCGTCATTCATTGCCTCTTCACGCCCTTCGCGCACCGCAAGTTCACTGAAGCGTCCCTTTGGTTCTTTGCCGCCGGACTCGCGCTCCTCTACGCCGGAGCATTCAACCTGGTCCGCATCCGCTACGCGGACCTCCGCGGTCTGCGCCGCGCCTGCTTTGCCGTGAACCTGACTCTGCTCGGCTTCGTGCTCGCGTTCGCCGCCTACACCCTGCCGCGCAATCTCGCCAACCCCGCCGCCTGGCTCCTGATCCTCCTGTGCGCCGCGGCCACTTGGTTCGCCGCCCCGCCCGCCGCCGGCTAGGCGCCTTAGCCCATTTGGAGGGACTGGATGGCGGGCTGGTGGATTCGAGCGGCCATAAGTGGTTGAGGGATCGAGGCGGCGTATCCCGGCGACGTCTGCGCCGCGATCGCCTGCCGCACCGCCGCCTCCGATCCCGCCCGCGTTTCCAGCTTCGCGTTCTGCATGCGGGGCTGCTGCGCAGCCAGCCCCGCCGCCAACATCATCACCAGCCCCGCCGTTCTCCTTCGCTCAACGAACCTTCTCAAGTCACGACCTGAAGCTTGCATGCCTTGGGGTGGCTGCCTCGGTATGGAACCTTCTGGCAGTCCGGACGGACACGTTGAGAAGGTGACCGTCCACTTCGGACAACACTATTATCGAGTGCCCCTCAGTGCCGTGATCTTCTTGGCAAGTTCCTTTGCTGAGGCATTCAAGGCGCCCTTGCCGCTTAGCCGTCCCGATCTCACAACTGAGGCAATGAAATCTCCATTGCGGTTAAGGACGATAACCGCCGCCGCAGCAGACCCGAGGGTAGATTCCTGAGCGATGACAATGTTGTAGTCAAACTCACTTCCGCGTTCCACCAACTTCACAGTGATCCCATTCCCAGCGAACTCCCGCCGAATGCCCGCTACAAAATCCGGGAGGAGGGAGGTGTCTCCTTGGCAAATTACCCGAACCTAGCTCTGGCCCTACGAGAGAGAAATTGTTAGCAACGCAAGAATGACGACCCACATGCCGCAGGTTATACCACCTTTGTGACGGTCCACGTTTAGCTACATCACCGCTTCTCCAACCCGGCTGACCGCCGAAGCGTCATGTGTTCTGGGTGTATTCATCTTATCGGTTCCTGGTGGTCCCAGGCACCGGATACAGGCACCCGAGCGGCAGCTAACCCGGCCGAGTGATATTGTGAGAAGACTGCTGGACATGATTCGCAAAAGCGAATAAGAGAGAGGTGTTGTTGGTCAGGTCAGGTGTAGTCTAAGAAAGCGCTGCAGAAGGCCTCAAGCATGTCGTCACCCATTATCTGCCAACTGTTGATCAAGCGGTTTCGTAGCATCAGGTCCCTGATCTGGTACCCGGCCAACGGTCTCAATATCATTTTGGGTGGCGGTGACGTTGGCAAGACGACCATTCTTGATGCTATATCGCTCGTTCTGAGTCCCGTGAATATCACGACTCTGTCTGATGCTGAGTACCTGGGGCGAAACGTCCTAGATGGATTCTCGATCACAGCGGTGCTTTTCCTCCCACCTGGCAGCGGCATTGACGATCAGGTTTCGCCTTCATGGCCCTGGGCGTGGAACGGTAAAGAGCGTTCTGTCCCAACTGCGGACGGGCCTCGTGGTGAAACAATTGATCCCGTCTACTGCGTGCGCGTCAGTGGCACGCCAGACCTGGAGCTTTCCTACGAGATTCTTCAGCCGGATGGCAACTCGTCCCCGCTTCCAGTGGCGATACGGCGCGCCATTGGCCTTGTGCGGCTGAGCGGCGACGACCGCAATGACCGCGATCTGCGTCTTGTGCAGGGGTCGGCGCTTGACCGCCTGATTTCCGACAAGGGATTGCGGTCGCGTCTTGCGAGCGAGTTGGCAGACGTGGGTGTCAAGGAGCACTTGAAGGAGGAGGCAAGGACAGCGCTCGACGAACTGGATGTTTCGTTCATGAGTCAGGGACTGCCCAGCAATCTGGACCTCGCTGTCACCGGCGGCCAGGGCATTTCTATCGCCGCGCTCATAGGTCTGACGGCGAACCGCGATGGCATCCAATTGCCACTTTCGAGTTGGGGAGCGGGCACGCGCCGCATTTCGGCACTTGCAATTGCGGCGCAGAACCAAGGCGACACGCCAATCACAGTAATAGATGAAATCGAACGCGGACTGGAGCCATATCGGCAACATGCGCTGGTATCGAAGCTGGAAGCCGGAAAGTCACAGGCTTTCGTGACTACGCACAGCCCTTTCGCACTTCAAGCCGCCAACAACGCGAGCCTGTGGTACGTCGATCACACGGGAGCCATCGGATCGCTTGACGCCCCGAAGATCAGAGGCCACCTGCACCGCGACCCGGAGGCGTTTCTTTCCTTTCTTACAGTGGTCTGCGAAGGTACGACGGAATGCGGGTTCGTTAACGCGCTGCTGATGAGAGCCCTCTCGACAACCACGAAGCAATACGGAATTCACGTGAGCGATGGCGGCGGGCAAGAATCGGCGTTAGATTTGATAGAGGCGCTTGCAAGCGGTGGCGCCCGTTTCGCCGCTTTCGCGGATAACGAGGACGGCAAGCACCCCGAACGGTGGAAGAAGGTGGAGGAAAAGCTCGGACCTTTGCTGTTCCGCTGGACCTCAGGCTGCGTGGAGCAAAACATCATTGCCGAATTGGAGGATGAGAAGCTCGAGCTACTGGTAATAGACCCGTCCGAAGAGCGGACCGGTATGCGCTTGCGCACCCTCGCCGAACGCTTGGGCCTACAGCAGAAGGACTTCTGCTCAATCAGAGCGGAGGTCAAGGCGGGCATCAGGCAGCTCATCATCGAGGCCGCAATCGGAGCGGTTCCTGAGAGCAAGAGAGCTGCAGAGAAGTCGGAGCAGAAGGTCTTCAAAAGCCACGCCCGGCATTGGTTCAAGACGCCCGAGGGAAGTCGAGAGCTCGAGCAGAAGATGTTCGCGCTCGGCGTATGGCCGAAGCTGAAGTCGCAATTGCTTCCCTTCTGCAACGCAGTCCGCAACGCAGTGGGGCTTCAAGAGGTTCAGGATTTGTCGTGAACGACGAAGCGGTCCGCGAAGCCTTGCACTCGGATGCCCGGCTGGTGATCATCGAGGCTCCCGCCGGATGCGGGAAGACTCACCAGGGTGCGGAATATGCGCGCCAGGTCGGCGGCGCCACTAAGGGACGCTTGCTTATCCTGACGCATACGCACGCGGCTTGTTCGATGTTCGCGGATCGGACGAAGGGAGTCGGCTCACGTTTGGAAATACGGACGATCGATAGCGTGATCGGTCAGGTAGCGGCCGCCTACCATTCCGGCCTTGGCATTCCCTCTAATCCCGCCGTGTGGGCCAGACAGCACAACGATGGGCACGCGAAGCTTGCGGTGAAAGTCGTGACGCTCCTGAAGAACTATCCGATGATCACGGCCACGCTGGCGCGGCGCTATCCAGTTGTTGTTTGCGATGAACACCAGGATTCTAGCGGTGACCAACATGCGTTTGCGGTAGCCATGCTTGAGCAGGGCTCCAAGCTGCGTATCTTCGCCGATCCGATGCAGAACATATTCAAGAAAGACAACATTGAGGGCGTGTGCGCACCCTACGATTGGGAAGAACTCAAGGGCGAAGCAGATCGATTTGCAACGCTCGATGTTCCGCACCGGTGGAGAAACGGGTGCCCGGAACTTGGCGAATGGACTTTGAGGGTTCGCGAGGCCCTCAAGTCTGGCGGCAAAGTCAACTTGAAGGAGGGTCTGCCGAGAAGCGTTATTGTCGTCATTGCGGAAAACGCGGCTCAGCGCAATCTTGAATACCGTATAACAGGCTCGCATCGCAAGCCAGTGGATAACTTCGAGAGTGCTCAGTCTTCGCTGCTTGTTCTCACCCGTTATAACGACACCGCCCGTTCCCTCCGGGCGTTCTTCAACCGCCGCATACAGCTATGGGAAGGGCATACCCGAGGTGCCCTTGAGAACCTTACGGATGCGGTCGCTTCCGCAAATGGCGACCCTGGTGACCTCGCTGCGGCAGTTGTCGAATTCTTAGGGAAAGTAGGAAAGGGATTCAGCCGCTCAGGGTTCGGCGACAGGTTAGAGCAGGAAGCCCGCGAAGGTTGCGCGAGGGATTGCCGCGGCAAGCCTGCCACGCTCCAGGAGCTTGCCCGCTTTATCGTTAGCGAGCCCAACCATCATGGCATCTCCAAACTTCTGCGTCGCTTGTTCGAGTTGAAGAATGACGACGCCACCTTTAGAGAAATTGAAATGGATTGTCACCGGGAGTTTTGGGATGCAGTCGCGATAGGGGGCTTCGCTTCCATGGAGGACGGTCTTGCGGAAATCACGCGTCGCAGGACCTACTCGCGTCCCAAGCCGTCAGATAAGGCAATCAGCATCATACACAAGGCCAAAGGACTGGAGTGCGACAGTGCGATCGTGATCCCCTGCGATGCAAGAACCTTTAAGGACACCAAAGAGAGCCGATGCCTACTTTACGTTGCGATCAGCCGTGCAAGGCGTCGCCTGATGCTTGTTGTCTCGCGTGATGCGCCCAGCCCGCTGCTTGTTCTTCCCTAGCGGAAGGGCCTCAAGATTGGCTAAGCGGATCGGTGTGGTCGTTCAGCTCGAAGCGGTCGCAATCAAACAGGCGCTTTCATTTTGCAACCGGATTCTCGAACCGCTAAGGGAATTAAGAACAACCCCCTACTTCATCCACCTCTCCAACGCCCGCTCCGCCGCCGGATGCTTGTGCAGCGCGATCGCATTCATCGCCGTCTGCGACATCTTCCGCACCTCACTCGCACCCTCAGCCCGAACCAAACTCGCCAGAAAACTCACGCTCGCCGCCGGATCCATGTTCGTAAACCACACCACCGGCAGCGACCCCGCATCCAGCGGGCACTCCTGCGAAAACGTCCGCACCTTCTGCACCACCCCGTTCTCCACCCGCAGCAGCACAAAGAAATGCGTGTTCCCTTCCAGCCGCACCGCATCCTGCGCGGGAACCCGGATCTGATCCGCGCTCGACATCCGCGTCTCCATCCAGCACCCGAAATCCCGCACATCGTTCCAGCTCGAGTAGCAGCACATCTGGCTGTGCGGCTTCGTCACCGGCGCCGCCCACCCGATCCACCCCGGCGACGTCTGCGCCGCGATCGCCTGCCGCACCGCCGCCTCCGAACCCGCCCGCGTTTCCAGCTTCGCGTTCTGCATGCGGGGCTGCTGCGCAGCCAGCCCCGCCGCCAACATCATCCACAGCCCCGCCGTTCTCATTTGCTCAGCAGCTCCGTCAGATAGTCCGTCGCGTCCTTGGACTTCATGTTCGCCAGCCGCTTCACGATGTACCCCTTGCGGTCCAGGTCCGTCTCCTTGCGCGCCAGGTCCACCAGGTGCTTCGCCGCGCCCTGCCGGTACAGCGCCGTGATGATCTCGTTCCTCATCTCGGGATCCGTCTCCGTCGCGTACATCGCCGCCAGCGCGTCTCCTGACGAGGCCGCGCGCATCGAACCCAGCCGGCTGATCGCCACCCGCCGCACCCGCGGGTCCTTCTCGCTGCGCGCGATTTCCAGCAGCTTCGCGGAATCGCCGCTGCTCAACAACGCCGACAAAATCGCCTCCCGCAGCTCCACGTTGTTCTCGGAGGCGTAAAGCTGGCTCAGCTCACCCGACGCGCGCAGCCCGCCCAGCATCTGGATTGCGTACCGCTTCACATCCTCATTCGACTCCGCCTTGGCGACCTCGAACAGCTTCTGCGGCTCGCGCGACATCATGTAAGCCCGCAGCACCGCGCGCTTCACCGCCGTGTCGTTCGAGCTCCGGTACACTTCCCCGAGCACTTCCGGCGCGCCCTCGCGCCGCCCGAACGCTCCCAGATACTCCACCGCGCGCAACTGCAGGTCCGGATTCGCCCCCGTGCCCCGCGCGTAGCGTCCAATGATGTCCCGCGCCCTTCCATCTCCCGATTGCGCCAGCACGAACAGCGCGCGCTGCTTCAGCCGCGGCGAAGCCTTGCCGTCGTTCAGAACCTTTTCGAGCAGCGGAATCGCCCGCTCCGGCTCGGTGTGGATCAGCGCGTTAATCGCCAGCAGCTTCAGATCCTCGTCGGTCACGCTCTCCGGCGATACCTGGCCCGTGGACGATCGCACTTCCACTTCCAGCGCCTTCGCATCGCTTAGCCAGCGGCTCTGCGGATGCGCCTTCTGCATCTCCGCCAGCGTCTTCAACGCGTCATCCCGCCGTCCCAGCTTGTACAGCGCGTACGATTTCCAGTACATCGCGCCGTCCGGACGGTCCGTGCTTCGCTCCAGGGCGCGATCGAAATAGCGGATGGCGCGATCGTACTTGCGCTCCTCCAGCGCCTCCTGCCCTTCCCGATAGGACTCGCGCGCGGAATCGGCGCGCTCCCGCACCCGTTCCACCGCTTCCCTCGCGCGCTCCGCCGCTTCGCGCTCGCGTTCGCGCGCCTCCTGCCAGCGCTCCCGTTCTTCCGAGCTCATACCCCGCGGGGGCGCAGGTTGAGCCGGCCGCGCCGGCGGCGCGGGCGGCGTCTGCAACAGGAACATCATCGGCGGTTCCGGCGGCAAGGGAGCCAGCGGCGCCGGCGGCGGTTCCTGCCCGGCGCACGCCGCCGCCATTCCAGTCATTGCGATCGTCTTCAACAGAGTTTTCATGGATCGGTCTTCTCTTTCGTTTTTTTTTCTTACAGCGTTCCTTCGGCCGCGGGCGACGCGGCGCGCTCGCGCACCTGCGTGCCGAAAACTTTTACCTTGAACAGAATTCCGCGATCTTCGATGCTCTTTCGCAACTCATCGAACTGCGCCCGCGACACCGTCGACGGACTCCGCGCGATCTCAATCAAGGCCCGCTC
Source organism: Bryobacteraceae bacterium (assembly GCA_019748195.1). Classification (GTDB taxonomy): domain Bacteria; phylum Acidobacteriota; class Terriglobia; order Bryobacterales; family Bryobacteraceae; genus JAIEPW01. The sequence goes on from JAIEPW010000051.1 coordinate 54,863, forward strand.
CAGATCGTCCAGCAGGGTCGCCGTGCTTGTGTCGCCGGCGCTCGCCGCCGTCTGGCGGTAAATTCGATTCGCGTTCAACAGATCCTCCGCGGCCGATTGCTCCCACGTCAGGTCCAGCTTGCCCGCTTCCGGATCGGCATTCGCCAGCTCGATCAGCATCATCTGCGATCGCTCCAGGTGATTGCCGACCGCAACCAGAAGCACCCGCTCCCGCACTTGGGACTTCGACTGCGCCGTTTGCGCCGCCTCCGGCCGCGTCACCGGCGACGTGTAGCGCCCCACCAGGAACGCCATCAGCACCAGCGCCCCCATCGCCGCCGCGAACGCCATGGGCCGCGCCGGCAGCCATCCCAGCCAGGCCATGCGCCGCCGCCCGCCCAGCCGCGATTCGATCCTCGACCAAACCTCCGACCCGTATTCGGCCCCGCGCTCCGGCACCGGAGCGGAGTCCAGCGTGTTCAGCACCCGCTGGATCGCCTGAAACTCGGCCCTGCACTCGGCGCAGTCCATCAGGTGCGCCTCCAAATCCTTGCCATCGGGATGTTCACCGTAGTAATGCAAAACGAGCTTCTCTTCTTCTATGTGTTTCATGACGCCGGACTCACCACCGGTTCCAATGCCCGCCGCACTTTCTGTACGGCCCGGAAAATGCTGTGCTTGGTCGCGTTCGCTCCCAAACCCAGCACGCTGCCGATCTCCTCGATCGACTGTCCTTCGTAATGCCGCAGCACGAACGCCGTCCGCTCCTGCTGGCTAAGTTCGCTCAATGCCAGTTCGATCCTGCGCTGCACCTGTCCGCTGAACAGCAGCCGGTCCGGACCCGGATCGCCGGTGGCGACGTTCATCATCACATCCCCGGTTTCCTCATCCGTCTCCCGCCGCACCACCGCCCGATGCTTGCGGCTCCGCAGCAGATCGAGCGAGTAGTTGGCCGCGATCCGGTACAGCCACGTTCCGAAACTCGCCCGCGATTCGTACCGCGAAAGCTGCTTGTACGCCCGCAAAAAAGTCTCCTGCACCACGTCCTCGGCGTCCTGTTCGTTGCCGGTCATGCGAAACGCCAGACGGAAGACACCGCGGCTGTGGCGTTCCACCAGAATGCGGTACGCATCGCCTTCGCCGCCTAAGACTTGAGCCACCAGGCCCGCGTCGTTTTCTTCCATCCGCCCCTTTAGACTGCAACAGCTTACGCCGGTTAGCCGCGCCGCGAATTATAGTAGGCTGATGAGGTTCGTTTTGCTCGCCGGGCTGGGCGT
>JAIEPW010000017.1 GCA_019748195.1 Bryobacteraceae bacterium
AACCAGGTCCCGAAGCCGAGGTTCAAGGTCTGCTGGCGCAGCCACCACACCACGTCGGCGTTGGTGGTCTTGCCGGGCGTGATCACTTCGTTGGAAAATGCGCGCGAGATCAGCCAGTGAACATGCTCCATCATCTGCCGGTAATGGGGCAGCATTTCGGGCAGGCGCAAGCTGATGTATTCGAGCGCCAGGTTCTCGGCGCGGACAACGCGTCTCAGGTGCTCCGGCCCCAATGTGGTTTCGACTTTTTCGCGCTCCCCGGCGCTGAGGCCGTCGGAGAAGGCGTGATTGTGAGAGATATTCAACGCGATGGTGGCGGGCTTGCGGTCGTCGAGGAGCTTGCGCAGAGTCGTCCACTGGCCCTCGCCGTAGATCTCGCGCTTCTCCGATTCAGGATCGCGGTAGACGGTGTACAGCCCGCCTTGCGAGGTTCCCCCGAGCGCCAGGCGCTCCACGCCCTTGCCTTCGCCGCGATCGTGAAACACATAAATGGTGCGGCGGCGCGCCGCGAATGTCGTCGGCGAGACCAGCGAGAAGAACGCCGGGTCTTCGTTGTATTCGCGGCAGATCACCAGCCACATCTCCACCCCGTGCTTACGCATCAGCTTCGGCAGGACACGTTCCAGCCGCATCCGCAGCCATTCCTGCTGGATGGCCGCCTGTTCGCGGAGCGGCGGCATGGGTTTGGGCTGGGGCTCGGCGGCAAGCAGGGGGAGGGCGGCGAGCAGTGCAAATACGGGGCGCATAAGTGACAATATAGAACGCGAGGCCCAGGGGAGGGAGCGTGGCTCTAAATCCGAATGCGGATCAGCAACAAGAAAGGCAACCTCGCCCGGCTTGCTTCGGCCCTGGCGCCCTTGCGTCCGGAATTGAGGGCGCTCCCTCGGGCCTTTCCATTCCGCTTCGACGTGCCGACAATCAGGCTGAGCTCGAAGCCATTCGGGAACGGCGCTAAGCCCCTACAACCGTAGGCGGGGATATCCTAGGGTGATGTTCCGCACCACCGCTTTTCTCGCGATCGCGCTGGTCCAGGCTTTTCCGCAGTCCCCGTCCGTGGAACCCCGCAAGCCCGCGCGCATGCTCCCCGCATCCCGCTCGGCAATCCTGATAAGCCCCGAACGCGAGAAGCTCGAACGGCCCGAGGAAGTACTCGACCGCATGAAGCTACAAAGCGGGCAGTTGGTGGCTGATCTCGGCGCGGGAGTCGGCTGGTACAGCCTCCGCATCGCCAAGCGCGTCGCTCCGAGTGGCGCCGTGTTCGCTGTGGACGTCCAGCAGGGCATGTTGGATCAGTTGCAGGCGCGAATGAGGGAAGCCGGAGTGCGCAACATCTACCCTGTGCTGGGCGGCGAAGCCGACCCGATGCTGCCCGAAGGGAAGATGGATTGGGTCCTTCTGGTGGATGTCTACCATGAGCTCGCACAGCCGGAGGTGATGCTGGCGAAGATCCGGCAGGCGCTCGCGCCGGAGGGCAAGGTCGCGCTGGTGGAATATCGCGCCGAGCAGGACCCGGCCACGCTGCCGGTGCGCATCCCGCGCGATCACCAGATGACCATTGCCGAGGTGCTGCGGGAGTGGCTGCCCGCCGGGTTTGAGCTGGTGGAGTTCCACGAGTTCCTGCCGGCCCAGCATTACTTCATCTTCCGCAAGGCGCGCGTGAACTAAGATGACCAACCTCCTGCACATCGCCGAGATCGCCGCGATTTCGCTGTGGTTCGGCGCGATTCTTTTCTTCAGTCTGATCGTCGCCCCATCCCTGTTCCGTGTATTGGGCGACGGCGCCGCGCCGGTGATTCGTGCATTATTTCCGAAGTACTACGCGCTGGGGATCGCTTGCGGCCTGACGCTGGCGGCGATCAACGCCGTCCGTGGCTTCCTGTGGATTTGGAACGATCCCATCACCGGCTCGGTGGCCGTCTTCGTTGCGCTTACCTTGGTAAACGTTTACGCACGCCAGGTGCTGACGCCTGCTATCAACGCGGCGCGCGATGCCGGGGATTCGGCAAAACCCCGTTTCGCCGCGCTGCATCGCACGTCCGTGATGCTGAGCCTGCTGGTGATGCTGGTGCTGGCGGGTTACGTGTTCTGGATGGGCTGGCGCGGCTGGTGATTCATGCCAGACCCATTCGCTCCAGCTTGCGGTAGAGCGTCTTGCGCTCGATGCCGAGAATCTTCGCGGCTCGCGACTTGTTGCCCCCGGTCGCGGCAAGCACGCGGCGGATCTGCTCCATTTCGGTGTCCGCCAGGCTTTCCGAGGCGAACTCGCGAGGCTCCATCAGCTCGATGGCCTCCTTGACGGCGGCCTCGTCAATGCGAGCGCCGGGCGCCAGAATCGAGAGCCGTTCCATCATGTGCTGCAACTGCCGGATGTTTCCCGGCCAACCGTACTCCACCATCGCGCGCTGCCCGGACTCTGTCAGCTTGGCCGACTGGTGGTAGCGATCGCTGTACTTCTTCAGAAAGTAATGCGCCAGAAGGGGAATGTCGCCGGTTCGCTCCCGCAGAGGCGGCAGCAGGATGCGGACCACGTTCAGGCGAAACCACAGATCCTCGCGAAACTTGCCTTCGTCCACCATTTTCTGAACATCGCGATTGGTGGCGGCCAGCACGCGGACATCGATGATTTTGCCGCGCGGCGCGCCCAGCGGCCGGATCTCGCGCTCCTGCAAAAATCGCAGCAGTTTCAACTGAAATCCCAGCTCGATGTCGCCGATTTCATCCAGAAACACCGTACCCTGGTTGGCCGCTTCAAATACGCCGGAACGGTCGCGATCCGCGCCGGTATAGGCCCCCTTCACCGCGCCGAACAGCTCGCTTTCCAGCAGGGAGGGCGCGATGGCGCCGCAGTCCACCGGCACGAACGTTTTCTCCGCGCGCAACGAATTGCGGTGGATCATGCGGGCGATCAGTTCCTTGCCGGTGCCCGTCTCGCCTTCGATCAGCACCGTTGCGTCGGTGGGCGCCACGCGCGAGATGATCTTGTAGATCTCGATCATCTTCGGCGAGCTTCCGATCATCTCGGTTTCCGGCAGGTCGTCGATGTCCGTGTCGTCGTCGCCCGAATCCACCGGGGAAAGCGAAGCTTCGGCTCGCTTCACCGTGTCCAGCATGCGATCGAGATCGAACGGCTTGGCGATGTAGTCGAAAGCGCCGCCCTTGGTGGCCTGCATCACCGTTTCCATGCTGCCGCGGCCGGTCATCAGGATCACCAGGCAGCCGGGATTATTCTCGCGCGCCGTCTGCAGGACGTCCAATCCGGTGCGCTCGTCCAAGTAAATGTCGGAAATCACGATGGGATAGGAATCGGATTTCAGACGCGCCAGCGCTTCGCGCGTGGACGAAACGGCGTCCACCTGATAGCCTTCCAGTTCCAGGAACGTCACGATCGTCGAACGTACCGAGTGATCGTCTTCGACAACCAGCAATCTTTGCACGGATTTCACCTTTTCACTTGGTCAGCCCCGGACGGCTCGGGCGGACTGGGGATCGCTGGACACGGCAATACCATGGTAAAACACGATCCGGCTCCCGGTTGGCTGGCGACTTCCATCCGTCCCCCGTGACTGGATACGATCTGTTCGACGATGGACAGGCCGATTCCGGTTCCCACTTCTCCGGACTCTTCCGCGCGGCGGGTCCGGTAGAACTTCTGGAAGATATTCTTCAACTCGCGGGCATCCATCCCGATACCCTGATCCTGCACGGACAGCCGGATCAAGTCCCCCTTGCGCTCGCTAAAAACCGTTACGCGTGTTTCGGCGGGCGAATACTTGACGGCGTTCGTCAGGAGGTTGTAGACCGCGTATTCCATCAGCTCCCGATCTCCCAGCAGAGCTCCATCCACCGGCTCCTTCACCACAACGGCGATCTGCTTGCGGTCGGCCAGCGGACGCACGCGATCCACGCAGGCTAGGGTCAGATCGCCGAGCGTGAACGGCTCCTGCTTCAGATCCATCTCGCCTTCGTTCAGGCGCTCCACGTCCAGGAAGGTCTGGATCATGCGCGCCAGCCGCTTCGATTCGGAGTTGATGGTGGTGGCCAGTTGCTTGCGCTTATCGTCGTTCAGGTTGTAGCGGCTCATCAATTCGCTGGAGCCCTGGATCGCGGTCAGCGGGGAGCGCATTTCGTGGGTCACGAAATGAATCGCCTGTTGATAGCGCTTCCGGTCGGACTCACTCTTGCGAAGCTGCCGTTGCACGACGAAATATTGATAGGCTGCCGCCCCCACCACCGAGAGCCAGGCCACCGAAACCGGCGGCAGCAGCGGGAACACGACACTCTCCCGGAACGCAAGCACTGGAATCATGTGCGCGGAAATCATCAGAACCGCCGCGAACAGGTAAGCCGGCCAGCCTTCCAGAAAGGCAAAAATCAAGCCCGCGGCCGAGGCGATCAACAGACACGCCGTCACGACCGACAAATTGGAGGCGGGCCGGAGGAACCGTTCCTGCGCGAGTGTTTCGAAAGCCTGCGCGTGCACCTCCACGCCCGGCATCGCGTCCCCCGACGGCCCCACCACGCGATCCCGCGCCGCGGAAAGCGCGGTAACTCCCACAAACACCACCTTCCCGGCGAGCTTCGAAGCGAGCTTAGGATTTCGCATCAGTTCGCTTGCCGAAATCGTTGGAAACGCTTGCGTTAGGTAGCGGACGCGCAGCAGCCGCCCGTCGGGTCCGCGCGGCGCGGGAACGATGGTTCCGCCGATGTCCAGGTCCTCGGGCGATTCGACGATCGGTCGCGCGCGCGTGACGCGATACGCCTCCAGGGCCAGCGCCCAGCGCCGCTGCCCGTGCGCGATCGCCTCCAGTGGGATCTGCCGCGCCACGCCGTCCATCCGGTTCTGCTCCGCGTGCACGTGGCCTAGCGCCTTGGCGTGCCGCGCGAACCGGGGCAGGGGATCCTCCCACCCCGACGCCACCACGTCGCACGGCAGGATTGGATTTCGCAACGCCGCCAGCGCGGCTTCCACCCTCGCATCCACTTGCTCCTCCTGCGCGTCCGCCAGCAGGATATCGATCGCGACCGCTTTCGGCGGCGCGGGCGCGATCGCTTCCAGCGAAGCAGCCAGGATTTCGCGCAGCTTGCGAACCCCGCCGAATTCCGCGAACGCCGCCTCATCGATCGCCAAAACCACGGCCTCCGGCTCGCGCTCCGGCGCGCCGATATTACGGAACAACAGGTCGTAGGCGTAGTTGTCGATCTGCGCCCCAAACGAGGTCCACGCCGCGATTACCGCAACCAGGAAACAGGCCGCCAGCAGCCCGATGTAACCGGCGGTGGCGCGGCCGGATCCCCTAGGGCTTCTGGACAAGCTTCTCGATCTCCTTCGGATCGCGCGGCAGCGCGCTTGAGATCACTTGCGCCCCCGTTTCGGTCACCAGGATCATGTCCTCGATCCGCACGCCCAGGTTCTCTTCCGCGATGTAGATACCGGGCTCGATGGTGATCACCATGCCCGCTTGCAGAGTCAACTCGGGGTCGGTGGAGTCGTGAACTTCCAGTCCCACGTGGTGGCCCAATCCGTGGAGCCAGAACTTACCGTAGCCCCGGTCGGTGATGTACTTCTTCGCCACCGACTCAATGCTGCCGGTTTCTCCGCGGAACTTCATGCCCGGCTTCACCGCGGCAATCGCGGCATTCTGGGCGCCAAGGACGATATCGTAAATCTCGCGCTGCCGGGGCGTGAAGCGGCCGTTAACGGGCACGGTCCGCGTGATGTCGGCGGCGTATCCCCCGCATTCCGCGCCGACATCCATCACTACCAGTTCGCCGGAATCCATCTTTCGGCGATTCGAGTTGTAGTGCAGGACCACGGAATTCGGACCCGAGCCGACGATGGGCGGATAGGCGTTGCGCTCGCAGCCCATTGCCCGGTACGCCGCTTCCATCGCGGCAGCGATCTGATATTCGAACCGCGCGGGCGCAATGCTCCGCCAGGCTTCGCGGTGGCCCTGCACGGTTGCTTCCGTCGCCCGGCGGATGAGATCCAGTTCCAGCGCGGACTTTTTCATCCGCATCGCGGCAATCCTGTTGGACGGATCCAGGATCTCGTGCAGGGGAGCCGCGGCCTTCAGCTTTTCGGCCCTGGCATCCGCCGGACGCACGTAGATCCGGCCATGATCCGCCATCAGGCGCTGCATTTCCGCCCCGAATCGCGCCACCGGCAGCACCTTGGCGAACCCCGTTCTTTCCTCGGCTCCGGGGTCGCCGGGCGCGAGCTTCTTCCCGTTATAACGCTCGGTCCGCTCGCTCCGCTCCGGGATCAGCAAAAGTTCCTCTTTCGCCGTCAGAATCAGCACGGCGCCCGGTTCCGTCCATCCGGTCAGGTAGTGGAAGTTGGGTTCCTGAAAGAAGCCGTCACGCGTTTCCTCCGCATACCCATGGCCGGAGAGTACCAGGATCCCATCGAACGCCTTTTGCAGCTTCGCCCGGCGATCCCGGAACTCCGGCGCCGGGATACCGGCGAACAGGGAAGCCGCAAGCAGAATCAAAACCGCGGTACGCATCAGCTTCGATTGTAAGCTGGCGTGAACCTGCGATGATGATACCCATGTCCCGATGGATGCCGTGGGCGCCCCGGCTTCTCAGCATGCTTCGCATCGCCGCTGCCCTGACGTTCCTCCAGTCCGGGTTCCCGATTTGGGCGGGACGCCTGGGACCTCAAGTGAATTGGCTGACTTCCATGCTGGAGGTGCTTGCCGGGGGGCTGATGTTGCTAGGGTGGTTCACTCGCCCGGCGGGCATCACTCTCGCCCTGATGGCCCTGCTGGGATACACAGGGATTCACTGGTGGCAAGGCGCTGATTCATGGCTGCTCGGCCTGCGGGAAATCTCCGTCTATATCTTCCTGTGGTTGTACCTGGCCGCCGCCGGTCCCGGCCCTTGGAGCATCGACGAGCGCGCCACTCGTCCCGGTAGCCGATCGCACACCTGAGTCCCGGCCTTGCAAATGGAATCCGCGGACTTCAGCCTATAATCGTTTCATGCTTCGTTCCGACTGGGTTCAGAAGCGTGCCGGCGATTCCATCCGCACGCAAATGCACTACGCCCGTAAGGGCCTGCTGACCGAGGAGATGTTCTACGTTGCCAGACGCGAGAACCTGGCGCCGGAGTTGATCCGTGACGAGGTCGCCCGCGGCCGCATGATCATCCCTGCCAACATCCGGCACCTGAATCTGGAGCCGATGTGCATCGGCGTCGCGTCAAAATGCAAGATCAACGCCAACATCGGCAACTCGGCCACCACATCCCACATCGACGAGGAAGTGGAGAAGCTGCGCTGGGCCGTCAAGTACGGCGCCGACACCGTCATGGATCTGTCTACCGGGGGCAACATCCCCGAGATCCGCCAGGCGATTATTAATGATTCCCCCGTGCCCATCGGCACCGTGCCCATCTACGAGGCGCTGGCGCGCGTCCGGCGCGTCGAGGATCTGAACATCAACGTGCTGCTGGAGGTCATTGAAGAACAAGCCGAGCAAGGCGTGGACTATATGACGATCCACGCCGGCGTGCTGGTGCAGTACATCCCGCTCACCACCAAGCGCATCACTGGAATCGTCAGCCGCGGCGGCGCCATCCTGGCCGAATGGATGGTGAAGAACCACAGGCAGAACCTGCTCTATGAGCACTTCGAGGACATCTGCAGGATCTTCCAGAAGTACGACGTCAGCTTCTCCCTCGGCGACGGCCTCCGCCCCGGTTCCCTTGCCGACGCCTCCGACGCGGCCCAGTTCGCCGAGCTCAAGACGCTGGGCGAGCTGACAAAGAAAGCCTGGGACTACGACGTCCAGGTGATGATCGAGGGTCCCGGGCACATCCCGATGGACCAGATCGCGATGCAGGTGGAGAAGGAACGCGAAATGTGCCACGAGGCGCCCTTTTACACCCTGGGGCCGCTGGTGACCGACATCGCCCCCGGCTACGATCACATCACCTCGGCCATCGGCGCGGCGATGATCGGCTGGCACGGAGCCTCCATGCTCTGCTACGTCACTCCCAAGGAGCATCTCGGTCTGCCCAACAAGGACGACGTGAAGCAGGGAATCATCGCTTACAAGATCGCCGCCCATGCCGCGGACGTCGCACGCCATAGGCCTGGAGCGCGCGATCGCGACGACGAGTTGTCTCGCGCGCGGTTTTCCTTCGACTGGAACCGGCAGTTCGAGCTCTCGCTCGACCCCGAAACCGCGCGGGCTTATCACGATGAGACGCTGCCCGAGGAAGGATTCAAGGACGCGGCGTTCTGCTCGATGTGCGGTCCGAAATTCTGCTCCATGAACCATTCGGCCAAGACACAGGAGTTCACGGAGGCGGACGCCCAGGCCGTGCTGCATGGAATCTCTCCCGTTCGAGAAACTACAGGACGATGATCGCGTCCTGCTGATCGGCATCCCCGAGCCCCGCGTTGTCGCGCGGCTCGCCGCCGCGCTCGGCTCCGGGTTGCTGGTGATTCTGGGCGAGGAAACCAAGGTCGCCGAGGCGCGTCGCCACGCGGCGGCTTACGACAACGTGATGATCGCGCCCTGGGATGGCAGCAACGTCCCCTTCGATTCCCGGTTTTTCACGCGCACCATCGACTTGCGCGGTTAAAGGACATCGAAGTACAAGCCCTTTCCCGTGGGCCACGCCGCGTACCACAAGGATCGACCCGGCAGAATCGTCAGCGGGCCCAGCGCCGGCACCTCCGAATGCGGCTGCCGCGGCTCCTTGCCCTGCGGCAACACCCACACCTGCCCCGATTCGGTCCGAATCACAATCATCCGGTTGAGCTGGCCGCGGGACTGCTCGAAGTAATCCATGTGGATGTCCTTGGGCAGTGAATCCAGCTTCACCGCCGGACTGATCTGCGGCGCGCCGAGCACCGTCAGATCCGGCAGCAGCCGGAATTCGATGGCTTTCAATTCGCGCGGGGAATCCGCCGCGCGGGCAGTCACCGTGATCCGAAGTTCGCCTCGAGTGCTCCAACCCACGGCGACATCGCCGGTCGCGTTCCAGCCGGGGAGGCTCCGTTCGCCGCGCGCGATTAACTTCCCGCTGGGATCGATGGAGAAAAAGCGAAGCTGCGAATCCTTCGCTCCGCTCCAAACCAACGCGACCAGCAGGCTGCTGCCCGCCGATTCCGGCGCGAGAGTCGATGCGCCGCCCGAGGGCTCCGTCTCCAGCGGAAGCACTTTATGGACCTCGCCTGCGCTCACTGCGGAATGCGTGGCCGTGACCTGCGCCACCGCAAGGTGCGAATCCAGGATCGCCGGGACAAACAGACCCGCTTTCGTCCAAAGCGGTCTAAGAACCCGCGCCGCACGGGTTTTGCCGAACACGTCCACGCTCGCGGCCGTCAGGTTGTGACCAGCCGTTACCACGCCATCCGCCTCCGTGAGCACCCACCGGATCGGGGACAGCCCCACGGTCAGGTTGGAATACGCGCCCAGGATGGCGGAGTCCGGCTTTGCGCTGCCGCGGCTGATCCGGTGCAACGGCGCCAGTTCGCCGTGCTTGGAGTCCTCTTCGTCCAGAATCGTGGACGCCGCCATTCCGTTGCGGAGAAGCTGCACGCACTCCACCACCGCCGAACCCTCCGGGCTGAGGCTCGTCTCCGTGGCTACGCTGGAAACCGCCGACTCGACAATCTCGAATCGGGACGGCGCGGATTCCCACCGCGACCCGTTCAGTTCGATCCAGGAACGGACCGCGTACTCGCCGGGCGCCTCCATGCCGACAAATAGCGACAGCGCCAGATCGCTTTCCCAGCTTTGCCCCGGCTCGATCCGGACCATCTGCACCGGCATGTTCGCGTCTCTTTCAAGCGCCCGCTGGCTGGGCCGGAATTCGATCCGGGAAGCATCGGGCCTCGTCACCTCGAATACCGGCTGCGGGCTGTTGCGATACGCCGGATCCGGAACCTCGATCGCGGCGGAGCCGTTGTTCGCGATCTTCAGGTCCAGCACGACCCGCGAGCCGGCGATCCAGCTCTTCTGCCGGGATTCGGCTTGATAGGAGATGGACATGCGTTTTCCCTTCGATCCGTCCTTGCTCACTGTCTTCCGCTGCTGGCACGCCGCGGGCGACGCCGCCAGGATCAGCGCCGCCCCCCACGCAACCGCGCTACTTGGTCGTCTTCGGCCCATTCCGGTCGAACTCGCTCCCCTTCCAGCCGCGCAGCCTCAGAATACAGAGCCCGCAGAAGCCGGGCCGCGGCCGGGCGTAGGACATGACACAGTTCATGTTAGCTTTGTCGTGGAAATCGGGCGTGATGCCCGCTCCGGAGTTGATCACCGTGCCGTCAGCCTTCAACCGCGGCGCGTGCGGCAGAAACGTCAGATGGCCGATCTCATGAGCTGGCGTCTGCTCCGTGCCCGCGCCCGTCTGCGTCAGCAGGAACCCGGATTTGTTGCGGTTCGCCTCCGTCTTGTGGCTTACCGCGCGGCCGTTCAGTACTCCGGAGAGCAGCGGCTCCAGATTGGAGACGCCGGTGAACTGCAGCACGGTGATCCCTTCCTTCGTGGACTGGATCCGCACCATCTCGTCGCCCACGGACTTCGCGAGCGTGTTGACGCGGTCCGCATGGGCGTTCGCGTCGCCGACGTTGTTCGTGTTCAACAGCGCCTGCAGCGCCGCACCGGTCACTCCCTCGCCCGCCGATACCGCCGCCCGGAACTGCGCGTACGGCAGGAACGTTCCGATCCACGCCGTCGCGGCGGCGGCTGCCGGGGGCACGGCGGCATCCCACTGGCCCCCCGGCGCGAGTCCGTACTTGCGGACCAAGGCGTTGCCGCCCGCGACAGCGAAGCCGCTCGTGAACAACGCGTCATACTGCGCCTTGGTCAGATCCGTGACGCCGCCGGTCTTATCCTCCACCTCGATGAAGGCATCGCCATAATACTGCGCGATACCAGGCATCGCGCCGGTGGTCTGCGGGCCCTTCTTGAAATGCTCGGCCAGATAAATCAGCCGCCAGACTTCGAACTCGCCGACCTTCACTTCCTTTAAGGCTCCCGGGGGCTTGTCCGCGGCAACGTCGAGCCCTTCGGTCAGATCCAGATAGGCCGTGACCTTGTAGCTGTCGCCGGCCATGCGCGCGGGGCGGAAAATCGCACCCGATCGCCCATCGTCGTCACCGGCCTTCTCGAACTTGGAGAAATAACCCCACCACCGCGTCTTGCCTGCCTCCACGCTGAAGGGGAACTTCTCGACATCCGCGTCAGCGCCTTCAAACACCTTCTGTCCTGCCGCCGAATCGCGCTTGCCCCCGCGGTCCTTGTGGCAGTTGTCGCCGTTCTTCGGCCGGGTCGCGGTCTTGTCGTACTTAAGAGCCTTGTCCACGAACGGCTTCGCGCCGGCGCTCTTGTTGGTGGCGGGCGGTGGATCCAGTTTCGTGGCCTGATACGCCGGCTGGGTCTGCGGCGGATCTTCATAGTCCCATAGCACGCGAGCACGCCCCATCGCGAAACCGCATCGAACCTCCGCGCCCTTGGAATCGATCACCGTGGCCGTGGCCAGAATCGGAATGCGCGGACCGTCTCCCCACACGTCCTTGTACTTGGTGAACGCCGATGCGTCGGTCATCTCATCGCCGGCGTCCAGGGTGTAGACGTTGCTTCGCAGCTTCAACGTGACTTTCGCCGCCGCCGGCAACGCGCCCACCAAGTCATGAACGGCCTTGTCCGGGTCCTTCTTCAACACCGCCTTCGGCGCGAGCTCGATCTTGAAGTCCTTCAGCTCCACCTTCACTTCGGCCTGCCCCGTCTTGTCGCCTTTATCCCCTTTCACCGTGACTTTCACCACGTAATCGGAGTGCTCGATGGTCACAAAGCCGTCCGGGAACTCCTTGGCCTTGTCCACCGCGCCGTCCCATTCCAACGAGTCGTGGTGGCCTTCCTGGAACTGCTCCGGCTTCAGGTCCACCTTGTGCAGAACCTTGTTGTCCTTCTTGCGCAGGATCTCCAGCTTGCCGGAATCGATCGACGTGTTCGCCTTGTTGACGATGTCGTACTCGATCTTGATCTTCTCCTTGCCGGGTGCGATGTGCGTTGCCGTCTTGACGTTGGTCAGGTCATATACCTTTGTGACGGGCGGCGGCGGCACCGGACCTTCGCACGGCGACAGCCGGGCGATGCGTTCATAGAAGCGGCAGGCGAACGTATCCCTGCTCTTTGCCCACTCGCGCCGTTCCGGACCCGCGGCGCGCCGCTGCTCGCCCGTCTTCGGAGTCTTCCAGAACCGCTCCTTGCATTTGGCGCTGCCGTCCAGGGCCGCCGGGCACGGCCAAGATGCCGGGTCCAGCTTCACGTTCGGACAAAACAGATAAACCACCACGCGGCGATTACGTTTGTTCTCCGCGTCCCGATCCGCCTTCGGCAACGAAGATGCTTCCGTCGTGGAAAGAATCATCAGCGGGTTGAATTCGCTGCAACCCTGATAGTCCGCCCGGCCGCCCGCATCCGCTCCCTTGCCCAGGAAATCCGCTTTCGTCAGCGTGAAGGGACACAGGAAGTCCATGTAGGCCTTCATCAGGTCCTTGCGCGCCGTCGATTCCGGTTTGCCGCTGGCCGCCGCCATTGTCCGCGCCACGTTCTTCTGCTGCCAGTTGTCGCCCCCGTGCGGCGACGAGTACAGCGAGTCCCATACCGCCGGGTCCTTGATCAGCAGGCCGTAGATCGCCTTGGAACGCCGCCCGCTCAGGATCTTGTTGTAGGTGTCGTCGCCCACCGGATCCGCGTGCCCGAACACCGAAAGCGGCGGATACTCGCCTTTCTTGCTCTTGTGCTTCTCGCGAAGTCCCGGAATCTCCGCCAGCATCGCCTTCGACTCCGGCATCACGAAGGACGAGTCGAACTCGAACAGGACATCGTGCAGGCTCACGCACGCCACCGGTTGCAAATCCAGCGATATCGTGTTGAGCTTGCCCTCCGTGGTCGGCGCCAGGAAAAGCGGGCGGGCGTCCAGCTTATCGTGATTGGCCGACTTGCCTTGCTCGTTGTCTGTGAGAATCTCGGCCATGTTCAGCTTCCGTGTACTTCCTTCAGCTTGCCTCGGGTCGCGTCATCCAGGACTCCGGTGACGCTCAGCTTGAAATCGCATTGGAACTCCTCGATGGCGTTGCGCATCAGCGCCTCGTCTTCCGCCCCGAACGGGTACGGGTAGTAGCCGAGATTGATCAGCCGCGCCTGGTAGCCCGCCGTTTCCTCAACCGGATCCAGGAAACCAATCTGCACCGGCAGCTCGATCTCGAGATCCGGAATCTTCAGCGATCCGCCTTTCGCCGTCGCCGCGATCTTGTGCTTCAGCACTCCCTGCCCGTCCGTCGTCAGGTTGACTACGGCGCCGTCGATCTCCAGCACGCACTTCACGTTCGCCAGCGGATTGTTGTCGAAATCCTTCACCGCCAGGCAAATCATCAGGGACTTCCGCTTGCTTTGAAATTTGTGGACGGCCGTCGTAGGGGCGGCGATCTTTTTTTGCTGCTTGTCCGGGATATGCACCACGTCGCCGGGCGCCAGCACGTGCGGGTTCTGCCGCTTACTCTTTAGCGCGGCGTTGTTCGGGTGATTCCAGATCGTCTGGAAATCGGCAAAGCCGAAACGCGCGGCGATTCCGGCGAGGTGATCGCCTGGCTGGACCGAGTAATTCTGGGCCATGGTTCGCCTCTCAAATCTTCTGCCACTCGGTTGCGTCGATATCCGGAAAGCACACTTCGCAATTGCCGGGGTCGATGTTCGTCACCCGGACCTTGCCGGCCTCGTCCAGTTTGCCTTCCCGCATGGAGCCGTCGGTGATCTTCAGTTGATAGCGCTCCCCCGGCACCGGATCGTCGTTGGAATCGACAAGCTGGATTTCGATCCAGGTTTTCTCGCTCTTGTTCTGGCTGCTGCTCTGCTTAGCCTGGTTCTTGCCGGCGGCGCCCCCGCCTTTTCCCTGCGCTCCCGCGCCGCCGCCTCCGCCACTCAACTCCTCGCCGCCCCCGCTGCCGCCGGATTGCTTGCCTTCCAGCAGCATCAGCTTCTCGGCGTGGAACGCCTTCATGATCGTCTCCACGGCCTTCTTGGCGATCTCGTCCGGCGTGCCCTTGGGCGGCGGCCCCGGCGCCAGCGTGGCGAAAATCTCCATCACTCGCTGCTTCGAAGCCGGATTGCGCATCCAGAACTGCAGCTTGCGCTCAATCGCGCGCTCCGATTCCTGCAGATCGTACTCCATCAGCTCCGCCATCGGGACGGCTGTGTCGCGCGAGACGATCAGGTCGCGGTCGATTTTCCAGCGCTTCATAGGTTCGCGATTCTCATCTACTTCATCTGCGTTAGACGATACAGCTTGGTCCGGGACGCTACGAAGATATCGCCGTCCCGCGACATTGCCGGCGGTGTCACCGGGCTGTCCGGAGCGAAATCGCGCAGCACCCGCTTGTTTCCGCGCGAATCGAGCGCAATCAGGCTCTGCCCGGCCGTGACCAGCAATTGATCGTCGGGGGTGACCGCGATTCCGCGAATCTCCGCTCCCGCGGACTGGCTCCAGGCGACCTTCCCATCCGCGCCGATGCAGTGCACCGTGGATCCGCCGTACACGAAGACGCGATGATCGAAGCCCACGGCCGGCGGCCGCTGTGCGATCGCCTCCCCCTCCGGCAGCTTAACAGCGTATTGCCGCTCGCCCCGCGCGTGGATGCACCACAGCGCGATCTCTCCGCCTGCCTGCGCCAGGATATAGGCCCGCTCCTCGGCGGCGCTTAACGCCAGGGGTTCGAACTCGCTCGAGAAGCGCCCCCTTAGCTTCAGAACCAGATCGGTCACCAGCAGGTCGTTGAGCTGCGCGGAGAAAGCGGTTTCCCCGGACACCGCCGCGAAAATCTTCGGCTGTTCAAAATTCTGCAAGGCCACTTCCACGGTGCCGCCGAGAAACTCGCCCTGCGCCTTTGACGGATCGCCAAAGTCGCGCACCTCCAGCGCCGTGCTCTTCGGCGGGATGCGGCCGTGCGGATTCAGATCCCGCTCCCAGGAGGCGATGAACCACCGCGTCCCCCGCCGTGTGAAGAACTGGCGGAACTGGCTTTGATTACCGTAAACGGTCGCCCGGTATCGGACCTTGCCGTCCGCCAGCGAGAACGCCGCCAGATAGCCGTAGGAATCGGCCCCGAAGAACGAGCCCTGCTCCGGATCCATCACCAGATCGCTGGCCGAAATGTTGTCCCAGGCAAAGGTCCTTCCCGCCGCCACCGCCGACAGCAGTTGCCATTTGCGATTCCCCTGGATCAATGCGCGATCGCCGGCTTGCATCACGAACGCGGGTTCGTTCTCGCGCTCCAGCCCGGATTCCATCCGGATCAGCCACTTGCCGCTTCCCACGGGGCGTGCCACGCGTGAATTCAGCCCTTCGGTGATGTAAGGGCGGACGGAGTCCCACGGCGTGCCGGGGCTGGCCACGCGAGAGGGAGCAGCCGGCGAGCTCGCCTCGCGAACCGGCGTTCCCGCCGGATACTCCGCCTGCTCCGCGGACTCGTTTGCTTGCGTCGGCTCGTTCATTTGCCTTCCTCCCGATCCATGGCACGCCGCGAGCGCGATCACCGCGCCCATTCCGGTCAGATTCTTAAGCAACCGTTGCACTCGGTAACGCTCTCTGGACGATGCCCCGCAGAATACGGTTCTTCAGTACGTTCATTGCCAGCCCGCTCAGGCTGGTGTCCAAGCCCACCATGTCCCCGAAGAAATTCGGAAAATCGTTCGGTAGATTGGCATCGGTCAGTCTCAGCCGGTTGCTCCCGCCCCCGCCCTGCCAGCCATTCGCATAAGTACTTCGGATGCGCAGCCGGAAATGGCCGCCGCTATGCGCGTTGCGAATCCGCTGCACCTCCGTCGCGTAAAGGCCCGGCGCGGTATTGGTCAGATAAGTGGTGCGCGCTGGATCGGCGGCCGGGCACACCTGCACCGCGCCTCCCGACTGCAGCGACATCAGGTCAAAGAACCGCTTCAACTGAGCCTTCTGCGCGTTGTTTCCCAGATTCGTCGGGAACGTCGGCACCAGAAAGCGAGGCGTGAAGATCACGCCGCAAGGGCTCAGGTTGAACGCCGTCCCCGGTATCGTGGCGTTATTCACCGCCATCGCGACATTCCGGTTGAAAAACGTATCCACTCCCGCGAACAGGTCGCGCATCCGCGCGTAGATCGTCGATACCAGCACGTTGGGATCGTCGAACGATACCTCGATCTTCACTTCCACCAGCATTAGTCCGCGCAGATCCCGGCCGGGCAGGATCGCCCGCGAGTAGTCCTCGTTGCCCAGCGGATACAGGTAAACGTCGAAGTTCCGGCGGCCGCCGATCCCGCCCACCGCGCCCTGCACCTCATTGTCGGACCAGATGGGCCACAGCACGTAGCTGCGCAGAGGCGTGTTTTGCGGATGGCGCGGCAACTGGTATACGTCGCCGCCGAAATCGAGCTTGGTGTTGATCCCGGTGGCCACGCGAACCCATTCCGCCGCATGCCAGTAGTGCCGCCGCTTCACGTCGCGATTTCCGTTCATCATGGCGAACGCGTCGCGCTGGAAAGGATCGCCCGGCATCCACGTGGCGTAACTCGGCTGCTCGTAGGAGCCCAGGGACCACAGCTCGTTGTACTCGTCGTATAGCCCGTCGCCGTGCCCGCACTCATGCGCGGCGACAAAGGTCCCGTCTCCCGCCGGTACGGCCGTGTTCTCGTTGAACCCGCCGGTGCCGTCGAACGCGCTCATGTGCGCCCGCGATGCCCCCGGCGCGGTGGACGCCTGCACCGAAATGTTGTAGTGCTGGCGGCCCAGCGGAACATCCTGCACGAACCAATACACCTTGCCTTGCAGCTTGGCCGGATTCCCGTCCGGCAGAATCTTCGGCGGTGTCGCGTTGAAGGCCCCATCCGGTCCGTTCCACCGCGTCGGAATTCTGGTGGTGACGTCGCGCCGGTAGTTCTGCTGATTGAACGGCGCGGGCGGCGGATTCGCCGTGGCGAAGTTCAAAAAGAAACGGAAGTAGTGCATGTTCACCACCACTTCGTTCCCGCCATCGAGATCGCAATCCCGCAACAACACCATGTCGAACCGGCCGACTCCCCAGGCGCCCCCCGCCGGGGCGCGCGGCGTCTGCCATTCCTGAACGGCGCCTTGCGGCCGCGCCGCGCCACGCGTCCAGTCGGTCTGCATCTCGAAAAACGGCTGTATCGAGAAAAACGGGTTCGTCGCCGGCTGATCCGTCCGCCCCGGCCGCGGGTTCAACTGGCCGTTGGCGGGCACGCCCAGTGTCGCGTTCGCCGTGTTCAGCCAGCGAACCGCCGCTCGCGCTCCCGCTACCGCGTCCGTGGCTCTCGTCCGGACATTGAAAACATCAAACAGGCATCCCTGCGCCGCCACTACGCGAACCCAGTTCGGGTAGTCGTGAATGTAGTGCCGCACCGGCATCGGGATGTCGCTGTAGGGGAAAAACGGCTTCGCCGCCGGATTGGCGTTCGCTCCCACGTTGTACACGCCGGCCGCCGAGATCGGCTTTCCGTTGAACTGCACTCCCGGATCCTTAAACTGATGGAAGAAGATCGCCGGATCGTCCGTCGCCCCCAGATTCAGGAACGCGAACGTCTGGTCCACCAGTACGATGTCATCCAGGGAAAACGCTAGAAACTTATCCGGCGCCTTCAGGCTGTCCTTGATCTTCTGCTCGAATGTGGACGCCTTGTCGAAGTACTCGCCCGTGTTGTCGACAAACCGCGTGAAGTACTTGTCCGACTTCCACACCTTCGGCAGGTCGTAGAAATCCAGCCGCTTTTCGGATGGCTTCAGGTCATTATGGCCGTCCGCCCGCGTCTCAATCACCCGCTCCGTCGCCGACTTCGAGATCACATACGGCGTCTCGCTCGCGTGCAGCCAGTCCGACTTCATCTCGAACTGCACGTTCTTGTCCGGACGCGGATCGGCGGAGTTGTCCGCCTTCTTCTGAATGATCCACGGCATCGCGTGGACCGCCTTCTCCACTTCCGTATCCTTGATCGTCCAGTGGGTCGCCGTATCCGGATCGCCCGCGCCCGCCGGCGACGTCCGCCAGCCGCCGATCAATGTCGCCGGAATGTTTACCCGCTTATGACTGTGGTCGCTGTGGCAGAAATGCCGGTCGGCGAACTCGAACCGCAGAAAACTCCAGTGCGGATCCAGCTTCATTTCAATCGGCGCCGCGCTCCCGCCGATCGTCTTGCCGAACCGCCCCGGCACGAAAAACTTGTAGTCCGGATCGTCCTTGTAGAACTTGTTCTCAGCTACTGCCCACTTCGATTCCACCAGCGACCACTGCTTGGGAACCTGGAAGAAGCGGAACTTGTCCTTATGCAACTGCGCCAGGTCCGTTTTCTTCGCCAGCTTGTTGGTGGCGTCGTCGGCCGAAACCGCGATGTAGACCGGGCCCGGCGTCTCGAACTTCAAAGTGAACTCGCCCCGTCCCCGCTGCGCCCCGAATTCCAGCTTGCCCTCGTCGCCCACCTTCTCGTCCTGCACGGTGTTGTCGGTGTAAACGACCTTCACCGGGAAATCCTTGGGAAACGGCTTCGGCTTGTCTTCCGGATCCAGGTAGATCAGCTTGAGGAACACCCGGTTGCCGCGGGGCTTGGAGTCCGGCACGTCGATCGGCGTGTACCGGTACATCTTCGTGTTATAGACCTCGCAGACCTCGGCGACACACTTCTCTCCGCCGGGATGGCAATCCATCTTCGGCTCCTGTCCGGTGTCGAAGAACAGAATCTCCGTCCGGCGATCCGCCTGGCTGCGATATCCGTACGCTGGGCGGGGCAGCTCCACGCCGAACACCGGGTCGTTGATCGGCAGCGGGAAGTTCTCGCCGCAGCCCGCCATCCCGGGCGGATGCATCGCGGCCTTGAACTTCTCGCGCAGCACCGCGATTCCGGCTTCGTCCGTCTCCACCAGGTTCAGCAGCATGTCCTGGTACACGTCAAAAAACGCGCCCCACGTCTGCGGACCCATGGATCCGTCTTCGCTGATCTTCGCTTCCCATTCGATGTTATAGCGCTGCTGAAATTTCTTGATCGCCTGGGACCGGGTCTGCCCCACCGGCGCGCAATCCCACCCGTACAGCGCGTTCACCCACTTCAGAATGTGATCGATGTCTTCGTTCTTGTGCTTTTCCTGGCAGGTCTTGACGAACTCATCGCGCTCGCCCAGGATGATCGCCTTCGCGGTCTTCGCCCGCTTCACCGACAGCGATACGTTGTAGTTGGCGTCGCCGGAGGTATCCGCGTGACCCAGGATCAGGGCCTTGCGCGTCGGGTTCTTCTTGATGTGCAGCAGTGATTCGGACGCCGCCCCCAGCCCGACGCTCGGATCCGCACCGGGCGCCGGATTCGCCTCGCCCAGCGCCGGCAGAAACACCGCGCTGTCCAGGTTGTAGTGGATGTCGTCCACTTCCAGGCGAAAACCCTTGAACGGCTGCAGATGAAACGTGTGCGTGCTTCCCGTCAGGCGCTTGAAGGTCACCTTGTTGTCGCGTCGGATGATGTTCGCGTCAGCCATGGATGGAAACCCTTATTTCTTCTTCTTCCGCGGGTTCAGGTGGATCTCCGGAAAACTCACCGTGCATTCCTTGTTCGGGTCCAGCGTCGGCGGAATGTAGATCGATCCCTCGGCGTCCAGCTTCCCATCGCGGCTGGAGCCATCCGGCAGCCCCAGCTTGAACTTCTCGTTCTTCATCGGCTGTCCGTCTTCATCGAACAACTGGAACTTGATCCAGGTCTTTTCCTCGGTCTTCTTCGGCGGCGGCTCGGCCGCCTTCTTCTTGTTCTGGGCCGCGCCGCCGGAGCCGCCTTTGCCCCCAGAACCGCCCTGGCCTCCGCCTCCGCCTTCTTCCTCGCCGCCGCCCCCGCCCACTGTCTTCCGCTCCAGCAGCGCCAGCGCCTTGGACCGGAACGATCGCATCAGGGCGTCCACCACTTTCTTGGTGATTTCGTCCGGGGTTCCCTTCAACGGAGGGCCCGGGTTCATCACCGTGTAGGCGTCCATCACCTTCTGCCGCGACGCCGGGTTCTTCATCCAGAACTCCAGCCGCCTCTGGATATCGCGATCCGTGGTCACGAGTTCGAACTGGACCAGTTCCGACATCGGCACCGCCGCCTCGCGGTGCACGATCATGTCGCGGTCGATCTTCCAGATCTTCATGGCAGAGGAGCTTCCATTCTAATCGCACTACGCCTGAAACTGATCCGCGTATTTTCGCCGCGCACCGGATCATCTTCGTCTACACTCTGAGAATGCGTTCGCTGCTCTTACTGGCCGCCGCCGCTGTTCTGACGGCCCAAACGCCCCTTCCAGACCCGCCCCCGCCGGGCGGTCTGAGGGTGTTCCTATGCGGAACCGGATCGCCGCTTCCCGACGCTGCCCGAGCCGGGTCCTGCGTCGCTATCCTTGCCGGCGCCCAGATGATCCTGCTCGATTCCGGCCCCGGCTCCTGGCGCAACATTGCCGTGGCCAATCTGCCCGCCGGCGCCCTGACCGCCGTCTTCCTCACCCACTATCATTCCGATCACATGGGCGGCCTCGGCGAAGCGATGACCCAGAGCTGGATCGCCGGCCGCGCCCAGCCCCTCGAAGTCTATGGCCCCGCCGGCGTCGAGCGCGTCGTCAACGGCTTCGTCGAGGCCTACGCGCTCGATGCCTCCTACCGGACCGAACACCATACCGAGCAGTACATGCCTTCCCGCGCCGCCCGCGCTGTCGCCAAAACCATCCCCGCCGGCGACCTCTCGCCCGTCTTCGAACGCAGCGGCCTCGTCGTGAAAGCGTTCGCCGTGCCGCACGAACCCGCCACGCCGGCCGTCGGCTACCGCGTGGAATTCGGCGGCAATATCGTCGTCTTCACCGGCGATGCGGCCGCTTCCCCCGCGATCGCAAAGGCTGCCGCCGGAGCGGATCTCCTGCTGCACGACGCCCTCAACAAAGGCTTAATCCGGATGGCTGCCGCGGCACTTGGCTCCCAGGGCCGCGCCCGCCAGGCCAAGATGATCGCCGACACGCTTACCTATCACGCTTCCCCCGAGGAAGCGGCCCGGATCGCCGCCGAAGCGAAGGTGAAGAAACTGGTCCTGACCCATTGCGTTCCGCCGCCCAACCAGCCGGCCGTCGAGCAGGCGTTCCTGCGAGGCCTGGCAGGCATCTTCCCCGGCGAGATCGTGATCGCCCGCGATTCCATGAAATTCGATCTCCCGCCCAGGCCCTGAGCGCCGGTATAATCAACGCCATGCGAATCTTGCCCGTTTTGCTCGCCCTGCCGCTGCTGGCGGCGGAAACGCCCACACCCATGGAAACTCTCAAGCCTGTTCTCGATATCGGCATCGTCGTCAGCGATCCCGCGAAAGCAAAAGAGTTCTACGGCGAGATTCTCGGCTTGAAGGCCTCGGCCACGTTGCCCATGCCTGGGGGCGGGGAAATGCAGCGTTTCCCGTTCGGCGGCTCCACGCTGAAGCTCGTCTCAGCCGCTCCGAACGCGCCCAAGTATGCCGGACCCATCCGCGACGCGATCGGTTTCCGCCTGCTGACGCTGGTGATGAACGATTGCAAGCCGATCGTGGAGCGCATGAAAGCCAAAGGCATGGCCGAGCCGAAGTGGAACGGCAGCGACATTAAGTACGCCTTCGTCTCCGATCCCGATGGCAACGTGATCGAGCTTGTGGAAATCGCCGATCCGGCTCGCAACGGCATGGTCCAGTTGGGCTTTACGGTTTCGGACTCCGCCAGAACGCGGGCCTTCTACCGCGAGATCCTGGGCCTGACCGAACAGGAGCCTCGCAAGACCACCACCGGCGCGCCGCTCTATCGCTTTGAGGCGGGCAAGAGCATCGTCAAGTTCTGGGACGGAGCTAAGGGGCTGCCGGTGCGTACCGGATCTCCCTTCGATGCCGTCGGCCTGCGCTATTACACCTTCATGGTGAAGGATGTGGATGCCGTACACGACATCCTGGTGAAGCGCGGAGCGAAGATCGGAATGCCCCCGAGCGACTTCGGCAAGCTGGCCCGCATCATGTTTGTCGCGGACCCCGACGGGAATTGGGTCGAGTTCGCGGGTCCGCAAAAGAAGCAGTAGCCGTCAGGCGGTTTTCCGCGCGTTCTCGAACAGGAAACTGAGCGTCTTCTCCGTGCGGATATGCGAGGCGATCCGCCGCAGCGAGCCGTCCTTCTCCAGTTGCGCGCGCACCGCCGCCACCGGCTCCCGCCGCTGCCGCGCGATCCGCGTCACCTCGTTGTCCACTTCGTCCCGCATCGCGTCGATCGCCTCCCGATCCGCGATCCGCTCCAGCAGCAGGGAGGCCTTGACGTCGCGCTTCGCGCGTTCCGTTTGCGACTCCTTCAGCTTCGCCCAGTCGATGTTCAGCTTGCGCGGATCGATGCCCTGGCCCGCAAGCTGCCGCAGTTGCGTCTCCAGATTCACTTCGATCTGCCGGTCGATGAACGCTTCCGGTATCGGGAAGTCGTGCGCATCCACCAGCTTGTCGATAATCTTCCCCTTTGCCTCCTGCTGCGCCGTGAACTCCGCGTCGCGTGACAGAGCCTTGCGGACGGCTTCCTTCAACTCCTCGAAATTCTGGTAATCGCCGAGATCCTTCGCGAACTCGTCGTTGAGCTCCGGCAGTTCCTTCTTGCGCACCACCTTCAACCGCGCCCGGAAACGAACCGTCTTGCCCGCAAGCTCCTTGCGGTCGTAGTCCTCCGGGTACACGACGTCGAATTCCTTCTCTTCGTCCGGAGACATCCCCCGCAGCGCCTCGGAAAACTCCTTCAGCGTCCCTTCATCGCCGACATGCAGCATCATCTCGTCGTTTTTCACCGGCTTGTCGACGCCGGATATGCTTTCGAGCGACACCACGGCGAAATCGCCGTCCACTACCGGGCGAGGATCAATGTTGACGTAGTCGGCTTTCTGCTCGCGAATCTCCTCGATCCGCTTCATCACCTGCTCGTCGGTGACCTCGGGCTCGGAATAAGGGACCTCGACGCCGCGGTATTCGCCCAGCTCGATGACCGGCGCGACCTCGAAAGTCACTTTGAACCGTAACGGCTCACCCGGATGGAAGTGCACGTCGGACACGTCCGGCGACGACACCACCTGCAGGTTCTCTTTCTCCACCTCCCGCCGGAACGCCTTCGGCACCAGATTCTCCAGCACGTCCTGCCGGATCTCGCCGCCGAACTTGGATCGGACCACGTTCCGCGGCGCCTTGCCCGGACGGAAGCCGGGCAGCCGGACCTTCTTCTGGATCTCGTTCAAGACCTTCTCTGACTCCTGTTCCACTTCGCTGACGGGAACGGAGATTTCCAGTTGGTGTTTGCAACCTTCAACCAATGCCACGCTGATCGAACTTCCCTTCTAAACCGATTTTTGACTCGAGGTACTCGATGTTTGCCTGAATCCGGCCGCGGTCGGCGTCGTCCAGATCCGGGGCCCGGGAGACTTCCTGGTACACCGCCAGGCTTTCCCGATACCGCCCTTTCGCGGAGAGGAACGCTCCGAACCGCTCTTTTACATAGTAGCCGGAAAAGCCCCTGTCCACCGCGACGGCAGCCTCGCGAACCGCCTGCGTTCCGCCCGGCGCCTGAGGAACGGTGCCGCGCCGGTAGGTCTCCTCCGCCTTCACCGGATCGCCCGCCCCGGCGTAGCACGCCGCCAGGTTCGCCGGCCCCGAAAAGCCCGGCTGCCCGCCTGGTCTCCGCGTCATACTCGTCCCTGTTCAGGATCGGCGATGGAAAAAGAAACGGGTCCAGCAGCCGGCAAAGGCCCTGGACCCATGCGTCCAAACTACAGCAAAAAACTAGGTTCCTTCGCGCCAGCCGGTCAGATACTCTTCCTGCTCCGGCGTCAGGCGGTCGATCGAGCAGCGCATCGCGTCCAGCTTCAGCTTGGCGACATTCTTGTCGATGTCCTCCGGCACGCTGAACACGTTCTTTTCCAGCTTGGCGTGATTCTTCATGATGTACTCCGCCGCCAGCGCCTGGTTGGCGAAGCTCATGTCCATCACCGAGGCAGGATGGCCTTCGGCGGCCGCGAGGTTGATCAGGCGGCCTTCGCCCAGCACGTAAATGCGGCGCCCGTCCTTCATCACAAACTCTTCCACGAACGGACGCACTTCGCGGCGGCTGGACGCCATCTTGCGCAGCGCCTCCAGGTTGATCTCCACGTCGAAGTGGCCGGAGTTCGACAGGATCGCGCCGCTCTTCAGCTTGTCGAAATGCTCGCGATCCAGCACGCTCTTGCAGCCGGTGACGGTGACGAAGAAGTCTCCGATCTGGGAGGCTTCGCTCATCGGCATCACGCGGAAGCCGTCCATCAGGGCTTCAATGGCCTTGATCGGGTCGATCTCGGTAACAATCACGTTCGCGCCCAGGCCGCGAGCCCGCAGCGCCACGCCCTTGCCGCACCAGCCGTAGCCCGCGACCACGAAGTTCTGGCCCGCCAGCAGGTTGTTGGTGGCCCGGATAATGCCGTCGATGGTCGACTGGCCCGTGCCGTAGCGATTGTCGAAAAGATGCTTGGTCTGCGCGTCATTCACCGCGATGATCGGATAGGCGAGCACGCCTTCCTTGGCCATCGCCCGCAGCCGGATCACGCCCGTGGTCGTTTCCTCGGTGCCGCCCAGCACCTCCGAGAGATACTCGCTGCGTTTGGAGTGCAGCGCGCTCACCACGTCGCACCCGTCGTCCATGGTCAACTGCGGCCGGAAGTCGATCGCCGCGTTGATATGCGACCAGTATTGGTCGTTCGACTCGCCCTTGATCGCGTACGTCGAAATCCCGTATTCCTTCACCAGCGCCGAGGCGACATCATCCTGGGTGGACAGCGGATTCGAGGCGCACAACACAATGTTCGCGCCGCCGTCGCGCAAGGTCACCATCAGGTTCGCGGTTTCCGTGGTCACATGCAGGCACGCCGCGACGCGGATCCCCGCCAGCGGCTGCGTCTTGATGAACTGCTTGCGAATAGTCTGGAGCACCGGCATCGACTGGAACGCCCACTCGATGCGCTTCTTGCCGTGATCGGCCAGCGCCAGATCTTTTACGTCGCAGGGCACGGTGGCCGTCGCGGCGGTGGTATTGGACATAATTCCTCCTGATTCTCTCTCTCGCTCAATAAACGGATTGCGATCAGCCTCGGGCAGCGGTGGTCAACTGCGCCGCGTCCTTCAGCCCCGCGGCCTTGTCCGTCTTCTCCCAGCTAAAGCTGTCCTCGGTGCGGCCGAAATGCCCGAACGACGCCGTCGTCCGGTAGATGGGACGGCGCAGCTTCAGATGCTCGATCATGCCCTTGGGAGTCAGCGGGAAATGCTCCCGCACCAGCTCCACCAGCCGCTGATCGCCGATCTTGCCCGTGCCGAAGGTGTCCACGCGCACGCTGGTGGGCTCCGCGACGCCGATGGCGTAGCTCAATTGAACCTCCGCGCGCCGCGCCAGCCCGGACGCCACGATGTTCTTCGCCACGTAACGCGCCATGTAGCACGCCGAGCGGTCCACCTTCGTCGGATCCTTGCCCGAAAACGCGCCGCCGCCGTGCCGGCCCATCCCGCCGTATGTATCCACGATGATCTTGCGCCCGGTCAGCCCGGTATCGCCATGCGGACCGCCGATGACGAACCGCCCCGTCGGATTGATGTGGAACTTGGTGGAGGAGTCCACCATGTTCTGCGGGATCACCTTGTCTATGATCAGCTTCTTCACGTCCGCCCGCAGTTGCTCCGTGCTGACGTCGTCATCGTGTTGCGTGGACACGACCACTGCTTCGATGCGCACCGGCTTGTCGCCCAGATACTCCACGCTCACCTGGCTCTTGCCGTCCGGACGCAGGTACTTCAGCTCTCCGCCGCGGCGGGCTTCGCTTAGCCGCTGCACCAGCTTGTGCGCCATCATGATCGGCAGCGGCATCAGCTCCGCCGTCTCGTCGCAGGCGAATCCGAACATCAGGCCCTGGTCGCCCGCTCCCCCCGTATCCACGCCCATCGCGATGTCCGGCGATTGCGACTGGATCGTGTTCAACACGCCGCAGGTCTTGGAATCAAAACCCATCAGAGCGTCGTTGTAGCCGATGTCGTGGATCACCTGGCGCGCCAGCTTCTGAACGTCTACATAGGTCTTGGTGGTGATCTCGCCGGCCACCACGCACGTGCCCGTGGTCACCAGGACTTCGCATGCGACCCGTCCGGTGGGGTCATCCTGTAACACCGCGTCCAAGACGGCATCGGAAATCTGGTCGGCCATCTTGTCCGGGTGCCCTTCGGTAACCGACTCGGACGTGAAAATATGCCGCATCTGATCAGACACTGTTCGAAAATCCTCCAAGGGATTGGGAGTGCTTCGGGACGTTCTTCGCGGGAACTCTTAAGCCTCGTTCTAGTGTATTCTCTCTGCCGGAGGACCGTCAACGAAGCACAGTCCTGGACCCAAAGTCCTGCAGGGAACGGCTCGAATCGCCGGTCGAACGTGATTTGTCAGCAGTTTAGCGGGCGGTCGCCGGGTCCCGGTGCACCGTTTCCAGGCTGAACGCGGGAAGGCAGATGGCCACGTACTCCGCGCCTTCCGGCGTCGGAGTGGAATACCGTACCCATTCCCCCGCCTTCGCCAGAACGGCCTGGCCGGCGTGCACGTCCATTACGCCCCCCTGAAAGTCCACCCGCATCACGCCCCGCAGGACCACCGTGTACTCATCGAACTCCGGACGCTGCCCCGGCTCGCTCCAGCCTGCGGGGCTCAGCATGTGCGCCACGCTGATCCCCGGAGTGTCTGTATTCACCCTGCCTACATACTCCCGGATCACCTTACCGCCGGGCGCCGCGATCTGGGTCGGCTTCTCGATGAGAACTGGCATGGGAACAGGATAGAGCCCTTCGGGGCTTCAGGTCACGCGAGATCCGTTTCGGGTCCGTTGCGCGCGCAGTGGCCGGCGACAGCGACATCGAGGCGGTGATTGAGCTCGATCCGGATCGCCCGATGGCCCCGTTGGAGTACGGCCGGCGGAAACTTCACGACAGCCGAATCTACGAAAGTACCCCGCGGGTAGCTCGCGTGCGGGCAGGTAATATGAAGAGGGTGGTCGGCCTCTGCCCGGCGGGCAGCCGGTACCCCATTGCCGCATGAAGAAACTCCGCATTCCCGAAAATCTGACTACCCTGGCATACAAGCAGATCCGGACGCACCTGCTTACGGGACCGATGGAAGAAGGCGACCGCCTCACCGAGGAAGCCGTGGCCCAGCAACTGGGCATCAGCAAATCCCCCATACGCGAAGCCTTCACCCGGCTGGAGGCGGACGGGTTGATCCGCATCGAGCCCAGACGCGGAGCCTATCTGCGAAGTTTCTCGATCCAGGAAGTGATCGACATTTACGATTTCCGCGAGGCGTTGGAAGCGCACGCCGTCCTGACCGCGCAGGTGACGCCCGCCCTGCTCGCCGAGCTCGAAGAGCATGTGCGGCGCAACGCGAGTTCTCACGCGGCGAACGACAAAACCAGCTACATCTCCGGCGACATCCAGTTCCATACCGCGATCGCGGCGGCAACCGGCAACCGGATGCTTTGCCAGGCGCTCGACAAGCTGCAGGACCAGTTGAGCATCCTCCGCCGCAAGACCTACGATCTCTCCTCCAGCCAGGCCGTGGCGGCGCACCGCGCGATTCTCGCCGCCCTTGCCGGACCGGACCGCATGGTCGCCGTGGAGGCCATGCGGAGCCACATCCGCGAAACCCGGTACCGCCTGGTAGGCTTCATGCGCGCGGGGGGCGGGTAGGTCCAGTGTCGTTCACGGTGGCGAAGCTCACTCCAGTCCCGCCGGGCAACACGCAGGACCGCTTCTTCGCGCGCGCCGGCACCGCTGGAATGCCGGCCATCGTCTCCGGACGCGGCTCCATCTTGATCGACGATCGCGGCCGGGAGCTCATCGACGCCTGTTCCGGGCCCTTTCTCGCCAGCCTCGGGCAGGGCAATGAGCGCGTCCTGCAGGCCATGCTCGCGCAAGGCCGCGAACTCACCTACACCTACTCGCGAACTACCCGGCATCGGGCCAATGCCGCGTTGACCGGCCGGCTGGCTGCCATCGCCGGCCCCGGATTCGAATGCGCTCACCTCACCTCGGGCGGCTCTGAAGCGAACGAGATGGCTCTGAAAATGCTTCGAGCGCGCGCGGTCTCGCGCGGCGAACGCCGCCGATTTCGCGTCATTTCTCTAATGCCGGGTTACCACGGCGCGACGGTCCAGACCCTCGGCATGAATGGCGATATCGGCGTATCCGGGCTGTGGGGGCCCCTTACCGTGGAAGCCGAGCGCATTCCAGCTCCGCTCACCTTTCGCGCCGCGAGCCCCAAGGCAGCAGCCGATTCCAGCATCGAGGCCCTCCACGCGGCGATTGAGCGGTTGGGCCCCGAGACGATACTCGCCGTCGTGATGGAACCGGTTGGCGGCCAGGCGTCGGGGGTGAACGTGCCCGATCCTTCGTTTGCCCCGCGCGTGCGCCGCGCCTGCGACGCCTTCGGAATCGGTCTGATCTTCGACGAAATCGTGACCGCTTTCCGCACGGGCGAATATCTGGCGGCCCATCACGACCCCCAAGCAACGCCCGATCTGATTACATTGGCGAAGGGCCTGGGCGCGGGGTATGCGCCGCTCGGAGCTGTGCTCGCGCCACGGACGCTCGCCGACGAACTCGCGGATTCCATCGGGTTCGCTGTCTCCCACTCCTACGACGCCTGTCCAATGGCCTGCGCCGCTGGAAGCGCGGTGCTCGACGAGATCGTGGAGCACGATCTGGTGGCCCACGCGAGCCGGATCGGCGCGACGCTTCGCTCCGGCTTGCGGGAACTCGCCGCGCGTTTCCCGCTGATCGGCGATGTGCGCGGCCGCGGGGCGCTGCTGGCAATCGAGCTGGTATCCGACCCCGCCACGAAAGGTAAGTTTCCGCCCGAGGCGGACCCAGGAGCGCGGATCGTCCAGATGGCCCTCGATCACGGCCTCCTGCTCTACTCGCGGCGCCAGAATCGCGGCATGTTCGGCGATTGGCTGCTCCTGGCGCCGCCCCTGAACATCGAGGAAGCTCTTGCCGCCGCCATCCTCGACCGCTTGGCCGCCGTCATCGCCCGCGCCCAGGACGAGTTGCTCTGAAGGTCGCGTGACCGGGCCGGGCCCGCTCCCAATCTCATCGCTTGATGCCCTTGACTTGCGGCGACGCGTCACCGTCATGACGAACTGGTTGCCACACCGCAGCCGAAGAATGTCGGTGTCTTCGGTCCAGATCGGGCAGCCGAGCGCGAGCGCGGCGGCGAGAACCGGCCAGTCGTCCTCGTCACGCTTGTCGATGCGCTCGCGGGCGACCGCTTCAAAGGTGGCGTAGGCCTCCGGTTCCACGGTTTGGACCAAATGCATCAGCAAATCGAGCGTCTCCATCGCCGATGCCGCCGCAATCTTCCGCGCCTCTAGAATTCCTGGCAAATGCTCGAGCGCCTCTTGGAACGCTACGTCGGGCGCCATGAATCCGACTTGCCCGGCGTACTTGCGCAACAAGCCGAGCACACGTTACGCCGCCTGTTCAACCTGGCCGTGGAGTGGGGCAAGGTGACGACGATTCTTCCACGCGTGCGGCTCCTTGGTGGGGAGAATCATCGGGAACGCGCGCTGTCGTTCGAGGAGGAGCGAAAGTACCTCGAGGCCGCATCAGACCTCGGACGCCAACTCGCGGACGCCTATGCTCGGGCCCTGCAAGGCATCCGCGCGGTGAAGCGCGGCGAGCAACCAAGGCAACCGGACGCCTACCTGCTGCGGGACGTGGCGACGCTGCTCATCGACTGCGCTCTTCGTCCGGAGGAATGCTTCCGCCTCAAGTGGCAGGACAGCATCCGCGACGGCGCGATTGCGATCCACACAGGCAAGGGCCGTGGTTCCCGCCGCCGCATCCCGGCTTCGAAGCGCGTGCTCGACATTCTGGAGATGCGCCGGGCAGCCGCTACGTCCGAGTGGGTCTTCCCGGCACCCACCAAGAGCGGCCACATTGAAGGCTCCACGCTGAAGAAGCAGCAAGCTGCGGCGTTGACGGCTTCAGGCGTCGCGCCGTTCGTCCTCTACACCTTTCGACACACCTGCATCACCCGGTGGGCCAAGCACATGGACCCGTTCACGCTCCACGTCCTGGCTGGCCACACCGACATGAACACGACGAAGCGCTACGTCCATCCGAGCGAAGCGGACATCCGGGAGGCGATGGAAAAAGTGAAGGTCGGATTGGAGAAGGGTGCAGCCACGGTTCCCTCCGTGCCGCTTGCCGTCGCTTAAGTCCTGCCGGATCCACCTGTTACCAAAGGATGCAGTATGGCTTCGGCGGCGGCCAGCGCCTCCAGTTCCGATTCAATTGCTGCGATCTCATTCGGAGTCTTGTGGCCGGCGCGAAGGATGTCGCGATACGTAATCGGGATCGCGCCGTCGTTGGGGTCCTGCCACTCAGGGAAATCGCGAGATAGTTGTGCGAGATCCCACTGGCTCAACTCCCCGCAATTTGTGAAGATCTCCTCGATTAAGGACTCCTCGGAAGGAGAGATCTCGTCGAACTCCGGCTCGGCAATCAACGATACTTCGGAGTTTCTGGGATCCGAGATGAAGTGTCGCCAGATCGAATAGGCGCTGGTAACAGCCTCCTCGCAAATCAGGCCGTAGAGGCGACTGCCGACTGGCCCGACCACTATCGAGACATAGCGGTCTGTTGTGACCGGCCGGCCCCAACGCAGCAGGGCCTCGCGGTCGAGCAGGTACAAGAGCTTGATGAGCTTCAGCCAATTCATCTGCCCACCGCAGAGTTCGAGGAACTTAGCAGCCGCTTCAGTAGCTCTCCGTTCGTTAAAGTGCAGGACCATGGATCTCGTCCCCATTTTGCGGCAGGACGCAACCTGCCAATTGGCGGCACCCCGCGGTTGCCCAGGTGCTCAGTCTGATCGGGACTCGCCCGAAGCCGCCAGGTATAACTCGATTCGATCCGTCGTCCAAGTGGCCGCTCCGCAACCAAAGAAGTCGGTGTCTTCTGTCCAGATGGGGCAACCCAACGTCAGCGCGGCGGCTAGAACGGGCCAGTCATCTTCATCGCGTTGTCTGAGGCGTGCGCGGGCGATGTCTTCAAACTGGGAGTAGGTTCCCGCCTCGACGGTCTGCACGATCCGGCTTACCAGATCGAGCAGCTCCAGCGCTGGACTCGCTTCGATCCCTCGTGCGCCAAGAATCGTGGGGAGATGTTCGCGTGCTTCGGCGAACGCAGCGTCAGGAGCCCAGAACTCGACCTGCCCAGCGTGTTGCCGGATGAGACTAAGCACTTTGTTCCCGAGCACCGCGCGAATCAGGATATTCGCGTCGAGCACGAGCACGGTCAGTTCTTTCGTGCGCGCCGTTCACGCCGGTGGCTCTTGAAATCGGCGACGAGTTCATCCTCGTTGGTTCCTGCGGCCGCTACCAGTTCTTGCATCTTCTCACCGGCCACGCGCAGGGCTTCGAGGTCTGCCTGGCTGGGCTTCGGCTGAGTGGGGACATAGACACCGATCGTCGTGCCGTGCCGCGTGATGGCAACGGGAGCTGTGGATTCCAGGTAGGTGGCCAGATTCTCCCGAAACTCTCGGATGCCGATCTTGGTGACTTCCATCTGAGCGCGGTCTCCTTTGTGTACACAATGATAACACAAGGGACTTGGGGGAGGTTGAGGCTAGCATGTGGCACAGGGTGGGCACAAATCTGGTCACAGTGCCGGAATCGCTATTTTCGTTGGTCTTGGGGAGATGCCCGCATCTCTTTGACGGGGCGAGGATTAGATGGAGCCACCCGCCGGGATTGAACCGGCGACCTGCTGATTACGAATCAGCCGCTCTACCAGCTGAGCTAGGGTGGCTCTCCAACGTATTTTAACCCACCCCTCGCGTGGTACACAATTACGTATGCCTCTCGTCAAAGTCGCCGAACTCTCCGCGCTTCCTCCCGGCACCCTCATGGAAGCCCTCGTCGGCGAGGACTCCTACGCGATTTGCAACCTCAACGGCGCCATCCACGCCCTCGACGGCATCTGCCCCCACGCCGGCGGACCCCTGGGCCAGGGCGAGCTTCGCGGCGCCCACATCGTCTGCCCCTGGCACGCCTGGGAGTGGAATTGCCAGACCGGCGTCAACACCGACGACGAAGACCAGGCCGTCCACACCATCCCCGTCAAAATCGACGGCAACGACATCTTCCTCGATCTGCCGTAACCTGGAAGTATTCCCGAGCTTCCTGAAGTCGAAACCGTCGTCCGTTCGCTTGCGCCCTACGTCACCGGCCGCCGCATCCTGCGCGCCGAGTTCTCCTCGAAGTTCGTCGTCACCGGCAGCTTCGACGACCTCGCCGCGAAGCTCCAGGGCCGCACCATACTCGGCATCTCGCGCCGCGCCAAGTTCATCCTCCTCGACCTCGACGAAGGCTTCCTGTCCATCCACCTCGGCATGACCGGACGCCTGTTGATCGACCCCCGCCCGCAGCCGCACACCTACGGCGTTTTCGAGCTCGACCGCGGCACGCTGGCCTTCGTCGATCCCCGGCAGTTCGGCAAGATCGAATGGTCGCCCGCGCGCGTCACACGCCTCGGCCCCGAGCCTCTCAGCATCCCCTTCGACGAGTTCTTCGCCCGCCTGAAGGCGCGCCACGCCCGCATCAAACCCCTGCTCCTGAACCAGAGCTTCCTCGGCGGCCTCGGCAACATCTACGCCGATGAGGCCCTGCACCGCGCCGGGATTCATCCCAAGGCTCTGGCGTCCCGCATCTCCGCGCCGCGCGCCCGCAGGCTGCACCAGGCCATCCAGCAAATCCTCGCCGACGCCATCGAGCATCGCGGCTCATCCATCTCCGACTACGTCGACGCCGCAGGCGAGCGCGGCGGCTTCCAGCAGCTCCACCGCGTCTACGGCCGCGAAGGCGAGCCCTGCCTCCACTGCGACTCGACCGTGCGCCGCATCGTGCTCGGCGGCCGCGGCACGCATTACTGTCCGAAATGCCAGCGGTAGCGATACGCTAGAAGACATGATCCATCGCCGCTCGTTCCTCTCCGGACTCCTGGCCGCCGGCGCGCTCCACGCCCAGCCGCGCAAAGTCAAAATCGCCGAGTTCGGCCCGGGCGGCGTTCGCAAAGGAGTAGTCACCGTGGACAAAGTCGTAAAGAGCGATGCCGAATGGAAGCAGCAGCTCAGTGACATCGAATACCAGGTCACCCGGAAGAAAGGCACCGAACGCGCCTTCACCGGACGCTATTGGAACAACCATGACGACGGCATCTACGCCTGCGTCTGCTGCGGGACTGCGCTGTTCGACGCCAAAACCAAGTTCGAATCCGGCACCGGATGGCCCAGTTTCTACGCTCCCATCGCGAAGGAGAACGTCAAGGTCGAATCCGACACCAGCCTCGGCATGACTCGCGATGAAGTGTTGTGCTCGCGGTGCGATGCGCACCTGGGGCACGTGTTCCCCGACGGTCCCCAGCCCACCGGCCTTCGCTACTGCATGAACTCCGCCTCCTTGAAACTTGAAAAGAAATAAATGAAGCCTTCTCCACGCGTGCAGGTGCGCCGCCTGCCCAAGCGCGGCGCCTACGATCCCGATACGATCCACGCCATCCTGGACGCCGGCTTCCTGGCCCACGTCGGGTTCGCCGTCGACGGTCAGCCGTTCGTGATTCCCACCCTCTATGGCCGCCGCGGCGATCGCCTCTTCCTGCACGGGTCCGCCGCCAGCCGCATGTTGAAGCATCTCGAAACCGGCGTGCCGGCCTGTGTCGCCGTGACGCTGGTGGATGGCCTGGTGCTTGCCAGATCGGCGTTTCACCACTCCATGAACTACCGCTCCGTCACCGCGTTCGGAACCGCGCGCAAGGTCGCCGGCGAGAAGCCGAAGAACGAGGCGCTCGCCATTCTTTCCGAGCACCTCATCCGCGGCCGTTGGGACGAAGTCCGGCTCCCGAACGCGAAGGAGTTGAAAGCCACCACCGTGCTGGAGTTCACCATCGAGGAAGCGTCCGCCAAGATCCGCACCGGACCTCCCGGAGACGACGAGGAAGATTACCAGCTTCCCATTTGGGCCGGCGTGCTCCCCTTGCAACTCACGCCGCGCGACCCCGTCGCCGACCCTCGCTTGACCCCCGGCATCCCCCTGGCCGAATCCGTCCGCCGCTTCCGCCGCTAATTGTCTTCCACCACCAGCTTGGGCGCCGCCGTGTCCGGCGCGATCGGCGGCTTGCGCTTGTGAAAGTCCGTTGCCCGCTCAAAGGCGTGAGCCAGCGCCAGAACCTTCGGCTCCGCGAACGGCGCTCCCACAATCTGCAGCCCGATCGGAAGACCGGAACTGGTGAACCCGCAGGGAACGGAAATGGCGGGCAGCCCCAGGATGTTGAACTGGCCCGTGTTCTCCATTTCCGGATTGCGCGGCTTGTCCGACTCTTCCCGCTTCAACGCTGCCTCCACCGTCCGCGGCGAACGGCGGCGGGTCGGCAGCACCAGTACGTCGATCTCACGAAACGAATCGCTTATCGTGCGCCGCAACATCTGCAACTCCCGCCAGCCCTTTACGTACGCATGCGCCCTGGCTTCCGCCCCACGCTGCAGATTGCGGCGCGTCGGGATCTGATACAGGTTCTGCGCTCGCTGGAAGAACTCGTCGTGATAGGCGTAGGTCTCTCCGGGCAGATTCACTCCAGTGGTGGACGGGATGCTGACCTCGCGAGTCCCCTGCGTCATCTTCGCCAAAATCTGAATCGCGTTCTCCACAGCGGCCAGAATCTCCTCGTCCGCGAGATCGAAAAACGGCGCGCGCGGAATGCCGATCCGCAGCCCGGACACCGGCTGCCGCAACGCGGCGGCGTAGTCCGGAATCGTGTGCTCCACGCTCGACAGGTCCTTGCGATCGTAACCCGCCAGCACCTGCAGCAGCATCGCGGCGTCTTCCACGCGCCGCGTCATCGGGCCGCAATGATCCAGGCTCCACACCAGCGGCACAATCCCGCGGATGCTCACCAGCCCGTACGTCGGCTTCAGGCCGACGATCGAGCAGAAGGACGCCGGTGTGCGAATAGAGCCGCCGGTATCGGTCCCCAGCGCGCCGAAGCACAATTCCGCCGACACCGCCGCCGCCGATCCGCCCGAAGATCCGCCGGGATTGCGATCCAGGGCCCACGGATTGCGCACCGGCCCAAAGTAGGACGTCGCCGACGTGCCGCCCATCGCGAACTCATGCAGGTTCAGCTTGCCCATCAGGATCGCGCCCGCCTCCCTCAGCCGCCGGGTGACTTCCGCATCCTCCGCCGGAACGCGCTCCGCGAACACCGCGCTCGCGGCCGTGGTGCGGACCCCCGCGGTGTCCACGTTGTCCTTCAGCGCGACCGGAATCCCGTGCAGCGGACCGCGCAGGCGTCCGGCGCGCTGCTCCGCCTCCAGCACCCGAGCCTGCTCCATCGCCTGCGCCTTCATCACGGTAATGAAGGCGTTTACCTTGGGGTTGTAGATCGCTATTCGCTTCAGGCACGCTTCGGTAAGTTGCACCGGAGAGAGCGCCCGCGTGCGAATCGCCTCGGATGCTTCCTTCATCGTCAGACTCGCTGGATCCGCGTTCTGCGCGCGCAGCCTTCCCGCCGTCACAAACGCCGCTGCCGTGTTGATGAATTGCCGCCGTGTTTGCATCGTGATGGCGAGCCAGTATATCAACCGCGCGGCGCCGTTATAGAATAACCACCCATGGTGCGATTCCCGTTTCTGCTCATCCCCTTCACTCTGCTGGCCCAGGCGCCGCCCGCCACTACGAAAGCCGACGTCGACCGCTGGATGACGGAGTATTCCAATTGGGGCCGCTGGGGCAAGGAGGATCAGCTCGGCGCGCTGAATCTCATCACGCCCGAGAAACGAAAGGCCGCCGCCAAGCTGGTGAAGGATGGCGTGGCCGTTTCGCTCGCCCACGACACCAACAAGGAGAAATCGGCTGAGAACCCGCAGCCCTACTCGCACACCATGATCGCCACCGGCGAAAGCCCGCGCGGAGCGTTCGCCGTGGATTCCTTCGCCGTCACCTTCCACGGCTATCAACATTCCCACCTCGACGCCCTCAGCCACATGTTCTGGAACGGCCAGATGTACAACGGCTATCCGCAAACCGGCGTCACCGCGCAGGGCGCGGCCAAGCTGGGCATCGCCAATGCGTACCAGGGCATCTTCACCCGCGCGGTTCTCATCGACCTGCCGTGGGCCCTCGGCGTCGAATACCTGGAACCCGGACAGGCGATCCAGCCCGAGGATCTCGACAAGTGGGAAAAGAAATCCGGCGTGAAGATCCAACCCGGCGACGTGCTGCTGTTCCGCACCGGACGCTGGGCCCGGCGAGCCGCCAAGGGCGGTTGGGACGGCGCGGCCAAGAATCCCGGCCTCCATGCGCGTTGCGGCGGCTGGGTCAGGAAAAAGGACCCTGCCGTCGTCGGCACCGATGTCGCGACCGATGTCCTCCCCAGCGGCGTCGAAGGCGTCACCCACCCCATGCACCAGATGCTGCTGGTCGCCATGGGCGTGCACATCTTCGACAACCTGGACCTGGAGGATGTCGCGCGCGAGTGCCGCAAACGCAACCGCTGGGACTTCCTGATCACCACCGCGCCCATCCGGCTCACCGGGGGCACCGGCAGCCCGCTCAACCCCATCGCCGTGTTCTAGTCTTGAATCGCGGGAACGAAGAAGGCCGCCGCCCGTCTACAATTCCAGTATGACGGCCGCGGTACTTGTTCTCTTTCTTGCACAGGTCGAGCACCAGCATCACCCCCCACGCTCCGCGGAGGAGTACGCCAAGGTCCTCGAAAACCCCCAGCGCGATGCGTGGCAAAAGCCGCATGAGGTGATCCAGGCGCTGGGCCTCAAGCCCACGGATGCCGTCGCCGACATCGGCGCCGGGTCCGGCTACTTCACCCGCCGTTTCGCCCGGCACGCCGCCAAGGTTTACGCGGTGGATATCGATGCAAAGCTCCTCGAGCTCGCAAGGGGCGACCGGGTCGAGACCATCCTCGCCTCCGCGGACGATCCCAAGCTCCCGCCGGCCTCCGTGGACCTGATCTTCATTTGCGACGTCCTGCATCACATCGATCAGCGGCCGGCCTATTACGGCAAGCTGGCGCAGGCCTTGAAGCCGGGCGGCCGTATCGTCGTCGTCGATTTCCACAAAAAGCAACTGCCCGTGGGACCTCCGCCTTCGATGAAACTCAGCGAGGATCAGGTGACCGCGGAATTGAAGACCGCCGGGTTCCGTTTGGCCCGCTCGCACAGCTTCTTGCCGCACCAGTACTTCCTCGAGTTCACCCGCTAGGAACCCGATGCCCCATCGCCTGACCCTAACCGAAATGGCGGCCAAGATCCAGGCCCGCCAGATGTCCCCCGTCGAGCTGCTGGAGTCGCACATCCGGCAGATCGAGCGTTGGAATCCGAAGTTGAACGCCTTCGCCATTACCGCTTTCGAGGAGGCGCGCGCGCAGGCAAGGCGTCTGGAGCAGCAATTGCACTCCTCCAACTCGACTTCGAATCAGCCGTTGGGCAGCCTTGCCGGCGTTCCGGTTTCCGTGAAGGAGTGTTTCGATCTCGCGGGCCTCCCCACCACCTTGTGCAGCCGTCTCCTGCCCGCCGCGCCCGCCGATCGCGACAGCGCCCTGGTGGAGCGGCTTCGCCGCGCCGGCGCCGTGATCCTGGGCAAGACGAACACCCCCGAGTTCATGGTCAGCTACGAGACTGACAACGAGATTTACGGCCGCACCAACAACCCCTGGGACCTGGAGCGGACGCCCGGCGGTTCCAGCGGCGGCGAGGCCGCCGCCATCGCCTCCTTCTGCTCGGCCGGCGGCATCGGCTCCGACGGCGGCGGTTCCATTCGCGTTCCCGCCCACTTCTGCGGCATCGCGGGCCTCAAGCCGACTCCCGGCCGGCTGTCCACCATCGGCGAACGCACTCGCGGCGCTACCCCGCCTGGAATCGGCGTGCCCGGCCCGCTCGCCCGCACCGTCCGCGATGTCCGCGCGCTGTTCAAGGTGCTGGCCGGATATGATGAGCGCGATTCCATGAGCGCTCCGGTCAGCGCGCAGAATCAAACCGTGGATGGGATTCGCATCGGAGTGATGGAGCAATTCGGCTCCATTCCGGTGGACCCCGCGATTTCCGATGCGCTGGCTGGGGCGGCGGCCAAGCTCAGGACCTGCGGATTCGCCTTGGATGAATTTCGCCCGGAAGGTCTCGATCGCGCCCCCAACCTCTGGAGCTTTTTCTTCAACCAGGTCCCCGCCGCCCCCTTCCGCAAGTTCATCGGCGGCCGCGAATCCGAGGTCAGTTGGACCGCTCTCGAAGGTCTGGACAAGCTCGCCGCGATGCCGGCTCCCACAGCCGCGGAGCTGCTCGAAGCGCAGGCGGAGCGGGACGCCATCCGTCGCCACCTGCTCGACCAGATGCGCGCCGCGCCGGTTCTTCTCATGCCGCCCGCCGGCATTCCCGCGATGAAGCATCGCGAACGCCGTTGGGAGATCGGCGGCAAATCCATCGGCATGTTCCAGGCAATGATGACCTGCACGCCCTGGAACCTGCTCGGGTTCCCCGCGCTGGTGCTGCCGTTCGGCAAGACGGAACGCGGACTCCCGGTCGGCGTGCAACTCGTGGGGCGGCCCTTCAGCGAGGAACTGCTGCTCGAGATCGGCGTCCGGCTGGAGGAGGCTCGCGGACCGTTCCGGCCCGCCGATCCCTACTTCACCTAGGAATCGCGCGTGATCCCGCGTTTCGATCCGCGAATGAACCGAACCAGGTGCAGCGTGTGCTCATCCGGGATCTCCGATTCGATCCGGCTCAGCGCGTCTTCCAGCTTCAGCCCGCCGCGGTACAGCAGCCGGTAGGCTTCCTTCAACCTCCGCACCTGATCCACGGTGAAGCCGGCGCGCTTCAGGCCCACGATGTTGATCCCCTTCGCCGCGATGTTGAAATCCGAATACAGGAAGTAAGGCGGAACATCGCTGTTCACCCGCGTATTGCCGCCCACCATCGCGTACCGGCCGATCTTCGACCATTGATGCACCACCACGCCGCCGCTGAGAAACGCGTGCTCCTCCATCTCCACGTGACCCGCCACCAGCGCGCAGGACGCGATCACGTTGCGGCTGCCGATGCGGCAGTTGTGCGCGATGTGGCCCGAGGTCATGATGTAGTTCTCATCGCCGATCTCCGTCGCGCTTTCCGGCTGCGTCCCCCGCGAGATCGTGTAGTGCTCGCGGATCCGGTTCCCGTGCCCGAGCCGCAGATAGCTGCGCTCCCCGCGGAAGTTCTTGTCCAGCGGATCCGTGCCCAGCGCCGTCCCGGCCGAGATCTCGTTTCGATCCCCCATCGTCGTCCAGCGCTTCACGTACACATACGGCTCCAGGCGGCATTGCGCCCCGATGACCACGTCCGATTCGATCACGCAGTACTCGCCGATCACCGATCCCGGCCCGATGACGGCGTCCGGGTGCACCCGCGCGGTGGGCGCGATGACGGCGGAGGGGTCCACTGGCATAGATTTGATGATACGGGAGGAAGTCCGAATTGCGCCTGACAGAACTGGCTGAGCAACTGAAGTGCGAATGGGAAGGGGACGGGAACCTGGACCTGATCCGCGTGGCGCCGCTGGAGTCCGCCGCCGCCGGGGAGCTGACTTTCGCCGAAGGGCCCAAAGCTTTCGCTGCGGCGGCCGCCACCCAAGCCTGCGTGATCGCCGCCCCGGCCTATCGCCGCCCCGAACATCAGAGCGTCCTGCGGGCCGCCGAGCCCAGGCTCGCCGCCGCGCGCGCCATCGCCTTGCTCCACCCCCGCGAACGCGCGGCGCCCGGCGTCCATCCCACCGCGATCCTCTCCCCCGATTCGGAAATCGATCCCACCGCCGCCATCGGACCTTATTGCATCGTCGGAGCGGGCTCCCGAATCGGCGCGCGAACCGAAGTCCGCGCCCGCTCCATCATCGGCGACAACGTCCAGCTCGGCCAGGACTGCCTGCTGCATGCCGGCGTCACCATCCATGACGACGTCTCCATCGGAGACCGGGCCATCCTTCACTCCGGCGTTGTCATCGGCGCCGACGGCTTCGGCTTCGTCTTCCACCAGGGCCGTTTCGAAAAGTTCCCCCAGATCGGGCGCGTCGACATCGGCCACGACGTGGAAGTCGGCGCGAACGCCACCATCGATCGCGCCGCGCTTGGAGTCACGCGAATCGGCGACGGCGTCAAGCTCGACAACATGGTTCATGTCGGTCACAACGTGCGCATCGGGAACCATGTCGTGGTGGCCGCCCAAACCGGAATCTCCGGCGGCGCGGTAATCGAGGATTACGTGATCATCGGCGGGCAGGTGGGAATCGCCGACAAGGTGCGGATCGAAAAACAGGCCGTGATCGGCGCCAAGTCCGGCATCCCCAGTTCCAAGATCATCCGAGCGGGCACAACCGTGTGGGGCCTGCCCGCGCGGCCCATCAAGGATTATCTCGAGGAACTTGCGACACTCGGGAAGCTGACCGCGCGGCGGAAGGAACTGGATGCGCTGCTGAACGCCTCCAGACGGCCGACTGAATCACCCGCGCCGCCTGACGCGGCGTGACCTCCAGCAGCAATGTGACCCGATCGCCGGCCGGCTGGTAAATGATGCTGCCGGACCGAAGCTGCGCCACCCCCAGCTCGATCTCCTTGGTCGATTCGCCCTCCACGATCCTCAGCAGGCCCTGATTCGCCGCGGCCACCGCCGGCGACGCATGATCCCAACTTACGTTCAGGTTCTCCCCGGATTCCGCAACCGTGAGCCCCAGCGAAAACGGGTCCCGAGCTCCCGGACCGCCGGGCAGCGGCACTGCCTGCGAAAGCAAATAGCCCGCGCCCGTACCCGCCAGTCCGATCCCGGCCATCAGCAGCAGCCGCGCCGCGCCTTGTAAGTGTCCCGCCATGTGAGTTACCGTCAGTTCGTGTATCGACAGTTCTCCCGGCAACCCGCATGAGCGGAACACTTTACCTGGTAGCCACGCCGATCGGAAACTTGGAGGATACCACCTATCGCGCCGTAAGGGTTTTGCGCGAGGTGGCCGCCGTAGCCTGCGAGGATACGCGGCAAACCCGCAAGCTCCTCGATCATTACGGGCTGAACACGCCGCGGGTCAGCTACCACGAACACAATGAGGCTTCGCGCACCGAAGAACTGATCGCGCGCCTGGAAGCGGGCGAGTCGATCGCCCTCGTCTCCGACGCCGGCACGCCCCTCGTCTCGGACCCCGGCTACCGCCTGGTGCGCGCCGCCATCGAACGTCAGATCCCGGTTGTTCCCGTGCCCGGAGCCTCGGCGGTCCTGGCGGCGCTTGCCGCCTCGG
This sequence comes from Bryobacteraceae bacterium, assembly GCA_019748195.1. Taxonomy (GTDB): domain Bacteria; phylum Acidobacteriota; class Terriglobia; order Bryobacterales; family Bryobacteraceae; genus JAIEPW01. Next base: position 41,399 of record JAIEPW010000017.1, read on the forward strand.
GCTTGCCCACGGATTCGTTCCGCTTCGCGGGGTTCCTGCCGGCCAAGTCCGCCGCCCGCAGGCGGGAGCTGGAGTTCCTGCGCGATGCCGAAGACACCGTAATCCTCTACGAGAGCCCCCACCGCATCCTCGAATCGCTGATCGACGTCGCCGAAGTGCTGGGCGATCGCCCCGTGGTTCTGGCGCGCGAACTCACCAAGCTGCACGAGGAATTCCTGCGCGGCACCGCCGCCCAGATACGGCAAACCCTCGAGTTGCGCGGCGCGGTCAAGGGTGAAATCACGCTTCTGATCGGCAAGGGCGATCCGCGCTCGCCCGGCGACGCCGGCCTCGGGGCCGCGGTTCGCCTGCTCGAAGCCCGGGGAACCCCGCGCATGGAAGCCATCAAGCAGGTTGCCAAGCTCCATCACGTCGGCAAACGCGACGTTTACCGCTGCCTGCAGGCGGAGAAAGATGTCCCGGAATAAACTCGCCAGCCGGACGGATTCAATCCCGTCAGGCCGATTCCGGCCAGCATCCTCCATGAACATAACCAGACCCGCCGCCGCGATCTCCCTGCTGATGTGGTGCGGCATCGCCGCCGCCCAGGACGCGGCAAAGACGCGGAAAACCGGACCTCCCCCCGGCGCCCCCATCCCAGCCTTCGAGCTGCCCGACCAAACCGGCCGCAAGCAGACCTTCGAAAGCCTTCGCGGGCCCGCTGGCCTGGTGCTGATGTTCTTCCGTTCCGCGGATTGGTGACCCTACTGCAAAACCCAACTGGTCGAGTTGGAGAACGAAAAGCAGAAGTTCGAGAAGCAGGGCATGAAGGTCGCGGCGATCAGCTTCGACAGCCCCGGGTTGCTGGCGGAATTCGCCAGCCGGCGGTCCATCACCTATCCGTTGCTGTCGGATCAGGATTCGCGCGTGATCCGCGCCTTCGATCTCCTGAACGAGGAGTTCCCGAAGGACCACGTCTGGTTTGGGGCGCCGCATCCCGGAACCTTCGTCCTGAACGCGCAAGGCGTCGTTACCGCCAAGTACTTCGAGGCCGATTACCGCGAGCGTTACACGGCGGCCACCGTGTACGCCAAATCGTTCTCCGCCGATCGCGATTCCGCCGGCACGGCCGGCACGCCGCACCTGACTTTGCGGTACTCCGCCAGCGGCGCGGCGGTGCGCGCCGGCAGCCGCGTGCAGTTGACCGTCGACGTGGAACTGAAGCCGGAAATGCACGTCTACGCGCCCGGAGTCCAGCCCGGCTACAAGCCGATCGAGTGGGAACTGACGGTCTCCGAAGCATGGCAGCCTCATCCCGTTTCGTTCCCGAAATCGCGGACGCTGCGCCTGGAAGCGATCCAGGAAAGCGTGCCCGCGTACCAAGGCCGGTTCACGCTGACTCGCGATGTCACCATCGGACCGCAGGCCAAGGTGAAGCCCGCGCTATCGGGCAGCGATCTCCTGGTGCAGGGCGAGTTCCGCTACCAGGCATGCAATGACCGCGAGTGCTTCCCGCCGCGCACGGTGCCGCTCGAATGGAAGCTGCGTTACGAGAGCCACGTCCTGGAGCGGTCGCCGGCCGAGTTGCAGCGCAAGAAAGCCGCCCGCTGATCGGCTTAACCCTCGCCGCACGCCAGTTCGCGCAGCGCCAGCACGGTGTTCCAGTTGCGGCCCGTCATCGGGCCGCCGAACGCCCGCTCCAGCACCGCGGTGGACAGCTTGGAACGGCCCACGCCGTCCGGGAAGTAGATATAGACCTGGCTGTCCCGCGCCTCCACCTGCTCGGGAAGCCCCAGCCGGGCGATCTTCGCCAACGCATCGGGAGCCGGACGGCCCGCCAGAAACATCACCAGCAGCTTCGACCGGTCCAGATCCCCGGAGAAGCGGCCGGGTAACCCATCGGCCGCGGCCGCAATCTGAGCCGCGGTCCTGGCGATCACCGCCGGCCGGAACCCCAGCCTCGCCTGGATCTCATCTTCCAGCGCCGCCGCGGCCGCCGCCGGCTGGCGCCGCGTCCGGAATACGACGTTCCCGCTCTGCAGGTACGTGCGCGGATCCCCGAACTTCAGGGACTCGCAGATCTCGCGCAGGGTCTGCATCGGCACCTTGTTGCGGCCGACGACATTCACGCCCCGCAACAGCGCGACCAAGGTTTCCATACCATCAATCTCCAGTCAGCGCGGCCCGCAGGAAACGCCCCGTGTGCGACGCGTCGCATTCCGCCACCTGCTCCGGAGTTCCGGTGCACACCACCTGGCCCCCCTGCGCCCCGCCTTCCGGACCGAGATCGATGATCCAATCCGCCGCGCGGATCACATCCAGGTTGTGCTCGATGATCAGAATCGACCCGCCGTTCTGGATCAGGCGGTCGAACGCGTCCAGCAGTTTGGAGATGTCGTCGAAATGAAGCCCGGTGGTCGGTTCGTCAAAAATATACAGCGTCCCTTCGCTGGTGGCCTGGCACAAATGCGACGCCAGCTTCACGCGCTGCGCCTCGCCTCCCGAGAGCGTGGTCGCCGACTGCCCCAGCCGCAGATACCCGAGCCCCACATCGTTCAGCACCTTCAGCTTGCCGGTCAGCTTCGGAGCATCGGAGAAGAACGACAGCGCCTCCTTCACCGTCAACTGGAGCACCTCGTGGATGTTCAGGCCCTTGTAGCGGACCTCCAGCACGCTCTGCTTGTAGCGCGTGCCCTTGCAGTCCTCGCACACCAGCGCGACATCGGCCAGAAACTGCATCTCCACCGTCACCGTACCGTCGCCCTGGCAGGTTTCGCACCTTCCGCCGGGGATGTTGAACGAGAAGTGGCCGCTCGAATATCCCCGGCGATCGGCCTCCGGAGTGGCCGCGAACAGGTCGCGAATCACGTCGAACGCCTTGATGTAGGTCACCGGGTTCGACCTCGGCGTCCGCCCGATCGGCGATTGATCCACCAGCACCACCTCGCTCAGCAGATCCGCCTTCTCCACCTTGCGCCAGGTGATCTTCTCCACCGGTCCGAAGCCTTCGTCCTCGTCCGGCGCCGGCAGCGCCGGCGCGGAGCCTCGCTTCATCTGTTTCAGCAGCGCCTTGTACAGGACCTCATGCACCAGCGTCGACTTGCCCGATCCGGATACGCCCGTCACCGCCACCATCATGTGCAGCGGCACTTCGATGTCGATGTTCTTCAGGTTGTGCGCGCTCGCGCCGCTCAGCCGGATGATGCGCTTCGCGTTCGCCTTCCGCCGCTCCCGCCAGCGCCACGCCTGCATGTCGCCCCGCAGGTACTTGGCCGTCAGCGTGGTCCCCGATTCCAGCAGCGCGGGGAAGGAGCCCTCGAACTGAATGCGGCCGCCATGCTCGCCCGCTCCCGGACCCAGGTCCAGGATATGATCCGCCGATCGCATCACATCCGGATCGTGCTCCACCACCAGGATCGTGTTGCCCAGGTCCCGCAGTTCTTCCAGAATGCCGATCAGCCGTTCGGTGTCCCGCGAGTGCAGCCCGATTGACGGCTCATCCAGCACGTAGCAGGCGCCCACCAGCCGCGATCCCAGGCACGTCGCGAGCTGAATGCGCTGCGCCTCGCCGCCCGACAGCGTCATCGACAGCCGGTCCAGCGTCAGGTACTCCAGGCCAACGTCATTCAAAAACTGCAGGCGCTGCCGCACCTCCACCATCACCTTATCGGCTACCTGCGATTCCTCGTCCGTCAGTTCCAGGCCGTCGAAGAACGCCCGCGCCTCGGCGATGTTCAGCTTCACCACCTCGGACATGGTGCGGCCGCCCACGCGCACGTTCAGCGCCTCCCTGCGCAGCCGCGATCCGCCGCAGTCCGGACACTCCGCGTACCCGCGATACCGGCTGAGGAAAACGCGGACATGCACCTTGTACTTCTTCGTCTCCACCTCGCGGAAGTAGCGCCGGATGGAATCCTGGACAATTGCTTTCTCCTCCGGCTTCAGTTCCGCGTAAGGCGTTTTCATGCGGACCTTGCTCTTGGCGCGCTTCACCAGGTCCTCCAGGCCCCAGCCGTGCTGCGGCTTGGTCCAGGGGTCCACCGCGCCTTCCTCCAGCGACTTCGACCGGTCCGGAATGATCAGGTCCATGTCGTAGTCGATCGTGTTGCCGAAACCCTGGCAGCGCGGGCACGCCCCCACCGGCGAATTGAAACTGAACATCGCCGGCTCGGGATCCTTGTATTCGATGCCGTCGCGCTTGCAGGCGAACTTTTCGCTGAACTTCCGGTCCTCGCCGCCCTCGGCGGGACGGAAGACGATCTCGCCCGCCTCGCGGTAACAGATCTCCGTGGTGTCCACCAGGCGCTGATGCAACTCCGGGCCGATCACCAGCCGATCCACCAGCGCGAACACCGGCTTGGTGAAGTCCACGTCCAGCAGGCTTTCCGGGGTGGAAAACTCGAACGTGCGGCCTTCCTGAAAGATCCGGTTGAAGCCCTTGCGGCGCAGCTCGAAAAGATTGTCCCGCAGCACTTCGCTCTTCACGTCGATGCGGATGGGGAACAGCGCGTACCAGCGGGAGCCGGCCGGCTGCGCCAGCATCGCCCGCGCGACGAAGTCCACCGTATCGCGGTTCACCCGCTCGCCGCACTTGGAACAGTACGTGCGTCCGATGCGCGCGAACAACAGCCGCAGAAAATCGTAGAGCTCCGTTGAGGTCGCCACCGTCGACCGCGGGTTGCGCGTCGTGTTCTTCTGCTTGATCGCGATGGGTGGCGCAATCCCGTCGATCTCGTCCACGTCCGGCTTCTCCATGCGCTCCAGAAACTGCCGCGCGTAAGCCGACAGCGACTCCACGTACCGCCGCTGCCCCTCCGCGTAAACGGTGTCGAACACCAGCGAGCTCTTGCCGGAACCCGAGACTCCGGTGACAACCGTAATGACGTTGTGCGGGATCTCAACCGAGATGTTCTTCAGGTTGTGTACGCGCGCACCACGGATGGAGATGGTCTCGGACAAGGGGATTACTTCCAGTATAGAGGACGCCGCGCGTGCGATCATGAAGGCTGAGGAGCAGGAGTGCCGCAAATGAGGATGTCAGTGGCTTTCACGCTCGCGGCGGCCCTGGCCGCTGCTTCCGAACCCGAAATCTACCGGGCGCAGACCGGCAACAATCAGATCGAGTTCACCGCCACCGCCGTCACCGACAAGCTCGAGGTCGCGAAAATGCTGGGCGGCTTCCCGGTGGACATCATTATCGTGGAAATCAAGGTGACGCCGCGGACCGACGAGCCGATCGCGATCTCGCCCGATGATTTCACCCTCCTGTCCCACCGCGACGGACAGCGCAGCGCGGCGTTCTCCGCCGCGCAGCTCGCGGGCAAGAACATGATGGTGATTCGCCGTCAACAGCGCGGCGGCGGCATCGGCGCCCAGAGTCCAGGGGGCTGGGGCGGCGTTTTCGGCGGCGGCTCCGCCGGCAGCGGAACCACTTCCACCACCGAGGTGAAAGCCACCATGGAACAGGGAACCACCGAGGAGAAGCTGCTGAAGGCGCTGCAGGAGAAGATCCTGCCCGAGAAAACCACGCTCGATCCCGTCAGCGGCCTGCTCTACTTCCCCATCGACGATGCCAAAGTGAAGCCCAAGGATCTGACGCTGATCTACAAGGGCCCCGCCGGCCGCGTGGTCGCGCCCTTTGAGAAGCTGCGCGACAAGCGCTAAACTCCCAGCCGCTCCTTCAGCGCCTTCAGGCGATCCCGCGCCACGGTGAGCTCGGACTTCCTCGGGTCCTTCAGCCGCACCATCATCTTGCCGCCGAACCAGGAGTGCAGCTCTTGTACGTAGTCCACGTTGACAATCGTGGAGCGGTGGATGCGCAGGAACTTTCGCGGATCCAGCCTCGCTTCGAGCTCCGCGATCGTGGAATCCAGCACGAAGTTCCGCTGCGGCGTCGCCGCGAACGTCAGCTTCTCGCTGGCGAAGAAGTGCGTCACCCGCGCGACTTCGACGAACTCGATCTTCTCGCCCAACCGCGACGGCAGCCGGTCCGGATACGTGCTCACCGCGGGCAGGGCCGCCTGCAGTCTTTCCAGCAGCTCTTCCATTCGCGGCCGGGGCGACAACCCCCCGCGGATCCGTTCGATCTTGTCGATGGCCCGGTCCAGGGCCGCCGCTTCCACCGGCTTCAGCAGGTAGGCGATGGAGTTGACCTCGAACGCCTGCAGCGCGTACTGCGAGAACGCGGTTGTGAATACCACCAGCGGCTGATCTTGCGCGCCCAACGCTTCCAGCAATTGGAACCCGTTGTAGCCGGGCATTTCAATATCCAGGAAGAGCACGTCGCAGCCCGACTGACGGATGGCCGCCACCGCCTCCACCGGATCGGTGGACGTGCCCGCCACCGCGACGCGGCCGGTTTCCGACAGCATGCGAGCCAGCCGCGCGACCGCCAGCGGTTCGTCGTCAACCACGAAGGCTGTCAGCATGACCCGCCTCCGCGCCGGCGTGCGCCGGCACCGCGATCGTCACCTTCATCCCGCCGGCGTGCGCGCCGAGGGTCAGGGCCGCGCGGCGGCCGAACCCCGCCTCCATCCGTTGCTGCAGCAGGTCAAGCCCGTGTCCCGGCTTCAACGCCGCGCTGGAGAAGCCCGGCCCGTCGTCGGCGATCTCGATCTCCACGGCGCCGCGCTCCGCCCGCCCCGTGACCTCGATCCGGCCGCCTTCGCGGCGCGGCGCCACCGCGTACTTCACCGCGTTCTCCACCACGGTCTGCACGGAGAGCGGCGGCACCAGGGTCTGGCTCAGCTCCGCCGGAACGTCGATGCGGTATCGCAGGCGGTCGCCGAATCGCGCCTTTTCGATCTCCAGGTAATCGGCCGCGATCTTCATCTCCCGCTCCAGCGGCACCAGGCCGCTCTGGTTGGCGTCCAGCGAGAATCGCAGCAGCGCGGCCATGCGCCCGATCAACTGCTCGGCGCGGCGCGGGTCCTCCGGGATCAGCGACGAAATGGAATTCAGCGCATTGAACAGGAAGTGGGGATGAACCCGCGATTCGAGCGCCGCCAGTTGTGCTTCCGTGGTCATTTTCAGAGCTCGTTCCCGTTCCAGTTCCCGGGTCCGCAGCTCCAGGGTCTTCTCTTCCAACTGGTGCCGCATGCTGTGGTAAAAGGCGATGGCCAGGCCGAACGTCAACGCGACGACGGCGCTGACAATGAACGCGCGCCCGAAGCCCGCCACCGGATCGTGCCGCGGGTTCAACAGCCATTGGATGACGAACCCCGCCAGCAGCGTTCCGGCGGCGGACACCGCCAGGATGGTCAGCACGCGCAGGGGCCAGCGCAGCATCGCGGGCATCCCCACGGTGGCTCTCCACTGCCTCGGGATCACCACGAACGCCAGGCCTCCCACGCAGTTCGAATAGACGGCCGAGTGGTAGAAGTAAACCAGATACTGCCGGATGCCGCCTTCGCTGAATCCGAAGATCAAGATGGCGACGCCCGCCGCGATCGCGAAGTTGATCGCAACGGCGCGCGCCACCTCGGCCAGCTTGCCCATGCCTTTCATTATGTCTAGTTCGACTTGGAAGGGACGTGGCAGCCGATGCAACCCGTCTGATCCGCGGGCAGGGACTTGGTTTCCAGCCACAGGGTGGCGCGCCGCGCATAGCCGGTTTCGGGAAGGTCGCGCAGGATGCGCTCGAAGTATTGCCGCGCCTTATCCAGCTTGCCGGCGCGGCTATAGCCTTCGGCCAGCCCGAACAGAAGCTCGCCCCTCGGATGCGTGCCGAGCTTGTCGAAATGAGCCGCCTGCAGCTCCAGCGTCGCCTCATAGTCCGCCAGCCCGGTTTCCAGCAGCGGAGCCCCCACTTCCTTGGGCGTGAACCGGGAGGAGGTCAGCAGCACGGCGCCGCGCGGGATGCGGACGCCGATGTTCCGGGGCTCCAGCTCCACCGCTTTCTGCATCTCCGCCAGGCCCTTGGTCCAGAGCTCCATTGCGTTCGCCTGTTTCTTGCGGAAAGCGTCGCCGGCCATCAGCATCAGGCCGCCGCCGTGCCATACCAGCGCCTCGGCATGATTCGGATTGGCGGCCAGCACATCTTCACAGGCCTTCATGCCCTTCTGGAGCGACTCGGTGTCGCCGGAGAACCCGGCGAAGAACAGGTTGCGGACCTGGTGATCGAAGCGCTCTTGCGCGTTCGCGGGCAACCAGGCCAGGAACAGCCCGCCGGCGAATCCCAGGCAGGCGGCAGCGAGGAAGGGTGTTCTGCGTTTCATGTCGCGAGTATGCGGCGGGAACGCCGGCCGGCGATCCGCGGATCGCCGAAGCACTGGGATTTCCCGACGAACGGCGGACGGGAGCCGACGAACCGGCGGGGGGCTACCGGCAGGCCGCGCGGGCTTCCCGCCACATACGCTCGCTGACCAGCGGTTCGCCGGCGCCGGCGAAGCGCGCCGACTCCCGGCGGATGAGCGCGGCGCGGGCGGCGGTGGACGGATGAGTGGAAACATACACCAGCCCCTCGGGCATATCCTGAGCAACCTGTTGCAGGTTCTCGAACAACTCCACCATGCCGCGCGGATGAATCCCGGCCTGCATCATCGCCTCCAGCCCGCGCCGGTCCGCATCCTCCTCGTCGTCGCGCCGGTAGCGGAGCGCGCGGAGAGTGCCCATGGTTTCCATGACGCTCCGCGCGGCGGTTGCGTCGCCGACGGCGAGGCCGATGAGCGCGGAAGTGGAGAGTTCCCGCGCGATCGCCTTGGTCGCGTGCCGCCGCTCCACGTGCTGGATCTCGTGGCTGAGCAGCGCCGCCAGCTCCTCCGGAGTCCGGATACGGTTCCACAAGCCGGCAAAGATGAAAATCTCACCGCCGGGCAGGGCGAAAGCGTTCACCATTGGACTGCTGACCAGGCGGACGCGGATGGGATACGGGCTGCGCGGCGCCAGGCGGTTCACCGCCGCGTCCAGGACGCCGCGCAGGGCGGCGTCCTCGCAGATGTCGAGCTTGCCGAACTCGAGCGCGGACGCGGTGGCGCCCAACCGCTCCTCCCAGGACCACGGGATGAAGCCGGCTCCCTTTTCCGCGAGGGCGGGCAAAAACCACAGGAAGGCGAGGATCGCCGCCGCCACGGCGCCGGAAAGGCCCAGCAGCGCCGGCAGCGGCGCCCGCTCGGCCTTGAGGGCGCGGCTGAGCACCGGCGGCGCCTCCGCGAGCACCGCGCGATCCGCGATCACCAGCCGTGCCGGGCCGCTTCCGATTTCCCAGGTGACCGGCTCAGTCTCCAGCAGGCCCGCGGTCAGGCGCAGGCTCGCGACGGGAATCGGGAAAGGGTCGCCGTGGGCGGGACGGACGCAGGCGTACTGCTCCTCGAACGTTACGGTGACGTCGTGCCGCGCGGCGGACCGCCCGTCGTAGTATTGGCCCGTCCACACCGTTGGCGTCATAGTCCCAGATCCCCGCCGAGATCGAGCAGCGAGGAGAGCGCGTCTCCGGTGGCGTTCGCGGTGTTGCTGCCCTGCGCGATGAGATTGAGGTCGAGGTCTCCCGCCAGCAGGATGTTCTCCGCGTAGTAGTGCATCGCTCGCACCTTGATCCAGGGAGTCAGCAGGCCCAGCGTAAACACCGTGAGCACGACGTTCAGGAAGGTCAGCACCAGCAGGCTGGGGCCGTCCAGCGAAGGCCGGAACCGCACGCCCTGAAAAGTCGTGTGCGTCCAGATATAGTTTCGCTTGCGCGCTTCCCACCAGAACCGGGAAAGCGTCAACGTGGGCCAGAAGAGAATGGCATTCAGGATAAAGCCGGAGAACAGATCGCTGCCCGTTCCGTCGAAATGGAAAGGTTCGTCGCCATAGCGCGTTCGCTGAATCAAAAAGCGCTCTAACTCGACTTGGAAAACGGGCGTATAGAACCCGAGAGTGATCACCAGAAGAAACAGGTGCTTCAGATAGAAAGGGAAGAACTCACGCAGCGTGGCGTACAGGCCGAAACGCACGCCCCGGAGGGATGTGCGGCTGTACCGGTAGCGGCGGGAGCCGAGCATGGCGACCGGGACCAGAAGCGCGAAGGCGAAGTAAATCGAGAGGGTATACGCGACTTCTCCCAGCGCGCCGCCGATCAGGAGCCTGAGGCCGGTGGCCCCCGCGAACGCCAGCACCACCGCGGCCACCATCTTCACGAATCCCAGCAGGAGTTCCCCGCCGGTTCCGTGATACTGAAAGCGGTCCCCATCCAGCTCCAGGTGGCTGTAAAGGTACTGGCGGACCCGCGTCCTTCCCCAAAACGAGTAGACGCCCAGGGTGGCGACGGTGAGCAGGAAATTGGCGAGCTGGATCCGGAATAGATCTCGCGCGTTTCCGGTGAAGATCGCCATGCGCAAGTTCTCGCCGGGGAGAAAAAACAACACGGCGATAGTTTACATGAAAAGCGGAACTTATTAAAGAGAATTACTAAAAGAGAAGGCGGTCGCCCACCTTCAGGCCATGTTTTTGAACCCCGCCCGCGGGAAGCTCCAGTACGAAAAGCGAAACTTTCGTACCCCCATAATTCGGGCACTCGCGCGCGGACTTGGATGGGCAGGGGGGCGTGTTCGGCGAGATTTCCACGATGCGGCGATTAGCGTCCAGCCAGACGATATCCAATGGAATCTTCACCTGATACATCCAGTAGGCGTACATGCCCGGCGAGCCATGAACGAAGAGCATCCCGCGGCCGTCCGGAAGAGAGTCGCGGAACATCATGCCGCGCCGGACATCCATTTCATGGCGCATCGTCTCGGCCATGACCGTGGCTCCGTCGGGCAGCCGGATGGCGGTGGCCTGAATCTCATCGGGTTTGACTGTTTTCAAACTGCCGCCGCAGCCCGCCAATGTAAGCAGGATTACGGCCAAGAAGGAACTTCGCATTCGTCTTATATGTTAGCGCGGCGACCAGTGTCCTCAAGGCGCGGGCGAACAAAGCGCGGCCCGCGGCCGTTGTCCTAAACTCGAACCATGAACCCGCTGCAGCAACTCGGCACGTTCGGTCAATCTCCGTGGCTCGACTACATCCGGCGCAATCTGATGAGCACGGGAGAGCTGGACCGCCTGATTCGCGAGGACGGGTTGATGGGCATGACCTCCAATCCGGCGATCTTCGAAAAGGCGATCACGGCGTCCACGGACTACAGCGAACAGCTTGTTTCGCTGCAGCAGCAGCGGGAGCTGGATCCGATGGCGGTGTACGAGGCCCTGGCGATTCCCGATATCCAGGCGGCCGCGGACGCCATGCGGGGAGTCTACGAGAGTACCGGCGGGCGAGATGGATACGTAAGCCTGGAGGTTTCGCCGTTTCTGGCGCACGACACGCAAGGGACGCTGCGCGACGCCCGGCGCCTGTGGGCGACGGTGAACCGGCCGAACGTGATGATCAAGGTGCCGGGCACCGCCGAGGGCATTCCAGCGATCGAGGAGCTGACCGCGGAGGGCATCAATGTGAACGTCACGCTGCTGTTCTCGCAGGCGGCGTACGAGGCCGTGGCGCGCGCTTACCTGCGGGGGTTGCAGCGCGCCGCCGATCCTTCGCGCATCGCCAGCGTCGCCAGTTTTTTCATCAGCCGCATCGATTCGGCCGTCGACAAGCAGTTGAAGGCAGTCCTGAAGAATGATCCCGAGCGCCTGCGGCAACTGAAGGGCAAGACCGCGATCGCCAACGCCAAGATCGCCTACCAGCTTTACAAGCAGTTGTTCTCCGGTCCGGAATGGGAGGCGCTGAGGAGCCGGGGCGCGCGGCCGCAGCGCCTGTTGTGGGCGTCCACGGGAACCAAGGACCCCGACTACAGTGACGTGATGTATGTGGACGAGCTGATCGGACCGGACACGGTGAACACGATTCCGCCGGCGACATTCGACGCCTATCGCGACCACGGCCGGCCGTCGGCGACGCTGGAGGCCGGGCTGGCGGACGCACAGGCGACGATGGAGGCGATCGCCGCGCTGGGCATTCGCTTCGAGGCGATCACGGCGGAGCTGGTCCGCGACGGCGTGAAGCTGTTCGCCGAGGCTTTCGACAAGCTTTTGAACGCGGTGGACGCCAAGTGCAAGTTCGCCGGGGGCGCCAAGATCAGCCAGCAGACGTTCACGCTTCCGGTGGATCACGCGCCCCGCGTACAGGAGGCGATCGACGACTGGCGGATCAACGGGAAGGTGCGCAGGCTTTGGTCCCGCGACGAGTCCCTGTGGACCAACTCGGGGGAATCGAAGTGGCTGGACTGGCTGGGCATCGTGGACCGCCAACTGGAGGCTTCGGCCCGCTTCGCCGAGTTCGCCGCGCAGGTGAAGGCGGCCGGGTTCACCGACGTTCTGCTGCTGGGCATGGGCGGATCGAGCCTTTGTCCCGACGTTCTGCGGGCGACGTTCGGACGCATCGGCGAGTTTCCGCGGCTGCACGTTCTCGACTCCACGGATCCGGCGCAAGTGGCGGCGGCGGAAGCGAAGATCGAGATTTCGCGGACGCTGTTCATCGTGGCCAGCAAGTCCGGCTCGACACTGGAACCGAATATTTTCAAGCAGTACTTCTTCGATCGCGCCGGCCGCAACGGCGCGCAGTTCGTGGCGATCACCGATCCGGGATCGCAGATGGAGCAGGTGGCGAAGCGCGACAACTTCGGCTGGATCTTCCACGGAGTGCCTTCGATCGGCGGCCGCTATTCGGCGCTTTCGGATTTCGGGATGATTCCGGCCGCGGCGATGGGGATCGATGTGGCGGACTTCCTGGATCGCGCCGAGGACATGGTGGTGTCGTGTTCGTCGTGCCTGCCGCCGGAGCAGAATCCGGGCGTGATGCTGGGCATCGCGCTGGGAACGCTGGCGAAGGCAGGTCGCGACAAGCTGACGCTGGTGGCCTCGCCCGGCATCGGATTGCTGGGTGCGTGGCTGGAGCAGTTGATCGCCGAATCGACGGGCAAGCAGGGCAAGGCGATCATTCCGGTGGATCAGGAGCGTCTGCGTCCGCCGGATGGCTACGGGGCGGATCGGGTGTTCTGTTACCTGCGGCTGGAGACGGGCGCGGACGCGGCGCAGGACGCGGCCCTCGCGGCGATCGAGGCGGCGGGCCATCCGGTGATCCGGATCGCCATCGCCGACGCGCGCGACCTGGGACAGGAGTTCTTCCGTTGGGAAATCGCCACCGCGGTGGCGGGGTCGATTCTGGGAATCAATCCGTTCGACCAGCCGGACGTGGAAGCGAGCAAGATCGAGACTAAGAAATTGACTACCGCGTACGAGGAGACGGGATCGCTGCCCGAGGAGAGGCCGTTCTTCGAGGGGGAAGGCGTCCGGCTGTTCGCCGACGCGGCGAATGCCGCGGAGGTAGAGGGAGGGTCCCTGAAGGAGATCCTGCACCGGCATCTGGAGCGCATCGGCGTGAACAATTATTTCGCGCTGCTCGCTTACGTGGAGCAAAACGCGGCTCACGAGGAGGCGCTGGCGGCGATCCGCGAATCGATCGGGAGCCGCTACGGCGTGGCGACGTGTCTGGGATTCGGACCGCGGTTTCTGCATTCCACCGGGCAGGCCTACAAGGGCGGTCCCAACACCGGCGTGTTCCTTCAGGTGACGGCGGAGGATAAGCGGGACCTGAAGGCGCCGGGACAGAAGTACACGTTCGGGGTGGTGAAAGCGGCGCAGGCTCGCGGCGATTTCGCGGTGCTTGCGGAGCGGGGACGCCGCGCGCTGCGCGTTCACCTGGGGCCGGATGCCGCCGCGGGGCTGCGGACGCTGGCCGCGGCGCTACAATAACAAGTTTGGCGTCATTTTTGAACAAAGTCCGGCTCACGCTGGACATGATCCGGTTCGAGCACTCAGTGTTCGCGCTGCCGTTCGCGCTCACGGGAGCGCTGCTGGCGTGGCGTGAGGGCGGCTTCCGGCGGGAAGGCTCGGCGTGGACGCTCGTGTGGATCGTGGTGGCGATGGTGGCGGCGCGCTCCGCCGCGATGGCGTTCAACCGCATCCTGGATCGCGACGTGGACGCGTTGAATCCGAGGACGAAGATGAGGCACCTTCCGGCGGGGCTGCTGTCGGGCCGGTTTGCCTGGGGATTCACGGCGCTGTCCGCGCTCGTGTTTCTGATCGCCGCGCGGGCCTTGAATCCGCTTTGCCTGACGCTGGCTCCGGTGGCGCTGGCGATCGTTTTCTTCTACTCATTCACCAAGCGTTTCACCAGTTTTTCGCACGTGGTGCTGGGGTTTTCGCTGGGGATCGCGCCGGCGGCGGCGTGGATCGCGGTGCAGGGGGTGCTGGACGTCCGCATCCTGTGGCTCACCGCGGCGGTGACGTTCTGGACCGCGGGATTCGACATTATTTACTCCTGCCAGGATTACGATTTCGACCGGAATTCGACGCTGTTCAGCGTTCCAAAGAAGTTCGGGATCGCGCGGGCGCTGTGGATTTCGCGGCTGTTGCACGGCGCGATGCTGGTGTGCCTGATCGCGCTGGTGCAGGCGTTCGGGCTGGGCTGGCTGGCGTACGGGGGGATCGGCGCGATCGCCGGGCTGCTGGCGTGGGAACACTCGCTGGTGAGCGCGACGGATTTGTCTCGCGTGGACGCGGCGTTCTTCACCGCGAACGGGTACGTGAGCGTGCTGTTCTTCGTGTTCTGGGCGGCGGATATTTTGCGCTGAGAACAGTGTTTGTCAATTCTTTACGAAGTTTACTGGGGACCCTGAAGGGTCCCGCCGCGTAAACGCGGCACTACGGGTCCGGTCGCGTAAACGCGGCACTACGGGCCGGTCGCGAATACGTTTGCCAATTCTTTACGAAGTTTACTGGGGACCCTAAAGGGTCCCGCCGCGTAAACGCGGCACTACGGGTCCGGTCGCGAATACGTTTGCCAATTCGTTACGAAGTTTACTGGGGACCCTAAAGGGTCCCGCCGCGTAAACGCGGCACTACGGTTCCCGCCGCGTAAACGCGGCACTACGGGTCCCGCCGCGTAAACGCGGCA
>JAIEPW010000092.1 GCA_019748195.1 Bryobacteraceae bacterium
TGTTTCCTGTGGACATGGGATTTCTCCTTCATCACATTCTCCCAATCCACTGTCCACTGAAATTCCGGGCCGGCCCATGGAATGCACCGTGGCTCTGCCGGGAAAAGCATGGCGCAAGCTGCGGTTGCGGAGTTTATTGGTGTGGGTCGTAGCTTTCGAGCTGTCGCGCTTCTCGTAGGCGCTGTTGTTTTTCCGGCACCCGCCCAAACACGACGGGGCTCTTCGCCCGATATCCAGGACCTGATATCCCGCATCGCTGGCTTAAAGCCGGAGGTGCGGGCGGATCTCGCGTTTCAGGTCCTGGAAAGATCGCCGGCAATGCCGCCCGCAGCTCGCCGCGAACTTCTCGAACTCGCCTGGCAGGCGGCGGATCTCGCTCGCGAACCGCTGCCTCTTTCCGCGAAGTTCTCGAGCGTGGATTCGCGGGAGGCAGTTGCGCTCCACTACCAGAAGCGAGCCGTGGATGCTCTTTCCATCCGGCTGGACGTGGTGGAGCGTTTCCTGGAGACGGACTCGCAGGAAGCGCTGGTGCGCTTCCAAAGCATCGCGTTACCGCGAAGCGAAGCGTCGGGCTGTGCTGAGGCGATGGCGGCCGACTACTCGCGCTATTACCGGGTGGCTTCCAACCTGCTTTCGCGAGCCTTCTCATTAAGGGATCGCGAGCGCGGCAATGACATGGCATTCGCGCGGAAACTCGCGTCAAACCTGCCGGGCGTTCTTGCCCTGGCGCCGTGGCTGCAGGTGCTGGCGGGTCCCGGCCTGACACCGAGCGCACGCCAGGACTTGTTGAACATTTCGATTCCGGCCTTGATGGCCGCGCCCGTTTCGGACCGGGATCTCGCGATCGCCGAATCACGCGACCGGTTGCTGGGGCGGCTGGAGTCAGTCATAGCCTCAGCATCGGCGGCCGGAGGGCTCGCCGGCCTGTACCGGCACGCTCTCGGCCGGGTTTTCGCACAGCCCGTCTGCGCGGACTCGGCGGTGGCCGACGAGCGAGGAACCAGTGCGATCGACAAGCGCATATCGTTCTTCAACGGTGTTCTACGTCCGTTTGCCTCGCCCCCGGCGGCACTGAATCGGGCGGACTTCCGTATCGAAGTTTCCCGCGTCGCGGCGCGCACGACGCCTCTGCCGTCAATCCGGTTCTTGCACCTTCTGGATGACCTGACCGCCTACCGCCACGGCCTGCGGGCGGTTGCGCCCGCCCGCCGGGCGGGCGTGAATCTGGAGACGTGGGAGATCGGGGTCACGGAGTTCCTCCATCGTCTGGACGATTGGAAACCCGAGCCGGAGGCAACGCTAACGGAACGGGCTGCTCTGTTCCATCAACGGGCGTCCTTTTATCTTTATCTGCTGGATCTGTTGCCCAGCGGGAACCTGGAACGGAGAACCGTGGACCGGATGGTTGCGCTTCTCGAAACGGACGAGATCAAGGACCAGAGTCCGACGGAGTGGATGGGCAAGTTGGGAGCTCTGTTGATGCTGACGCGTCGCCCGGGTCCGGCTGAGCAGACCCGGATCGACGATCTGAAGAAATCCGGCAAGATCCTGATTATGTTGCCTCGGGAGGATCCTGCGGCAATTCTCGAACGGCTGCGGAAGTCGCGCGATCGGGAGCTTGCGATGTATGCCGAGTTCGAAGACAAGTACCCGGTCCCGTATCGATTCCCCGGATAGCCATGGCGAACCTCTCTGGCGTGAGCACCGGTTCGAGGCTTAGAAACGCTCGATGGACATCCAACGTTCCGGCGCACTCAGCGGCTCGAAGCCGAACTGCGCATAAAGCGAGTGCGCGTCTTTCGTCGCCAGCAGGAAGCGGCGGAAGCCCTGCAATTCGGGGTGGCCGAGAACGGCCTCCATCAGACTTTTCGAAATTCCGAGGCCGCGCGCTTCCGGCACGACGAACACATCGCACAGCCAGCCGAACGTGGCGCGGTCCGTCACCACGCGGGCAAAGCCGAGTTGCCTGCCGTCGCGATACGCGCCAAAGCAAAGGGAGTTGCGGAGGGAGCGCTCGACAACTTCGCGGCTCCGGCCTTGAGCCCAGTAGGAGTGCCGCGAAAGGAAGTCGTGGATCAAGTCGACATCCAGCAGGTTCTGGTCTGTCGAGATCGTAACGCTGGAAGAATCCATTTCCTCCAGCGTACGCCGGATAAAGATCACACCCGGTTCGCGCCGCGTGAGGGCTTGCCCCTTGCCGGCGGGCGAACGCTCCGGCGACCTTCGACAGCGCCGGCATCGTGTCGAAGTTATTGCGGACCGCTTCCATCTTCTGGGCCGAGGAGCGCCTGCCCTGTTTGCTCGAAACGCCCTGACGCCCGCCATGATTAGGGCTGGGCCCGCTGTCCAGATCCGGACCCGCTGTCATCGGATCGTTGCGTTTCTCGACGACTTGGCGTTGCTGGTTTTGGCGCCGCCTTTTGAGCGCGATGCGGTTTTCGGAGCCGCCGAACTTGTCTTTTTCAACTGGTCCTCGGGAGCCTTGGACCGGCTACCGTTCCCGCGCGCGATCCCGGGGTCCTCAGGACTCGTGGCGGTACGGCGCTCGCGAACCTGTGCCTCCGTGTACCGTTGCTTTTCCACTTCATGGACGACATCCTGGCCGAGCGGGTCGCGCCCGCGCAGTTTGTAATGGTCGGGGTTCACCTGGATTTTCTTACTCATGACTCGTTTTCCTGGGCAGTCGAGGGGCCATTTCGTACGGCCTCGCACCGGTTGCAATTTCCTCGCCCTCGGGCTGTAAGAAGGGGCAGCAGAATTGCATCGGCTGAGGACGAAAGAGGGGCAAGCAATGAGAATGGCCGGATGGGCAACAGCCCTGTTTGTAATAGGCGGAATCTGCGGGCAGACGCCTGAGCCGGGCGTCACCAAGGATGATTGGGAAGAAATCAACTTCGAGTTCGATTCCGCGGTGCTTTCCGACGGCTTTCCAAGCCTGCTTCGCCTGGCGGAGCTTCTGCAACGAAACGCGGCGTACCGGGTTCGTGTAGAAGGACACGCTGACCATCTCGGATCGCGAACTTACAACGAGAAGCTGGGGCTGGCGCGAGCGGCTTCGGTGCGCGACTTCCTGGTGAAATATGGCGCGCGGAGTGCACAAATTACCACCGGCACTCGCGGCTCGGCGGTTCCCCTGGATCCCAATGTGAAGCCGGGGTTCAGCCGGACCGACGTCGCAAGGTGGCGGAACCGCCGAGTGGTATTGACGGTCACAGATGACCAGGGCCGGGTGGTGAGCGCCGGCGGTCCGGGCGATGCCATCCGCGCCATGGCGCAAGGCGGTCCGGCGGCGGATTGCTGCAACCAAGTTCTGAAGCGCCTGGATCAACTGGATGAAATCGCACGCATGTTGCGTCAGCTCGGGGAGCAGAACGCCGAGTTGCGAAAAGAAGTCGACGCGCTGCGGCAGCATCAGCAGGCGATGGAGACAAAGATGGGCGACGCCGCGAAGGCTGTGCAAACGCCGCCCGGGGCGCCCGGCACATCGGGTTCGCCGGGACAGCCCGGAACGGCGGGCCAGCCGGGAACACCCGGAACAACCGCGGCGGCGGCGGGGCGCGCCGCCACGGAAACTGCCGCGCAGACGGCGCCGGGCGCACTCTCACGATTCGCCATTGTTGCTCCAAACGTGGGCGTAGACGGGGACGGCAATCTGACGTTCAGCGGGCGGGCACGATACTTCGCGCCGTTCCGCGAGCGCTTCGCGATCCAGGCACAAGGCGAATACCTCTACTTCCGCAGCCAGCGCGAGGGGCAGTTCGACATCGGACTGGTAGCGCGGCCCGTGTCGCGGTTTCAGGCCGGCGTGTTTTCCAGCTTCAAGCACGTGAACCTGCGCGGGAATCAGGACGGAGGGACGATGGGGCAGGCGTCGCTGACGCTCGACTACATCTTCCGGCTCGGCCGCATCGGGGCGTTTGGAACCAAGAGCTTCCTGGATGGCGCGGTGCTGAACCGCGAAAACGCGAGGCTGGCGAACGGGCGGCGGGCGCTGAACGTGTTCACGGAGCGCTACCTGGACGTGGTGGACCAGGTGGGGATCTCCACCACGCTGAGCTTTATCCGCAGTTCGTATCTCGAGGGGAATGCCGGCTATCTGCGCAGCGACGCGGGCGCGAACCGGGCCGGCGGGACTTTGCGGCTGGTCTGGCCCGTCAGCGATCTGTTCGCCTTCACGGTGGAAGGCGGCGTGAACGAAACGCTGCTGGCACGGCAGAACACCGGACGAGTCGTGTTCGGATTCCAGGTGGGCAATTTCCAGCGCCCGCGGGATTTTCTCGGCGTGGACCATCCCGTACCGGTGGATGTCCCGCGCGTCCGGTATGAGTTGCGGGAGCGGACGGTTCGGACCGGGAACGCGCCGCCAGTGGCCGACGCGGGGCCGGATCAATTGGGAGTGGAAGGAACCGTGACGTTGAACGGATCGGGCTCGTACGATCCGGACGGAGACCCGATCACCTTCGAGTGGGTGCAGGAGGGCGGTCCGGCGGTTGCGTTGGCCGGGGCGAACACGGCCCGTCCCAGCTTCACGGCGGCGCCGGGGGCCACGTACTCCTTTCGCCTGGCAGTCCGCGACGACCAGGGTGGCGAATCGTTCGCCCGAGTCCGCGTAACGGGACGGGCCGAGGAACGGGTGCGGATCGCTTCCTTCTTCGCCAATCCTCCGGTGATACGCCGCGGCGACAATGCGCAGTTGAGCTGGCGCGTGGAGAACGCGACGGAAGTGCGCCTGGAACCCGGCGGCGCGGTGGCGGCTACCGGGACTCGCGTGGTTCAACCGGCTGAGACGACGACGTTCCGGTTAATCGCGAGCAATCGCACCGGCACGGAGACGGCGGAAGTGACGATTCGGGTGGAGGAACGTCCGGTGCGTTTCCTCTCCTGCTTTGTCGCCCCGGCGAACATCAATCCGGGCGAGAGCGCGGTGATCAACTGGTCGACCGAGGGGGCGCAAAGCGTCACTATATCGGGGATCGGCGCCGTTGCCATGAGCGGGCAGCAGAGGGTGACGCCGTCCGAGAACACCAACTACACGTTGACCGCCACCGGACCCGGGGGCTCCGCGACTTGCGCGCTGAATGTGATGGTAGGAGGCGGTGGCGCGTCCGGATTGCCGCGGATTGCGCGATTCTCGGCATCGCCGCTAACGATCAACGAAGGAGAGCAGTCCACGCTGCTGTGGCTGGTGGAGAACGCGGAGACCGTCACCATCAGCGGCCTCGGACCCGTGGCGCAGGCCGACTCGCGCAATGTGAGTCCGGCGCAGACGACTACGTACACGCTGACGGCCACCAACCGCAACGGAACGGCGACTCTGCCGGTGACGATCACCGTAAACCCGCGTCCGCGGGCGCGGATCACGTCGTTCACGGCGGATCCGCCGGAATCGCCCGCCCCGCTCACCGACATCCGGCTGCGCTGCGAAGCGACCGGCGCGCGGGAGATCTTCCTGGTGGGCGTGGGACCTCTGCCGCCGGGGCGGGCCTTCGTGGTGGTGCGTCCCACTGAAGACACCACATTCGAATGCCGCGCGGTGGGCGACGGAAGCGAGGACCGGCAGACCTTGACAGTGCGGGTCCGCCGTCCGGTGGAGCCCCCGCCGGGCGCGGCGCCGGTAGTGAGAATCAAGGGCGGACCGGTGATCGAAACGGTGTACTGGCAGAACGACCTCGACGCGTCGGATTCGTTCAGCCCCTCGGGAAACACCCCACTCACGTTCCGTTGGACGGTTCGAAACAACGCCGCGAACATCCTGCGCGGCGACACCGCGACGCCGATCGTTCAATTGCTGAATTCGAACGGCTTTTACTACTTCGACGTCACGGTGACGGACAGCCGGGGGCAGTCGTCGACGGGCACGATCACCGTGCGGCACCGGTCGGGCCGCCCGTTGTAGCCGCCGGCGAAAGTGACGTTCCGGCAAGACCTTGGAGGTGCTATGTGCTAGATTGAAAAATTCGCTTTCGCATAGCGCTTCCATATGTCGGTTCCCTTCTTCTTGCAGGGCAAGCTCGCTGGCATCCCGGAGTTCCTCCGTAATCAGGAGAACTTCATCGGCCGTTCGCATTGGGTGGCCCTGCTGAGCGAAGTGCTGCCGCGGGCGGTGCTGGCGGAACTCGGATTATCCACCATGCTGCTGGGATCGAGCGGCGGGGGTCAGTTCCTGGTGGTGCTTCCGGAGGAGAACCTCCCGGCCGCCAACGAATTGTTGACGCGCGCGGCGGCGGAGATCGCGCAGGTCAGCGGCGGCACTTTGCGCCTGATCTGGGCGTCCACGGAAAACCTGGGTGACTGGCTGGACATCCGCAAGCGCCTGAACGAGTCTTTGCAGCAGTTGCGTTCGGCGCCGCTGGCCTCATCCGGTTGGCCGAAGTCCGATCTGGCGGGGACCGCGACGGACGCCGGCGCGTATTTCGGCGGCGAGATCGAATGGGGCGTGCGGCAGGCGGACGCGGTAGCGTGGTCCCCCGAAACGCCGGGACGCG
This sequence comes from Bryobacteraceae bacterium, assembly GCA_019748195.1. Lineage (GTDB taxonomy): Bacteria > Acidobacteriota > Terriglobia > Bryobacterales > Bryobacteraceae > JAIEPW01. The sequence goes on from JAIEPW010000092.1 coordinate 6,486, forward strand.
TTTTGCTCTCAGGCAAGCACCAGTGGCCGATCGGCGCCGCGGCGGACGCAATCCCTTTCGCCAGGCATGCCGCGCTCGAAGACACAGGCGAGCCGGCTCGGGCTCCCGCGCTCGCCGGCCGCGCCCAAGGCCGTAAGGCCTGGGGCGTCCTGCGCGGCGATGTGGATCACTTTGGCATTCGCTATCGCAAAGTCCCGACCATCGAGGAACACATACAGCTTTCCATTCTCTACAAGCAATTCTTCGCCGGGGAATTGGAAGTTCTCTGCTCCATGCCTGAGTTTTGGCGCAAAGTCACCGTGCTTTACTCCGGCGGGGACGACTTCGCGGTTTACGGATCGTGGGACGCCCTGATCCCCTTTGCGCGGGAACTGCAGCGGCTGTTCCACCGTTTCGCCGAGGAAAACCTGAAAGACTTCCCAGGACCGGAAGGCAAGACGCTGACCATGGCGCTGGCGCTGGCCCCGGACGAGGATGCCGCGCTGGGGCGCGTGTTCGAGGAAGCGGGACAGCGCCTGGAAGCAGCCAAGAGCGCGGACAAGGACTGTATCTGGCTGCTGGGCAGGACCCTGGAATGGAAGCAGTTCAGCGAGGCCGCGGAGCTAAAGGAATCGCTGGCGCGGCTGGTGGAGGAATTCCGGGTCGCGCCCGCGTACCTGGATGATATCTGCGGAATTTATCGCGAGACGCCGGTGAAACTGTCCCGCCGTCAGGCGAGACGATCCGGCGCGGAGAAGCCGTGGCGGTATTACCGCCGGATCACCCGCATTCTGGAGGCTCGCGGCGGGGGCAAGTTCCGGGAACGGGAATTCGAAAAGGCAAGCGCAAGCGTGATCGCCGATCTGATCGGTCGCAGCGCCGGATACCTGAAGTTGCGGCCCGCCGGGCGGGTGGCGCTAGAATGGGCGAGGTTGTCGGCGGAAAACTGACAGGAAAGACAACAATGGCGGAAGAACAAAGCCAGGCACCGGCCCCCAGTCCCGCGGGCCAAAATCAGGGACAGAAGAATAGCGGCGAGAAACGCGATCGCGGGGAACGCCGGCCGGGGGGCGGGCGTGATCAACGCGACGAGCGCCGCGGCGGCGGTCCCGGCGGCAAGGGCGGCGGCGACCGGCGTCCGGAAGGTCCCCCGGAGATCGACATCGAGAAGCTGGTTGCCGACAGCCTTTATCTCGATAACGCGGCGCACGCCGTGGTGGCGCGGATGCGCGACATGGATTCCGGCACCAAGAGCCAGTTGCGGCGCCTGTACAACGCAGTGCGGCGCGCCGTTCGCGCTCCGGAAAACGAACGTCAGCACGAGTTTGTGATGCTGCGCGCGCGGTTGGCGTATACGATCGCGCGGCACTCGCTTCGCAGTCTCGATTCGCTGGAGCGGCTGCTGCTGCAGGTGACCCGCAAGAATGATGCTCGCGGCTACGAGCGTTTTCGCGATTTGTTCGAGGCCATTGTCGCCTACAACGAATAAGGCCTACCAGGAATAGGAGTTTCCGATGAGCACCCATACCGCTCAAACCGAGCTGAAGCTGATCGGCAAGTTGATTATCGAGGGCGAGTTGCACTGCCAGACCGGCCTGCACATCGGCGCGGGCAAGGGATCGCTCGAAATCGGCGGCGCCGACAATCCGGTGGTGAAGGACGCCTTCGGCCTGCCTTATGTCCCCGGCAGTTCGCTGCGAGGTAAGATCCGCTCCTTGCTGGAGCACGCCGATGGGCTAACCACTCCGGGCGAGTTGGTTTATCTGTCCAAGCGCCGCGGTCAGGAGGTAAGAATTCACCAGAGCAGCCGTCCGGACGACGAAATCTGCCTGCTGTTCGGACGCAACCCCGGGCGCGTAGACCGGGTGCAGGGCGAGGCGCTGGAAGGCGGAGCGACGCCGGCGCGGCTTACGATTTACGACGCGCCGCTCGATCCCGATTCGATCACGGCTCAGATGCGCGAGAACCTGGATGACGAACTGACGGAGGTGAAGAGCGAAAACGCCGTGGATCGCATCACGTCCCAGGCCAACCCACGCACCCTGGAGCGCGTTCCCGCGGGAGCTAGGTTCAAGATCCGCATGGTGCTGGACCTGCTGTGTCCCGAGGATCTTTCGCTTGCGGGCCGGCTGGTGGAAGGGCTGCGCCTTCTGGAGGACGATGCCTTGGGAGGCGGGGGAAGCCGCGGATCCGGGCGCGTGCGCTTCGCCAATCTGGACGTGAAGTGGCGGAGCAAGGCTTTTTACGCGGAAGGCGCGCCCGAAGCAGCTCTCGCGCAAAACGCCGATCTCGGCGCGTTCCAGAATCTGGTTCGGGAAGACCTGGCCGGCAAGCTCGGCGTTTCAGACTGAAGATCTAATGCCCGCATTTCTTGTACGCCTGCGACCGGCCGGACCGTGGCGCATCGGGCCCGACTCGGGCGAGCGCGACCGCACGGATCTGATCTTTCACAGCGATTCGCTGTACTCGGCCGTCACGTCGGCGATGTCGCGGCTGGGCTGGCTGGATTCCTGGCTGGAGGCAACGGCGCACCGGGGTGCGGCGTCGGAGGTTCGTTTCAGCTCCGCGTTCCCGTTTCTGGGCGATCAACTGCTCGCGCCTCCACCTCTGCACCTGTGGCCGCCCCCGGCAAGCGTGAAAATTCGTTGGAAAGCGGCGCGATTCGCGCCGCTGCCGCTGATCTCGGCCATGAATCAAGGGCAGGCTCCGGACGAAGACAAGTGGGCCGTGGACGGCTGGAGCGAGTGCGTGCTCCCGGTGACGCCGCCGCCGCCGGGTGTAGTCGCACAGCCGGTGATCGGGCCGTTCCGGGCCGCGGTGCGATCGGCCGCGGCGGTCGATCGCTGGGGCGAAGGAGTAGAGGCTCACCGGACCGGTTGTTTGGAATTCACGGCCGGGGCGGGTTTGTGGTTCGCCGTGGAATTCACCGATCAGGAGACCCGCGGACGGTGGGCGGACCGCGTGGTGGCGGCACTGCGTTTGCTGGCGGATTCCGGTTTTGGAGGTGAGCGTTCCCGCGGCTGGGGTCGCGCGGCGGCGCCGGAGATCGAGGAAGGCGATCTGGCAGGGTTGCTGGGCATTGCGACGCCGGAGGATCAGGCGGGCTACTGGATGTTGTCCCTGTTTCTCCCGGCGGACGGCGAAGCGGTGGATTGGAGCCGGGGCGCCTACGAACTGACATCGCGCAGCGGGCGCGTGGAGAGCGGCGCCGGATGGGGCGCCGTGAAGAAAGACACGCGGATGATCAGCGAAGGCTCCGTGATTGTCGCCGCGGCGCCGCCTGCGGGCACGGCCCGTGACGTGTCGCCGGAGGGTTTCGCGCATCCTGTGTACCGGGCCGGATTCGCGGTTGCCGTTCCGGTTTCGCTCGACGGGTTCCGGAGATCCTCATGAGGTATCGAGTGACGGTTCTGACTCCCACGCTGGTGGGCGACGGGCAGAAGCTTTCGCCCATCGACTACATGGTGTGGAAAGACCATGTGAATGTTCTGGATCAGCGCCGGATTTTCAAGCTGCTGGCGAAGGGCCCGCGCCTGGAAGGGTATCTGGGACAGTTGAAGAAGGCGGACAAGCTGGATTTCGCTTCCTGGGGCGGATTCGCGCAGAACTTCGCCGGACGCCGCATTCCGTTTGAAGATCCGGGCGCGGCCGCATTCTGGAACCGCACGCCCGCCGAGCACCTGTTCATTCCGACGTTCGCAACGGGACCGAAGGGCCCCTACTTGCCCGCGACCGCGATCAAGGGTGCGCTACGCACCGGCGCCGTAGGCTCGCGCTGGAGTGAAGCGACGGTGCGCGATATCGGCAGGCGCATGGAAGGCGATCGCTTCTGGCGGATGCCGGCGCTGAAGGCGGAGGAATCGGTGCTGGGCGGGGCGGGTATATCGCGAATGCGCGCGGTTTCGGCCAGCGATTCCGATCCGGTGACGCACGCGGCCATGAAGGTGTACCTGGTGCGGACATCCACGCTGGCGCAGCGCGGGCCCAAGCTTGAGCTGGCCTGGAAGACGGCGCCCCGAGGATCGGCTCACCGCGCCGACGACGCGACGCCCGCGTTCGCGGAGATGGCGACACCGGGAACTGTGTTTGAAGGCGGATGGACCGATCAAAAGGTGGCGCGGGGGCGTGAGAATGTCACCGGTGAATCGCTGCTGGAGGCCGCCAACCGATGGGCGGACGTGGTGCTAGGCCTGCAACTGCGGTACGCCGAAACGGCGGGGCTGGGGGACTTGCGGGCATCGCTGGAGCAGTTGAAGTCGCGCTTGGGAAGCCTGGGACCGGGCTCGTGCCTGCTGGAGATCGGTTGGGGCGGCGGGCTGGTGAGCAAAGTCGCCGCGAATCCGGATACGGAGGCGTATCGCGAAATCGCGCGGCAGTTGCCGTTCTATCAGCGCGCGATTCAGACCGGCCTGCCGTTTCCGAAGACGCGCAAGATCGTGTTCCAGGGCGGGCGTCCGGCGAGTCTGCCGGGTTGGGTGCTGCTGGAAGTGATCTAAGGCAGCGCGAACACAAACACCGTCGGCGAACCCGGGTGCTTATCCACCCAGAAACGGGACGGGCTGCCCGCGGCCACCGCGACATACTGTTTGCCCTGCACCTGGTAGGTCACCAGGCCGCCGCCGATCGGACCGCCGGTATGGAACCGGAACAGCTCCTTGCCGGTGCCCGCATGAAACGCGACGAAGTCGCCGGTGAGCTCGCCGGTAAACACAACGTCGCCCGCGGTGGCCGTTACCGCCCCGACCATAGGTCGGGGCGATTTATATTTCCAGCGAACCTCGCCGGTGGAGGCGTCCGTCGCGGTCAGCCATCCCTGCGCCTGCGAAGCCCAGCGGCTGCGGCCGCCGAAAAAGCTGCCCTTCCCTGGCTCCCGGCTCTCCCACTTCTCATCGGCGGTGAAGAAGGAACACCAGTCCACGGCTACCGTGTAGAGCAGGTTCGCGCCGGGATGGAAGGCAGGCCCGCTCCACTCCACGCCTCCGAGCACGCCGGGGCATGCTTTTACGCCTTTGGAAGTAACGGGGACGTCCCAGTTTTCGATGGTAGTGACCGGCGTCTTGTGAATCACCTCGCGGGAGTTGCGGTCCACGGTTCGCAGGTATCCATCCTTGCCCACCGTGGCGATCATGCTGGCTTCCCTTCCGGCGATCCGGGCCGTGAACAGTGGACTAACCTGCGTGAGGTCCCAGTCGTGGCTGTCGTTGGGCACCATCTGCTTGTACCAGCGCAAGGCCCCGGTTCGGACATCGAGCGCGACGAGCGAGTTCGTGTAGAGGTTCTCCCCGGGACGCATGTGCGCGGGAAGATCGGGCGCGGGGTTGGATACCGCGACATACAACTCACCCTTTGCGGCATCGAGCGAAAAGGGCGTCCAGACCGATCCCCCGCCAAGCACGATCTTACCCGGATTCGGCCATGTCCCGGTGCCCTCGCGAGCGCCCGGTACCGTCTTGAAGCGCCAAACGGGCGAGCCGTCGCTCATGCGAAACGCTCCCACCCAGCCGGAGATCCCGTTCTCGCTTCCCGCGGGGCCAATCAGGATCAGGTCCTCGAAGATCAGCGGCGGCATGGTGAACGTCTCGCCCGCCAGCGCATCAGCGACTTTGCGAGCCCAGATCAGTTCGCCGGTGGCGGCGCTGAGTTGCACCAGGTAGCCGTCCGAGGTCCCGCGCACCAGCCGCCCCTGTTGGATGGCGACCCCGCGATTGGTCGGCCACACCGTGGGAGCCAGCGGCTGCCACGTGTGACGCCACTTCGGCCGGCAGGTGGCGGCGTCGATGGCGACCGTATTGTACAGCCCGGTCAAGTACATAACGCCGTCGTAGACGATCGGGCCGGTCTGGAAATTGGTGGTCTCGCCGAATTGGAATGCGCACGCCGCGCGGAGGCTGCCCGCGTTCGAGGCGTTGATTTGATCCAGCGCCACGTAGCGCGTACCGGCGTAGTTGTGGGTGTGATACAGCCAGTCGCGGGTGGCGCGGTGGGCGTTGGTGAGTTCGTCCTGCGTTGGTCCGGCTCCGGGAGCGGCCGATCCCGTTCCCTTGACGAACTCGGGAGCGGGCTTGCCCGCCGCGACGGCGCCTCCGCTGATCTCCACGCGGCTTTTCTGAAGCACGGCCGCATCGCCGCTCAGCGGCCTTGCTCCGGGCGCGTAGCCGTTCTGCTGCAGGATGTACGCCATCACATCCACCTGCTGAGCGGTCGTCAGATCGCCCGCGCCGCCCGGCGGCATTGCCCGCACCGCGGCGAACAGGTCAAGCAGGGAACGGCGTCCAGACCAGCGCTGCGCGAAGTTCGGGCCGGCCAGCACGGGGGCGATCGGCGACTTAAGATCCGCGCCGTGACAGGCGATACAGGCTGCTTTATACACCACTGCTCCCCGTTCGGCCTGCGCGGCGGTATACGCAGCCGGGGCAGGAACGTGGTAACAGAACGCGAGTAAGAACAACGCCACCAGTCGCATGAAGCATCCAGTATACTTTCGCGCGGGACCGGCGGCGGGCGGAAAACTGTTCACGCGAAGTAGTCAGACTGACCAGCTTAGCCCGCCGCCCGCCTATTTCCGGGGCGCTTGCAGGCGTTCGATGGCGGCGGCCGCGCTCGCGGACGAGGGCTGTATCGCCAGGGCTCTCCGGTAGCTGGCGATCGCTTCCTCAGTCTTCCCCGCGCGCGCCAGCGCTTCTCCCAGGCTGTCATGTACGTTGGCGGATTCCGGATAAGCCAGCGAATTGAGTCGAAGAACCCCGATGGCGGTGGTCAAGTCTCCGCGGTTCATCAGTTGATACCCGTAGTCGTTCAACCGGTTCTCGAGAGGCCGGTACTTGAAAGCCGGGTTGGAGCGATACTCCAAAATCGTCTTACGCGCGGCATCCCACTCGCCCTTCTCAACCAGCGGCCGGAGCGTTTCGATGACAGGCGGTACGGGCTGATAGGCGTGAACCGCATCCAGAACCGGATCGAGATTTCGCGCGTACGCGGCGGACGTCAGATCCACGGCGATGTGCGGTCCCAGATATTCGCGCCGGTCCAGTGGATGCTGATCCTGCCAAAGCAGCGTGGACACGCGAAAGTTGAGCTTCGAGTTGGGGAGTTGAAATCCGGTCGCGTCCCCGTAATGGTTCGGACTCGCTCCCGTAGGTTCGCCCACGAACGTCGCGTTGGTGAAGAGCTCCAGCAGGTTGACGAAGTTCATGGCGGCGGAAAAGGTGCGGCGCCCGATGAGCACGAAGAGTTTGTCACGTTCATTGAACTGGGATCGGATGAGATCGATGATCAAGGGGCGTACCAGAGTGTTGTTGCCGCCTCCATTGTTGCGGAGGTCGAGGACGAACTTCCCGGCGTTTTTCGAGGCTGCCTCGGCGAGGGCGCGGCGGAAGAACGCGGCCATGGTTTCGCCGTGAGAGTCCAGGATCGCCGACATCGAGACGTACATCATGCGGCGGTCTGGCAGGTAGGTGAACCAGTGCGTTTCCGTCCGGCTCAGGTACAGGGGCGGGTTGCTTTCGTCTCGCCAGGACTGCAGGGTGCCGGCCGCCCGCGGCTTCAGCACGATCTCAAAACGCCTGCCGTTCTTTTCCAGTTCCATCGGGATCCCGGCCGCATCCGGGATCAACCCGGCTCCGTAGAGCATTTCGGGCGACCGCAGCCGGGCCGGCGCCCGCGCCAGCAGCGTGAAGCGATTGTCGGCATCAACCAGCGGGGCGATCGCGTCCGCGAGCTTTTCGACCGGTGTCGCGCCCACACGCAGCACTCGCGCGCCCAATAAATCCGCATCCGCGGCGCGGTGAATGAACAACCCGTCCTCGAACCAATAGAAATCGGCCGGGACCGTGGAGAACCTCGCAGCGGGGTCCCGGAACGGGGCCAGCGCCGTGTGGCCGTCCCGCAGCGACGAGATCACCTGAACCAGACCCGCGATGACCTTTTCCCGGTCGAGGGAAGGGATTCGGGCGTCCAGATCCGAGACCAGGCGTTCGAAGGCGTCGCGGCTGATCCGCTTGAAGGGGTTCGGATGAGTCGCAACAATTTTGTCAGCCAGAAATCTTAGATCGGCTCGCCATAGCTTCGATTCCTCTGGGGTGAGTGACGCCGCCGGGCAGGTGAGGGCCACGATGGCCGCCAGAAAGGTGAGTCTTCGGGTCATACTGGCCGACTACCACTGCGCCTCTGGAAGGTTACATCAGAACGCCTGCTAAACTGGAGTTTCCCTGATGCAACTTGCCAAAACGTATGAGCCCCAGCAGGTGGAGCCTCGCTGGGCGCGATGGTGGATTGAGAGCGGCATTTATCAAGCCGACCGGGACGCGCCGGGAGACGTGTTTTCGCTGGTAATTCCGCCCCCGAACGTGACCGGGTCGCTACACATGGGCCACATGTTCGAGCACTCGATCATCGATACGCTCGTGCGCTGGCACCGTATGCTGGGCGATAACACGCTGTGGCTTCCGGGCACCGACCACGCGGGCATCGCGACGCAAATGCTGGTGGAGCGCCAGCTCGCCTCCGAAGGTAAGAGCAAGCACGACCTGGGGCGGGAGGAGTTTGTCCGCCGCGTGTGGGAATGGAAGGAGACCCACGGCGGACGCATTCTGGAGCAAATGAAGCGCGCCGGCATGAGCGTGGACTGGAGCCGCAACCGCTTCACGATGGATGAAGGCTTGTCGCGGGCCGTGCGCGAGGCTTTCGTCCGCCTGTACGAAAAGGGACTGATTTACCGCGGCGAGTACATGGTGAACTGGTGTCCCCGCTGCCACACCGCGCTTTCCGACCTGGAGACCGTGCATGAGGAAATGCCCGGCCACCTGTGGCACATCCGCTATCCCCTCTCGGACGGCTCTGGTTTCGTGACCGTGGCGACAACGCGGCCGGAAACCATGCTGGGCGATACCGCCGTGGCCATGCATCCCGACCACCCGAGGGGTCGCGACCTGCGCGGGAAGAGCGTGATTCTGCCGCTGATGGACCGTGCGATTCCCATCGTTCTGGACGAGATGGCGGATCCGGAATTCGGCTCCGGCTTTGTCAAGATCACGCCGTCGCACGATCCCAACGACTTTGAAGCGGGCAGGCGCCACCACCTTCCGATGGTCAAAGTGATCAACGAGGACGCGAAGATGACAGCCGAGGCGGGCGCATATGCCGGCCTGGATCGCTTCGAAGCCCGCAAGCGCGTGGTGGAGGACCTGGAGAATCTGGGCCTGCTCGAGAAGGTGGAGGACTACAAGCTTTCCGCCGGCCGCTGCCAGCGCTGCAGGACGATCGTGGAGCCGCTGGTCTCCAAGCAATGGTGGGTTTCGATGAAGCCGCTGGCGGAGCCGGCCATCGCGGCGGTGGAGGACGGCCGCATCGAAATCATTCCGGGGAACTGGAAGGCAACGTACTTCCACTGGATGCGGAACATCCGCGACTGGTGTGTGTCGCGGCAACTCTGGTGGGGACATCGCATTCCGGCGTGGCATTGCGGCGATTGCGGCGCCATTACCGTGGCGCGGCAGGATCCGGACGCCTGCTCTCAATGCCGATCGAAGAACATCACCCAGGATCCGGACGTGCTCGACACCTGGTTTTCGAGCGGGCTCTGGCCGTTTTCCACCTTGGGCTGGCCAGATGAGACGCCGGACCTTCGCAAGTATTACCCCACGTCCCTGCTGGTGACCGGGTTCGACATCATCTTCTTCTGGATGGCGCGCATGGCGGTGTTCGGCCTGGAGATGATGGGCGAGGCGCCTTTCCGGCAAGTGCATATCCACGGGCTGATCCGCGACGCCGAGCGTCAGAAGATGTCGAAGACCAAGGGCAACGTGATCGATCCGCTGGAGGTGAACGAGAAGTACGGCACCGACGCGGTGCGCTTCACGCTTTTGGTGAGCGCGGCCGCGGGGGCGGACATCGCGCTGAGCGATGAAAAGATGCTCAGCATGCGCGGGTTCGCCAACAAGATCTGGAATGCGTCGCGGCTGATCTTCGGCAACATGGAAACCAGCGGCATTGCGCCCGCACTGCCGAATGCGGCGCCTCCGGCGGCCGAGCGGCTGGAGGATCGCTGGATTCTGTCGCGGCTGAACGAGTCCGCCGACATCGCGAATCGCGCCTTGCGCGAGCACCGGCTGCACGAAGCCGCCGACGCAATGTGGAAGTTCTTCTGGGACGATTTTTGCGACTGGTATCTGGAGTTGAAGAAGCCCCGGCTGACGGCCCAAGCTCGCGGGGACTGGGATGTGCTTCTGTACACGTATGAAGCGTCGCTTCGGTTGCTGCACCCCATGATGCCGTTCCTGACCGAGGAGCTGTGGCAGATGCTCGCGGGCCGGGCGGGCGCCGAAGCGAACCGGTCGATCTCGCTGGCCGCATACCCGCGATTCGATGCCTCACGCCAGGACGGCGAAGCCCAGATCGCCATGGCCGGCCTGCAGGGGATCATCACCTCCGCGCGTGCGCTGCGCGCCGATCACAAGATCGACACCAAGGCCGAGTTAAAGGCGGATCTGTTCGCACGTGGCGCGGTACTGCGGGTAGCCCGCGATTACGCGGACGCGATCCGGCGCCTGGCCAAGCTCGATTTCACGTTGCACGAAGGCATCGCTCCCGGCCTGGAGGGGGCGGTCCGCTCCACTCCGGATTTCGATCTGAAACTGCACCTGCCGGAACTGGCCGCCGAAGGGGTGGACGCGTTGCGGGCGCGCCTCGAAAAGGAGATAACTCAACTCGAAGGGCTGATTGCTAATTCAGAGCGGCAGTTGACCAACGAGGAGTTCCTGAGCAAGGCGCCGGAGAAGGTGATTTCCTCGATCCGGCAGAAGAAGTCGGAGTATGAGGCGCAGCTCGGGAAGAGCCGCTCTTCGCTGGAAACGCTGGCAAAATGAAGTTCGACGCGCTGCATCCCGATGTGGTCCGCGCCATCGAGAATGCGCTGGCCGAAGACGTCGGACCGGGGGACCTCACCTCCGTCCTGACAGTGGATGAGAACCAGCGGGCGGTGGGCCGATTCTTTGCGCGTCAACCGATGGTTGTGGCGGGCTCCGAACTTCTGGAGCGCACCATGCAGCCGGACTCGGTGGATCTGTACAAGCGGTCGGGCGACCGCGCGGAGACGGGCGACATGATCGCCCAGGTTACCGGGCCGGCGCGGCGGTTGCTGGAACGCGAACGAGTGTCGCTGAATTTTATGCAGCGGTTGAGCGGCGTGGCGACGCTGGCGCGGCGTTACTCGGACGCCGTCGCCGGTACGCGCACACGAATCCTGGACACGCGAAAGACGACGCCCGGGTTGCGGATCCTGGAGAAAATGGCTGCTGCCGCGGGCGGGGTTAAGAACCACCGGATGGGCCTGTACGACGCGATTCTCATCAAGAACAATCATGTGGACCTTGCGGGCGGCGTCGCGAAGGCGGTCGCCCGCGCCAAGGCTTCCGGTCTGCCGGTGGAGATCGAAGTCCGCGATCATGCGGAGTTGGAGGAGGCCCTCGCGCAGGGAGTCGCGCGCGTGCTGCTCGATAACATGACTCCGAAGCAGGCGGCTGACGAGATCCGCTTCATCGCCGGCCGCGCCGAGGTGGAGCTTTCCGGGGGCATCACCCTTGAGAATATTCGCAAATACGCGGAAGCCGGCGCCGACTTCATCTCCAGCGGAGCCATCACGCATTCCGCACAGGCTGTGGACATCAACTTCCGCGTCTCCCCTTTGTGATGGCGCTGCAATTGGACCTGGTTCGATCGGAGCTGCCGGGCTGGCCGGTACACTGGCACGAGCGAGTGGACTCGACGATGAACGTAGCCGCGAAACTGGCGGCGGCGGGTTGTCCCCACATGACGGCTGTTGGCGCCGATGAACAGACGGCCGGCATCGGCCGTCACGGCCACCGCTGGCACTCCGAGCCGGAAGCGGGATTGTATATTTCTGTCGTGCTGCGGGCCGGAGATGCCTCACAACCCGCGCTGATGCTGGCGCTGGGACTGGCGGTGCAGCAGGCGATCGAGCGAACCTGCGGCGTCGCGGTGGATCTGCGCTGGCCCAATGACGCGCTTTGCAGTGGCCGCAAGTGCGCCGGCGTGCTGGCGCACTTGCACGACACCGCGGTGATCGCGGGAATCGGGATCAACGTGAACCACGGAGATTTCCCCCCGGAACTTCGCGAAGAGGCCACTTCGCTGCGCATCTCCTCGGGACGCGCTGTCTCGCGCGAGCTCTTGCTGATCGCGGTGCTGGAGGAATTGGATGCGGTGGTACGGCGGCTGGCCGAGGACGGACCCGCGGAGATCCTGCGGAGCTTCGCGCGCGCTTCCAGCTATGTCTCCGGCAAACGCGTTGTGGTCATGCAGGATGGCGAGACCTTGCGGGGAGTAACGGCCGGGCTGGATGCGAAAGGTTTCCTGAAGCTGCGCGAGGACTCCGGCCGTGAAACACTGATCCTGGCCGGCGGCGTGCGCCCAGAGGGACCCCGTTGAGCGAACACGACTCCGAGTGGCGGCTGAATTACTTCAACTATTTCACTGAAATAGAGGAGCACTTTCAGCGAGCCCGCGGCACCGGGTTGTTCCTGCTTTCACCCCTCGATTGGGCGCTGATCGAGAGCTGGAAGAACGGCGGCGTACCGCTGGAGGCCGTGCTGCGCGGCATCGATGCGGCTTTCGAGAAGTGGCGATCCCGAAAGAACCGGACGCAGATGGTGAATTCGCTTGCCTTTTGCGCGCAGGCCGTGGCCAAGGCAGCCGAAGAAATGGCCGGCGGAGCTCCCAGCCGGGCCTCCACGGGGACTGAGGGGCCGGTGTTCGCCCTCGAGGAAGTACAAGCCCACCTTGAGCGCTCGGCGGCGCGGTTGCGGGAAGCCGGATTTCCTTCCATCGCCGCTTCGGTGGAACTGATCCTCGGCGATTTGCCCGCGCGCCTCGCGGATCCCGAGTCCCTGGACCGGGAGCTTACCGTCTTGGAGGACAAGCTGCTGGCTGCCATCCGGACGCAAAAGGCGGATGCGGAGCTGATGGCGCTCCGAGCGCAGTTGGATCTGGAACTGCGGGCGTACCGGGGCAAAATGAATGCGGCGCAGATCGCGATGCTGGAAAAGCAGTATCTGGATCGCAAGCTGCTGCAGGGGGCTTCGCTGCCGCGGCTGAGTCTATTTTACTTGTAGAGGGTCTCATTTCTATTTGGCTGCGGCTTGAGTAATCGCGGCAAACTCTTCACAGAAACGGTGCCGCGGCCGATATCCGGCTAGAGGGACAGTTGAAACACGCCTCTCAGCATCGGATCGCGGGCACGCTGGAACCGGGCAAAAGCCTCGCCCTTTTGTTTGAGATCCTGCGTGACCTCCAGTGGCATTCCTTCGAAGATCTGCGGCAAGCCGCTCCCGGCGTTCAAATCGAGCAGCGCCTGCGAAAGCTGAAGAAGCTGGGAAACGAACCTCGACGGGGGCAGACTCACACTTGGATGCTGGAGCTCGACGAAACCGGCAAGCGGGCGCGCTTCCGGAGCTTGACCCTTAAGTAACCTCGCGCCGAGTGCCGGTGTTGGCCGCCGCATCGTTGTCGCAATTGCCGCACGGTCCCCGATAATCCTGGCCGAAATAGCGTAGCAGATACTCGCGGCGGCATCCCGTGGTTTCCGCGTATGCCTCCATTTTCGCGATCCGCTCCCGCCGCGCGGTCTTGAGTTTTTCATGTTCGCCCGCGGCCGCCCGCGCGGCTTCCGCCGGATCGATCTCGAGTTTCAAGGTACCGTCGCTTTGCTTTTCCACCGCGCCTGCTTCCTCCAGGCGATGGAGGGCGCTCATCACCTTGCGCCTGGACATGTCGGTTCCGGCCGCGATCTGATCGGCGCCCGCGCCCTCCTCGACCATCTTGGCCACGTGCTCGAGCTTGTGCTCCTCCAACTTGCCAGTGCCCGCCTGGAACTTGCGCACGTTGAGGTTTTCGGGACGGTAGAAGAGGACCACTTCGGCCGGCTCGCCGTCACGACCCGCTCGTCCCGCCTCCTGGTAGTAGCTGTCCAGGGAATCCGAAATGTCAAAGTGAAACACAAAGCGGACATCGGCTTTGTCGACGCCCATGCCAAACGCGTTGGTGGCGACAATCACCTCGGCCTCGCCGCTCATGAACTTCTCCTGGATCTCGTGCCGGTCCTTCGCCTTAAGCCCCGCGTGATAGAACAGAGAAGTCATTCCTGTCTCGCGTAGCGCGGCCATGATCGCTTCGGCGTTTTTCCGTGTTGCCACGTACACGATCCCCGGCTTGTCCGCGAATGTCACCCGCCGCACCAAACAATCGAGCTTCTCGCTCTCCGATTGGAAGCGATCCACGCGCAGGTGCAGGTTCGGCCGGTCGAAGCCGCCCACCAGCACCGCCGGGTCCATCATGCCCAGGCGCTCCACGATCTGGTCCCGCACCTCGCCAGTCGCGGTCGCGGTAATCGCCAGGGTCACCGGGTGACCGAGAGCCTCGATTACCGGACCCAACCGCATGTAATCCGGCCGGAAGTCGTGGCCCCACTCTGTGATGCAGTGGGCCTCGTCAACGACGAACAGGGAAATGTCGGCTTCGCGCAAATGCTCCACCGTCTCGGGCTTGCCGAGCTGTTCCGGGGCCAGGAACAGGTACTCCAGATCTCCGGCTCGAAGCCTCCGGATGGTTTCTCGCGATTCGGCGGCGGGCTGGGCCGAGTTGATTACCGCAGCCTCGGCTTCGTGAGGCTGGTCCCCGATCGAGTCCACCTGATCCTTTTGCAGGGCGATCAGCGGCGACACCACCACCGTTGTTCCCTCCAGCATCAGCCCGGCAATCTGATAAATCGCCGACTTGCCCGACCCCGTGGGCTGGACTACGAGCGTGTCGCGGCCGGAAATCAGGCTTTCAATGGCCTCGCGCTGGCCCGGCCGGAGCGATTCGAAACCGAGCTGCTCGCGCGCCACTTTGCGCACCCGCGTAGCCCCGCCGGAACTTTTTTTCCTTTTCTGCACTGGACTTAGACAGGCCTTGCCGGTGGGACGTTTCTTCCCCCTTGACATATTTCGACGATTGTGGAATTATCGAATCACGATGAAGATGGCCAACGAACAGATCGCCCGTTACGCCGACATGTTTGCGGCGATCGGCACGGAACCGCGGCTGCGGATCCTCCGGTTTCTGTTGTCGGCGCACCCAAAGGGCTTGGTAGTCAGCGAGATCCAAGAAGAACTCGCGATTTCCCCCTCCACTCTTTCGCATCACCTGGAGAAGCTGAAGAACGAGGAACTGGTGACGGTAACTCGCGAGGGGACCTTCCTGCGCTATCGGGCCAACTCCGAGATTCTACAGGAGTTGCTCCAGTTCTTGTACGCCGAGTGTTGCACGCGGAGCGGTGCGGTCGCGGCGGAGAAGGTCATTTGCTGCGGTTGAACGGCATGGAGGAAAGGGCCGCTTGAACAGGAGATGGTTTCTGATGACGACGATGGCGGGCGCGGCGAGCGGCAAGCGTCGGGTGCTGATTCTCTGTACGGGAAACTCGGCCCGCAGCCAGATGAGCGAAGGCTTTTTGCGCTCCTTGGATTCCCGGCTGGAAGTTCAGTCCGCCGGCACCGAGCCTTCCCCGCGCGTGAATCCGTTGGCGATCCGCGCCATGCATGAGATCGGGATCGATATCTCGAACGGCAAACCCAAGAGCGTGGGACAGTTTCTGGGCGAATCGTTCGACTTCGTGATCACGGTGTGCGATGACGCTGACCGGAACTGTCCCAATTTCCGGGGCAAAGTCGGACGCCGTGTTCACATTGGATTTCCCGACCCCGCGAAAGCGGAGGGATCGGACGAGGAAAAACTGGCGGCGTTCCGCCGTGTGCGCGACGACATTCGCGTGAGGTTTCGTGAATTCCATGACAAGGAGATCGTGAAGACGTTATGACTACGAGCGTGAAGGAAGCGGTTCAGCAGCGCTACGGCAAAGCGGCGCTGTCGGTGATGGAGAAGAGCAAAGCGGAAGGCAGCGGTTGCTGCAGTTCCACTTGCTGCAGCGAAACGGACCCCATCACGGGCGAGTTGTACGACGCAGCGCAGATCGCGACGATCCCGGACGAGGCTATTCAGGCCTCGCTCGGCTGCGGCAATCCTACCGCCCTGGCGGAACTGAAGCCGGGCGAGACGGTGCTGGATCTCGGCTCCGGCGGCGGCATCGATGTCCTGTTGTCCGCGCGCCGCGTTGGACCCACGGGCAAGGCTTACGGCCTGGACATGACCGACGAGATGCTGCGCCTGGCGGAAGAAAACAAGCGCAAGTCCGGCCTGACCAACGTCGAGTTCCTGCGTGGTGAGATTGAAAACATCCCGCTTCCCGACAACTCCGTGGACGTGATCATCTCCAACTGCGTCATCAATCTTTCGGCGGACAAGGATCGCGTACTGAAGGAGGCTTTCCGGGTGCTGAAACCCGGCGGGCGGTTCGCCGTCAGCGACGTGGTTACTCGAGGCGAAATCCCCGCCGAGGTTCGCAAGAGCATCCTGCTGTGGGTGGGCTGCATCGCCGGCGCGCTCGATGAGAAGGAGTATGTCGCCAAGCTGAAGAACGCCGGTTTTGCCGAAGCATCCATCGAGCCGACGCGCGTTTACAAAGTGGAAGACGCTCGCGAGTTCCTCAACGAAAAGGGCATCGATGTCGACCGGATCGCGCCCCTGGTGGAGGACCGCTTCTTCAGCGGCTTCATCCGCGCCACCAAGGCGTGAGTGGATCGAGGCTCCCTGCCGGGCCATGTGGGGAGCCTCGCTGCTATACCGAAGTCCAGTCCAGGATCACCTTGCCTGATTTACCCGTCTTCATCGCCTCAAAGCCGCATTCGAATTCCGGCGCCGCGTAGCGGTGCGTGATCACCGGTTCGATGTCCAGCCCCGATTCGATCATTACTGACATCTTGTACCAGGTCTCGTACATTTCCCGGCCGTAGATGCCCTTGATGGTCAGCATGTTGAACACAACCTTATTCCAGTCGATGGCGATCTCCTGGGAAGGAATGCCCAGCATCGCGATCCGGCCGCCGTGCGCCATGTTGTCCAGCATGTCGCGAAATGCCTGAGGATTGCCGGACATCTCCAGGCCCACGTCGAAGCCTTCCTTCATCCCGAGCTTTTTCTGAGCCTCTGCCAGCGTGGTCTCCTTGGGATTCACCGCCAGGGTGACGCCCATCTTCTCGGCGAGCTTCAGCCGGTCCGGGTTGATGTCCGTGATTACCACGAAGCGGGCGGCGGCAAACTTCGCCACGGCCGCCGCCATGATGCCGATGGGACCCGCGCCCGTGATCAGCACATCCTCGCCGAGAACCGGAAAAGACAGCGCCGTGTGAACCGCATTGCCGAAGGGGTCGAAGATCGCGGCGATGTCCAGGTTGACGCCGT
The DNA here is from genome assembly GCA_019748195.1 of Bryobacteraceae bacterium. Classification (GTDB taxonomy): domain Bacteria; phylum Acidobacteriota; class Terriglobia; order Bryobacterales; family Bryobacteraceae; genus JAIEPW01. Next base: position 23,814 of record JAIEPW010000092.1, read on the forward strand.
CATGATGCCGCCAGATGTTGGTCATCGGCAGGGAGATATACTCCGCGAACGCTCCCGGCCGGTTCACGCCGACGCCGGAGGTATGCGCGCACAGGTGGCGCCGCCCCGCCATGCAGTTGCGGCAGCGGCCGCAAACCACGTGCCCCTCCCCGGAGACAATCTCGCCGGGGTGGAAGTCGTTGACGTTTGCTCCCACTTCGACGACCTCGCCGACGAACTCGTGCCCGATCGCCATGGGTACGGGGATGGTGCGCTTGGCCCAGTCATCCCAGTTGTAGATGTGGAGGTCCGTTCCACAGATGCCGGTGCGCTTCACGCGGATCAGGACGTCGTTGATCCCGATTTCCGGCTCGGGGATGTCCTGGAGCCATAGGCCGGGCTCGGCTTTCGCTTTCACTAGGGCTTTCATGGATGCTCCTTCTTAAGATACAGCGGTGCGAGGGTCACGCGTTGTTAACGATAAACGGCGATACTCTAGAAAGAATGGCTGCCGAAACTCCTGTCTGCGCGTTTGTCGCGAGCGTGCCCGGCACGCCATTGCTGGTCGGCTTCGTTCCCGGAGCGCCTTCGGCGAACGCAGTGGCCAACTCGTGGGAGGAACTGGCGCAGAGCCTGCGACTGCTGTCGCTCCAGACGGTTGTGCCCACGCCCGACCCCGGCGTGCTCGAGCAGGTGTAATCCGTGCCCTTGCAGATTCGTTCCGCGCTGCTGCTCGGCAATCTGGCGTTCCTGAGCGCGCAGGAGCCTGCCGGGACGTCCTATCGCGCCTCCGCGCGGCTGGTGATCGTGGATACTTCGGTGACCGACGCCGCAGGCAAGCCCGTGCGGAACCTGGGTGCGGGAAGCTTCCAGGTCGACGAGGAGGGCAAGCCACGCGAGGCGCTGCTGGACTCTGAGCCGGCGCCATTGTCGCTGGTTGTCGCGGTGCAAACTGCAGGCTACTCCGCCGCCGCGCTGGCGAAGTTGCGCAAGGTCTCCTTGCGGCTGGAGGAACTGATCTCGCAAAGCCGCGGGGAAGTCGCGCTGATCGTTTACGACCGCGGCGTTCGGCTGGTCCACGGCTTCACCTGGGACTGGTTCCGCATCAAGGATGCCCTGGAGAGTGTCAAGTCGGGTCCGGACGGCGGCGTCCTGCACGACGCGGTGCGGGAGGCGGCGGTGCTGCTCGAAAGGCGTCCCGGCGTCCGACGGCGTGCATTGCTGTTGATCGGGGAGTCCAAGGATCGCGGCAGCGCCGCCAGTCTGGAGGATGCACTGAAGGCAGTCCAGAACGCGAATGTTACCGTCTATCCGGTCACTTATTCGCCCTATCTGACGCCGTTCACGGCCAAGCCCGAGGAGCTGCCAATTCCTGCCGCCGATAGCGGCCTGAACCTCATCGGCGCCGCGGCGGAGATCTTGCGGCTGGGAAAACGGGACGCGGCCGGCCTGCTGGCCGCCTCCACCGGCGGGTTGTCTGAAGGATTTGTGAAGCAAGCGGGCTTGGGCGCCGCGCTCGACCGCATGGCCCGCGACCTGACGTCCCGTCACGCGCTCAGCTTCGTGCCGGAGGGCGGCGAACCTGGGCAGTTCCGGCGAGTCCACGTCAGGGTCCGGGGACGGCCGGAGCTAACGGTCCGTCACCGGAGCGGCTATATCGTACCGGCCAATTGAGCGATCAGGATCGCCCGCGGCCGCCTTCCACCGCGCGCATCACGCGCAGCAGGTTGCCGCCGTATATCTTGCGGATCTCCTCCGCGGTGTACCCCTTCTCCAGCAGCGCCCGGGTCAGGTTGGGAAACTGCGACACGTCGGAGAGTCCCTCCGGAACACAGCCGACTCCGTCGAAATCGCTGCCGATTCCAATGGCATCCACCGACCCGGTCAGCTTGCGGATGTGCTCGATGTGGGCGACGATGTCGGCTAGTGTGGCGCGCACCGGCTTCATGCCCATCTCTTCCATCTTTTTCGCCGCCAGCGCGCGGCGGTCCCCCATGGGGAGGCTGGTGTCCATTTCGGCCATGATCTTCTGCATCACCGGACGCCGCGCCGCGCTGGCGTCCGCCGATTTCTGCGACAGGAACTCGCATCCGAAGTTGATCTGCGCCACGCCACCCTTCTTCGCCAGCGCGACAATCATCTCGTCCGTCATGTTGCGCGGGATGTTAGCCAGCGCCCGGCAGGAGGAGTGAGACGCGAAGGGAGGAACGGCCGAGACCTCCAGCACATCCCAGAAAGTCTTGTCACTGACGTGCGAAACGTCCACCATCATGCCGATGCGGTTCATCTCCCGCACCACCTGCCGTCCTAAATCGCTCAAGCCGACGTTTTTCGGATCGCCCGAGGAACCCGCCCAGTTGTTGGTATTCGAGTGCGTCAGCGTCATGTAGCGGATGCCAAGGTTGTAAAACTGCCGCAAGAGGCGGAGCGAATCCTCGATCGCATGCCCGCCCTCGATGCCCATCAGCGCGGCGATCTTCCCCTGCTTGCGGGCTTTCAGGATGTCATCGGCGGTAAGCGCGAAAAGGAAATCGTTGGGGTATCTTGCAATGATGTCGTGCCGCACCGTGTCGATCATTTCCAGCGCGCGGTACGCGCTGCGGTTTCCCTCCGTGTAGCTGCCGGCCACGTAAACGGCGAAGAACTGCGCGCCCATGCCGCCCGCCTTCATCCGCGGAATATCGGTGTGCGTCCGCGTGGACGGCTTGCCCAATTCCAGGCCCTGCACGGTGCGGGAGGTGATGTCATTGTGCGTGTCGATGAGAATCGTGGAACGGTGGACGCGCCGCACCTCGGCGTCGCTGACGGACTTCGTCTGAGCAAAGACGGCGGATGCAAGAGCGGCGCAGGCGAACAGGCGGGTAATCATAGGTGATTAGTTTATGCGAATCCCGCTCAGCGCGGAAAGGTTGCGGCGGCCGCGCGGAACGTGCCCGCATGGGCTTCCGCGGTCAATTCGATGGGATGGGAATAGCCGCCGCCGAGCGTGATCACCAGCGGCGTACCCATGCTCCTGACAAGATCGAAAACCATGAGATCCCGCTCCCGCAGACCCTCATGGGTCAGGGACAACCGCCCCAGAGCGTCGCTGGCGAGAGCGTCCACGCCGGACTGAAAGAAAACGAACTCGGGTGCGAACTCGGCTACTCGCGGAAGCACATCGCGAAGCATCGCCAAGTACTCGGCGTCGCTGGTTTTATCCGCGAACTCAATGTCGATTTTGGAACGCTGCTTGCGGAAGGGGAAGTTATTGCGGCCGTGGAGGGACAGCGTCAGCACCTCCGGGTCCTTCTCGAACAACAGGGCGGTTCCGTCGCCTTGGTGTACGTCGAGATCAATGATGGCGAAACGCCGCGCGCGCGCATCCCGCCGGATCTTAGCGATGGACACCGCGAAATCGTTGAAGACGCAAAACCCGGATCCTTCGGCGTAAAATGCGTGATGGGTGCCGCCCGCGAGCGTCCCGCCCCACCCGGTTTCGAACGCCTGTTCGACCGCGCTCAGCGTTCCGCCCACGCTCGCCAGGGTGCGTTTCACCAACCCGGGCGACCAGGGGAAGCCGATGCGGCGGATCGCCGCCGGCGGTAGCGTCCCTTCCAGGAAGCCCTTCACGTAGGCGGGATCGTGCGCCGCCCGGATGTCATCCGGATCCGCCATCGGCGCTTCCATGAACTGGAAAACACCGTCGCGCCGCAGCGCCTCCCGCAGCAGCCGGTACTTGTGCTTGGGGAACTTATGTCCTTCCGGCAGCGGAATCTCGTGGTGATCGCAGTAGAAGAGAGCGCGGGCCATTCAGCGTTCCGTCAGGTCCCGTATCCAGATGTCCTTGAACTTCATGTCGCCGCGGCCGCCCGAATGCAGTTGCAGCGCGATTCCGCCTTCCTTCGCTTGCGGCTTGGGATCCGTAAAGTCCACCATCAAGACGCCGTTCAATCGCGAAACGTAGCGATTGCCCTCCACCTTCACCAACAGTTCGTTCCATTCGCCCGCTCGCACCACCGTCTCGTTTTCGGGCGCTGGCCAAACCAGCCACTGCCGGCCCACATCGTAGATCCCGCCGGTGTGCCGCCCAATGGCGCAGTCGATCTCAAACTGCGGACCCTGGGTCACGTCCGCGGTGCCGGGCTTGAAGGCCGCGCGAAAGAAAAGGCCGCTGTTGCCGTTGCCGATGCACTGAAACCGCAGCGACAAATGGAAGTCGCGGTACTTCCGGGCAGTCATCAGATACCCATATTCCTCGCTCACCGCTTGTCCGTGGAGCACGCCTTCGGCAACGGACCACCTCTCCTTGCCGATCTCGACCCATCCGCTCAGATCCTTGCCGTTGAACAGCGGCTTCCAGTCCTCACCCGGAGGCTTGGCCTGAAGCAAGAGCAGGAGCAACGCGACGGCGATCATGCGCCGATCTCCTCCCGGATGGCGCCGGCGATCCGCTGGCACCAGGTCTCGACGCTGGCGCGGTCGCCGGCTTCGATCATCACGCGCGCCAGCGGTTCGGTTCCCGAGAAGCGGACTACCACCCGGCCCGCCCCGCCGAACGCTGCTTCGGCCTCGCGAATCGCATTCTGTACGCGGGGGAGTTCGGCCAGCGGCTTCCGCTCCTTCACCCGCACGTTCACCAGCAGTTGCGGGAACACGCGGAATTCGGAGCTCAGTTCATCCAGCCCCTGCCGCGTCGAGCGCATTACATCCAGAACCCGCAACGCGGTCAGCATTCCGTCCCCCATGGTGGCGTACTCGCGAAAGATGATGTGACCGCTCTGTTCGCCCCCCAGCGCCGCGCCCCGCCGCACCATTTCCTCCAGGACGTACTTATCGCCGACTGGCGTTCGAACCATCTCGATTCCGTGACTTTTCAGGGCGACCTCAAGCCCCAGGTTCGACATCACCGTGGCCACCACCACCGGCTTCCCGCCTGCCGCCGCCAGCCTGCCCTGGCCATGCAGGTGAACGCCCGTGATCAACATCACGGCGTCCCCGTCGATCACCTTCCCCGCCTTGGACACGAACAACGCGCGATCGGCGTCGCCGTCGAAGGCGATACCCGCATCCGCGCCGAGGCCGCTCATTTTCTCCCGCAGGGCGTCCAGATGCAAGGATCCGCAATTCAGATTGATATTGCGCCCGTCTGGCTGGCAGTGGATCGCCGTCACGTCCGCGCCCAACCTTCTCAGCAGCTCCGGAGCAAGCTTGGATGCGGCGCCGTTGGCGCAATCCACCAGTAGCCGCAGACCTTCCAAGCCGCCCGGGAACGAGTTCGCCAGTGAATTCAGATACTCCGCGTCCAGCCCCTCGTCCACTTGCAGCGCGAGCGGCTTGGGCGTAACGCCGCGGTCCAGAAGGTCGAAGATCTCGCGCTCGATCTCGTGCTCGGCCGCGTCCGGCAGTTTGAAACCCGAATGCCCGATTACCTTGATCCCGTTATCCTGGTAGGGGTTGTGCGAGGCCGAGATCATGACGCCTAAAGAAAAAGATCCCTGGCGCGTGACATAGGCGACGCCCGGCGTGGTGATCAACCCGGCAAAGCGCGTTCCGATTCCTTGCTCCGCCAGTCCGCCGGTAACGTGTTCCGCGATCCAGGTGCTCGATTCCCGGGTATCCATCCCGATCGCCACCGCGCCGTCCTGGTTGTTCTTGCGAAGCCACGCGCCGAGGGCGGCGCCGATAATGAATGTTGTTTGCGGATCCAGCGGGTAGCTTCCGGCTACTCCGCGGATTCCGTCCGTTCCGAACAAATGACGCTCCATCAGTTTCCTTGCTTCCTTGCTGGGGCGGGGCCCGCCGCCGGTGTTCTTGGCTGCGCGGTCTGAGGCTGGCGCTCCACTTCCACCGTCACCTTGACCGCCGCGGGCGAGCTCAAGCGCACCTGCGGATCCGCCAGGAACGTGTTCACCGAGAAGGCCGCCTGGCTCACCACGGCGCTCAGGTCCACATCGTCCGTCACGGCGAACGCGAGTTCCTTCACGCGCGAGGCCGGGCCGAGCACACGCAGCCGGTCCGGCGTGATCTCCTGCCGCTTCACCCGGTATCCATCGGGCGGACCGGCGCTGATCTGCAGGCGCACCGGAACATCTTTTTCCGCCAGCCGGTCGAAGCGCAGGCGCACCTGGGAGGGGGTCGCGCTGCGGAAGGAAACGCCGCGGGGAAGCACGATGTCGCCGGCCGACAGCGTGAACGTGTGGTCGCCTGCGCGGTCCACGTTGCGCAGATCCAGCAGCACCGCGGTTTCCGCCAGGCTCGACGCCGTTACCGCCTTGGGCGGACCCACCAGTTCCAGTTGCACCGGGTCCGACGCCCCGGCCACCAGGAACAAGTCGCGAGGCATGTTCTTCAGCAGCACGGGAGCGCTGCGCGTGGTGATCAGGTCCAGGTCGCGGACCATGATGAACCACAGCAGCACTGCCAGCCCGATCGCCAGCGCTTTCCAGCCGATGTTGGTGAATAGGACGCGCCGAATCACTTCCCGGCCTGCCTCAGTTCCGGCTCGGCCAGGCCCCGCGGCTCGGCGGCGCGAGCCTTGTCGCGAGGCTCGCGGCGGTTGGCGTGCTCCACCAGGCGTTCTTCTAAACGCTTCAAGGTGATGTCAAACTCGATGTCCCCATACGCGGCGACGGAAATCTTGCCGGTTTCCTCGGAGACGATGATCGCCAGGCTGTCGGTTTCCTCGGTGACTCCGATCGCCGCGCGATGGCGGGTGCCGAAGCTGCGCATCAGGGAAGCGCTCATGGTCAGCGGCAGGAAGCAGGCCGCGGCCGCGATCCGCTGGCCCTGGACAATCACAGCGCCGTCATGCAACGCGCCGCCCTCGAAGATTGAGCACAGCAGGTCGTGGGACAGTTCGGCATCCAGCCGGACGCCGCTTTCGATGAACGTTCGCAAACCGATGTCCCGCTCCACCACGATCAGGGCGCCGCAACGGGATTGGGACATCTGCTGCACGGCCAGGAGGATTTCCTCCACGGCCTCGCGGCGTTGCAGCCGGTTGCCCAGGCCGAACCACTGCATCCGTCCGATGCGCGCCAGCAGCATGCGGATCTCGCTTTGGAACATCACGATCAGCGCGAAAGCGGTGTACGGGGCAAGCGATGCGAGCACGGTGCGCAGCAATTCCAAATGCAACACGACCGCCGCGGCGTAAACGATAAACAGGATGCCGACACCGGTAAGAACGCGCGCCGCGCGCCGGCCGCGCAAAATCATCAGGATTTGGTAGATCAGGAACCCGAGGGCAAGGATGTCCACAACGCTGGTGATGCTGAGCGTAGGTAGTGCGGGCATCCCCTGCGGCATGACGAAGGCCTCTCCCTGATCATCATAGCAGGCGGGAACAAACTAATGAAAACAAAACGCTTCGCGAGGTTTGGCGGCGGCTCGTGCTGTCTCCGACACGGCCGCCGCCCCACCCGAGTTCCGCCCCCTGCCTGTCAGCGTGCGACGGCGGAACTCGAACTGCTGGCCACCGGGGTCGCTTCCACCGCTTTCTTCAGATGCGCGATGTGCTCTTCCCACGTTTTCTGCGAATCCCGCGACACCAGCGGCGACATCAGCTTAGCGAACCACACCTTGTACTCGGTATCGATCACCAGGCGCAGCAGCGTCTCGCCGTTCTGCTCCTCCAACGTGTACAACATGGAGCAGTCGAACCCCTCCGAAGTGGTCCGGACATCCACCCGTCTGGGTGGCTCCATTCCCGCGAATTCGTACTCCAGCTCCAGGGTCTGGCCCCGCTGCACGATGGTGTCGCGCACCCGCTTTTCGCCCGTAAACTTGCTGTCGGTGACGAATAGAATCCATTTCTTGCGCAATTCCGGCTGAATCAGCCAGGGAAACACTTCGGCGGCCGGACGCGAGATCCGGATCGCCATTTCGTTGCGGCTGCGGCCCGATGCTCCGCCGCTCAACAACAACGCGATCACGCCGATCGCCAGAAGGACGAACACACCTCCGGCCAGGAACAAAAGCCACTTCATTCTGATTTCCTCCTCGAAATCGTTTAACGGGTGCGGCGTCGCGCGAAATGCGCGGCGCCGGCAAGAACGCCGCCGGTCATGGCCGCGATCAGCCCCGCCGAATACCACGCAGGCAGTTCGGCGGGGGACATGGCCATGCTCAACAGCCCCAACAGGCCCACGAAGACAGCCAGCATCAGCGCCTGCAACAACGCGGACCGCCCGCTGATGCGGACGGACAAGTACCCGGCCAGCGCGGCGAACGGAAACGCGGTGATCAGGTCCCAGGCAATCCGCAACCCGAACGAGCGCGGCAATAACAGGTCCGCCAGCGCGCTCGCCGCGATCACCAGCGCCACGATCAGGCCGTAGCTCAGCAACACGGAAACGAAGGCCGCCGCGAAGAACCGTCCGCCCCCGCCGTCCCTTACCGCGACCCGAATCAGTGGCACCGTGGAACGGACCGCCTGCGACCAGTACCACCACCCGGCGCCGCTGCGCTCCTGGAATTCTTCTTCCAGATCGCCCAGGATGAAATCCCGATCCCGGTCGCTTGCCGCCATCATCAACAGCGTCCTGGCTGCCGCGGGCGGCTTCATGACATTCTCCAGGATTCGGTCAGGCCCTCCCGCATCTGCGCCAGCGAGTGCTGCGCTTCGGCCAGCGCCCTGCGGCCTTCCGCGATTACTTCGAAGTAGCGCTTGGCGCGCCCGCCCCGCTCCGGCGTCGGTTCGGACACACGGCTCGTGACATATCCTTTGTTTTCCAGGCGATCCAGCGTGGCGTAGACCGCCCCGATGGCCACATCCCGGCCGGTGCGCTCGGCGATTTCCTGCCGCACCCGCAGGCCGTACGCCTCGGCCCCCAGGCGCAGCAGCGCCAGCAGCACAATCTGTTCAAACTCACCGAGATATTCGCCCTTGGCCATCGACTTCTACAAAGTAGAACAAATGGTTGATCCTGTCAAGAACAATCTGGCGGAAGGGGGTCACCGGGTCCGGTTCACCAGCCATAACACCAGCGTCACCAGGATGCTCAGCAGGATGCTGGTCGCGATCGGAAAATAGAACGTCGAGTTCCGGCCCCGCACCACGATGTCGCCGGGTAACTGTCCGGGCTTGAAAGGCAGTCTCGCGCCGAAGCTCCACAACAATCCCGCCGCGATCAGAACCGCACCGGCCACAATCAACATCCGGCCGACATTCATGCTTCCATTCTACCCGCCGGTGTAGACGCGACCCCGGTGTGCGCCGATCAGAATTTGGAACAGGCGGTGCGCGATCAGCTCGTGCAAGGTGAGCAGCTCGCGATTGTGGAGCACGATCGCGTCGGCGTCCAGCGGGTCCACCGGCCCGCCGCCGCTCTTCAGGGCGCGGCATGCTTCATCGATCACCGGGTCGGCGATGGCGTCTCCGGCCATCTCCCACAAGGTAATGAAACGGTCCACGGCGGTGGGGAAGCTGACCGCGAATACGCCCCAGCTGGATGTGGTGCGGGGCGGCTTGTAGTCCAGGTTGAAAGGCCCTTCAAACCCGTGCGACCGGAGCAGAATCAGCACATTCAGCCAATCCAGCGGATTCACCAGTCCCACCCCGATATCGACATCATGTTTCAGGCGATATCCGTCGTTGATGTCGAAATGCCAAAGCTTACCCGCGAGCAGGGCGCGGGCCAGGGCCGCGCGCGGCGCGCCGCCCCACATCAGCTCATGCAAATACTCCGGATTCAGACCCACCATTTCCGGATGGTCCAGCAGGCCGCCGGCGATGAAAGCGAGCATTGCGTCCGAGGTCGGCAGCAGGATCTCGGCTTGCGGCTCGAACGGCTTCGCCTCCAGGCAGTGCTTCAAGGTGGGACGTCCCGCGCTTTGGGCGATCTCGATATCGGCGCGGCACGCGGCGTTCAACGCATCGGCGTACCACCGGAGAGTCTGCATCTCATCAACGGCCCCCTGCGTGTAGTAGCCGAGCGACCCGGGCCAATACACCGCGTGCGTCGCGGCAAGACGGTGACCCATCTTCACGGTGTTCACCAGGCGGCGGGCCGCGTACTCGCGGACCTCCGGCGCTTCTCCCGCGGGTCCCGCCGCCCAGACGGCATGATGAAACGTCTCCGTCGTCACCATGGAGCATGCGATTCCATGCTCGGCCAGCGCTCGGGCGATCCTTTCGACAATTTCGTCCTGCTCAGGCCGGAACAGGGATCCAACGGGGATTACGTCGGTGTCGTGCGTCGCCCAATAGCCGATCCCGATCGCCGCGTAGCGCCGGATGACTTCCTCGAAGTGTACCGGCCTTCGCGTGGGCGCATGAAACAAGGCATTCCCTTCGTACGCGGCAGCCCATTGCGGACCGGACAGGTAATACTTGCGGCGGGTCTCCGGCGAGTAACCGCCGCCGCAGGACGCCAGAAGTCGTTCGACAAGGGACTGTTGCTGGTTCGGGTCGGGCGGCATCGAGGATAATGATAGTTCACGATGCCGCTGCAACGCCGGGATTTCATGCGCCTTGCGTGCGCTGCTCCAGCCGCTTGTTTTTCTGGCTCTCTATCCGCGCAGACCAGGCCTCCGGCCTCGGACCGAAGAACCGGGCGTCTGGCGGCAGTCGCGCGACTTTGGAACGCAGTAAAGTATTTCCACCCTTATCTGGCCTACCGTCCCACCGATTGGGACGCCGCCCTGCTGCGCGCGATTCCGGCGATTGAGGGATCGGCGTCCGCGCGCGATTATGAGGCGGCTGTCGCCCGCATGCTCGCCGAGTTGAACGATTCGCAAACCCGCACCGGAGGCGATTTCCCACCGCCGGCCCCGGGAAAGGCCCGCCTCCGCTTCCACTCAGGCTACGCCGCGCAGCGCGGCGCCGGCTCACCCCGCTACTATTCGCGCTTCGAGGCAGCGGAGACTCTCGAATTTCATCGGATGGAATTAGGCGAAGGCGTCTGGGCGGTGGTGCGGGTGTCGGAACCCGCCGCCCCGGATGCGCCGGAATGGAATCCGGACTTTACGCGCGACCGGCGCTACGACGACTCGCCGTACCCGGATCGCGAGAAACGCATTCTGGCATGGTTCCGCCTGTGGGGCGTGCTGCGCTACTTCTATCCTTACCACTCGCTGCTCGGCGCTTATTGGGATGGCGCGCTGCCGTCGCTGCTGGGCCGTTTTGAGGATGCGAAGGATAGTGTCCAGTACGGGCTTGCCGTGCTGGAAGCGGTGAAGCCCCTGAACGATACGCAGGTAGCCGTGTTCCACCCAGGAGTGGAATCCTACCTGGGTACGTTCGCCCCCGGTTTGGACCTGAAGTGGATCGAAGGCCAGACGGTAGTGACCCATGTCTTCGACAGGCGCTCCGGTGTGGAGCTGGGCGACGCGATCCTCGCCGTGGATGGCGAAGATGTCTGGGCTCGGCGGGAACGGCTGGGACGCCTGCTTTCCGCCTCGACTCCGCAGGCGCTGAACCTCCGGGTGACCCAGGCGCTGCTGGGCGGCGCATTCGAGTCGGATGCCCGCATCGCTTTTCGGAACGCGGAAGGATTGCGCCGGGAACTGACGTTGAAGCGGACTTTCCGCGCCACGCGAGCCCTGCGACGCAACGCCATGGCGTATGTGGACGAAAACCTCAACCTGGGATATCTGGACCTGGTCCGCCTGCGTCCGGATCAACTGGCGGGGGCTTACAGGCTGGTTGCGGAATGCCGCGGCATCCTGCTGGATTTGCGGGGCAACCCGCAGCCCAACTCCTGGCTGATTGCCTCCCGCTTCACCAGATCGCACGGAACCGCCGCCCTGGTGGACCGGCCCGAGTGGCGGCATCCCGCGCGGGGTTCACAGCGGACTTTTGACCAGACCTTCGGACCCTCCTCGGAGGGACGCTTCCCTGGGAAGGTGGTGGCGTTGATGAACGAGGAGACGTTCGGGCTGGGAGAACACACCTGCCTGTACCTGGAAGCAGCGGAAGATGTGACCTTCATCGGCTCGCCGACCAATGGTACCGACGGCGATCCCACTAATCTGGTGTTGCCCGGAGGCGTGACGGTCGTGTTCAGCGGCCAGGGCATCCGGCACGGCGACGGCCGCCGGTTGCAAGGAGTCGGCCTGACCCCGCACGTCGCGGCGTCACCGACCATCGCCGGCATCCGCGCCGGGCGCGACGAAGTTCTGGAACAGGCCATCGAGTGGCTGAAGCGGTACCAGGCCGTTTGACAACTTTTTGTCTGGTGACAAGAAGTTGCCCATGTCTTTGAGTACTGCGGACCGCTTTTGCACGACTTACGGGTGGCATGAGGCTTGCACAATAAGAGACCAACAGCGCGCTCCTGCACTCCGGCAGCGCGGCAAGCATGGTGACCGGCGAGTAACGCATTGAGGCTGGCCGGCCTCCTCTCCTTGGGTCAGCGCCCCTCTCCTGGCCGCTGACCCTCTTCACGCACCCGGAACAGCGAGAATAAAGGCATGAGGCTCGCCGTAGTTCTTGCCCTCCTGATTCTTCCGGCGCTCGATGCTCAGCAGGTACGTTTGACGCCCGCGCCGGGACGCTCCCTGCCGCAAATCACCGACATCCAGTCACCCGGCGACGGTTCCGGCCGCCTGATGCTGGTTCAGATGCGAGGGCAGATCTGGATCAGGAGGAACGACGCCGTGCTGGACACACCGTTCCTTGACATCACCACCCGTACGGCGCCCGGCGGGGAGCGCGGCCTGCTGGGAATGGCGTTTCCGCCCGATTTTGCGCGCAAGCAGTACTTCTACGTCAACTACACGGACTTGCGCGGCGACACTGTGGTCAGCCGGTTCCGCGTGAGCGTGTCGAATCGCGATGCCGCCGACGCGTCGAGTGAACAGATTCTGCTGACCATCGACCAGCCGTTCGCGAATCACAACGGCGGACAACTCCAGTTTGGGCCCGACGGATTTCTTTACATCGGTACCGGGGACGGCGGCAGCGGCGGCGATCCTCAGAATAACGGCCAGCGCACGGACACTCTGCTCGGGAAGATGCTGCGCATCGACGTGGAAAGCGACCTGGCGCAGTATCGCGTCCCCCCGTCGAATCCGTTCGTGGGAAACGCATCCTACCGCCCGGAGATCTGGGCAACGGGACTTCGTAATCCCTGGCGGTATGCATTCGACCGCGCCACCGGTGACCTGTGGACTTCCGACGTCGGCCAGAACCGCGCGGAAGAAGTGAATTTCCAGCCGGCCTCCAGCCGTGGCGGCGAGAACTACGGATGGCGCCTGATGGAGGGCCTGCAGTGTTTTGTGGCCGGCTGCAACACTGCTGGACTGACTATGCCGGTTTTGGAATACGGCCGCGGCCTCGGATGTTCCGTTTCGGGCGGCTACGTATATCGCGGCGCCCGCTACCCGGGGCTGCGCGGCATGTACCTGTATTCCGATTTCTGCTCCGGCCGCGTCTGGGGCGTTCGTCGCGAAGGCGCGGCGTGGGTGAATCGCGAACTGCTGAATTCCGGCCGCACCATCGCAACCTTTGGCCAGGATCAGGACGGCGAACTGTTCACGGCGGACTTCAACAGCGGCGTGCTGTTCCGGATAGAAAGCAGCACGGCGCCGTTCTTCACGCCGGCCGCGGTGGTGAACGCGGCGAGTAATCGCGCGGGATTGGTGGCGGGTTCGCTGGCCACGGTGTACGCGGCGGGTGTTCGCGACACGGCGGGGATCGAGGGCGCCGCTTCCCTGCCCCTGCCCGCGACGCTGGGCGGGGTGCGCATCACCGTGGGCGGCATCCCCGCGCCCATCCTCTCCGTATCGAACACCAACGGCCTGGAACAGGTGAACTTCCAGGTTCCTTTTGAGGTGGCGGGCCGCGATCGCGTGCAGGTGGTGGTGACGCGCAACGGCGCAAGCGACCCGGTGGACCTGCCATTGTCCACCGTACAACCCGGAGTGTTCACGGCGGACGGCACTCGCGCCATCATCGTGGACGCGATCGAGAACCGCGTCGTCGAGGCGATGGAGAGGGGCCGCCTCTATTACTTCTACGCGACCGGCCTGGGCGCGGTCAGCAACGCTCCTCCGACCGGGGCCGCGGCGCCGCGCAATCCGCTGGCGCAGACTCGCGCCGGCACGCAAGTGCGGATCGGCACGACGACGGCGGAGGTACAGTACTCGGGTCTCGCGCCGGACTTCGCTGGTTTATACCAGATCAATATCCGCGTAGCCGATAACACGCCTCCCGGCGCCGCGGACCTGGTTCTGGCTGTCGGCGGGGCGGAGAGCACCGCCGTCCGCGTCACAGTCCGCTGAATTTCAGCGGATCGCCCACAGCCGCGCGCTGGAGCGCAGCAGGAGCGTCGAACCGCTGATCGCGGGCGTGGACATGCACAACTCGCCGATCGAGTTCTTGGCGAGCAGTTCATAAGTCTCGCCCGCGCGGACTACGTAGGTGTCGCCGTCTTCGTCAACGATGTAAACGCGTCCGGCGGCCGCGACCGGGCTAGCCGATACACGCGCGCTCGATACCCGCTGCTCATAAACCAGGCTCCCGTCGGTGGCGCGATAAACCCGCAGGATTCCGTTGTCGTTGATCGCGTACACCAGGCCCTTGTACTCCACTGGCGACGGCATGTAAGGAATCGACCGGGTCACCGACCATTCGGGCTTCAGTTCTCCTTCGCCGCCGAGCCTCACGGCGAAGAACTGGCCGTTCCCGCCGCCGCCCGAGATGATCACGCGGTTCCCGGCGATCACGGGAACCGGGATGCGATCGTAGGGTTGCTTGACGCTGTTGTCGACGCGCCACTTCTCGCGCCCGGTACGCGCATCGTAGGCGCGAATCCACTTCGGAGAGTTCGCCACCAGCTCGCCTTGCGGGGTGATCGCCGGCGTGGACCAACTGTAGCCTTCGGTGCGCGCGACCCGCCAGGCTTGCTTGCCGGTAGCCAGCTCGTAGGCCGCGATGTAGCCGTCCTTGCGGAAGTCGCATTGAACCACGACCAGATTCTCGAAGATGACTGGCGAACTGGAAGGATCCAGTGCGTCCTTGGGATTGCTTACTCCCAGGTCGTGCTTCCACAGGAGCTTTCCGTCCCGGTCCAGGCCGACCACCACTTCGGAGCCGAGCGCCGCGACAATGTACTTGCCATTCGTCGCGGGCGTCGCATTGGCGTAGCTCCCTTTCGCGTGCCGCGCGCCGCGTGGCGTGGCCTCATGCAGCACCCGATCCCAGAGAATTTTGCCCGACTTCTCCTCGATCGCGAGCATTCGCCACACATGCGGCACCGCGTCCGACGCGAAAACCACTTTTTCCGAGGCGCTCAGGTCGATCTTGGAGGCCCCCTGTTGGGAGACAGCGGTGAGCGCATAGACGCGCCCGCCATGCACGATGGGGCTCGCGTGCGCCAGTCCGGGAAGGTCCAACTTCCAGCGAATGTTTCGCGATTCGCTCCAGGAAAGCGGCGGCTTGGCGGAGTCGGCGACGCCGCTGCCGTTGGGTCCCCGGAAGGAGGCCCAACCGGAGGCGAGGGTGAGAATCAGGAAGTACAGAGTCGGCATGGTGGGTAGACGCCGGTCCGCGTAGACCGTTTTGCCCGTGGGGTGAGGCGTGCGTTTTTGGGGGTAAGCTGCCGGGAGTACATTCAGGAATCCGGCCGCGCTCGAAGCGCATCGTAAGTAGGCGCGCGCCTGTATCGATATCGGCGCGAAACCGCTACACTGAAGAAACAACCATCATCTTTTATGGCAACCACCGTCTCCTCCGCTCTCGATCCTCAAGCAGCAAAGTCCCGGCTCGACGACTGGACGCAGGAAGTCGTCAACTGGCATTTCGACCCGGAACACGGAACGCCGTTCTGGATCGAGTACGCCCGCAAGCTGGGCTTCGATCCCCGCAAGAAGATCCGGAAGTACGAGGATCTCGACATCCTGGGACCGTTCCAGGATGACTGGCTGCGCGGCGGTCCGGTGCGGCGCTGGGTGCCGAAGGCGTACGCCGACAAGCCGATTTACGTGTTCGAGACCGGAGGGTCCACCGGCGTCCCCAAGTCGCGCGTGGTAATGGACGACTTCCGCATCGACTACGAGGAGTTCTCCAAGACCCTGCCCGACCAGTATTTTCCGAAAGGAAGCGACTGGCTGATGTTGGGACCCAGCGGCCCGCGCCGTTTGCGCCTGGCCGTGGAGCATCTGGCGCAGCATCGCGGCGGCATCTCCTTCTGCATCGACCTGGATCCCCGCTGGGTGATCAAGCTCATCAAGCAAGGCCGGCCCGATGAGGCGGATCGCTATAAGCAACATTGCATCGACCAGGCGCTGACCATTCTTCGCGCCAACGAGATCAAATGCATGTTCGCCACGCCCAAGCTGCTGGAAGCTTTGTGCGAGAAAATTGACCTGCGCAAGTACGGTATCACCGGCGTTTTCTGCGGCGGCACGGAGATGACGCCGCAGTTCCATCGTTTCGCCGTGGAGGAGTTGCTGGGACCGGACATTTATTTCGCTCCCACTTATGGGAACACGCTGATGGGGCTGGCGACGCACAAGCTCCCGTTCGACCCCGCGGACAACTGGGCGATTATCTACTACCCGCCGTCGCCGCGCGCGATGATCGAGGTGGTGGGCTTCGACGACGCGTCGAAGGTGGTGGGATACGGAGAGACCGGGCGAGTCCGGTTGACGACGCTGACCAAGGAATTCTTCGTCCCGCGTTTTCTGGAGCGGGATGAGTGCGAGCGCGAAAAGCCCTGCCAGGCCTATCCCTGGGACGGGGTTCGCAACGTGCGGCCCTTCCGCGGCTTTGGAACGTCCGTGGTGGAGGGCGTCTACTAAAGCTCTCCCCGAAGTCCACCAACTTTCCCGTCCGCCGCGCCGACAACAGGGTCTGTGCGGTCAAGCGGCTGGCTTCCGCCTTCACGTTCCCGGTTACCCGCTGACAGGAAGGCTTCCGCCGCTTCACCCAGGTGAAGGGACTCGCCATCGCCCGGCAACTCGTGGAGCGGTCCCCGGCTAAACCTTCCCCGCTTCAACCGGAACCCGGCGCAGCCGGTACACCAGCGCGCCGGTGAGAATGGTCACCACGGAAACCGCGGAGATCGCCGGCCGCTTCTCGAAACCCTGCACGATCATCCAGCTTCCCACCAGCAGGAAGATCACCGGCATCAGCGGCCAGGCGAAGCTCACCACCCGCAACTTCATCCACCCTTCACGCTTGCGAAACCGGAACAGCGAAGCAACCGACATCACCGCGAAGAAGTTCAGGGTGAACCCGATGTAGACCACCAGTTGCGGGAACGGCGTCACGGTCATCAGCATGGTGCAGACGCCCTGCGCGAGGATCGCGTACACCGGCGTGTGCCAGCGCGGATCCACGGTGGCGGCGGACTTCAGGAACGCGCCGTTGTTGGCCATCGCGTAGTAGACGCGGGGTCCGATGGTGACCATGGCGTTAACGGTGGACATCAGCGACACCGCCATCAGCGCGGCGAACACGCCGCCCACCTGGCTGCCGAACAGATTCGCCGCCGCAAGCGATCCCACCGCCACCACCCCCTTCATCTGCTCCGGCCGCACCGCGTAGATGAACAGCGTGTTCAACAACAGGTAAAGCGCGGCGACAATCGAGGTTCCCAGCAGCAGGGCCAGGGGCAGCGTGCGAGCGGGCTGCTTCAATTCCTCCGCCACATACGTGGCCGCGTTCCAGCCGGAATACGCCACGTAGATCCAGAACAGGCTCACCGCGAACTGCGCCGGCACCGGCGTTTCCGTCCAGCGTGCCGCCGGCTGCGAGAAGTGATTCCAGTCCCCCGCGCCAAACGCGAAGCCGAGCACGACAAACCCCGCGAGCACCGTGACCTTCAATAACGTCAGGGCATTCTGGACGCGCGCCGTGCGCTGCACGCCCATGCAGTTCAGCAGCGTGAACACGGCCACCAGCCCGCAAGCGGCCAGTTGTGCTCCTCCGAAGCGGAAGGTCCAGTCGCCCGATCCCGCGAAGGCGTGCGCGTTTTCCTGCTTGAGGGCTGGAAAGAAGTATCCAAGATAATCGGAAAACGCTAGCGCGGCCGCGGCAATCGGCGCCGAAAAGCCGGCGAAAAACGACACCCAGCCGCTCATGAAGCCCCACGTGGGACCGTAGGCCCGAGTGAGATACACGTACTCGCCGCCCGAACTCGGCAGGTTGATGCCGAGTTCGGAATAACAGAAGGCCCCGATCAGCGCGCACAGCGCGCCAACCAGCCAGATCAGGAGAATCAGCGGAGGCGACCCCAGGTCTCCAGCCAGGAATCCCGTGGTGGTGAAGATCCCCGTGCCCACCATGTTGGACACCACCAGCGCGGTCGCGCTGGCAAGTCCGATCTGGCGCAGGAGCACGGGCTTCGCTAAAGTGGCCATTATTTATCGCCTGGAATGCTGCGCCGCCGTCTCCATATGCCCGCTGGAGCGGCTGAGCGAGCTGCCGCCGTCGCATACGAACGTTCCGCCGGTGATGTACCCGGCGGCATCGGAACTCAGAAACAGCGCCAGGTCCGCAAGTTCGTCCTTCGTTCCATACCGACGAAGCGGAATGTGTTTCGTAAGCTGTTCGCGCGATTCAGGGGTCGGCGTCAGCCGCGACATCCCCTCGGTATCCTCAGTGGGACCGGGGGTCAGGAGGTTGCAGCGAACGCCCGACGGACCCCATTCGATGGCCAGCGTCTTGATCAGCAGATCGATGCCTGCCTTGCCCGCGCACACGTGAGCCTGATACGGAATCGGCTGCCACGCATGGCTGGCCGAGATTGCGATCACCGAAGCGCCCGGCTTGCGCAGGAAATCGTAGGCTGCGCGGCAGGCGTGGAACGTCCCCAGCAGGTCGATGTCGATGACCGCCTTGAAGGCGTTCGCCGACATGTCCAGCACGGCGGCGGGGAAATTGCCCGCTGCGCCGGCCACCAGGATGTCGATCTCGCCGAACGCGTCCCGCGTCGCCTGCAGCGCCGCGCGGACCGCGTCGTAATCTCGAACGTCCGCGGCGTGCGTCAACACCTTGGCCCCGCTTTTCCCCACGGCAGCGGAGGCGGACGCCAGCTTATCGGGTTTGCGTCCCAGAATCGCCACGCTCGCCCCCTGTTCGGCGAACCGCTCCGCCATGCGCAGGCCGATGCCCGACGACCCGCCCGTCACGAAAGCGACTTTCCCTTGCAGCAAGCCTTCACGAAAGATGGATGCCATAGACAATCAGCATACTGGACGCGGCGGCGGGGGTTAGAGTTGGAAAGCAGGCTTATCTTCCCGGGCCACGCGCGGCTCCTTCTCGAAATGGCTCTCGCGCAGCACTTCGGCGACCTCCATGTCGTAGTATTCGTACCACTTCTCGCGCCCTTTCTGCTGCGTCCGGGCATGATCCGGGTGCCGTCTCCAGGCCTCCAGCGTCTCGGCGCTGTCCCAGTAAACCAGCGTCAGACGCTCGCCGCCGGCCCCATTATACGAGCGGTAGTCCCGGAATCCGGGCATCTGGCGCGCCAGCGACATCATTTCCTCCCCCGCGGCCTGGAAGTCCGCGCCAGCCTCCGCTGTGAGTTTGGAACGAAAGATTACGATCACCATAACTCTCCTTTTACGCGTCCGCCGCCCAATTGTCCCTGCGATGCGTACGAATTCGTGAAGCGATTTTCGAATCCGAACACGGGAGACCGTCGGGAACGAGTAAAGTCCTTTAGCATCTTGTATTTGCCACTTGGATCTTCAGTTGCAGCAGCATTATTGCCATGCATTCTCTTGTTCAGGACCTCCGGCAGAGCGCGCGCCTGCTTCTGAAACAGCCGGGTTTCTCGGCGATGGTCATTGTCACCCTTGCCCTGGGAATCGGTGCAAACACAGCGATTTTCAGCGTGATCAACGCGCTGATCCTAAGCCCGCCGGAGTTCGCGGACGCCGGCCGGGTTGCCGCCCTCTGGCGAACACCCAAGGACCGTCGCGTCGAAGACCGCATCTCCTACCTGGAGTTACAAGAGTGGCAGCGACGGAGCCGCGCCTTCGAATCGATCGCCGGCTACAAGACGCAGAGCTTCGTGATTCAGGGCGAGGACCGGGCGGAGAGCGTCCCGGGACTGCGGGTCACTTCCAACTTCCTGTCCCTGTTGCGGACACAGGTGATCCGCGGCCGCGATTTCCACGCCGAGGATGAGAAGCGCAACGCCGTTCCGGTGGTGCTGGTGGGCCACTCGTTCTGGAAGGACCGGCTCAACGGCGACGAGGCCGCCCTGGGCCGCGAGCTGACGCTGAACGGACGCGCGTTCACGGTCATCGGGATCTTACCACCGAGCTTCCGCTTCCCCATTGCGCCCGACAGCGATGCCCTGATCACAACGGTGGCTGGCGAGGGCCGGAATCTGGAAGAGCGCGGCGCGCAGGTCCTCCGCGCGATTGGACGCCTGGCCTCCGGCGTGTCCCCGGAACAAGCGCAGGCGGAGTTCCGCGGCATCTCCGCCAGCCTGGAAAGAGAGTTCCCGCAGCACAACCGGGATGCCGCGGCGATCGTGGTACCCGTGGATGAACATATCGTTGGCCCTTCCATCCGGCAGGCGTTGTGGCTCCTGCTGGGAGCCGTGGGACTGCTGCTGCTCATCGCCTGCACCAACGTCACCAATCTCTTGTTGGCGCGATCCGCCGTGCGTCAAAGGGAGCTCGCGATTCGCGCGGCGCTGGGCGCGGGAGGCTGGCGGCTGGCGCGCCTGCTGTTCACCGAGGGCCTGCTGCTTTCCGCCGCGGCCGGCGCGGCCGGACTGCTGTTGGGGACCTGGAGCATGGCCGCGATCCAGATCTACGGAGGCAGCCAGTTGCCGCGCCTCACCGAGCTGCAGGTCGATGCGAGGGTGCTTGCCTTCACGGCCCTGGTGTCGCTGGTGACGGCGCTGGTCTTCAGCATCCTTCCGATGGTCCGCGCCAGCCGCCCGCATGTGCATGACGTGCTCAAGTCAGGCGCCGGAACCGCCTCGTCCGGAGTGGGTTCGCGATTGTGGCAAGACTCGCTGGTAGTAGCCGAGGTGGCGGTGGGCCTGGTTCTGTTCCTTGGCGCCGGCCTCATGATCCGGAGTTTCAACCAGTTGGTGAATGTCGATCCCGGCTTTGATCCAAGGAACGTGCTTATGGGGAGGATCAGCCTGACGCGGCCGGCGTACGCCGATTCCGCCGAGAGGGCGCGCTTCATCCAGCAGACGCTCGATCGCCTTCGCGCCCTACCCGGTGTGGAAAGCGCGGCGCTGATTGCTCCGATGCCCTTCAGCGGAGGTAACGTCTCGGGGGACTTCCGCATTGAGGGCGCACCGGAACCGCGCCCCGGGAGCGAGCCCATGGCCGCGATCCGCAGTGTGACTCCGGAGTACTTCGCGGCCATCCGCATCCCGCTGCGCAGCGGCCGCTACTTCACGCCTGCCGACCGCCGCGGAGCGCCCGGTGTCGCCATCATCAACGAAGCCCTGGCCCGGCAATACTTCCCCAAGGAAAACCCGGTGGGCCGGCGCATCTCCAATATCGGCGCGAACCAGAATCAAGGCGATCCCGAGACCTGGGAAATTGCCGGTGTCGTGGGCGACGTCCGTCACGGCAGCCTGACCGCGCCGGCCGAGCCAGAGATCTACCTGCCCTTCGAGCAGAACACGTGGAATTGGGGCAACTTTCTGATCCGGTCTTCCGGCGATCCCGCCGCATTGAGCCGGGCCTTCGCCGAGGCGATCCGCGCGGGAGACAAAACCGTGCTCATCACCAAGGTGCAACCGCTTCCGGAAGCCATTGCCGATTCGGTGTCGCGCTCGCGTTTCTACACCTTCCTGTTCGCGCTTTTCGGCGCGATCGCCATCGTGCTCACTCTGTCCGGAATCTATGGCGTGATCTCCTACACCGTCTCCCGGCAGACCCGAGAAATCGGGATTCGGGTGGCGCTGGGCGCACGGTCGGAAACCGTGTTCCGGCTGGTGGCGGGACGGGGGCTTTTGCTCACGTTGGCGGGCGTCGCCCTCGGCCTGGTGGGATCGCTGGCCGTCTCGCGCTTCATGGAGTCGCTCCTGTTCCGGGTCCGCGGAACCGATCCGCCTACCTTCGCGGCGGTCTCGATAGTGTTGCTGGCGGTTGGATTCGCCGCGAGCGCCGTGCCCGCGATGCGCGCGGCCCGCGTGGATCCGATTGTCGCCCTGCGCGCTGAGTAAGATTAGGGAATGCGTTTTCGCAAGTATTGGCCGCTGCTGTTGCTGGTGGCTTTGAGCGTTGTTTTCGCCCAGGACCGGAACGCGCGCCGCGGGCGCCCGGGCGAGTTCGACTATTACGTCCTCAGCTTGTCCTGGTCACCTGAATATTGCGCCGGGCCGAACGGAGGGCGCGATCCGGGACAATGCGGCGAACGCCGTCAATTCGGGTTCATCACTCACGGACTCTGGCCGCAGTATGAGCGCGGCGGTTGGCCGCAATTTTGTTCGGCCGAGCCCATGGATAACCGCCTGATTGACGGGCTGCTTCCGCTGATGCCGAGCCCGCGGCTCATCCGGCATGAGTGGTCCAAGCACGGCACCTGTTCCGGGTTCGACAGCGCGGGATACTTCCGGCTGGTCCGCAAAGCCTATGAGTCGGTGGGCATTCCCCAGCGGTATCGACGGCCCGGGGACGCCATCCGGCAGAGTCCGTCGGAATTGCGAGCCGCGTTTCGCGCCGAGAATCCCCCGCTTCCGGAGGACGGCTTCGCTGTCTACTGCACCGGGCGGTTCCTGAGCGAGGTGCGGGTCTGCCTGGACAAGGATTTGAAGCCCAGACCTTGTGGCAGCGGCATTCGCGACGGCTGCCGCGCGCCGGAACTGATCGTCCGGCCAGTGCGGTGACAACTGATATTCTGAAGCCGTGGAGAAGCTCGACAAGTTTCGCGTGGACCGGACAGTGATGGAAGTCGCCAAGGTTTCCGACCGGCACAGCGACCGCGAATACTGGCTGTCGAAGACGATCCAAGAAAGATTGGAAGCCCTCGAAATGCTGAGGCAGCTCGCCTATGGGTATGATGCAGCTACCGCCAGACTTCAGCGAGTTCTTGAGGTTGTTAAACGCCAACGACGCTGAGTATCTGCTGGTGGGTGACTTTGCGGTAAACGTGCACGGTTACTCCCGCAGCACGGGCGACATCGATGTGTGGGTTGCTCCGACCGCCCAGAATGCGCTTCGAGTGGCCGCCGCCCTTCGAGACTTCGGCTTCCCGAATGCCACGCCCGCGTTGTTCACCGAGCCGGATCAAATCGTGCGACTGGGGGTGCCGCCGCTCCGTATTGAGATCCTGACCGGGATTGACGGCGTGGAGTTCGATTCATGCTATCAGCGGCGCATCTCCGTCCGAACTGAGAATATCGGATCCCAGTGATTCGTCTGGAGGACCTGATCGCGAATAAGAAAGCTGCGGGGCGGCCCAAAGACCTCGCCGATTTGGACGAATTGGAAACCTGAAATGATCGACGGCGGGGACTCGTGTGGAGAACACGAGAGAACCCCGCCGTCTTCTCTGGGAGAACTAAGTTACTCTTGCCCGCCGATCGCGGGATTCAACGTCCGCGGATCCACCGGCGTAATGTAGGTGAACCAGCCAAGCATCATCTCTTCCCACGTCTGTGGTCCGAACCGCACTTCCTTGGTTGGATCGGGGTTGTACTTATTGTTGGGCGAATTGTCGAAGTGCGCCACGCATTCGATGCGCGACCCCTTCGGCAGGAACAGCGGCTCCTTCAACTCGTAAGTGAGCTGCCAGTTGAAGTCGTACTTCGGAACCGAAAGCAGGATCTGCTCGCGCCCGTCGGGGAACACGGCCTTGTACATCCAGTCCTTGCCGCGAACGTGCATGTGCGGCATGAAGGAAATCACCTGCATGTCCTGCTTCACTTCGTACTTCGACTTCACTTCGTGATTGGGATCGCCCGGCGGAATCTTGAAAAAGTTGTTGCCCGCCACGGTAATCCGCGCGTGATACCTGGGAGGCGCCGTGGCGTACCGGAAGCCGAAGTAGCTGCGGTCCACGCGCTCCTTGCCGGCCGCCGTGTAGTGCATCTGGAAGATGAACTTGGAGCCGGCCTTGATCAGGCGCGCCGTTCCGGGTTCAAAGATGGTTGCCGGATCTCCGGGGGCATAGCCCACCAGCATTTCGCGCCGCTCCGTCTGTTCGCCCCTGGCAGCCGATTCCGGCGTTCCCGGCGGCAGGATGTATACGATGATGTGATGCACCACGTCGCGCTTGTCGGGACGCGCCTCCACCGCCTGCACCCACACGTCTTCCTTGATTCCGGGGTCCACGGTGAAGTGCTGGTAAGGAATCGTGCCTTCAGCGGGAACCGTGAACTCGCGGCCCATGTCGATGACGACATCCGGCTTTCCAATCGTCCAGCCGGTGACAAACTCCGGTGACGGAGGCAGATCCTTCAAGCTGCCTTCCGGCGAACCGGCGTTCACCCAGTTCACAATCGTGGCGATCTCCGCCTCCGACAGGCGGCGGTCATTCTTGAAGACACCGTGCGCCGGGTCCGCCAGCCACGGCGGCATGGTCCGCGCAACCACTTTTTCCTTAATGGCTTTGGCCCACGGCCGCACTTCCTTGTAACTGGTGAACATCATCGGCGCCGCTTCGCCCGGCCGGTGACACTCCACGCAGCGCTGGTTCAGAATGGGCGCAATGTGCTTGGTGTAGGTCGGTTTGGCGACCGGCGCATTGGCCGCGAACGCGGTGGCGATAGATAGGCCGGCCAGAACAAAACTGCTTCTGCTCATAACCCCTCCCAGAGCGAGCTTAACTACGTTCATTTATTTATCATGGTTGCGGAGAAACGGACAAGCCCTTTTATTGTAATGACTTGTAAGCCGCAACTCGGACTATTTTAGTCCGAGCCTAATCTGCTGGAACCGGAGGAGTTGCCAGCGGGGACCCGGCGGGCGGATACATGGTCCTGTCGCGCAGCCCCACCATCTCCTCTTCCGGGAAGTCGGGAAACGGCAACTTGCCCGATTGCCGCCAACCGGCCACGGCCGCTGCAGCCCTACCGGCGTCCTCGGGCGCGGGCCGGACATCGCGGCCCACGTACAGAGTCCGGCCCGGGAATGCAAACGCGGTTCCCGCGTCCGAAATCACGTCCATCGTACGCAGCAGCAGGTCCTCCCGCACAGCCAGGTACTGCGCGAAGTCGGTAGTGAGCACGAACGCGAAGACTTCGATGATCAAGCCGGCATCCGTAAAGCCCGCCAGCCGCGCGCGGCATCCAGGCGATTCCACCATGGGGTGCGAGTGCAGCAGCTTGCGCAGCTCGGCCAGCAGGTAGCGCATCTGTTCGGGCGTCGTCTCATAGCGGACGTTCATCGTGCTCTGGAACAGAATCTTACCCCGGGCGGTCAAGTTTTCCAGGTTCATCGTGGCCAGAGTGCCGTTGGGAATGGTGACCAGCGTGTGTTCGACCGTCCGGACGCGGGTGCTGCGCAAGCTGATGTCTTCGATGTTACCGGTGACGCCGCCGAAGCGAATGGTGTCGCCCACGCGGATCACGTCATCCGACAGCACGGAGACACCGCCGATGAAGTTCTCCACTGTCTTCTGCGCGCCGAAGGCAATCGCCAGGCCGCCGATCCCCAGCCCGGCCACGGCCGCGCCCGTCTGCACGCCCCACAGGTTCAGGATGGCGATGACAATCACCACGAACACGATCGCTTTCAGCACGCGGCCTCCCAGCAGGATCGCCGCTTCGACGCTCGCGCCCAGCCGGGCGACGGAGCGGGCCTTCATCCGGTCGCCGCTCCAGTCGATGAACCGCCACAACAACACTCCGATGCCGGCGAACATGGCCATCGCGATCAGCCGCTGGTAGTAGAACCGGAACAGAAGCGGCACCCCGATCTGACTGAAGAACGCCAGGTGCAACACCAGGGAATAAACGGCCCACAGCGGGCGGCTGACGCGCACCGGAAGCACCGGCCGCTGCCCGGTGACCAGCTTCCACAAAGCGCCGAACAGCCAAAGTTGCACCCACGCCGCGGCGATGGCCGGCAGGATCGCCAGGGCGATGGCGATCCATTGCCACAGGGCCATCGACCAGATATGTCGTTCCGTCATCCAGGACGGGAGCCGTTCGACGAAGGCCGGCGGCCCCACCTCTGCGTACAGAGCCGGAACCTGGCGTACCGTCTCGTTCGCGATCAGCCAGATCTGGCCGTACGTTGGATGGAGCACGCGGACCAGAATGAAGTCGGCCTCGCGATCCCCGGCGGTAAACTGTCCGGCACGTTCCTGGTCCGGACGCCCGTCTTCAATGGAGCCTTCCGCGCGGTTACTCAGGGTTTCGAGCGAACCGGAGAAGGTCTTGTCCAGCACGACACGCAGTTCCGACGCCAGGCGGGCGCCTCTCGCCTGACGTTCCGCGTCGCTCAATTGGAGATATTGCGAAGCGGCGCTGAACTTCCCCGCTTGCGCCGCCTGCATGAAGCGCAGCGCCGTGGCTCGAGGCGTATCGCGGCCCAGCGGATCGGACGGCTTGGCCGCCGCCGGCTCGCCCAGCCCCGGAAGCGGAATCTGAGCCTGCAGCAGACATGCGAAGAGAAGCGCCCCCGCGGCGCGCGGAAGAACGGTCATCCGGCGAAATCCTCCCTAGCAAGGCTAGCGAATTCCTCGTGGGCGGCTGTCAGCGGCTCGCGGGACGCAGCGCGAGTTGCCCCTGGCGGGAGAAGTTCACCGACTCTTGCAGAATGCGCAAAGCCTCGCCGCCGGCATGGAACCCGGTGGAATTCTCGGCTTCGACGAAGTCCAGATAGAACTGCGCCTTTCGCTGGAAGTCGCGAGCCTGGGCAAGCTCCCCATCGCCTCGGCCGGCTTCGCGAGCGTTCTTCAAGTCGTCGATCAGGTCCATGAGCGCGTTCATCGCCAGGTTGCGCGCGTTCCAGAATCGCGTTTGCGTCTGCTCCACGCGATCCTTCATCTCCTGTTCCGGGAAGTGATGGCAGCCCTGGCAGGCGCGATTCACGTTCAACATCGGGCTCGCGACGTGGTGATCGGAGATCTTTAACCCGCCCTCGCGCTTGTAGGGCATGTGGCAGTCGGCGCACGCGACGCCGGATCGCGCGTGGATGCCCTGGTTGTATAACTCGAACTCCGGATGCTGCGCCTTCAGCACGGGTGCTCCCGTCTCCTGGTGAAGAAAATCCTTATGGCCTGCCTCGTCGTAGTAGGCGAGGATGTTCTCCACCTTCAACCCCTTATGCCAGGGATACGTGAGCCGCTTCTCCGCGCCCTTGAAGTAATACTCGACATGGCACTGCCCGCAGACGTAGGAGCGCATCTCCTGCGCGGTGGCGTCGCGAGCCAGATTGTAGTCCTTCACCCCCTGCGAGGCCTTCAGGACCTGCATCGCCTCCACGAAGGCGGGGCGCGTGATGCGCAACTGCATCGTCCGCGGATCGTGGCAGTCGATGCACGCCACCGGATGCTTTACGAACTCCTTGGCCTCCATGTACTTCTTCTGATTGATCGCTTCGAAACCGCGGGTAAGGTCGCCGCCTCCCGCGCGGCGGTAAGCCGCCACCATGGAAGCGTGGCAGTTCAGGCAGGTGCCGGGCTGGGGAAAATCCGTCACGCGGCGCGTGTACCGCTGATCGTCGAGCATGTAGGCATGGCCCCGCTCCTCGCGGAAATCGGCCGCGAAGGGATAACCCAACCACATGCGCTTCAGGCGCGGATCCTCCTGTAGCTTGCTTTGCGACACCACGACGCGCGGGTCCGCGTTGGTGGGCGTGTGCGGAAGGGCTTCCGATCCCCCGTAGCGGGTCCGCTGCTGATCGACGGTCTTCCGATAGTCGTCATACTGGAGTGGGAAGTTCTTGCCCCACACCGCCGGATCCTCGATGTCGTCGGTAAGCTCCACCACACGGAAGTAGGTTTGCCGTCCTTCCTGTTTGCGCTCGAAGATGTTGATCAGCAGCGCGGTAATCCCGATCGCGGCGGCGGCGGCGATCGCGATGGTCCAGAGCAGCGTTCGTCTCATACCCGTTTCCTATTCATGAAGATGCCCCACGTTGCGGTGGCAGCGGATGCAACTGGTTTCTCCGGTATGTCCGATGGCCCGGATGTTTTCCGTGATCGCCGCGTGGCACTTCAGGCATGCCTGCTCCGTCTCCTCCCGGCTGCTGGGGGTGATCCGGATCACGTCCGGGAACCAACCGGTGGTGAACTTCACGGAATGGTTGATCCCGTGCCGCGCCTTGGCGAAGTATTTCGGAATCACTCCCGCCGGCGTATGGCAATCGTTGCACGTCGCGGCGGCGCGGTGGCTGGATTTCAGCCAGCCGTCGAACTGCGGGCGCATTACGTGGCAATTGACACAGGCATTGGGATCGTCCAGCAGGTACGAATACCCCTTGGCGTACCCGAAGGTGAAGGCGCCGACGCCGAGCACGACGCCCAACAGCGCCGCACTGGCCAGCCACCACGGAAACGAAGAAGATCGCGGCATAACCCTCGCTAAGAGTCTTCGCCGATTCGAGATGTTACACTCACGGTTCGCCGTCCCACCGCAGAGGTTCGCCATGCACCGGGATCGGGATCCGGGCCGGAGCCCACAAGGGCTTCACCAAGCCCGAGTTCCAGCGCGCCACCGCCTCCACCAACGCTTTGGTCACGTCCGGATGTTGCGCGGCGACATCCTTCCTTTCGGCAAGATCCGAGCCCAGATGGAAAAGACGGGCTTTGCCGTCGATCTGAAGCAGCTTCCAGGGTCCCCGCCGGGCCGCCGTTTGATATCCGGCGCGCCAGTAGAGCGTCTCATGCGGCGGCTGTTGGCGGTCGCCCTTCAGATGCGGCATCAGATCCACGCCATCCAGTTCCGCGGGGCGGGCGGAGCCAGCCGCCGCCAGCAGCGTCGGCAGCACGTCCAGCGAGCTCACCGGCTGATCATATTCCTGGCCGGCCTTCACCCTGCCCGGAAAGCGAATCAAGAACGGGACACGAATTCCGCCTTCGTAATACGTCACCTTCTCGCCGCCCAGGGGCGCGTTGCTCCCTGCTCCGAAATGCGCCGGACTCCCGTTGTCGCTCAGGAACACCACCAGCGTGTTCTTCTCGAGCCCCCGCTCGGCGAGTTTCGCCAGGATCAGTCCGACCGCATCGTCCATGGCGCTCGCCATGGCAGCCAACATGCGATGCCGCGGGTTCGCGATCTCCGGAAAACGGTCCCAGTGCCGCTCCATGCTCTGCAACGGCGTATGCACGGCGTTGAAGGCAACGTAGAGAAAGAACGGAGACGTTTTGTGCCGTTCGATGAAGCTTGCCGCTTCACGCCCGAAGGCGTCGGTCAGATACTCGTTCTCTTCCACCGTGTCGCGATTCCGGAAAATCTGAGCGCGAGCGCCGGGTTTCTCCAGCGGAGCCGCGGCCGCCACTGGGGTCGGCTGCAGCAGCCCTCGCCCAGGTGTGGTGGGCAGGAAATAGCTGTTGGCGCCGCGAAGAAATCCGAAGAACTCGTCGAAGCCGCGCTCCAGGGGATGATGAGCCGGGCTGGAGCCCAGGTGCCATTTTCCGATTGCACCTGTCCGGTAGCCGAGCGTCCGCAGCCGCTGGGCCATCGTGATCTGGTCGAGCGGCAGGCCGATTTCGGGAGCCCCGTCCAGGTTGCGGGGATTGAATTCGTGGCCGAACCGCTGCTGGTAGCGGCCGGTCATCAGGCCGGCTCGCGACGGGCTGCACAGGGCAGCAGTCACGTAGGCGCTTGTGAAACGCACACCCTCGCGCGCCAGCGAATCGATACGCGGTGTCCGCATGCGCTGGGAGCCGTAGCTGCTCAGATCGCCATAGCCGAGGTCATCCGCAAGGATGACGATGAAGTTGGGCCGGGAACCGGGCGATTGTGCCGCGGCGATCATCCCGGCAGCCATCAGTACGCCCGCCGCGCGTCTCGTTCGCATCATCGCGGAAGTATAACACCGGCGTTTCCGGCGTTCGGATTTTGGGAATGTTTGGACGAAACCGGCTTTTTGTGACAGCAGTCACCGACTCGGCCATCCACTTGGCCCTAATCTGATCCGTTATGGCACTGATAGCCCGATGCATGATCGCCGCGTTATTTCCGGCTGTCTTTACCTGCGGGGCGCAATCGAACGCACCGCGGCCGCAAGCTCCCGCCGCCAAGGAGTCATCTGAGCGCGATTCCCGGGTCAAGTTCGGCGGTTCGTTGCGGAGCCGGTTCGAAGGCTGGAACTGGTTCCAGTCCGAGACCGCCGACAACTCCTACAACTACTTGGGAAGCTTCCTCCGGTTCGGCTGGAACCAGACCCTGCCGAATCTGGACTGGCAGATCGAGTTCACCGCGCCTTTCCTGCTGGGGCTGCCTGACAACGCGATCGCGGCGGGACCGCAGGGGCAGCTCGGCCTCGGCGCGACGTACTTTGGCGTGAACGACAACCGCCGCAACGCCGCGATGATCTTTCCGCGGCAGGCATTCGTTCGCTTCAAGAACCTCTTCGGCGACGGGTCGCAGTCGCTTCGGCTCGGCCGGTTCGAGTTCGCCGACGGGACCGAAGTCACGCCGCGGGATACTTCGCTTGCCTGGGTGAAGCGCGAGCGGATCAACCAAAGGCTGCTGGGTCCTTTCGGCTGGACTCACGTGAACCGCGCCTTTGACGGGGCACACTACACCTATAACCGCGGAAAAACCAATGTGACCCTGGCCGGCGCGATGCCCACGCGCGGCGTGTTCCAGGTGGATGGCTGGGGCAATTTACGGGTCGCTTTCGGATACCTGGCGCTTACCAGATCCCTGCAACGGGGGAACTATAACGCTGAATGGCGCGGGTTCGGGCTTTATTATCACGACTGGCGGCGCGTGGTGAAGACTGATTCGCGCCCGCTGGCGTTGCGCCAGCGCGACTTCGGCAACATTCGCATCGGGACCTTCGGCGGCCACTACATTTCCAGTCTCAAGACCGGCGCGGGCGGGTTCGATTTGCTGGGATGGGGCGTGGTCCAGACCGGACGGTGGGGCAGGCTGGATCACCGGGGTACGGCCGCCACCGTCGAGGGCGGATGGCAGCCGCCGTTCGCCAGGCGCTGGCAGGGCTGGATTCGCGGCGGCTACTTTCATTCCAGCGGCGACGGCGATCCCTTGGACGGCAAACACGAAACGTTCTTCCAGGTGCTGCCCACGCCGCGCGGCTACGCACGCTTCCCGTTCTTCGACATGGTGAACAACATCGATTCCTTCGTTCAGGTGATGTTCAAGCCTGCCCGGCCGCTGCAGGTCCGCGTGGACGCGCACTTCCTGCAGCTCGCCAACCGGCGCGATCTCTGGTATCTGGGCGGGGGCGCCTTCCAGCCGTGGAGCTTCGGCTACGCGGGGCGGCCTAGCGGCGGAGCTTCCAGCTTCGCCAACCTGTACGACGCCAGCGTCGATTACGCCGTGA
Source organism: Bryobacteraceae bacterium (assembly GCA_019748195.1). Classification (GTDB taxonomy): domain Bacteria; phylum Acidobacteriota; class Terriglobia; order Bryobacterales; family Bryobacteraceae; genus JAIEPW01. The sequence goes on from JAIEPW010000092.1 coordinate 55,116, forward strand.
ACCCGCGGCTGACGTTGAGCGGCTATTTCGGCTCTGCGCGAGGCAAAAACGTGATCGGGAACCTGCACCCGCGCGGGCGCAACGGCGCGTTGGGATACGCCGAAGTGTTGTGGCGCTTCTAACGCCGCTCGCTAGCGGATCGCCAGAGTGATTGTCCTGGGGCTTACTTTGTCCCCGACCCGGATCTCCACCGGCACCACGCCCGGCGCGAGATTCGAGGGCACCACGACGTTCAATTGCATAACGCCCGCCACGAAGTCGGGCGCCGCTCCCGCGTAGTGAAAGGGGGCGTCCTGATCGCCGATGCGGACCCGGATGGGCAGTGACTGATTGCGCGCTCCACGGGTCACTTCGCCATCCACGCTTGGGGGATTCGTCTGCCCGCCTCCGGTGGCGTATAGGATCACCGTCGAGCCCCGCTCGGCTGGATTCGCGGAAGAGTTCAAGGAATAATCCTGGTTGAGAATCGCACCGGCACCCTTACCGCTCGAGTTGGCCGAGAACACCGCGGGCGCGGCGTCCGTCACGGGTAGGAACACGCGGTTGGTTTCGCGACCCTGATACTCCACCGAAACGGGCACGTTCGCCTGGCCCGCGATGTCGTAGGGAACCACGGCGCTCACCTGATTTCTCGACGCGTAAATCAAGGGCGCGGGCGTGCCGCCAATCAGTACGCGGGTTTCGGCCAGCGTCGTGGCCACTCTTCCCCGATCATCCACGCGTAGCGTTGTCAACTGATCCGGCCCGATCCCCAGTCCGAATATCGTGATGATCTCACCCGGCGCGATGGCGCCGCCTTCGAAGCTGGCAGCGTGCACCACGGCGGCTGTTTCCAAAGTGAAGGGACGGCGGAACCTCGCCGCGACCGTCAGCTCACCGTTGACGGTGATCGGCTGGGACTCCGCCGAGCCCGCCGCCCCGCCGGTCCAGCCGGCGAAGCCGAACCCGGCGGCCGGATTCGCCGTCAGTTCCACGGTGGAACCCGCCGCGTAAAAGGTCTGCTCCGGCGTGGCGGCGATGGAGCCGCCCGCCGTCGGCGATACCACCCGCGTCAAACGATACTCGCCGTCGAACCGGGCGACGACGTCCGAGTTCTGCTCCCCCGCCTGGAAGGTCAGCGCTCGCTCCGTGCCCGAGCTCCAGGACGCGAAGTGATACCGCTCTCCGGTGCTGACCCCGTTCTGTGTGGCGGTGTCCACCGAAACCGTGTGCGAGCTTCCCGGCATCCAGGCAAACCCGGCAGGCGCGGTGGTGGTGTTTCCGTCGACGGTAACCCGCAATCCTGGCGGCTGGGAGACAATTCGTGTCACCGGGCTTTGCGTGAATCGGGCCGTGTAGCGCAGCCCGCTCTGCAGCACCGGAATAGTGACCGGGTTCCGCGAGGGGCCGTGGGTGTGGAAGAATCCCAGGCCGCCCCAATCCCGGAAATTCCATCCCTCGTTCGCGGTCACGATCAATTCAACATCGGTGGTCGCC
>JAIEPW010000010.1 GCA_019748195.1 Bryobacteraceae bacterium
TCCGTCGATGGTAAGCGTGACAGTCTCAACCGCGGTAGTGGTCATGGGAGTTACGCCGTCACAAACGCCGGCTCATGCCGCGCGGCGCTTTCTACTGCCTTCCCGGAGAAGTAAGCCTCGAACTCTTCGGGAAACTTCTCCACAATCGAAATGGTGGGCATGGCCGCCGCGTCGCCGAGAGCGCAGAACGTCCGGCCGAGCATGTTCTTGGCCAGGTCGCCCAGCAGCGGCAGATCGCTCTTCTGCCCCCGTCCTTCGACGATGCGCTCCAGGATCTTGCGCAGCCAGGTGGTGCCTTCGCGGCAGGGAATGCACCAGCCGCAGCTTTCGTGCGCGTAGAACTTCATGATGCGCAGGGCGGCGCGGACCATGCAGGTGGTTTCGTCCATCACCACCATTCCCCCGGAGCCGAGCATGCTGCCCGCCTTCATCAGCGTGTCGTAGTCCATCGGGATGTCGCACTCCTCGGCGCGCAGCACCGGACACGAAGATCCGCCGGGGATTACCGCCTTCAGCTTGCGTCCGCCGGGAATGCCGCCGGCCAGTTCGTTGATGGCCTTCATCATCGGAAAGCCCAGCGGAATTTCGTACACGCCCGGCTTGTTCACATGCCCGGAAATACATAGCAGGCGGGTGCCGCCGTTCTTGGGAGTTCCCAGCGCCGCGAACGCCGCTCCTCCGTCGCGAATGATTGCCGGAACCGCGCAGAACGTCTCCACGTTATTCAGCAGCGTGGGCAGGCCCCACGCCCCGGCCACCGCGGGGAAAGGCGGTTTCATCCGCGGGATGCCGCGCTTGCCCTCGATGGAATCGAGCAGAGCCGTTTCCTCGCCGCATTCGTAGGCGCCGGCGCCGGAATGCGTGTAAACATCGAAGTCGAAGCCGGTTCCCTGAATATTCTTGCCGAGCCAGCCCTTGCGATACGCTTCCTCGATGGCGCGGTCCATGTGATCGATCAGGTAGCGGTATTCGCCGCGGATGTAGACATAGCCGCGGTGCGCGTCCACCGCAAGCCCGCCGATCATCATGCCCTCGATGAGCTGGTGCGGATCGTACTCCATCAGCAGCCGGTCCTTGCAGGTTCCCGGTTCGCTTTCATCGGCGTTCACCACCAGCACCCGGGGCTTGGGCGAGTTGCGGGGAACAAAGCTCCACTTCATCCCGGTGGGAAATCCCGCGCCTCCGCGCCCGCGCAGGGCGGACGCCTTCACTTCCTCGATGATCGCTTCCGGCGTCATCTTCACGGCCTTCTGAAAGGCTTGATAGCCCTCATGCGCCAGGTAGGTGTCGAGGGAAGCCGAATCGGGCAGTCCGAACCGCCTGGTCAGGACGCGGACTTCGAGCGGACTGGGTTCGTTATAGAGCATGACTCATCTAGGAATGCTTCTTCTGCAGCGCGTCGATCAGCGCGTCAAACTTCTCGGGGGTCACCGCGTGGTGGAAATCGTAATTGATCTCGATGGCCGGCGCCCAACTGCACGCCCCCATGCACTCCACCTCTTCCAGCGAAAAGAGCCCGTCGGCGGTCACTTGCTTGTTGCCGATCCCCAGCTTCTTCTCCGCGTGGTGGTACAGTTCTTCGCCGCCCACCAGCAGACAGGAGATATTGGTGCAAACCTGGACGTGGTATTTGCCCCGCGGCTTGCGGTACAGCATGGAATAATAGCCGACCACCTCGTGCACCTGCAGCGAAGTGACGCCGCAGCGCCGGGCGACTTCCTCCACCAGCTCGTCGGTGACGTAGCCGGTTTCATCCTGCGCGTAAATCAGCATTGGAACGACGGCCGAGCGCTCCCGTCCCGGCGGATAGCTCTGGAGCATTTTGGCGAACTTGGTTTCGAGTTCCGGCGAAAAGGTCATTGCTTATCGGTCCACGTCTCCGAGCACGAAATCCATACTTCCGAGGGCCGCGATCGAGTCGGCGATCAGAATCCCGTTCAGCATCGGACCCAGCGCCTGGAGATTGCCGAAGCTGGGAGTTCTCATGTGCACCCGGTGCGGCTTCGAAGTACCGTTGGAAACGACATAATAGCCGATTTCGCCCCGCGGCGACTCGATACAGGCGTAAGCCTCGCCCTCGGGAACCCGGTAGCCCTCGGTGACGATCTTGAAGTGATAGATGAGGGCTTCCATCTGCGTCTTCATCTTTTCCCGGTCGGGCAGCACTACCTTCGGCGCGTCGGCCACCCAGGCGCCCTCCGGCATGCCCTCCAGCGCCTGCTTGATGATCGCCGCGCTCTGCCGCATCTCTTCCATGCGCACCCGGTACCGTGCGTAGACGTCGTTTTCGTCCCGCACCGCCACCTGGAAATCGAACTCGTCATAGCCGGAGTAGGGCTCGTCCTTGCGGATGTCCCAGGGGAGCCCGGCGGCGCGGATCATGGGTCCGGTAACGCCCAGGTCGAGCATTTCGTCCACGCCCAGGAACCCGACTCCCTTGGTGCGCTCCATCCAGATGGGATTGGCGTCCAGCAGGCTCTCATACTCGTCCACTTTGGACGGGAAGGCGTCGATGAACTTGCGCACGGCGCGGTCCCAGCCGCGCGGCGGCTCGAGCGCGAGCCCGCCCGGGCGGATGTAGCTGGTCATCATCCGCTGTCCCGAGAACATCTCAAAGATCCGGAGAATGTCTTCGCGCTCGCGGAAGCAGTAAAAGAACATGCTCATCGCGCCGATATCGAGCGCATGAGTGCCCAGCCAGACCAGATGGCTGGAAAGGCGCTGGAATTCGGCGAGCATCACGCGCGTCCATTGGGCCCGGCGGGGGATCTCCATCTGGAGCAGCTTCTCCACCGCCAGGGCGTACACCAGGTTGTTGGACAGATTCGCCAGGTAATCCACCCGGTCGGTCAGGGTCACCGCCTGCTGCCAGGTAAGATCCTCCATCTGCTTCTCAATCCCGGTGTGCAGAAACCCGATATCAGGAATAGCGCTGGTGATCGTCTCGCCTTCCAGCTCGATCATGATGCGCAGAACGCCGTGCGTGGACGGATGCTGCGGACCCATGTTGAGGGTCATGCGCCGGGCCGATGACGGCGTGTCGGGCGTCTGTTCCTTCAATGCGAAGGTCGCTACCGGATGCTCTTGTTCGCCCCAGCTCATATGAGTCCCTTCATTCGTCCTTGTAGCTGTACTTGAACCCGTGGATCGGATAATCCTTGCGGAGCGGATGTCCATCCCAGTCGAGCGGCATCAGGATCCGGCTGAGATTCGGGTGATTGCGAAACTCTACGCCGAACATGTCGAACACTTCTCGCTCATACCAGTCGGCGGAGCGCCACACGCCGATCGCCGATTCCAGCGGCTGGTTTTCCGCAACCCGGCACTTCAGCCGCAGGCGGCGGTGCCCGCGGATCGCGTGCAGGTGATAGACAACTTCGAATCGGGGCTGCGACGGATGCCAGTCCACGCAAGTGATCGCGCTCAACCGGTTAAAGCCAAGCCGTTCCTTGGCGTAGCGGCACACCTCAAGAATACGGGCCGGGTCTACTTCCAGGGTGGTTTCACCCAGCCGGTCATGCCCGCCCGCCACGGCTCCGGGCAGATCGCGGTCGATAGCGGCGGCCGCCTCGTGTTGCTGCAGTGTTTCGGGAAGCATAATGCCTTGTTGGCTACTTGCGGCGCCGGGGAGCCTCGGCGCTCCAGTCCAGCGCTCCCTTCTTCCAGATGAAGTAGAAACCGCTGAGAATCAAAACCACGAACAGGAGCATGTCGAAGAAGGCGAACAGCTTCAGTTCCCGGTACACCACCGCCCAGGGATACAGGAAGATGGCTTCGATGTCGAACAGAATGAAGATCATCGCCACCAGGTAAAACTTGACGCTGAAGCGTTCCCGCGCGTCCCCCACCGGAATCATGCCCGACTCATAAGGCATGTCCTTTTGCGGGCTGCGGGCGCGCTTTCCCAGAAGGAAGGAGAGCGACACCAGTGTTGAGGCCAGCACCGCCGCAATCACGAACTGCAGCAGGATGGGGAAGTAGAGTTCCGTGTAGTTGGTCGGCATGGCCGGGAAGTTCCGCCGCGCGATAAAGAGCCCGCGCGCCGCTATAAAGAATATAATGATCGCAGGAACGGAGTGTCAATCGACAACGATGAGTTCGCAAACGCAAACCGTCGAAATTGTTGTCAACGGGCAGAAGCGTCCGGTGCCCGCGGGCGCGACGGTGGAGGCGGTTCTCCTGCACCTCGAAGTCCCGCTGGATCGGGTGGCCGTCGAGCTGAACCGGCGCATCGTGCGCCGTCCCGACTGGGGTTCGACGCCCGTGCCGGACGGCGGACAACTGGAAATCGTTCAATTTGTCGGCGGCGGCTGAGAGCGGGGTGGAAGGCCTATTGACACCCCCGGTCGATCGGTTACAATTGCCTACGTCCCCACAAGGGCAGGCAGGCATCACCGAAACGGAACCGGCGATACATGTTCAAAACAAAAAAAGCGCGTCCTGAGGTCTCGGCGGTCGAAAAAAGCTACTCTTCGAGCGAGGTGGCGGACCTGGCCGGCGTCAGTCTCCGGCAACTGCAGTGGTGGGACGAACGCAAAGTGGTTTCGCCCCGGCATGAGGGGCATCGCCGGGTGTACGCGCCCGCGGAAGTGGTCGAAATCACCGTGATCGCCGAACTCCGCCGCAAGGGCTTCTCCCTGCAGAAGATCCGCCGCGTGCTCCGGTTCCTGCAGCGGGAAATGGGACGCCGTCTCGCCGAAGTTTTGGACGGCGCGGGCGATCTGCACCTGGTTACCGACGGCAAGTCGATCTATCTGGAAGATCACCGCGATCGGATCATCGATCTTTTGAAAAACGCGCGCCAACCCATGTTCCTGGTTTGCGTCAGCGATCAGGTGCGCCGCCTGGGGGAGAATGATCGCAAGCCGGTCCGTTCGGAGGGCGCGATGGCCGCCCGGCGGGCTCGCGTCGGCTGAGCGGCGCTACGCCGCCTCCCGCATCATTGCCTTCACCACCTCTTCCACCTCGCGGGCCGTTTCTTCCATCCCGCCTCCGAACATCTTCATCATTTCCGACGGCAGAATCGTGGAAAGCCGCATTCCCTGCTCCGTTTCGTACACTGAAATGCGGCACGGAAGCGCGGTGGATACCGCCGGATTGGCCTCCAGCACCTTCTTCGCCTGGTGGGGGTTGCATACCTCGAATATGCGGACCGCCCGGCCGAATTCCACACCCTTCTTGCGCATCGTTTCTTGGAGGTCATGCACGGTCAGGACCCCGAACTTATGGCGCGCCGCGGCGTCCATGAGCCCCTGGCCGATCTCCTCGAGCGATTTGCGGCTGTCTACTTCAAAAAGCATTTCTCAACCTCCCCGGGCGGCGCGATAGGCATCGTAAGCGGCCCGCAGGCGGTCCCGCGCCTCAGGATCGAGAGGGCCAGGAAGTTCCACCGGCTCGTGGCGGCGGCATAGCTCGATGCTGCGGCGAAGGCTGGCGACGAACTCCACGCAAGGCTTGCAGTCCGAAACGTGAGCCTCAATCGCCTCCAGCGATTCCGGCGAAAGATCCCGATCCAGGTACATCGACAACGTGTCGAAGATCTCTTTACACTCCGGCATGGCGTCCCGCTTCTTTCTTTTCCCGCAGGAATTCATCCAGTTTGTGCCGTATCGCCAGTCGCCCCCGGTGCAGCCGGGTCTTCACCACGTCAGTGCTGACGTCCAGCACCTCGGCGGCCTCTTCGGTGGAAAGTCCTTCCATGTCGCGCAAGATGACGGCGGACTTGTAGATGTCCGGCAGTTCGCGAATCGCGCGGTGGAGCGCATCGCGAAGCTCATGCTGCAACACCTGCTCGTCCGGCAACGCCGACCAGTCGGCGATCTGCAGCGAATGATCGCCATCCGCCGCCCGCGGATAGAACTCGTCGATCGATAGCTCGCGGTCCGGCGCGAACACGCTCTTGCGCCGCTTCATCAGGCAGGCGTTTCGAGCGATGCGGAACACCCAGCTCTTGACGCTCTCCGGGTCGCGAAGCTCGTGAAAATGCTCGAAGATCTTTAGCAGCGCGTCCTGGGTCACTTCCTCGGCGTCCTCCCGCTGGCCGCACATAACGTAGGTGTAGTGAAAGATCCGTTTGCGGAAATAGTCCACAAATTCGTCAAACGCTTCCGGTTTCCCGCTGATGAGCTGGCGGGCAAGCTCCACTTCCGGCTTCTGCTGCATCGCTTGTTCTTCCGTAAGAGCCGCGCTTTCATTTTCTCAGAGCCGGATGGTGGATTGGGATGCGGCCCGCGAGCGGAGGTGACAGCGGCTTGCGGCTGTCACCAAACCCTGCCGAATGTATCCTGCTTTTCGTAACCGTCATGAAGAACCTGAACCGTTTACCTGCGCTGGCGGCCCTGCTTGCCTGGGGTTCCCAGGCGCAGGATCCGCTGACGCTGCGCGAGGCGGTGAGAATCGCCGTGGAGCGGCATCCGGCTCTGGCCGCCTCGGAGGCGCGCGTCCGGGCCGCCGGCGCCCGGATCGGGCAGGCCCGTGCCGGATACTTGCCTAAAGTCAACTATTCGGAAAGCGTCCAGCGGAGCAACAACCCCGTCTTCGTGTTCGGCAGCCTGCTGAATCAACGGCAGTTCACGGGGGACAACTTCCGCCTCGACAGCCTGAATAACCCTGGATTTATCAGCAACTTCCAATCCCTGGTGACGGTCGACCAGACGCTTTGGGACGCCGGGCAGACTCGCCGCCAGGCCGCCGCCGCCGGCCTGAGCCAGGATATGAGCCGCGAGGAGCGCCGCGGAGCGGAAATGCAGGTAACGATGAACGTCATCCGGTCCTATTACGGCGCGACACTCGCCGCCGAAACGCTCGCCGCCGCCGTACAGGCGGTCGGTTCCGCCCAGGCCGACCTGGAGCGGGCGCAGGCGGTACGCGACGCCGGGATGTCCACGGACGCCGACGTTCTTTCCATCAGGGTGCACCTGGCCGCGATGCGGGAGCAGGAGATTCGCCACAGGGCGAACCTGGAAGTCGCGCGGGCCGCCTTGAACGAGGCGCTGGGGCTGCCCTTGGACACGCCGCACGCGCTGGTAACTCCGTTGACGCCCTACCCCGCGGCCCCGGAGTTGCCGGCATGGGAGGAGCGTGCGGCGCGGGAACGGCCGGAAGCGAAGCTGTCGGCACTGTCCACGCAAATCGCGGAAACGCAATTGGCGGTAAACAAGGGCAGCTACTGGCCGCGCGTCGGAGTGCGCGGCGCCTTCGAGGCCGATCGCGGCGCCTTCACCGCCCGCGGGGGCGCCAACTGGATGTTCGCCGCGAAGCTGGAGTGGAACCTTTTCAACGGCTTCGCCGACCGGGCGCGCGTTCAGGAATCCAGCGAACTGCTCGCCGGGTCGCGAGCCTTGGAACGCCGCACCGGCGCGGCGGTGCGGCTGGAAGTACGGAGGGCGCACGCGGAACTCCGCGCCGCGCTCGAACGCGTGCAGGTAGCGTCGGCGGCCGTCGCCATGGCCGAGGAAAGCCTGCGGATCATCAAGAATCGTTTCGAAAGCGGCCTGACCACCACCACGGAACTGCTGCGCAACGAAACCGCCCTGCTGGAGTCGCGGACCCGTAGGCTGGCCGCCATTCATGATTCTCGCGTCGCGGCCGCGTCGCTTGAACTCGCATCCGGGACGTTGAGCCGGAACTCGGAGATCTTGCAATGAGAAAGGTACGGAGCAGGACACAGCTTGTGGCGGGGGCGACGGCGGCCTTGCTGCTGGCCGGTTGCGGCGGGCACGAGAAGGAAGCATCTCCCTCTGAAACCAGAATGCCCATCGCCGTGGCGACCGTCGCGGCCGAAGAGGTGGAATGGCCCGCAATCCACGAAGCCACCGGAACCGTGCGGGCGCGGACCACGGCCACCATCAGCAGCCGGACCATGGGCTACGTCCGTGAGATCCGGCCCCAGACCGGGCAGACGGTGCAAGCGGGCCAGGTTCTGGTTGTGATCGATTCGCGGGATCTGGCCGTGCAGGTGGAGCAGGCGCGGGCCGCGCTGGCCGAGGCTCGCGGCGCCGCGCCCGAAGCGGCGAACGCGGTCGCCTCCGCCGAGGCGCAACTGGAGTTGGCGGTAACCACGCATGGGCGGATGAAGACGCTTTACGAGAAAAAGTCGATATCGGACCAGGAGTGGGACGAAGCGCAGGCGAAGCTGCGGGTGGCGCGGGCTGCGCGCGATATGGCGCAGGCGCGCAAGATCCAGGTGGAATCCCGCATCCGGCAGGCGGAAGAGGCAGTCCGCGGCGCGGAGGTGGGGCAGAGCTTCGCCACGATCACCGCGCCCTTCGCCGGGATCGTCACCGAGCGAAAGGTGGAGCCCGGAGTTCTGGCTTCTCCCGGAACCCCGCTGCTTACGATTGAGCAGACAGGCGCCTACCGGCTGGAAACGGCATTGGAGGAGTCGCGGATCCGCTTCGTCAAGCCCGGCCAGACGGTGGCGGTGGCGCTGGACGCGCTCGATTCGGAGGTCAGCGGGCGGGTGGCGGAAATCGTTCCCGCCGTCGATGCCGCATCGCGCACGTTCCTGGTGAAGATCGACCTTCCGCCGGCGGCCAACCTGCGCAGCGGGCTCTTCGGACGAGCGCGGTTCCCCGGCGCATCGCGGCCGGCGCTGGTGGCGCCGGCCGGCGCCGTGATCAGCGACGGCCAGGTTCAGTCCGTGGCCATCGTCGAGAACGGAGTCGCGCGACGCCGCCTGGTGACCACCGGTCTCCGCAGGGAAGATCGGGTCGAAATCCTCACCGGCCTTTCGGAAGGGGAACGGATCATTTTCCCGAACCCGCGGGAGGTGCCGGACGGAACCGCGGTGACCATCGCCGGAGGCCGAATATGAGAAAGCTGGGGTTCGCGGGCAGGCTGGCGCAATGGTGGATTCACTCCAAGCTGACGCCGCTGTTCATTGCCTCCAGCGTGCTTCTCGGTCTCTTTGCCGTGGTGCAGCTTCCGCGGGAGGAGGAGCCGCAGATCATTGTGCCGATGATTGACGTCTTCGTCTCGATGCAGGGAGCGCCGGCGCGCGAGGTGGAGGAGCGGGTAACGCGTCCCATGGAAAAGCTTCTGTGGGAGATTCCGGGCGTGGAATACATCTACTCCACGTCGAGTCCCGGCATGTCGCTTGCCATCGTGCGTTTCCGCGTCGGGGAGGACGAGGAGAAGAGCATCGTCAAGCTGAATCAGAAGCTGATGGCGAACTTTGACCTGATCCCGGCCGGAGCGTCGCGTCCGCTCGTGAAACCGAGGTCCATCGACGACGTTCCCATTCTGGCCCTGACCTTGAGCAGCACCCGCTACAACGGCTTCGATCTGCGGCGCGTTGCGGCGCAGTTGCACGACGTGGTGAAGCAGGTGCCCGATGTGTCCGCCGTGCAGATCATCGGAGGACAGCGGCGCGAAGTGCGCGTGACGCTGGAAGAGGCGCGGCTGGCCGCGTACGGATTGTCGCCCCTGGAGGTGGCCGCCGCGCTGGGCGGCGCCAACCAGCGGATCCCCTCCGGCAAGTACGCGACCCAGGGCCGCGAGTTCCTGCTCGAAACCGGCGAGTTGTTGACCCGGGCCGAAGAAGCCGCCTCCATCGTCGCCGGGGTTTTCAACGGCCGCCCCGTCTACGTGCGCGATGTAGCCACCGTGACGGACACGGGCGAGGAACCCCTGAGCTACGTGGAGTCCGCCGAAAGCGGACGTTTCTTGCCGGCGGTGACCATCGCCATTTCGAAACGCAAGGGGACCAACGCGATCGATGTCGCCGGGAACGTACTGCGGCGGGTAGAAGAGGCGCGCGCCGCGCTGGTGCCGGCCGGCGTGACGCTCAACACCACCCGGCACTACGGCGAAACCGCGGCCGAGAAATCCAATGAGCTCCTGCTGCACATGGCCGTGGCGGTGATCTCGGTCAGCATCCTCATCCTGCTGACGCTCGGCTTCCGCGAATCCCTGATCGTTTTCACGGCGATCCCCGTGACGCTGGCGCTGACCCTGACCGTTTTCCACCTCTACGGATACACGCTGAACCGCATCACGTTGTTCGCGCTGATCTTCTCCATCGGCATCCTGGTGGACGACGCGATCGTCGTGGTGGAGAACATCGTCCGCCACTGGCGCATGCCGGTGAACCGCGGACGGACCCTCACCGATGTCGCGGTGGAGGCCGTGGATGAGGTGGGCAATCCCACGATCCTCGCGACGCTGACGGTGATCGCCGCCATTCTGCCCATGGCGTTCGTCGGGGGTCTGATGGGGCCGTACATGCGCCCCATCCCGATCGGCGCCAGCGCGGCGATGGTCTTCAGCCTGATTGTCGCCTTCGTGGTGACGCCCTGGGCGGCGGTCCGCCTGTTGAAGCAGACCGGCCTGCACGGGCACGAGACGGAGGACTTCGTCACCCGGCAGTATCGCCGGGTGATGCGCGTGATCCTGGACAGGACCGCCGTCCGCTGGGGCTTCCTCGCGATGGTGACCGTCCTGCTGCTGGGTTCGATGGCGTTGGTATACATCCAGTTCGTGCAAGTGAAGATGTTGCCGTTCGACAACAAGAGCGAGTTCCAGGTGATCATCGACATGCCCGAGGGAACGCCGCTGGAAGATACGGCGCGCGTCGCGCGGCAGCTCGCAAGCAAAGTCATGGAGCAGCCGGAAGTGGTGAACGTGCAGACCTACACGGGAACCGCCTCGCCTTATAACTTCAACGGACTGGTGCGGCACTACTACCTCCGCGCCGGGTCCAATGTCGCCGACATTCAGGTGAACCTGCTGGGCAAGGGGGAGCGGGACGCGCAAAGTCACGCCATCGCCAAGCGCGTGCGGGAAAGCCTGCAGCCGCTGGCAAGGCGCCTGGGAGCGAACGTGAAGATCGCCGAGGTGCCGCCCGGCCCGCCGGTGCTGCAGACCCTGGTAGCGGAGGTCTACGGGCCTACCGAGGACGGCCGCGTGGCAATCGCGCGGCAGATCCGCGACCGCATGGCGGAAACCAGGGGTGTCGTCGATGTCGACTGGTATGTGGAGGACGACCAGCCGAAGCAACGGCTGCTGGTCGATCGCGAGAAAGCGGCGCTGAACGGCATCTCTCAGGAAGAGATCGCCAGGACTATCGCCATTGCCTCGGCGGGCGCCCCCGTGGGGCTGCTGCACAGCGAAACCGCCAAGGAAGACGTTCCGATCATGCTCCGGCTGGGCCGCGCCTCGCGCTCAGACCTGGATCGCATCCGCAGCCTTCGCGTCCGCGGCGTCCCGTTGAGCGAACTGACGCGGGTCGAGAATCTGCTGGAAGACAAGAGTATTTATCACAAAAATCTGATGCCGGTCACTTACGTGACGGCCGATGTCGCGGGCGCGATGGAGAGTCCCGTGTACGCGATCCTGGCGCTGGGTCCGAAGATCGCCCAGATCCGCATTCCGGAGGGCTATGAAGTCGAGCAGTTCACCGCCAGCCAGCCCGAGGGCGAATCGCGCTACGCCATGAAGTGGGACGGCGAATGGCACATCACCTACGAAGTCTTCCGCGACCTCGGCATCGCCTTCGCCGCGGTATTGATCCTCATCTACGTGCTCGTGGTCGGATGGTTCCAAAGCTTTCTGACGCCGCTGATCATCATGGCCGCGATCCCGTTCTCGCTGGTGGGCATCCTGCCCGCGCACGGCCTGTTGAGCGCGTTCTTCACCGCCACCTCGATGATCGGATTCATCGCCGGAGCGGGCATCGTGGTGCGGAATTCCATCATCCTGGTGGACTTCATCGAGCTGCGGCTGCGCGAGGGTTCGCCGCTGGATCACGCCGTCATCGACGCGGGCGCGGTGCGGTTCCGGCCCATGATGCTCACCGCCGCCGCGGTGGTGGTCGGCTCCAGCGTCATCCTGTTTGATCCTATTTTTCAGGGTCTCGCCATCGCGCTGATGGCGGGTGAAATCGCATCGCTGGCGCTGTCGCGCATGACGGTGCCCATCGTGTACTACATCGTCAACAAGCGGAAAGGGGAAGCAAGCAATGGAACTGAATCGATGGTTGCGGATGATCGCGGGAGCGTTCGTCCTGGCTAGCGTGGCGCTGGGTTATTGGGTGCATCCGGGGTTCTTCGCGTTCACCGCGTTCGTGGGATTGAACCTGCTGCAATCGGCGTTCACCGACTGGTGTCCGATGATGGCGTTCCTGCGGAAGCTGGGCGTGCGGGAGGCTTGAGCAGCCCGCCTGCGATCCGCCCCGCGATCCGCGCCGCCGCGAAGCTGACACCCGAGGGCTGCGTGGGAAGGCCTGGGAGCGGAATCGCGGTTCCGGGCGCTCGCAGAACGCCGTCCCCGGACTCCTCGCCTTCGCCTACGCCGATCACTGGCGGAATACTGCCGGGCAGGTAATCATAAGGCGCGACGATGAGCATCCCGCCCGCCTCCTTCACCGCAGCCTCCAGCAGTTCGCGATGCGCGGGGTTGCTCGTGCCCAGCGCCAGGCAGGCGAGGTCCATCCCGCCGCGGGCCGCCCAACGGATCGCACGTGCCAGAGTCTGAGCCGTGGTGCGCAGCTCCCGCGAGAAGACCTTCACCGCAAATAATTCCGCTTGCGGAGCGTAGTGCCGGATCGTCGCGGCAACCCAGGTCCCATGGCCGAGCAGGTCATTCCAGTTCTCATCGACGAACGAGATGCCGCCGGCGATGGGGCCGGTCTCGGGGATGGGGCGGATTCCGCTGTCGATCACGGCGACCTTCATTGGGGGCTTGTCATCAACTGTCACCGCCGCTTCTTGCGCTTCGGTGTTAAGCGAACTCCGCACGACTGAGGCGTATGGCAAAGAAGCTTTGCATGCACATCGTGGTCTCGATACACCTTTCCGCGAGGCCTATGGATGATCGCCGCGTTGCGGAAGTCCTCCGTAAGAGCTTCGTCGAAAGTTGCCAGCGTGCGGGCACCGGAGACTCGGGCCAGCGCCAAGACATGAACGTCGTTGGACACGCAGACCCTAAGCTTTTTCATCAGCCGTTCTTCGGCACTCAGACTAGCAGCAGCTTCGATTCGTAAGCGCCCGCTGCGACTCAGCGCGACCAGTAAACGGCGAACCCTCTCATTCCGGATCAACTCGTTGTGTAGTTTTCCCGCCGAGACGAGGCGTGGCTCGCCGCGATCTCCCAGCAACCACTTGAGCACTGGACTGGAAGAGTCGACCAACAGTTTGCCACCAGCGTTCGCATCGACAATCAGGCACACTATTCCACGTCCAGGAGATGGCGTTCTTCTCGCAAAAAGAACTCCCGGTAGCTCGGCGGGGCATCCACGATGTTGCCCTGATCGTCCAGGTTTAGGTTGTGAATGCGCGCCCCGCGGTGTCCTCGTTCGAAGTAGAGTATGGAAACTTCATCAGCTTTGAGATTCTTCTCCCGGACTTCCATCCGCACCCGGTCCACAAGATAGTCGCTGTGGGTCTCGATGATGAAATTCGATCCTTTGCGGACGCGGTTAGCGAAGAAAGTACCCAGTTCAGCCTGAGCCCGGGGGTGGAGGTGGACCTCTGGCTGCTGCAGCAGAACCGGCCACTGAAGGGGCCCTGATCGCAAAGTATCAACCAGGATGGGCAACACCTGACTCACGCCGTAGCCCACATCAACGAGATTGACGGACTGCCCGCCGGTTTCTACGGACAGCTGGAACGGATCGCTTTCCTGTTCTCCCTTGCGGAGAACGTCGATGTCCTCGAACAAGCCGGAAGCGGACCCGAACTTCGCGAGCTCCCGGTGCAGTTTTCGCCAACTGCTGGAACCTTCACGTGCAAGCTCAGCCAGAAGCATTGGAACATGAGATCCTTCGGGCTGCGGAGCCCACCCTACCGGATCATAAGTCCGCTGCGGTGTTGTGCGGACGGGAGCCAGCGAATACGTGCCCCCGATCGGCAATTCTTGTAAGAACCTCTCGACGAGAGCTAGCTCGTTGGGGGAGAGCGTATCGGAGTCAGCAGACGCAACCCTACTAACGAAGAACGACCACAAATCGGTTGCTACATCGTCCGGCACGTTGTAGGACGTCACACCTTGAGCCGCCCGGATAGTTACCCTCCCCCCAGAAGTCGTATTCTTGACCTCAAAGGTGACGCTGCCCACGATGAGCCGCGCGCTCTGAGCGACGGGCTGACCCCTCACCGGCCTAAACAATAGCCGGACTGAACCCAGTTCGTGCTCGCTCCGATCTCCCACCACGTAAGAGATTGCGAAGGAACGAGACTCGTCTCGACGTGAGTTTGTAACGATTTGTTCGAATGCCCCCAGCAGAAAGGGAGGATCGTTGAAAGGCGTCGGAGATCTCCAGGGGAAGCCGAACTTAGCAGCGACTTGAAACAGCGCCAGGAAGGTAGATTTTCCGGCGCTGTTTTCGCCTACCAACAGGGTCAGAGGCCGAACCCTCCCTCGTTGGGGCGTGCTGAAACAACGAATACTTTCCAACTCGAGTTCTAGGATCACTGTTCTTCTGAAGATACCGCAGGCTCAACGAACAGCGCTGTGCCAGCTCGTTTGCGACCTTCATCGCGCACCTTCAAAAAACCTCGCCACCGCCGCCGGCTCCTCCAGCAACCTCCCCTCCCGCAACAACAACACCCGATCCGCGGCCCGCGCGACCTCCAGCCGGTGCGTGATGATCAGCGCCGTCCGGCCCCTCAGCGCTTCCAAAACATGCTTTTCGCCCGCCGGGTCCAGCGCCGCGCTCGGCTCATCCAGCACCAGCACCGCCGGATCTCGCAGGACCGCGCGAGCCAGCGCCAGCCGCTGCCGTTCGCCGGACGACAACGCCAGCCCCTCTTCGCCCGCGATCGTCTCGTAGGCCCGCGGCCAGGATTCGATCAGATCGTGAATTCCGGCTTGCTTGCAGGCGCGCCGGATATCCTCATCCGTCGCGCCCGGCGAGCCATACCGCAGATTCTCCGCGATCGGCGCATGGAAGAAGAAGGGCTCCTGTTCCACCAGGACCACGGCGCGGCGCAAGTCCCCCAGGTGCAGATCCCGCAGGTCGATACCGTCCAGCGTGATGCGGCCCGAAGCCGGATCGAGCAGCCGCACCGCCAGGTCCGCGATGGTGGACTTCCCCGCCCCGCTGTCGCCCACGACGGCCAGCGTTTCCCCCGGCCGCAGTTCGAAGCTCGCCGATTCGAGCAGTGGTTGGCGGTCGAAGGCGAACGAAACGGCGTCGAAATTCAGACAGCCGGGACGTGAGGCCAGCCGCACGGACCCGCCGGTCACCTCCGGCTTCTCATCCAACAACTCCTGCACCCGTCGCAGCGAAACCTGCACCGCCGCGAGTCCGGTAAACAGCCCCATCAAAGCCTGGATCGGCGCCAGCAGCCGACCCTGGTACGCGAGAAACGCCACCAGCGTCCCCAGCGTCATTTCACCCGAAATCACCCGGACGCCGCCCCACAGAAACACAACGGCCGTACCCGCCGCCAGGAGCAGCCCCGGAACGCCGCCGCGGAGATACGAAGTCCGCTGCATTGCCAGCAGCGACCGGACGAAAGCATCGTTGTGACCCGCGAATCGCCTGCGTTCGTGTTCCTCCGCATGCGACGTGACCACCAGCTTCATACCTCGCAGCGTCTCGATCAGGAAGCTGCCGATCGCGGCGCCGGCTTCCCGCATCCGCGATACACGAGCCTCCAGAGCATCGCGATACCGCCGCAGCGCCCACACCGCGAACGGCACGGGCGCCGCCGCGGCGACAAACAGCCGCCAGTCGAGCACGACGAGCATCACCGCCGCACCCGCCAGGAACAACACATTGCCGACCCAGGCGAGCGCTGTGTCCGAGGCCGTACGCTGGATCTCGGCGATATCCGTGTTGATCCGGCTCAGAATGTCGCCCAAGCGGGTGCGCGCATAGAAACGGGGCGACAGCGTTTGCAGGTGGCGATACACGGCCAGCCGCATGTCAAACAGCACCGCGGCCGACACCCGCGTGTAGAGCATCCCGCTTACGGTGTTGATGGCGAAAGAGCCGAGCGTGACCAGGACAAACAGCAGCACCACCAATTGCAGCGCCGCCACGTTCCGCTGGAGCAGCGCATCGTCCACCAGCCGCTTCGACAGATACGGGATCGCGAGCGACAACGCCGTGCCGCTCGAACTGAGCGCGAGCACCGCCGCCAGCCGCCCCCGGTGCGGCGCCAGATATGCGAGCGCGCGGCGGAACTCCGGCGTCACACCTTACGCCTTGGGAAGCAGGAACAGATCGCTGGTCATGTCGCCGTCCAGCGTGATGGTGCGCAGCCGCCGGTAATCGGTGGCGTCGTGCAGGTCGATCGTCGCGCCCGCCACGTAGATGTAGAGCACCTTGCCGTTGGAGCTGACCTTGACGTTCATCCGCGGTCGGCCCGCGAACTCCTTCCGCTCATGCAGCCGCTTATTCACAAGGTCGAACTTCCAGAACTCATAGCGGCCTACCTGCTGCTTCAGGCCGTAGCCCCACTTGCGATCCGGCGCCATGGTGAAGCTGACAAACTCCGAAGGGCCGAGCGCATAGAAATCGACGCTTTTCTTCTGCAGATTCACGCGCGCAATGCCCATGATCGAGCGGTTCTGCACCGCATCCTGCACCTGGAAGATACCGGTCATGAAGCCTGGTTCTTCGTACGTGTCGTCCATCTGATTGAAGTTGATCCGGCCGAAACCGTCTTCGATCGGGCGGGAGAGCTCCCACTTGTCGGCTTCCTTCCAGTCCGAGGTGTTCAGCACCACGATGTCGTCGCCGAACAGGAACAAATTCTTGCCGTCGGGCGAGAACTTGAAGAACGCCCCTTCGCGCTCCTGGCCGCCCGGCCAGGGGATGGTGCGCATCACCTTTTTCGCTTTCAGGTCGTACTGCAGGATGGAGTTCGCGCCGATCTCCCAGCGGTCGATGTGCTTGGTGTACGGCCGGGTCAGGATCACCGCATAGTTTTCCTGCGGATCGACGGCCATGCCCCGCAGCCGGACCTTCTTCGTGGCGCTTTCGGAAAGGCGGAAGGTGTCCGTCACGCGGCGCCCGGCGATATCCACAACCTCGCAATCCTCCATGTTGTCGGCCATCACGTAGAACCGCTTCTTGTCCTGCGACAAAAAGGTTCCGCGCGGGGTGCCCTTCTGCATCGCGATCTCGCCCGCGACGTTCCCGGTCGCTTCCTCGATTACGAAGATTCGTCTGGGGAACGCTCCGAGGTACATGAGGCCGTCGCCCGGCGCGGGCGCGCTCTGGGCGGGCGCGAGCGCCGGCATCGCCAGCGCGGATAATGACAGAAACTCGCGGCGGTTGATCATGGAAACACCAAGTCGATTTTGCGCCAATCCTTCTGGGCGTTGGCGCACTTGGACGTCCAGTTCGGCGCGTGATTCAACTGATCGGGAACCTGCGCCGGCCAGAAACAGCCGGAGTGGCAATCGAACAGGTCGCGCTCCACCGGCTGGCACAGTCCGGCCGTGCCGCCGCTCGAATCCGCCTCCCAGCCGGGCGAGAATACAAAGGAGCACCCTAGCGGGATGTGCGGTCCCTGCGGTCCGCCGCCCGGTCGCTGCAGCGCCACCACATCCGGATCTGCGGTCACCGCGCGTTCCATCCGCGCCGCCTTGCGATTAACTGACGTGAGATGCTTCATGTTGCTCCTCCCCATCGAACTGCCTCAGGTATGCGGGATTCTTCACCGCCAGTTCGCCGTAAATCTCCAGGCAGGTGTGCGTCCAGCCCCGGATCCAATCGCAGTAATGCAGCACCGGGTGATTGGTATCTCCGAAGCGCGTGTGCGCTTCGTGATAGCACCCTCCGGCGCATACGGGGCGCGCCCAGCACCGGTTGCAGTCGGTCTTGTCGTCCACGTGGTGCTTCTCCAGAAACCCGATCTGCACCAGGCGGTCGACCCCGGTCTTCACCGTGCCGAACTTGTGATCCTCGCTTCCGGCGAAGCGATGGCATAGGGAAACGTCGCCGTCCGTGGAAACGCCCATCAGTCCGAGCCCGGCGCCGCAGGGGTGCGACTTGCTCATCCCCTTGTGCAGCTCCTCGATGGTGTCGCGCACGTTCGAAAAACCATGATGCCGGTGCTCCAGCGCGAAGTCGCGGTACTCGAACGCCAGCCCCCGGAACTGCTCCAGCATGCGATCGAACCCGTCCTCGCCGATCGCGTATCCGCGCCCGGGCGCCGTGGTGACCGGCGCGAAACCCACTTCCCAGAATCCGATCTCCTCGCGCAGGTGGCGGAAGATCTTCCGGATGTCCAGCGTCCGCGAGGTCAACGTGACGCGCGCGCCGATGGGCCGCGACGTGTGGCGCTTCAACAACTCCTTCACCTTCGGCGCCACCACTTCATAGCTGCCCTTGCCGTTGTGAAAGACGCGGAACTGATCCTGCATCTCCTTCGGACCGTCGATCGAGACCGTCACGCCTACCCGGTTCTCGGCCAGAAACTCGATGATCTCCGGCTTGAGCAGCGTCGCGTTCGTGGTCAGGCTGAAGTCGATTTCCTTGTTCTCCTCCGCCGCCCTCCGCCGCGCATAGGCGATCGTGGATCGCAGCACCGGAAAGTTCATCAGGGTCTCGCCGCCGAAGAACGTCAGGTGGGCGGACCGGCCGCTTTCCTTGATCAGGAACTCGACGCTCTCCCGCGCCGTTTCCTCGTTCATGAACTTCGATTTCGCGCCGTACTGGGTGTCGACAATCTTGTCCTCGCCGTACTCGTAACAGTACGTGCAGGCAAGGTTGCACTGGTTCGTCAGGTTGAGAACCATGGTCGACAACGGAAAATTGGGAGCCGGAAGCTGTTTCGCGGCTTTCGGGAACGGAACTCCGGTCTCGCCGATCGCGCGAACCCCGCGCAGCTCCACCAGTGCGTCGTGAACCTCGGACGGCCGGAAACGCCCGGCCAGCGATTCCAGAATCGAATCCAGCGCGCGAGCTCCGCCGGCGAGCAGGTCCAGCACCGCGCGGCTCGGTTCGTCCAACTGGAACACGGCGGCGCTCGGAACCAGATACACAAAATCCGCGCCGCCCGCCTGGAACCGGTGATGTTCGCGCGCTTCCACCTGACTCACTTCGACACCTCCGGCTGATCCCACTTCATGTACAGCGGCACCGTCACCAGCAGGTGCGCGCGAGCCCGCAGGGGCCGGTCGCCGTTCGGCAGCGTCGCCACCACCCACACATCGCCGAAGTTGTTCGCGTTGTTGTTGCGCTTGGGATTCGGGCCGTCGATCGCCGGCGTGAACAGGCCCCCCGCGTCGATTTGACCCACGAATTCCTTGTCGTTGTCGCCGAAGGTCGCGGTGAATTCCTCGATGCTCCACTGCACATCCATCACGCCCAGGTCCAGATCGTCCTTCGTGTCCGGCTTGCCGTCCGGACCATTGTGAAACCCAAACGCTTCGAATTGCTGGAACTGCTTGGGGAAGGCGACACCCCCCACGCGAGCCATGCCCGCCTGGGGCCGCACTTTCAGACCGTCGATCTTGTCGAACACCACCACGGCGCTTTCCTTCACCACGCCCGCCACCGCCAGATCGCGGCGTCCCACCACCGCGTTCGCGGCAACGGAAACCTCAGCCTGGAATGAGCCTGGCTTGGCTTCCAGAACACGGTTTACCGTCACGCCAGGACCGAAATCCACGTCGCGCGGCGTGAGCCCGCCCGGAAAATTCGCGCCGTGAACCGGAATCACCAGCTTCTCCGATCCCGTCTTCAGCGCTTCCCGCCCCACGCCGGTGATCAGCACGTCGCTGCCCGCGCGCACCAGCCTTACGTCCAGTCCGCGTTCGTCGTAGGCGCCCGAGAACCAGCGTCCGCTCATCTCGCGGCGATTGCGCTCCACCAGCAGGACCTCGCGCAGCTCATCGGCGCCCCCCGCGCTCGACCGGCCGCGCCACTGGAATCCCGCATACAGAATCGACTTGCCCGAGCGCGACACGGTTTGCCCGCTGCGCGCGAACGTATACCGGATCTCGGTCAGAAACTCATCGCCTGCCGCTACCGAATCGTTCCGGCGTACCGTCACCTCGCCGAAAAACGGCCCTTTGCCGGCCTCGTTGCCGGAAAGAATCCACTTGCCTTCGAGACGCGCCGAAGGCTGGGCCGCGGTCCAGGCCGCCCACTCCGCGGTCTTCATCGGGAACGCCCCGCTGAGATGCGCGAGCGCCTTCTCCATGGGATGCCGGTTGTCCGGGGGACGCCCGTCCGGACCCGGCTGCGTCTGCGGCGGACCCATGCGGCGGAACGCCTGAAAATCCGTGAGCGGATAGTAGCCGCGGTGCATCGCCACCAGCAATTCCCACTCCTGCTTGGTCCGGCGCTGCAGCAGCACCCGGCCGAAGGAGTGGCAGCGATTGCAGGTCCGCTCGGTATCGGCGTCGGCGGCGTACTTGTACTCGATCATGCGCCGCTCCGATTCGAACATCCCAGGGCGCGCTTCCTCGGGAGCCAGGCCCAGCCGGCCCGACAAATACTTCACGATCGCGCGGGCGTCCTCCGGCTTCAACTCCACGCCGTTCAACGCCACCATCCGCTTGATGGTCTGCTGCCAGCCCTCGGGAGTGGTCCGCCGGTACGAGATCCGCGACATCCGGCCTTTGTCATCGGAGCGGTGGCAGGCGCCGCATTGCTGCTTCACCAGGTCGTTGTCGATTGGAATGCCGTCGTCGGCCTGCGGATCGCGGCCCTCCTGCTTTTCCTTGGCTTGTTTGGCGGCCTCTTGTGCCGACGCATCCGGTGCGGGCGTCTGAGCAGCCGATCCCAGCGCGCACAGCAACATCAGCAGTATTCCGGAAAAACGCAAGGCCTGCCTCCGATCTCCTGATTGTACAGACTTTACTGGGCTCGGAGGAACACCGATACAGTCTGGAAATCGCCCGTCGCCGCATCCAGGCTGACAATCACCGTTCGTGCCGTATGGTACGGATCGCCCACCTTCGGCCGGTTGGGATTGTAGTGAATGCCGAACAGCGCCAGCCTCTTCTCGCCCGCCATCACCGACTGCAGCCGCGAAAGAGGCACCTCGCGTTCCCACAGAACGCGGCCGTCCAAATCCACCCGCGCCAGTTGCAGCAACCCGTCATCGTCGATACGGCTCATGGTTTGCACCAGCACGCTGTCCGGGTTCGCCACCTTCACCGCCTGCTTGCGAGCCGGATCGAGCAAAATCGAGCCCCACAAAAACGACTTCCGGGAGTTCAACGACCGTCCGTCCCGGTTCAGCGATCCCGGAAGGTAGCTGGTGATGTTGCTCCGTTCGAACGCCCCGGCATCCGACGGCAACTCGCCACCGATCAGTTCGGACCTCCAGAACCGGTTGGACCCGCCGGGATCGTCGAGCCCCTTGCTGGTCCTCGTGCCGATCCAGCGATTCCCGAAGATCGCCCCGGCCGCGCGGTACGCGCCGATATAGGAAGGCGCGAATTGCGCCGGCGTCCGGTCTTCCTCACTTGGGTCGAGCAGCTTCGTCACCGGCTCCACGCGTCCCAGCGGCGTACGCAGCCGGTAGTAGCTGCCGTCCGCGGCGGTGATCACCAGGCCTTGGTTCATCCGGAAGGACTTTTCATCCAGGGTCAGCCTGCCCTTCAGCTCCGGGTTGTTGGACTCGATCTGCGCCTGCGTGGCGACGGTCTCTCCACCCGCCACGCTCACCGCGGTCAGTTCGTCAAGCAGCAGCCACACGGCATCCCCCTGCGCGCCCAGAATCTGTTTGTTCGTGGCGGCGCCGCCCCGCTCGCTGCGAACGCGCTTCAGCCAAAGCTGCTGCCCGGTCAGCATGTCGTACGCCGCCAGATCCAGATGCAGAACCCCTGCGCGGCGCCTTCCCCCCGGGATCGTGCTGGTCAGCACCAGCACCTGTTCCTGCCCCCCGCGCATCACGTGCAGCGGCGGCCCCATGATCTGGATGGTGGGCGGCCACAGTGATCGCCCTGTCGCGGCGAAGAACCCGATCCCCCCCAGAACGCTAAGAAGAAATACAATCCCCGTCCACGCCAGCACGGCATTCTTGCGACCGCGCTTCCGCTTCTTGTCCGCCTCGGGCGGCCAGTTGCGGAAATCAGTTGTGCTCATGAATCAGGACCTCGTTGGCGACCAGCAGCGACAGCACGCCGAGAAAATTCGGCAGATCCACCGGCTGCGAGCCGCGATTGTAGGCGTTCCACATGTCGGGAACCTGCGTGAAATGAGGCGCGATCTCCACCAGTTTCACCAGATCGACACCCTGCGCGAACTGCAGCCCCGCGGGCAATTTGGGGGCGCGGAGAGCTTCCCGGGGGACGATCTCATTCCCCTCGATACCCGCCCGCACCTCGCGCCGAACGCAAGCAGCGGGGCGAAGGCGAAGCTCTGGCGCGGACCGCAGCCATTCCCAGGCATCGGCCAGGTCGGCTTGCCGGTAGAAAGGCTCGCCCGCGTCTTCCGACCGGCTGGAATAGAAGTCCTCCCCGGAGCCGCCTTCCCGGAAAAACGCGGCGCTGCGGCGCTGGAAGTTTGTGTACAGTTGTTTCTCCCGTTCGTCGTAATACTCAAACGCCAGCGGGCGCCGCTCCGGCGCCACCAGTGCGGTATGGACCGCCACCGCCGCCAGCCACGCCGACCCGAATGCCTTGCGGACCCCGAACGATGACAGCGGATCGATAAAGGAGCCGGCATCGCCCGCCAGCAGCCAGTTCTCTCCGGCGAACTGCCGCGAGGTATAAGCCGACGCATCCCAACCCCAGGGCTCGCCCGCAAGCTCCGCATGCTCCAGACTGCGCAAAAACCCCGATGTCTTGCGCATCTCCGCGCGATATAGTTCCGTCAATCCTGAGCCGCGGTGCAGCGCCGTGGACTGATAATCGACCATGAAGGTGACCTGCCGCGCGCCGTCGCTCACCGGTACCGACCAGGCCCACCCGTCGCGATAGCTTTCGATCACCGTCTGGGCGGCGGGGAACGGCGACGGGCCCCGCCACAAAGCGCAGATTCCGGCGGTTTTGCGCGATGCAGGCACGCGGTAGGCGCGGCCCATCACGCCCGCGCGCCCCGAGCAGTCGATCACGAATCGAGCCTCCAAGGCTTCCCCATCCGCGAGCAGCACCCTTCCCGAATCGAAGCCTCGAGCTTCCACATGGCGGACCGGACCCGCATACAGCTCCCGCAGCACGCCGTCCAGCCGGGAGCGCAGCACGTGATAACCCAGTCCGTCCGCGAACAACTCCGTGCGCGGCTCCGCGGACCCCCACCAGGATGTGTGCCCGGTGGAGCGGTCAAAACCCGCCGCTTCCACCTCCTCGCGAATTTCCAGCAGTTGCAGCACGCGGGCGATGCTCGGCGGCAGGCTCTCGGCGCGATTCGCGGCGGGCGACTTGCCGCTGTCCAGCAGGCATACCGCATGGCCCCAGCGATCGAGCAGCCGGGCAGCCGTGGCGCCGGCGGGACCGCCGCCGAGGATCAATACATCGAGCATGGGCGTGGTCAAACCACCTGGCTGGCGCGGTCCTTCCAGTACGGCGCCCGCAACTCCCGCTTCAGGATCTTGCCGGAGGGATTCCGTGGAAGCGCTTCGGCGAAATCCACCGACTTCGGCGCCTTGTAGTGCGCGATGCGCTCCCGGGCAAACGCGATGATCTCCTCGGAGCTCACCTCCATGCCCGGCTTCCGGACCACGATCGCCTTCACCGCCTCGCCCCAGGTGGAATCGGGGACCCCGATCACCGCCACATCGGCGATCGCCGGATGTCCGAACAACGCGCTCTCCACCTCCGCCGGGTAGATGTTCTCTCCCCCGGAAATGATCATGTCCTTCACGCGATCGTGAATGTAGAGGTAGCCGTCCTCGTCGAAGTATCCCGCGTCGCCGCTGTGGAACCAGTCGCCTCGGATCGCCTTCTCCGTTTCTCCAGGCAAGTTCCAGTAGCCCTTCATTATCTGTGAGGAACGCACAACGATTTCGCCCACCTGGTTCGGCGGCAAATTGTCGCCATTCGGTCCCAGGATGCGGATCTCCACCCCGGATAGCACCTTGCCGCAGGATCTCAGCCGCTT
Organism: Bryobacteraceae bacterium; assembly: GCA_019748195.1. Classification (GTDB taxonomy): domain Bacteria; phylum Acidobacteriota; class Terriglobia; order Bryobacterales; family Bryobacteraceae; genus JAIEPW01. The sequence continues at coordinate 23,957 of JAIEPW010000010.1, forward strand.
CTCGTTCTCCGGATCGTGATCCTCCGGCGGCAGATACGTGATCGCCCCGGTGGTTTCGGTCAAGCCGTAAACCTGCGCGAACCCGCAGGGCATCCGCTTTAAGGCCATGCGGAGCAGATCCACCGGAATCGGCGCTGCGCCGTAAAATACGATCTTCAGGCTGGACAGATCCGTGCCTTCGAAAGAGGGGGTCTGCAGCAGAAACAGGATGACGGCGGGCACCACGAACATCTTGTTGACCCGTTGGTCCTGAATCAGCCGCAGGATCTCGGCCGGGACCACCTCCCGCAGCACGACATTCTTGGCCCCCGCATAGAACCCGGCCAGCGCGTAACCGGTGCCGCCGATATGGAACAGCGGCATCGCCACCAGGCTGACGTCCGTGGCGCTCCAGTTCCCCCAATCCTTCATGATCGTGGGCAGCAGACCGAGCAGATTGAGGTTGGTCAACTGCGCCCCTTTAGGATGGCCGGTGGTGCCGCTGGTGTACATCTGAATCACGACATCGTCACCCGCGATCGCGGTCCGGGGGTCGGCATTGGAATGCCGGTCCCGCCACGCCTCGTAAGACTCCCACTCCGGGTGCGATCCGGCTAGCGCGACAATCTTGCCGATCGTCCGCAGCTCCGGCGCGATCTTCGCCACCAGTTCGAAATAGTCGGGCCCCACGAACAGAATCTCGGCGTGGGCGTCGTTGATCACGTAGGCGACTTCCGCCGCCGCAAGCCGCCAGTTCACCGCCACCGTCACCTGGTTTGCCTTCGTCGCGCCGAACAAAATCTCGAAGAACGTATCGCTGTTCTTATCCAGAATCGCCAGCCGCGATCCGGCCTGTAAACCCTCGCCAATCAGTCCGTTCGCCGCCCGGTTCGACAACCGATCCAGTTCCGCATACGTCGTGGCGCGGCCCTGAAACCACGTGGCGGGCGCATCCGGGCGCTCGGCGGCATGATGGCGGACGATATCCGCGACCGTTTGGATCATGCGGATGAATATAACTCAATCTGACTATTCTAGAGGCGCGCCCAAACTGTAAGGTTCCGGGGACCACGCCGTCAGCACCTTTGAACAGCGCAACCATGCGCTGCCGAAGAGGAGCTTAACATGCTGGAAATATTGATTTTGCTTGCCGGGATCGCCGCCGTGGCGCTGGTCAACTGGTACTTCTTCATGGCCCCCCGGACCGCTGTGGCGGCCGCGACATCGGCCGCCGGAAGACAAGAAGTCACCATCCGGGTGGAAGGCGGGTATACGCCGTCCGTCATTCGCGCCAAGAGGGGGAAGCCACTCCGGCTGATCTTCGACCGGCGAGAAAAATCCCCTTGCTCCGACGAGATCGTCATCAGCGAATTCGGCGTTCGCCGGTTTCTCAAGCCGTTTGAAAAAACGGTAATCGACGTAACGCCGGCACAGGCGGGCGCCTTCGAGTTTACATGCGGCATGAGCATGCTTCGCGGACAGATTCAGGTGGAGGGATAACCATGCAAGCCAAGACAGAAACACCCAACGAGATCACTTTTCCTGTCGCAGGAATGTCCTGCGGATCGTGTGCGCGGCGAATCCAAACCGGCCTCGAAGCCGCTACCGGAGTCCACGGAGTGGCGGTGAACCTCACGGCGGGCGAGGTCACTGTCTCGTATGACCCGCGAACCACCGAACCGCGGGCCCTCGTGGAAGTGATTCGAAAGAGCGGCTACAAGCCGGGCATCCCCCAAGCCGCATCCCTGCAATGAAGACAACAGAGGCGACAAAAATGCAACCGACAACACTAGACACAACTGAAGTCACAATCCCGGTATCTGGCTTGACTTGCGCCTCCTGCGTCGGCCACATCCGCCAAGCGCTGGAAGAACAGCCGGGCGTGACCGCCGCCAACGTCGATCTCGTGACACGTGAAGCGAAAGTGGCGTTCCATGCAAGTGACACCAGCGTGGAAATCCTGGTGGATGCCATCCGCGGCCGCGGCTACGGGGCGGAACTGCCTGCCCCTGGCGCCAGTTTGGCCGACGAACAGGCAGCCCAGGAGCTGGCTCAGGCCGAGGAGTACAACGATTTGCGCCGGAAAGCGATTGTAACCGGCGTGTTGGGCGCGGGCGCCATGCTTCTCTCCATGCCGCTGATGTCGGAACGCAGTCACACCACGCATGGAGGCGGCGATCCGATCTTAGGCCCACTGATGGACCTGATCGAGCCGCCGGTCCGCAGCGCGATGCCCTGGTTGTACTCTCTGGAACCTTCCGTTTTGAAATGGACGCTCCTCCTGGTCACCATTGCGGTGGTCGGCTGGGCCGGACGCCAGTTCTACACTCGCGCCTGGACAGCCTTCCGGCATCGTACGGCGGACATGAATACGCTGATCGCGGTTGGCACTGGGGCGGCATTCCTGTACTCCGTGGCGGCAACCGTCGCGCCGGACTTCTTTGTACGGAACGGTGTGCCGGCCGAGGTTTACTACGAAGCGGTCGCCATGATCATTGCCCTGGTCCTGGCAGGCAATGCCCTGGAGAGCCGGGCGCGAGGAAAGACCTCCGAGGCATTGAAGAAGATGCTCCTGCTGCAACCCGCTCAGGCACGTGTGCTTCGCGACGGCACGGAACTCGACATCCCCGCCGGCGACGTCCGGAGCGGTGAGGTCGTTCTGGTGCGCCCCGGGGAGCGGATTCCGGTGGACGGCATCGTTATGGAAGGCAGAAGCGCCGTCGACGAATCGATGCTCACCGGCGAACCTGTCCCGCTTCAAAAAGAAGTGGGCGACCAGGTGATTGGTGGCGCCCTGAACCGCCTCGGTTCCCTTCGCTACCGGGCCACTACCGTGGGTGCGGCCAGTACGCTTTCACAAATCGTGAAACTCATGCGCGAGGCCCAGGCCTCGCGGGCTCCCATGCAGAAGCTCGCGGACCGCATCAGCGCGGTCTTCGTTCCCATCGTGATCTCCATCGCGATCGCGACCTTCGTCGCCTGGCTGCTACTGGCGCCGGAGGCCGGCCTGGTGCGTGCATTAAGTGCTGCCGTAGCCGTGCTGATCATCGCCTGCCCCTGTGCCGTCGGCCTGGCAGTGCCGACGGCGGTTACAGTCGCCATCGGTCGCGGCGCCCAAGCCGGCGTACTCTTCAAGGGCGGCGAAGCCCTGGAGAAGTTGCATGAAGTCGACACGATCCTGCTCGACAAGACGGGCACCATCACCCAGGGCCGGCCGTCCGTGACTCACGTTGTCCCCGCCGGCGGATTCTTGGAAGAGACCGTACTCGCCACAGCCGCCGCGGTGGAACGGTTATCGGAACATCCTCTGGCCGAAGCGGTCGTGGCGGCGGCGGACCAGAGCGCGTTAATCCTGTCGCCTGCGGAAGACTTCGATGCCGCTCCCGGTCTGGGCGCCTCCGCGACCGTGGACGGGCGGCGGGTGCTGATCGGCAATCAACGACTGATGGAATCGCAAGGTATTGACGCAACCGCGTTGCTGCCCAAGGCCGAGGAGTTTTCGGCCGCCGGCGCCACCCCCGTCTTTGTGGCCATCGATGGGACGGCCGCGGGCGTGATCGCCATCACCGATCCCATCAAACCCACGTCGGCCGCGGCCATCGGGAAACTGCGCGCCAAGGGCCTCCGCGTGGTGATGCTCACCGGCGACCGGAGAACAACGGCCTTGGCGGTCGCGCGCAGCGCCGGCATCGAGGAAGTCATCGCTGGAGTTCTGCCGGAAGGCAAGGTCGCCGAAGTGAAGCGTCTGCAGCAGGAGGGACGCCGCGTGGCCATGGTGGGCGATGGCGTCAACGATGCGCCTGCCCTGGCGCAGGCCGATGCCGGATTGTCCATGGCCTCGGGCTCGGACATTGCTTCGGAGGCTTCCGACGTGACGTTGATGCGCAGTGACCTGGAGGCGGCGGTATCGGCGATTGATCTATCCCACCGCACGTTCCGCGTCATGAAGCAAAACCTCGCGTGGGCCTTCCTCTACAACGTGATCGGAATTCCGGTCGCGGCGGGCGCGCTCTACGCCGCCTTCGGCCTGCTGCTCACCCCGGTCCTGGCCAGCGCCGCCATGGCGCTGTCTTCCTTCAGCGTTGTGAGCAACAGCCTCCGGCTCCGCCGCTGATGCAAGCTCGACCTCAATCCGAGCATGGTAGCCTTCGGGCATGAGTAGCGGTTCCGGAAAGAACGCCGGGCTCACTCCGGAAGCCGTCGCACGGCTGGTCGAAGGCCGCCAGCAGTTTCTGTCCTTTCTCGAAAAGAGAATCCACTCCAAGGCCGCCGCGGAAGACATTCTGCAGGCGGCCTTCGTGCGCGGCCTCCAAAAGGGAGGCTCGGTCCGGGACGAGGAGAGCGTCGTGGCTTGGTTTTATCGCGTGCTTCGTAACGCGATCATCGACTACTACCGCCGGCGCGGGTCGGCTGAGCGCGCCTCGGCACAGCTCATCGGCCATCTTCGCACCCACCAGGAACCGGACGAAACGTTCAAGGGCGAAATTTGCCGGTGTGTTACCGCGCTGCTCGACAACGTCAAGCCGGAGTACCGCGACGCGATCCAGACCGTCGATCTGAATGACGGAAGCCTGGCCGACCTCGCTGGCCGCGCCGGCATCACCACGAACAATGCAGCGGTCCGTGTGCATCGCGCCCGCGAAGCCCTTCGCAAACAGGTCGTCACCGCTTGCGGCATCTGCGCCGCGCACGGCTGCATCGAGTGCGACTGTAAGCCTAAGGGCGAATCCGGCTTCCGCTGAAATTGCCTGCGGGACGGGTGTAAGGATCCGGCAAGCGTTCGTCAGCACCTCTGTAAGGAGCGACGAACCCAATGACAAACCTGATCCGAAGCAGCCTGATGCCTACTGCCCTTTCACTGACTCTGTTACTTGCCCCAGCCGGACGCTCTCAGCACCCGCATGAGCATCCGCCCGCCGCTACCGAGCAAAAACCTGCGGCAACCCACGATCACCATCATCACGGGCTCGCACCGGGAACGGCCGCAAGTCCCAACCGCGGCGCCGGTTTTCTACTGGGATTCGGTTCCGGCACCAGCGTGAACCCTGCTTCCTGGCCGATGCCCATGGTCATGCAAACCAAGGGGAACTGGAACTTCATGTGGATGGGCCAGGCATTCCTGGTAGCCACCCAGCAATCCGGACCTCGCGGCGGCGACAAGATCTATTCCGCCAACTGGGGTATGCTCGCTGCCGCTCGTAACCTGGGGCGCGGCAGCCTGATGGTGCGAGGCATGGTCTTGCTGGATCCGCTCACCATCGCCGGCAAGCAGTACCCGCTCCTGTTTCAAAGCGGCGAGACCGCGAATGGCAGGCCGATTGTCGATGGACAACACCCGCACGATTTCCTGATGGAGGTGAGCATCCACTATGCTCATCCGGTCGGGGAGAAGGCAATGGTGAACTTCTACTACGCGCCGGTCGGCGATGCGACCCTGGGGCCCATCGCCTTCCCGCACCGCGCTTCCGCCATGGAACTGCCCCAGGCGACCCTCGGCCACCACTGGCAGGACGCTACCCATATCGCCAACAACGTCGTCACCGCCGGCCTGATGTATGGCAAGTTTCGCCTGGAAGCCAGCGGCTTTCGGGGCAAAGAGCCAAACGAGAACCGTTGGAACCTGGACACGGGACCGGTCGACTCCTGGTCCAGTAGACTAACGTGGCAGCCTGGTCGAAACTGGGTGGCGCAAGTCTCCGCCGGCCGACTCCGCCGGCCGGAAACGACGCACGAAGACGACATCGTCCGGAGCACCGCGTCGGTTCACTACACCAGGCCGGTTCGCGGCACCTTGGGCTGGTCGAGCAGCCTGATCTGGGCCCGGAACTACAAGACCATCGGACGCTACGCAACCAACGCCGTGCTGGCGGAGACTGTGGTCCCGGTTAGCCGCAAAAATCTGGTAACCGCCCGATTCGAATGGTCGCAGCGCGATGAGCTCTTCGAGTACGATCACGGCCTGGCGCACAAGATCTTCCTCCAGACGGGCAAACACGCGCACAACGTCGCGGCCTATACGGCTGGATACACGCGCGAGCTCGGCTCCGCCGGCCCCCTACAGGCAGCGGCGGGTTTCAACCTCTCTGCGTATTCGATAGCAAGCACCCTGAAGCCCTATTACGGGTCCAGCCCGTTTGGAGCAAGCGCGTTCCTGCGCTTTCGCTTGGATCGCGGCGAGTGAACATTTCTCAAAGCGTTCGCGTCACCTTGCTGAGCGTCCGCGGCTGGTCCGGATTCAAACCCTTCTCAGCCGCCAGACACGCGGCCAGCAGTTGCGCCGGAACGATATAGGGAATCGGCGTGTACAACTCCTCCGGCGAATGCGATTTCCGCGACAGCGGCACCGGCACCACCACGGCGTGGCGCGCCATCGCCTGCGCCTCGCGATTCGAGCGGTCCGTGATCACCAGCGTCTCGGCCCGCAGCGCCTCCAGCTTCGCCAGCATTTCGCGCATGCCCGGCCAGGTGACGCCCGAGGGCGCGAACAAGAAAACCGGGAACGACGATTCCACCATCGCGATCGGCCCGTGCAGGAAGTCCGCCGAGGAGAAGCGCTCGGCCACGATGTAGCACGTCTCCATCAGCTTCAGCGCGAGCTCGAAGGCGTTGGAGTAATTTAAACCGCGGCCCACCACCACCGCGTGCTCCATGAAACGGTACCGGCCGGCCAGTTCCCGGACGTCGGGCTCCAGCGTCAATGCGCCCGCGGTCCACCCCGGAAGACGTTCCACATCATCCAGCCGGATCTTGCCTCCCAGCGCGTAAGCCAGCAAGTACAGCATTAACAGTTGGCCGGTGTAGGTCTTCGTCGCGGCGACGCTCTTCTCCCGTCCGGCGCGGACCAGAAGAACAATGTCCGCCATCCGCGCCATCGCGCTGCGGGGCTCATTCGTGATGCCGACCGTCATCGCGCCCGCTTCCCGCGCCCGTTCCAGCACCACGTTGGTGTCCGTGGACTCCCCGGACTGTGAAATCGCCACCACCAGCGCGTCGCGCATATCGAGCTTGGCCTGGTACAGCGTAAACACGCTCGGCGCGGCGAGTGAAACCGGAATGCCGGTGGCGATCTCTAGCAGGTATCGCGCGAACTGAGCGGCGTTGTCGGAAGTGCCGCGCGCGGCCAGCAGAATCCAGCGCGGGCGCCGCCGCGCCAGCGTTCGCTTCAGCTTCTCCACCTTACGGACTTCGGCGCGGAAAGTCCGCTCGAGCGCCTCGGGCTGCTCGAGGATCTCCGCAAGCATCTGGGACATAGATCCTCAGTGTAGCCGTTAATAGATGGTTCGCAGACGAGTTTCCGTACCCAGCCACACGCCTCTCACCGGCCTCTCGGAAGGGGGCGCCACCTTCACTCGCGGCCGCAAGACCAGCAGAATTTCGTTATCCTGCGTGCTCGATACTCGTCGCTGAAAGAGCTTCCCCAGCAACGGAAGCCGGGAGAGAAACGGAATCGCCTCCGTGGTCCGGAACCGCTGGCTGCCGAAGAGCCCGGACACGATCGCGGCCTCATCGGTCCGCAGGCGGACCTTGGACTGGAACTTGCGATTCTGAATGGCCGGAACGCCGTTTGCCGTGAACTCGCCCAGGGCCTTCGACTCCACTTCGAATTCGATCGAAACCTCATCGGGACCATGCACTTGCGGCGTAAATTTCAAGGTGAACCCGAGGTCCTCGAAATTGATGGTGGGCGGCGCCACAACTCCCTCCGGAGCACCCACAAACAGGCTGGTGACGATCGGGTACCGGTCCCCCAAGGTGAGCGTCGCCGGCGTCCCGTCGGCCGCTACCAGGTCCGTTTGCAGCATCGCCACGGCATCGGATTCGGTGGCCTGAGCAACCGCGGCAATGCTGGTGATGCCCACGCCCAGCAGGCTCTGTCCTCCCCCCAATAGGATCAGCCGCGCGGTGTTTGGTACGGAAACCACGTTGTTCAGCCAGTCACCCAGGTAGTAAACCGGGAACAAGGATTGCCACTGAAACCCGAACGTCAGCGATGAGGACTTGCGCACCGAAAGAAGCTGCGCCTCCAGATGGACCTGAGCGCGAGGCTGGGACAGGTCGCTGAGCAATTGCGTGGCGGCGTGGACCTTCATCACGGCGTCGCGGACGAGGATCAGCCGCTTCATCGGATCCACCGTCAGGCGCCGGACTTCAAGCGACTGCTGCACCAGCGACGCCATCTCCTGAGCCTCCTGAATGGCGATCCGCTCCGGAATTGGAATCAGGCGAACAGCGACGGGCTGCAGCGCGATTCGTTTTTGGGGAAGGTCGCGCACCACCATCGCCCGCCGGCTGGAAACCGGCGCCACGAACGAATTCGAGATTTCCTCCAGGATCCGGAACGTGACCGGGCCGTTCGCTTCCGGGGTATACAGACGGACCGGCGGCGGGGGCTGATAATCGGGGTCGAAGAAGATCTCGATGCCGAAGGTCTTACCTACGGATTCCCAGATGTCCTTGGCGTTGCCGCTCAGCTCGAAGCTCTTCTCCAGCGGGGCGAAGGCGAGCTCCGGCGGCGGCTCCGCCGTTTGAGCTTCTTGAAGTTCCGCGGGGGTGATCGACCCCGTCACGGCCGCCCATTCGGGCTTCGACGGGGGTTGCGAGGGTACCGGGGAGGCGTTGACTGCGCCGGCCACGCGGCTTTGCACTTTCTGCAGCGCGGCCGCGCGGTCGCGCCGCAACTGGGTGTTGGCGGGGTCCAGCCGGAGCGCCTCCGAATAGAGGAAGTAGGCGTTCAGGAAGTCGCCGGAGCGGGCCGCCTTGGCCGCATCGCGAGCCACCCGCATGGCGGGCCCTCCCGCCAGAAGCCCGGCCGACACCGCGATTAGCACCGCGAAACGCATGAAAATAAATAGACGTTCCGCCGCGAGCGGACGTGCAAGTTAAAGTTGCCGCCTGCTTCCGACGATTTTGGATCAGAGGAGCATTGTCCGTGACCACCTTCGCACCGGTCCGCTCGGCCTACGCGCCACCGATTCCCCAGAATTTTGAACAACTTGGCATACCACAGGGGCTGGTTCTGGATATCGTTCTGCGCCGCATGTTGCTCGAAGGCAACTCGTCTCTGCACGGGCTGGGTCATTCGCTCCGTATGTCCGTGGCGATCGTGGAGCAGGTGTTCACGCACATGCGCAAGCAGCAACTGGTGGAAGTGAAGGGAATGATCGGCAACGATTACAACTTCAGCCTCTCCGCCGCCGGAAAGCAGCTTGCCAGCGAGCGCTTCCAGATCTCGCAATACGCCGGGGCGGCGCCCGTATCCCTGAACGACTACCACGCGGCGACCAAGGTGCAAGCGGCGCGGGTTCGCGTGGACCGGAACACGCTGCGGCAGGCCTTCTCCGATCTGGTAATCAGCGATCGCCTGCTGGATCAAATGGGCCCGGCCATCATTAGCCAAAGCTCGATTTTCGTCTACGGGCCCACCGGAAACGGAAAAACCAGCCTGGCCGAACGCATGCTTCGCGTTTACGACGACGCCGTGCTCATTCCCTACGCGGTGGAAGTCGACAACCAGATCGTCAGCCTATACGATCCGGTGGTGCATCACCCGATTTCGAACGAAGATCCGGACGTCGATCCGCGCTGGGTCCTTTGCCGCCGTCCTTGCATCGTGGTGGGCGGTGAACTGATTCCCTCGATGCTGGAGCTGCGCCTGGACGAATCCTCGGGAATATACGCCGCGCCGCTGCAAATGAAAGCAAACAATGGAATTCTGCTAATCGACGACTTCGGACGCCAGTTGATGTCGCCGCGCGACCTGTTGAACCGCTGGATTGTGCCCCTCGACCGACGGGTCGATTACCTTACTTTACGTTACGGCGTTAAGTTCCAGATTCCGTTTGAGTTAATGGTTGTCTTCTCGACCAACCTGGAACCCTCGGACCTGGCCGATGAGGCTTTCCTGCGCCGCATCCACAACAAGATCTACGTGGAAGCGGTGGATGCCCGCAGCTTCGACATCATCTTCCAGCGCGTTCTGGCGGCGCGCAACATGCAAAGCGAGCCGGATACCGCCGAACACCTCCGCAAGCTGTGCCTGCGCGAGGGCCGTACCGAGCTTCGCGCCTGCTATCCCAACGATATCTGCAACATCCTGGCGGCCATCGGACGTTACGAAGGACGGCCTCCGCAGGTGACCAAGTCGGAGCTGGAACGCGCCACGGCGCTGTACTTTGCCAAGGGCTAATCCCGCGCGGAGGCGAAGCTGCTAAGCTCGACTTCATCATGAGCTTCTCGCCCGACGATTACCGGATCCACGATGCCGCGCAATTGCTGACGCCGGCGCTGATCCTGTACCCCGATTTCATCGATCACAACATCACCGTCACCCTGGACGCCCTCCACGGCGATGCTAACCGCTGGCGTCCACACGTCAAGACGGTGAAGCTGGAAAGCGTCATGCGGCGTTACGTGGAGCGCGGCATTCTGCAATGCAAGTGCTCCATAACCGCTGAGCTGGACGCCGCCTGCCGCGCCGGGATGCAGGATGTCGTTCTCGCGTATCCGGTTACCGGCGCCAACGCCCGCCGGGTCCTGGAAATCGCCGAGCGGCATCCCAGCGTGCGCATTTCCGTCCTGATCGAAACGCTGGCGCAGGCGAGGCAATGGGCCGGATCGCGCATCGGCATTTTCCTCGACCTGAATTCGGGTATGAACCGCACGGGAATCGATCCCGAACATATCGAGGCGGTAGTCAAGCTGGCGCGGGAGCTTCCCGCGCTCGGGCTGGACCTGCGAGGCTTGCACTTCTACGACGGTCACGTGCGCGCGCCGTCCATGGAGGAACGCTGCAGGACCGCGCACGACGGATACAACCGGCTGCTGGGGCTGATCGCCGCGCTGGACACCGCGGGCGTCCAGGCGCCGGAAGTGATCACGTCGGGAACGCCGGCCTTCCCTTGCGGCGCGTCGTACTGGCCGTTCTCCGGCGGCGCGTTCCTCCATCGCGTATCCCCGGGGACAGTGGTCTTAAACGACCTCAGCAGTCTGTCTCAACTGCAGCAGCTCGATTACCGTCCCGCGGCGCTCGTGTTGGCCACCGTGGTGAGCCATCCGCTTCCGGGAATCATCACCTGCGACGCCGGCCACAAGGCAGTGTCGGCGGATGAAGGCGTGCCCACCTGCGCGGTGATCGGGCGGCCGGACCTCGTTCCGCTCCGCCCCAGCGAGGAGCACCTGCCCATCGAAGTACCGCCGGGCTCGCCGGTTCCGGAGATCGGCGATCACCTGCTGCTGATCCCGCGCCACGTCTGCCCCACGGTGAACTTATTCGATGACGCGGTGCTGGTGTCGGGAGGGCGAATCCGGGGATTGGACCGCGTCACCGCCCGCGGGCATGAGGCGCCGCTGCTGGCGGCTGCTTCGGCATCCTGACCAGAAATTACCGGCCCACCACAAGCGAAGCGGGCTGCGGGGCCGAGGCCAGCACCTCGTCCTCAAACTCGTAGTCGGGCTTGGGAAACGGCTTGTGACGGACGTACCACTTGTAGGTCTCCTTCAGGCCGTCAGCGAACGGAACCGGCCGGAACTTGAGCACCCGCTGCGCCTTGGCGATCACCTGCGTGATCGGAGCGATATCGAAGTAGGTCCCGAAATAGAGCTTCGGACCCATGGGATGGCCGCCCATGCGAATGATCCGCTGCCGGGGAATCCGCACCACCTGCGGCCTCTTGCCGCACGCCTCGGCGAACGCCTCCACGGCTTCTTCCTGAGACACCGGGCGCGGATTCGCGATGTTGAAAGCGTGTCCCACGGCGGCGGGCTCCTCCATCACGCGCAGGCACGCCCAAACCAGATCGTGCACATAGGCGAACTGCATCAGTCGCCTTCCGTCCCCGGGAAGAATCAGAGGGCGTCCGGCCCGCAGGCGGTCCCAGAAGAATGCCTCGCGGTAGTACGGATTCTCAGGTCCGTAAATGAACGGCGGCCGCAGGGTGACCACGGGCAGCTTGATCCGTTGATGCAGGCGGAACAGCGCCCGCTCGCTCATGGCCTTATTGCGGACATAGAGATCCGCGGCGTCATCCGGCGCCAGCGCATCGCCCTCGTGGTGATTCAGGCCATCGCCATAGGCCGCCACCGAGGACATGAAGATGTAGCGCTGCAGGTGATTTCCCGCCGCGGCGCGCACGGTCGCCTCCACGTGAGAAGCGGTGGTGCCGCGCTCCCAGTCGTAGACGTTGTCGAACACGACGGCGAACTTCTTGCCCGCCAGCGCCGCCTTCACCGCGTCCGGATCGTTGCGGTCCGCGATCAGGTTGCCCACCTTGCGGCCGAACGGATGCTTCGGCTTGCGATGCAGGATGGTCACATCATGTCCGGCCTTCACCAACTGCTGAACCAGCAGACGGCCGACAAACAGCGTTCCTCCAATAACCAGAACGTTCATGCGTCAGATTTCGTCAGTCGTAATATTCGAGACCCAAATGGGTGATGAGATCTTCGCCCCGCATCCAGCGCAGAGTGTTTTTCAGCTTCATTAACTGGATGAAGATGTCGTGTTCGGGATACAGCCCGGGCGCCGTCATGGGCGCCTTGAAATAGAAAGAGAGCCATTCCTGGACGCCCTTCATGCCGGCGCGCTGCGCCAGGTCGAGGAACAGGACCAGGTCCAGCACCAGCGGCGCCGCCAGAATCGAATCCCTGCACAGGAAATCCACCTTGATCTGCATCGGGTAGCCGAGCCACCCGAAGATGTCGATGTTGTCCCAGCCTTCCTTGGCGTCGCCCCGCGGCGGATAATAGTTGATGCGCACCGCGTGATACAGCTTGCCGTAAAGATCCGGATACAGGTGCGGCTGCAGGATCTGGTCCAGCACGCTGAGCTTGGTCTCCTCCTTGGTCTTGAACGAGCCCGGATCTTCCAGAACCTCGCCGTCGCGATTGCCCAGGATGTTGGTGGAAAACCAGCCTTCGATGCCCAGCATGCGCGCCTTGAAGCCCGGCGCGAGCAGCGTCTTCATGAACGTCTGGCCGGTCTTGAAGTCCTTGCCGCAGATGGGAATATTGCGCTCCCGAGCCAGATCGAGCAGCGCCGGGACGTCCGTGGTGAGATTCGGAGCGCCGTTGGCGAACGGAACTCCGGACATCAACGCCGCGTAAGCGTAAATCTGGCTGGGGGCGATGCCGGGATCGTTTGCGGCCAGCCCTTTTTCAAACGATTCCAGCGTCTGGTGCACCGCGCCGGGCTTGTGGAACACCTCCGTGGAGCCGCACCAGATCATCACCATGCGGGCGCACTGGTTTTCCTCGCGAAACCGGCGGATATCCTCGATGAGCGCCTGCGCGCGCTCCATTCGCGATCCCTTCTTCACGTTGGGACCGTCGATGCGCTTCACGTAATCGTGCTCGAACACCGCCTTCATCGGCTTGACGGCTTCGAGCGGACCCCGCACCTTTTCGAGAAGCGAAGTCTCCAGGACCTTGGCCTTGGAGGCGGCCTCGAACGCGTTGTCCTCGAAGATGTCCCAGCCCCCAATCACCAGATCCTCCAGCCTCGACAGCGGCACGAAGTCGTGAATCAGAGGAGAGCGGTTGTCGGTACGCTTGCCCAGCCGGATCGTCGCCATCTGAGTGAGCGAGCCGACCGGCCTGGCGAGGCCCATCTTGATGGCCTCGACGCCGGCCAGGAACGTGGTGGTAACCGCGCCGATGCCGGGAATCAAGACGCCCAGCTTGCCGTCGGCCGGCGCAAGGCGTACGTTTTCCTTGTTTTGCAAAACTCGAGAAACTCCCTTTCGAAATCCACCGGCTTTTACCGCACGACAGGCAGTGGGGAGGATTGGAGCCTACCTAGGTTATACTAGCATCCGGATGACGGGTCGCGCGACGTCAACAATGCAAGCCCTGCTGGTGGACGATGAGCAACTGGCCAGCGATGAGCTGGCGTATCTTCTGAAGCAGCACGCCGACATCGAAGTGGTGGCCACGGCGAATAACGGCCTGGATGCGGTCCGCCTGATCGAGGAACTGCAGCCCGATCTGGTGTTCATCGACGTTCAGATGCCGGGACTCGACGGGCTCGGCGTGATCCGCGAACTCCGCGAAAAAGACATCCCGCTGCCTTATTTCATTCTGGCGACAGCCTATGATCAATACGCCGTCGACGCGTTCCGGTGGGAGGCTCTCGATTACCTGCTGAAGCCCGTGGAAGCGGAGCGGCTGGCCATCGCCGTGGAGCGGGCGCGCAAGGTGATCGCCGAAAAAACGCGGACGGCGGAAGCCGCCCCCGCGCCCCGCCCTGCCCTGCAGCGAACCAAGCTGCTGGTGCGCAGCCAGAACCGCAACTTCATCGTCGACGCCCAGGACGTCATCTACGCGACCATCGACGACGGGCTGATTACCGTGGTCACCACCGCGCTCGAAGGCCAGAGCAACTACCGGACCATCGAGGAATTGCAGTCGAACCTCGATCCGGATACTTTCTGGCGCGTGCACCGTTCCTATCTGGTGAACATCCACCGCATTAAGGAAGTGATTCCCTGGTTCAAATCCAGTTATCAGTTGCGCATGGATGACCGCAAGCAGACCGAAATCCCGGTCAGCCGGGTCCAGACCAAGCGCTTGCGCAGCCTGCTGAAACTGTAGACGCGCGCCCGCTTGCGAACGGCGTGCGCGATCTCCGACAATCAGAAGTCCACATGAATCGCGAATATCACAAGTGGTACAGCCCCAACCTCGGGCGGGAAATGGAATTGCTTGTCTTCGGCCATGCCGGAAACCCCGTTGTGGTGTTTCCGACTTCCATGGGCCGGTTCTACGATTACGAAGACCGCAACATGATTCGTCTCATCGGCGGGCACTATGAGAACGGCTGGACCCAGACGTTCTGCGTGGACAGCGTCGACAAGGAGAGCTGGTACAACAAGCAGGCACATCCTTCGGCTCGCGCCGCGCGGCACAACCAGTATGACGCCTACATGTACCAGGAAGTGATCCCCTTCATCCGGGCGCGCAATCCCAATCCGATTACGGTGACCGGATGCAGTTTCGGCGGTTACCACACCCTGAACTTCGCCTTGCGGCATCCCGACGTGGTGTCGCGGGCGGTGAGCATGAGCGGCGCGTTCGACGTTCACCAGTTCTCCAACGGCCATTACGACGAGGGCTTCTACTTCAATTGCCCGCCCGATTTCCTGCCCAACCTGTCCGACCCCTGGTATCTGGAGCGTTACCGGCGGATGCACCTGGTACTGGGCGTCGGCGAGCACGACATCTGCCTGGCGGACAACGTCCGCATGGCCGGGATTCTGGATCGCAAAAACATCCCCCACGAACTGGACATCTGGGGCGGTTATCCGCACGACTGGCCGTTGTGGGAGCAGATGGTGCTGAAGTTCTTTTGATCAGAGGATGCAATGAAGAAAATTGGCGTAATTTACGGCATGGAAAGCACGTTCCCCTTCGCGCTGGTGGAGCGGATCAACTCAATGCGCGTCGAGGGCGTGATGGCGGAGAGCCTGGTGGTGGGAGGCGTGCGAATGGACCAGCCCTCGCCCTACCGCGTGATCATCGACCGCATTTCCCAGGACATCCAGTTCTACCGGGCGTACCTGAAGCTGGCGGCGATGAACGGCGCCACCGTCATCAACAATCCGTTCTGGTGGACCGCCGACGACAAGTTCTTCAATTACGCCCTGGCGGCGAAGCTGGGCATCGCCATTCCGCCCACCGTGCTACTGCCCCATAAGAGCCATCCGCCGGGGACTTCCGAGCGCTCCATGCGCAACCTGCAGTATCCCCTCGACTGGGACGAAATCTTCAGCTACATCGGCTTCCCCGCGTTTCTGAAACCCTATTCGGGCGGCGGCTGGAAGAACGTGTTC
Source organism: Bryobacteraceae bacterium (assembly GCA_019748195.1). Lineage (GTDB taxonomy): Bacteria > Acidobacteriota > Terriglobia > Bryobacterales > Bryobacteraceae > JAIEPW01. Next base: position 39,760 of record JAIEPW010000010.1, read on the forward strand.
AAGGTGGATAATCCGGCCGAGTTCTTCGAAGCCTATGACCAGACCGGCGACCTGTGCATGACCCTGCAGCGCGGCGTCAACTTCACCGAGTACTACCGCTGCTACGTGGTGGGCCAGAGCAAGGTCCACATCATGCCTTACGAGCCGCGCAACCCCCATCATCTGCGTTACGTGCACGATCACCCGGGCGTGGAGCCGCGGTTGCACGCGCGCATGGTCAACGACTGCCTGACGATCTGCCGCGCGCTGGGATACGATTTGAATACGGTGGAGTTCGCCGTGGAGAATGGGATTCCGTACGCCATCGACTTTCTGAATCCGGCGCCGGACGCGGACCTGCACTCCGTGGGTCCCAAGAACTTCGCGTGGATCGTGGATGCGGTGGCCGAATTCGCGGTGGAAGAGGCGATGCGGGCGCCGAAGCCGATCGAGTTGAAATGGGCTCGCCTGCTGGACCAGAAGCCGCACGGCGCAGCCGGCGGAGGAGCTTGACCATGCCGCGTCCCAGTTTCACCCTCGGCATCGAGGAAGAGTACCAGACCATCGACCCGGTCAGCCGCGACCTGCGGTCGCACATCGGCGCCGAATTCATCTCCAAGGGCAAGATGGTCCTGAAGGAACTGGTGAAGGCGGAAATGCACCAGTCCGTGGTGGAGGTGGGCACGCCGATTTGCCGCAACGTGCGGGAGGCGCGGATCGAAATCGGAAAGCTGCGGCGGGCCATCATCGATCTGGCGCACGACAACGGCTTGCGCATCGCCGCCGCGGGAACGCACCCCTTCGCGGATTGGCGCAAGCAGGAGATCTACCCGGACGAGCGCTACGAAAACATCGTCAACGACATGAAGATGGTGGCTCGCGCCAACCTGATCTTCGGGCTGCATGTGCACGTGGGCGTGGAGGACCGGGAGACCGCTATCCACCTGATGAACACCGCCCGCTACTTCCTGCCGCATATCCTCGCCCTTTCCACCAATTCGCCGTTCTGGATGGGCATGGACACGGGGCTGAAAAGCTACCGCTGCAAGGTGTTCGACAAGTTCCCGAGGACCAACATCCCGGATTACTTCCCGAGCTGGGGGGAGTTTGAAAACTTCGTCAACCTGCTGATCAAGACCAACTGCATCGACAACGCCAAGAAGATCTGGTGGGATGTCCGGCCGCACCCCAACTTCTCCACCCTGGAATTCCGGATTTCGGACATTCCCATGCTGGTGGATGAAACCATCGCCATCGCGGCATTAATACAAGCGACAGTGGCCAAGCTGTATAAGCTGTACGAGGCCAATCAGGGGTACCGGCTGTACCGGCGGGCCCTGATCATGGAAAACAAGTGGCGCGCGGCGCGGTACGGAATCGAAGGGAAGCTGATCGACTTCGGCAAGCAGACCGAAGTGCCTTTCCGCGACCTGATGGAAGAGTACCTGGAGTTCGTGGACGACGTGCTGGACGAACTGGGCTCCCGGCGCGAGGTGAATTTTATTCGCACCATGCTGGACATGGGCAGCGGCGCCGACCGGCAACTGAAAGTTTTCCGGGAAACGGGCGATCTGACAAAGGTAGTGGACTACATCATTGAACAGACCGAGATGTCGTCCTTTATTCCGGCGGAAGTAGGTGTAGGGTAGAGCGGCGGGGGCCGCGCCGGCAACCCCGGAGCGGCTGGCCCCGGCTGAGAAAATCGATGAGAGACTTAACGACGCACGCGTTTGATCCCGAGTTGAGCGAGGGCGCGCACAACGCGGTTCAGGTTTGCCTCCGTATCCAGCCCCACGAGAAAGTCACCGTGATCGCCGATGAGGCGTGCCTGGATATCGCCGCCAGCCTGGTGGCGGAGCTCGAGGAAATGGACGTTGTTTACAACACGTTCGTTCTCGAGGACTATGCTCCCCGCCCGCACACGGAGATGCCCAAGCCGGTGCTCGAGGACCTGGAGTCGAGTCATGTCAGCATCTACACGGTGCAGGCGCAGACCAACGAATTGCGCACTCGCATCCAGATGACCGACGTGGTGAACCGCCGCGAGATCCGGCACGCGCACATGGTCAACATCGAGCGCCGGATCATGCTGGAAGGCATGCGCGCCGATTTCCTGAAGGTGGACGCCCTCAGCGTGAAGGTCTGGGAAATCGGCACCGCCGCGCAGCAGATCCGCGCCTGCACCCCCGCCGGCACCAACATCATCGCCGACCTGAACAAGGGCTACCGCTGGGTGAAAACCAGCGGCATCATTTCCACGCGCAAATGGGGCAACCTGCCCGGTGGCGAAGTGTTCACCACGCCCGGCGAGGTGAACGGCGTCTTCGTCATCGATGGCGTCGTGGGCGACTACCTCTGCGCCAAGTACGGCGATCTGAAGGACGCCCCCCTCACTCTGCATATCCGCGAGAATCGCCTGGTGGGCGCCGAAAGCGACAACAAGGAACTGCGCGACGAGTTCTGGGCCTATACCCATACCGACGAGAACTCCGACCGCGTGGGCGAGTTCGCCATCGGCACCAACCTCGCGTTGAAAGACGTCTGCGGCAACATCCTGCAGGACGAAAAAATCCCCGGCATCCACATCGCCTTCGGCAATCCCTACGGATTCCACACCGGAGCGGACTGGTATTCGTCCACCCACATCGACGTGGTTGGCCGCCGGTTCGACATCTGGGCCGATGACCATCAGATCATGCGCTCGGGGAATTTCCTCATCTAGCATGATCGACTCCTATCGCCGCGACTTCAATCGCCGCTTCCAACCGGACCTCTACACGAAGTTTCTGCGGCGCCTGGATGAATCCACGGGCGCTCATGTCGATTTCCGTAACTCGGAAACTCCCTGCTTCTTCACCGGCGCCTTGCTCGACCGGATCGCCGCGTACGGAATCGAGCTGACCCGGCAGTTGATGGACAGCCCGGAATACCTGAAGCGTTCGCTCGACACCATTCCCCCGGAGTTCCACGCGCCCGGCGATCCGGGACGTCCCTTGTTCCTGGTGATCGACTTTGGGCTCGACGCCGCCCACGAGCCCAAGCTCGTCGAGATCCAGGCGTTCCCTTCCCTGTACGCGTACCATCCGCATCTGGCCGACGTGTATCGCGAGGTCTACGGGCTCGACCCGGAATTAAAAAACTACCTCGGGGGCCTCGAGGACGGCAGCTACCGTGAGATCCTCGGGCGCGCGGTGCTGGGCCATCACAAGCCCGCCGACGTGATCCTGACCGACATCCACCCCGAGCAGCAGAAGACGTATCCCGACTTCCTACTGACCGCCCGGGATTTCGGTATCCGGATCGCCTGCATCTCCAAACTGGAGAAGCGCGGCCGCAAGTTGTACTTCGAGGGCCGCCCCGTCGAGCGCATCTACAACCGCGCCATCGTCGATGAGCTCGTCCGCAAGCAGGTGCGGCTGCCCTTCGATTACCGCGATGAGCTCGACGTCGAGTGGGCCGGGCATCCGAACTGGTACTTCCGCATTTCCAAGTTCTCCATACCCTTTCTGAATCACGTCTCCGTGCCCAAGACCTTTTTCCTGGATCAAGTGCGGGACCTGCCCGAGAATCTGGACCGTTGGGTGCTGAAACCGCTGTTCTCTTTCGCCGGTCTCGGCGTGATCGTCGGTCCCACCCGCGCGGAAATCGATGCCGTGCAGGACCGCGCCAACTATATCCTGCAGGAGCGGGTCGACTTCGCCCCGGTGATCGAGACGCCGCACGGGCCCACCAAGGCCGAAATCCGCATGATGTACGTCTGGGACCGCGAGATCGTGCCCATGACCACCATCATCCGCATGGGACGCGGCAAGCAGATGGGCGTCGATCACAACAAGAACATGGAGTGGGTGGGCGCGTCGGCCGGTTTCTGGATCTAGCCCTCAGCGCCGCCGCGAATGGCGGAAGCGCCGCTTCTCGGCCCGCTGCACTTCCGCTTCCTTCAGGCCGAAGTGGTGCGCGATCTCGTGCCACACGGTTTCGAACACGTGCTGTTCCAGCTCCGGAACCGACCGCGCCATCCGCTCATGCGGCCCCTGGTAAATTGAAATGCGGTCGGGCATCCGGAACGGGTCGCTGACGCTGCGCTCCGTCAGCGGGCGGCCTTCGTACAACCCCAGCAGCCCCGGCTGCGGCGGCTCCGGCTCCACGAGAATCACCACGTTGTCCAGCAGCTTGCGATAGCGCCGCGGAATGCGCCCCACGGCCCGCGCGACCAGGATGTCGAATTCCTTCGGGTCCACATTTCAGTGTAATGTCCGGCCGGCCCGCCCACGGATCAGGCGGGGCTGCACCAGCAGCGCCCGCGGAACCCGCCGCCATTCAGGGCGCCGAAGTGCGACGACGGATCAAGGCAGGCGTGTCACCACGCTGTGGCTCCGCTGGACCCAGGTCTTGCCCCCGTCGCGGGAGATCTCCTGTCTGTTCTCGTAGCGATCCGGGGTGATGTTGTAGAACGTCCCGCGCGTCAAAACCCCGCCCTCTTCGCTTCTTTGCACCATCGTGGACCCTTCCTGTCGCGCCCGAAAGGTGTGTAGGGCCAGACCCGGTGTGTAGAATTCCGCGATGTTCCATTCCTTTGCCGCCGGATCAAAGGCACGGATCATCGTGCCGCGGTTGATCTTGCCGCCCGGAAGCGGAATTCGCCAGTCGGTTCGGATCGCCCATCCGTCCAGAACGTATTGCCCCTCCCACAAGATCTCGAACGTGGACCGGTTGCCGCTTGCATCCACCGAGTTCGAGACTCCAGACCAGCGTCCCAGCATGAATTCGAACTGCCTCGTCTCCGGCGGAGCCTCCGGGTTCCGCGTCTGCCTTTCCGGATTCTGAGCCACCGCGGGAAGGAGAAAACTGAACGCCAACAGGCTCCAACGGGTCCGCATCATTCTTTCGATGGTATCCGCAAGTCGGCCGGTTTCCGGCTCGACGGGACCAGTATCCACCCGCATGTGGCGGAAACACCAGGGAGAATGGCGGCTGGCCCGCCATGCCGGATAGAATCACCTTTCATGACCCGACGCTCCGCCCTGGCCGCCCTCGCCGCCGCCGCCCACGCGCAGACCAAACCCTACTCCGGCCGCACCCTGGTCATCGTCACCGCCCATGCCGACGACTTCACCATCTTTGCCGGCGGCGCCATCGCCCGGCTGATCGACCAGGGCTACACCGCGCACCTGATCCGCGTCACCAACGACGAAAAGGACAGTTGGGATCTCCCGCCCGGCGAGACCTCCCATCGCAACACCGTCGAAATGCGCGCCGCCGCCGGCATCCTCGGCATCCAGGAGATCCACTCCCTCGATTACCGCAACGACGAAATGGACCCCGTTCCCGAAACCGAAATCCGCGCCCGGCTCATCTTTCTGTTCCGCAAGCTCAAGCCGTGGACCCTCTTCACCTTCGATCCGTCCGCCAAGTACGAGGAAAACCCCGATCACAAGAAAACCGCCCGAGCCGCCGAAGACGCCGCCTGGAACTCCGGCGTCCACCTCGTCCTCCCGGAGCACTTCACCGTGGGACTCGGCAAGTGGACCGTGCTCGACCGTTATTACTGGGCGCGCCAGTTGGACCGCGACGACGCCAACAAAGCCGTCGACATCTCCTCCACCATCGATCGCAAGATCCGCGCCATCCAGGCGCACAAAACGATGATGCGCCACGCCGCCCACCAGACCAGGGCCAGGCTGGCGCAAGCCGGACTGCGGCTCCCGCTACTCGACGAGATCAACGAAGCGGCTATCAACAAGCTGGTGGACATTCAAACTCGCGAACGCGCGGAAGCCCTCGGCAAGCGCCACGGCTTGCAGTACGCCGAGGAGTTTCATTACGTTCCCTTGGCCGGCGGGTATGTGATGCGGAACGCGGTCCCGATCCGATGACCATGCTCTGGATTCGCGCCGCGCTGTTCACCTTCCTGCTGCCGGGCTTCGTCGCCGGGTGGGCGCCCTGGTGGATCCGGTCCAACTATCCTGCCCAATTAGAAACGTTCGGATTGCGCTGGGCCGGCTGGATCTTGCTCGCGCCCGGCGCCGCGCTGCTGCTCGCCGCCGTGCTCACCTTCGTGCGAAGCGGCAAAGGCACCGGCGCCATTTTCTTCAGTCGCCGGATGCGCTGGCTGGTCGGGGAAGAGCCCGGCCGCGTGGTCTCTCAGGCGGTCTACGCCTACACCCGCAACCCGATGTACGCCGGCGTCCTGCTGATGATCCTGGGCCAGGCCCTGTGGTTCGAAAATCGCGCGCTCCTGTGGTACTTCCTCGGCGTCGCCGCGATGTTTCAGTTCACCGTCGTGGTGCTGGAAGAGCCGCACCTCCGCCGTAAGGACCCCGCCGGCTTCGACGCTTACACCCGTCGCGTCCCGCGCTGGTTCGGGCGGCGAGGGTAGGCCCGGCCGCTTCCTCTATACTGGCTTTCATGGATGCTTCCCTTACAATGGTGGTGGCGCTCGCGTCGCGCTGGCTGCACATCATGTCGGTGATTGTGCTGGTTGGAAGTGCGTATTACGCGATGCGCACCAAGGCTCCCTTCACGGATCAATACCGTTCCACCGTGCTGCTGGCCATCCTGTTTATCCTCGGCTCCGGGTTATACAACCTGTTAACCAAGGAAGTCCCCCGCGGCTACCACATGTGGTTTGGAATCAAGATGCTGCTGGCGCTGCACATTTTCGCCGTGCTGTTCCTGGCCACTACGCCCGGCTCTGACGCAACGAAAAAACAACGCTGGATTCGCAGCGCCGTCTTCTCGGCCGCGCTGGCGGTGGCGCTTTCCGCTTACCTGCGTTTCCTCGGCTCGGCGGCATGACCGGATATCAGGCGCTTCGCGAACACGCGGCCTGGATCGACCTGGCGAGCCGTGGCCGCATCTACGCTACCGGCGAGGACCGCGCCCGCCTGCTTCACGCCATGACCACTAATCATGTTCAGAAGTTGCAGCCCGGCGAGGGGCTGTATGCTTTCTTCCTGAACGCCCAAGGCCGCATCCTCGGCGACGTCAACATGCTGTGCCTTCCGGACCGCTTCCTTCTCGATGTCGAGCCCGAGGTCCGGCAAAAGCTTTACGAGCACCTCGACCGCTACATCATCGCCGACGACGTGACCCTGGAGGACGCCACCTCGCGGCTCACCTCCGTATCCGTGGAAGGTCCGTCCTCGCCGGAAGTGTTGGAGGCGGCCGGCGCGCCCCGGCCCGAAAACGAGTGCGGCGTCATCGACTGGGACGGCGTCCTTGTCGCCAACTGCAACACCACCGGCTCGGCGGGCTACATCCTGATCGCACCGGTGGAGCGCCGCGCGGACCTGATCGCGAAACTGGAGGCGGCCGGCGCGGTGCCCGCCACCACGGCCGAGGCTCGCGTGGTGCGAATCGAGAACGCAAAACCGCGCTATGGGGAGGAAATCACGGAACGCTTCCTGGTTCAGGAGACGCAGCAGATGCATGCCGTGCACTTCTCCAAGGGCTGTTATCTGGGCCAGGAGATCGTGGAGCGCGTGCGCAGCCGCGCCCATATCCACCGCCTTCTGATGCCCCTGGAGATCGAGGGCCAGGACGTGCCGGAGCCCGGAGTCAAGCTGCAATGGGAGGGCCAGGATCGCGGCGAGCTCGTATCCGCCGCCTACTCGCCCGCGTTGGGAAAGGTAGCCGGTATGGCGTACGTCCGAGTGGAGCAGGCTCGAGCGGGCGCCGAACTCCACCTCGCCGGCCGCAAAGTTACCGTCCGCCCTATGCCGCCGCGGACTGCCCCGTGCTAAGCAGTGCCGCCGCCGACTCCTCCGTCCGGCTGTATTCGATGTTCGCGGCAGCCAGCGAAGCCAGCCGGCTGAAGTTGCGGAACGCCGCCAGCGCTTGCGATGGGTCCGGGCCTTCCAGCTTCCGCGCCGCTTTGCCCACCATCCGCAGCAGGCGGCCCAGATCCGCGATCTCGCGCGCGTTCAAGCTGCCTTCCACCTTCACTTCCGCTTCCAGCCGTGCCGATTGAAACTGTCCCGACGCTCGCGCACCACCCGCCCGAATATCGTATAAGCCAGCATCGCTCCTCGACTCGAAGGACAGCGTCACCCGGTCGCCTTCCGCCGTCGTTACTGTCAACCCGGTAGTCGTTTCTGTTCTCGCCGCCGCCGCCCGGACGCCATATGCCGGCTTAGTCCCCCCGGTGTATTCCAGCGCTCCTGTTGTAGGTCCGATCATGCTGGACTTATCGTTTAACGCGGAGCAGGCTTGAACCGTAAGCCGATGCCGCCCCCGCATGTCAGCCCCGACCACCCATCCCCGTACCCCGTCTCCCGCACCTGAAACAATTTCCGGTTACTTTGTTTTTTCCCGTTGACAGCCGTGCCGGGCGGTTTTATGATCGAAGCATCACTGAGAAAGGAGGTGGTCCAGTCTACATGAGTACCTGTAGTATTGACAGCAACAAACCCACGCGCGAGGTGGCCGACTCTTAAAGTCGCCGCTCTAACGTTCAGGTTTCGTTCAGTGACGAGGCCGCTGTTCCTGTCGAACGGCCACCTCACGCGCGAACTGCTCGAAGTCCCCGGATGCAGGCCTTGCGAGGCTGCTTCCGGGGATTTCTGCTTTCCCCCCCTCCTCTGCTATACTGAAGCGTAGTCTCTCGAAAGGAATCCCTACAAAGCCAATGAAAGCAGGCATTCACCCCGCCTACAACGAAGTCAATGTAATCTGCGCCTGCGGCAACCACTTCAAGACGCGCAGCACCCACAAAGGCGATGTCCGAGTGGAAATCTGCTCCAATTGCCACCCCTTCTTCACCGGCCGCCAGAAGCTGGTCGACACCGAAGGTCGCGTGGACCGCTTCGTGAAGAAGTTCGCCAAGTCCAAGGCCATCCAGGCCGAGCGCGCCGCCAAGAAGGCGGAGCAGCCCGCCGTCCAGTAAGCTTTTACACCGTTCCGCGAGTGGCCCGGGGCAACCCGGGCCTTCGCCGTTTTCAGCGGTTCGCGGGAACCACCGGGAAGCGCCTCCCGAACAGCCTGACTTGCGATCCGGCCGCCGCCTCCTTCTTCACCACGAACAACACCTTGCGGCGATCGCTGCGCACTTCCTCTTCTTCCCCGTTCACCGAATCCCAGGTCTCCACCGGCGACCACTGCACCGGAACGTACCCGTCCCACGGCAGATGCGGCGCCGCTTCCCCGCCCGCTCCATCCAGCAACATCAGATTGCCCTTGGTCAGCCTCCGCGGATAAGGGTGCGGCATCACCACGTCGAGCACCAGGAAAACGCTGCCCGCCGGCGGAGTCCGCGTCTCCGGACGGAGCACCGAACTCCGCTCGCCCGGCGCCAGCGACAGGAAGTTCTGCCGCGCCTCCACCGCTTCCACCCGCTCGATCCGAAACCCGTCCAGCAGGCGTTTCTCCGCCGCGGCTTCCATCTCCGCCGCCAGCTCCCGCAGCCCTTTCTTCAACGCGAGCTCGTACGCCTCGCCGATTTCGGCGCCCTCCCGGATCAGTTTGCGCGCGGCCGCGGCATCGGCCCGCTCCACGGCTTCGCGCAGAGTATCCGCGCACGCCAGCGACGCGATCAGCACCCACCCCAGCCGCACGTCAGACGCCCACCTCGATGCTGTGCCTCGCATACGTGCGCTCCACGTACCGGTTCAGCAGTTCGATGAACTCCGCAACAATGTGATCGCCGCGCAACGTCCGGTCCAGCTTGCCGTCCACGTACACCGGCGCCACCGGCTCCTCGAACGTCCCCGGCAGCGAAATGCCGATATTGGCATGCTTCGACTCCCCTGGTCCGTTTACGATGCACCCCATCACCGCGACCTTCATCTCCTCCACGCCCGCATGCCGCGTCTTCCACACCGGCATCTGATCCCGCAGGTAGGTCTGGATCTGATCCGCCATCTCCTGGAAGAACGTCGAGGTCGTCCGGCCGCAACCCGGACAAGCCGTCACCTGCGGCGTGAAGGATCGCAGTTCCAGCGACTGCAGAATCTGCTGGCAGGCGCGCACCTCCTCGGTGCGATCCCCGTTCGGCATCGGCGTCAGCGAGCAGCGGATCGTGTCCCCAATCCCTTCCTGCAGCAGCACCGCCAGCCCCACCGAGGAAGCCACGATGCCCTTCATTCCCATCCCGGCTTCCGTCAATCCCAGGTGCAGCGGATAATCGCAGCGCGCCGCCAGCTTGCGATTCACCTCGATCAGGTCCTGCACGCCCGACACCTTCGCCGACAGCACGATCATGTCGTGCCCCAGCCCGTACTTCTCGGCCGCCGCCGCGGATATCAGGGCGCTTTCCACGATCGCGTTAATCGTTACCGTCTTCGCATCCAACGGTTCCGGCAGCTTCGCGTTCTCGTCCATCATGCGCGTCAACAGCGCCTGGTCCAGCGATCCCCAGTTCACCCCGATCCGCACCGGCTTGTGATTCTCCACCGCGGCCTCGATCATCGCCCGGAAATTGTCATCATGCTTCTTGCCGATGTTCACGTTCCCCGGGTTGATCCGGTACTTGGCCAGCTTGCGCGCCATCTCCGGATACTTCTTCAGCAGCAGGTGGCCGTTGTAATGGAAGTCGCCCACCACGGGCACGGTACACCCCAACATGCGAAGAGTATCGACGATGGGCGGAACGGCGCGCGCGGCTTCCTCCGTGTTCACGGTGACGCGCACGATCTCCGAGCCCGCCTCCGCGAGTTCCCTTACCTGCTTCACCGTTCCCGTCACATCGGCGGTGTCGGTGTTGGTCATGGACTGGACGACAATCGGATTGCCGCCGCCCACCAGAACTCCGCCGATATTCGCCGCCACGGACCTGCGCCGCGCTCGAGCTGCCATTAGGCCTCCTGATTGTGGATGAACCTCCATTCTATCAGCGGCTTGCTATCATTCGGACGGAATGCTTCCCCTGCTGCTCCTCGCACTTGCCGCCGGCGATCGCGAATCCGTGCGCGCCGCCGTCGAATCCCTCATCGCCGCCGGGAACCGGCGCGATTACCAGGCAGCCGCGAACGCCTATTCCGAGGACGCCGTCTTGATCCCGCCCAACGCCCCCGAGATTCGCGGACGCGCCGCGATCCTGGCGCACTACCGCCGCGTCTTCGAACGCGACCAGCCCCGCCTTTGGGTGGAGCCCGAGGAGACCCTCGTCGCGGGTGACTTCGCCGTCGAAACCGGTAGAACCAAAGGTTTTCTCTGGCACCTCGGCTCCAGCGCCGATTCCCGCAAGATCGATGACCGCTACGTGATGATCCTGCGCAAGACGGACGGCGCGTGGCGGATCTCGCGCCGGATCTGGAACAGCCAGCCCCTCGCGGACGCCGGTCCCGTCTGGGTCCGCTAACCTCGCCACGCGGCCCCGCGATCCGCCTCCTGCCAGGGCCGCCTCGCCCATTTCCGGTAATTCCACCAGCACCCGCCCGTCTTGCTTTCCGATGCGATGTAGAACATTAGCAACTTTTCTGTGCGGATTAGCTGCCGTTGCCCAACCCTCCGCCCTTCGCGATCGCCTGAAGCCCTGCCAGCTCCCCAACGTCCCCGGCGAGGCCTTCTGCGGAACGCTCGAAGTCTGGGAAAACCGGACCGCGAAAGCCGGCCGTAAGATCCCCTTGAATATCGTCGTGCTCGCCGCCCTCGATCCCCAACCCGAGCCCGACCCGCTGTTCGCCTTCGCCGGCGGTCCCGGACAAGCCGCCGGCGATGGCGCCGCCGGGGACGCCCAACGCTTCGCCGCCATCCGCGGGAAGCGCGACATCGTGTTGATCGATCAGCGCGGCACAGGCCGGTCCAATCCCCTTCCCTGCGACCTCGGCTCCCCGCAACAGATCATGGATGCTTTCGCGGGCGGCAGTTTTCACATGGATGTCGTCAAACGATGCCTGGAAAAACTGCAGGCCAAGGCCGATCTGCGCTACTACACCACCCCGCTCGCCGTCGACGACGCCGACGAGGTTCGCGCCTGGCTCGGCTACGACAAGGTCAACACCTACGGCGGCTCTTACGGCACGCGCCCGGCGCTTCTCTATGCCCGGCAGTATCCCGATCGCGTCCGCTCCGTCACCCTCCGCGCCGTCAGCGCGCACACCGATTCCCTGGTGTTACACATGGCCAAGGACAGCCAGACCGCCTGGGATCGCCTGGTGGCCGATTGCGCGAAGGACTCCGCCTGCGCCGCCGCGTTTCCGGACTTGAACGCCGACCTCGCCGCCGTGCTCGCACGCCTCGAAAAGGAACCCGCCAAGGTCCCGCTGAAGGGCCCCCAGGGGAACGCCGAGCCGCTGCTCGTCACCCGCGACATCCTGGCCGGATCGTTGCGCCGCGCCCTTGGCGATTCCGGGAATCAGGCGCAAATCCCCGCCATGATGCAGGTGTTCCGTGCCGGCAACTTCGATTCCTTCGCCCGCATGCTCCAGCAGAACGTGAACCTAGTCGGCTCGCTAACCCTCGGACTGAACATCAGCATCACCTGCTCGGAAGACGGCGACGCCCTGACTCCCGAAGCGATCGCCCGCGAAACCAAAGGCACGTTCCAGGGTCCCGCGATGGCCGCCAGCCTCCGCGAAGTCTGTGCCGTCTGGCCCAAGGCGGCGCTCCCCGCGCGCTATCACCAGCCCGTCAAGTCCGACGTTCCGGTGCTGCTGCTCTCCGGCACGCTCGATCCGCAAACGCCGGTTCACTGGGCCCGCAAGGTGGCCTCCACGCTGCCGAACAGCCGTCTGGTTTTGTTGGAGGGCATCGCCCATGGCCCGTTCCCGCGCTGCGCCCAGGACATCATGGCGCGCTTTGTCGCGGCAGGTTCCGCTCGGGATCTGGACACCGCTTGTACCGCCGGGTTGCGGCGGCCGCCCTTCGCGGTGCCTGAGAAATAGCCGCGGTCAGAGGGCCGGAACCGTCCGCTCCGCCATCAGCCCCGCGATGTGCGTGTCCACAAGCTGCTCCAGAAGCTTGCTGCGGTCCGCCCACGGGAACGTGGTCTTCACGATCAGCAGCGAGGTCAGGCCGTGAATCGTAGCCCAGATGTTCTGGGCCGCGGCTTCCACATCGTCCACGTGCATCCGGCCCTCCGCCACGCATTGCTTCACGCTGCTCCGCGTGTGATTCAAGGCGTTCTGACCCATCGCCTTCGCTCGCCCCCCGGCCAGTTCGTCCGGCTTCAACTCAGTCATAAAGGCGACCTTGTACTCGTTCGGATGTTTCAACCCGAATTCCACGTATGCCTTCATCCCACGCCGCAGCCGCTCCACCGGATCCGGCGTCGAGTTCTCGATCTGCGTCAGCCGCCGGTCCAGCTTTCCCAGCGTCTCCTCGCACAGACAGTCGATCAGCTCCGCCTTGTCCTTGAAATACAGATAGATGGTCGTAGGCGAATACTCGATCTTCTCGGCGATCCGGCGCATCGACACCTGGTCGACCCCTTCCCGCACAAAAAGCTCCCGCGCCGCTTCCAGAATCTCGCCCCGAAGTTCCTGGCGTTCCCGAGCCCTGCGTTCTTGTACGCCCATAAAATTAACGGTGTTATGTTATATCAGCGCAACAGGATGCGCAATCCCCTCGGGCCCGCAAAATCAAACGGCCCGCCTAGGAGGGAAGCGGGCCGTCCCTGGCCTGCCTGGATGACTGCGTCCAAGCGGAGGGTGCTCGATCGGGCGAACCACGTGGCTCTACCAGCGCACAAGAACCTCCTGGCGTGCGCGAGAGCAGGTTTTCGCCTTTTCTACTCAATTGGACGCCGGCAACACGCACTGGTTTCAGTTTTTCCGTTCGGATTCGAACACCTTCAGAGCTATACTCGTTCTCGCCATGCCGCTCGTCGGAATCGACCCGCCGCCCACCGCTTCCAACGCCTTCCTGCACCTTCACCCGTCTGACAACGTTGCCGTCGCCCGCGTCGCCGTCCCGCCGGACTTCGCGTACCGCATCGGCCCCCTTGAGGGCCTCACCGCCGGCGCCGTTCCCGCGGGCCACAAAATGGCGATCGCACCCATCGCCCAGGGCGAAACAATCCTCCGCTACGGGCACGAAATCGGGCGCGCCCGCATCCCCATCGCTCCGGGCGACCACCTGCACACGCAAAACGTGGCTTTCTTCGAGCCCGCCCGCGACTTCGAATTCCCCGAAACCGAACTACCCCTGCCTGCCCCTTCGTCGAAACCCGTGTTCCATGGTTACCCGCGCGCCGATGGGCGCGCCGGAACACGCAACTACATCGCCGTGGTGGCCGCCAGCAATTGCGCCGCGCACGCCGTGGAGCGGATCGCCCGCGCCTACGAAAACGAACCGATGCCCCCCGGCGTCGACGGCGTCGTCGCTTTCGCCCACGGCGACGGCTGCGGCTTCCCCGACCTCGGCAAGCTCCGCCGCACCATCAGCGGCGTCGTCGACCACCCCAACGTCTTCGCCGCCCTCATCATCGGCCTCGGCTGTGAAGCCAACCAGATCGAATACTACTTCGGACCTCAGGGCCCGCAAACTGCCCGGTTCGAAGGAATGACCCTGCAGGAGAGCGGCGGCACCCTTAAGACCGTGGCCGAAGCGCGAGAGCGCATCGCGCCCCTCATCGCCGCGGCCGCGCGCCGGCAGCGCGTTCCCCTCCCCGCCTCTAAGCTCATCCTCGGCCTCAACTGCGGCGGCTCCGATTCGTTCTCCGGAATCACCGCCAACCCCGCCCTCGGCATTTGCAGCGATCTGCTGGCCGCGCTCGGCGGAACCACCGTGCTCGCCGAAACCCCGGAGTGCTTCGGCGCCGAGCACCTGATCGTCAAGCGCGCCCGCAGCCGCGCCGTCGCCGAAAAATTCCTCGGCTTCCTCGAGAGCTACCGGCGATACCTCGCCCGCTATGGCGATGAATACAATTTCAACTTCAATCCCTCGCCCGGCAACAAGGCCGGAGGCCTGACCACCGTCCTCGAAAAGAGCCTGGGAGCCGCCGCCAAGGCCGGAGCCTCCCCCTTGATGGACGCCGTCGATTACGCCCAACGCATCACCACGCCCGGCTTCGTGTTCATGAACACCCCCGGCTACGATCCCGTCTCGCTCACCGGACTCGCCGCCGGCGGCGTCAACCTCATCGCCTTCACCACCGGTCGCGGCAGCGCCATCGGCTTCCCCACCGTGCCCGTGCTCAAGATCGCCACCAACTCCCGGACCTTCCACAAAATGCGCGACAACATGGAAGTGAACGCGGGCCGCATCGCCGACGGCGACGCTTCCGTGGAAGAAGTAGGCCGCGAGATCTTCGACACCCTCCTCCGCGTGGCCTCAGGCGAGCCCACCCGGTCCGAAATCCTCGGCCATCGCGAGTTCCAGCCCTGGCAGACCGGTCCCACACTCTGACCGCCGCCAACGCGATACACTGCTCACGCTATGAAAACCTGCTGGAAATCAGCCGCCCTGCTGGCGCTCTGCGTGTTTCCCGCCCTTCCCCAGGCGCCCGCGTTTCCCGATGCCCGCGCCTCCGATCCCAATCTCCTGGGTTGGATGGCGGGCTTCCCCCCCGCGCCGGAAAAGCTGATTCGCCACGGTGACGGCAGCTTCTTCCAGTTCCCTCAGTTCCGCTGGAGCTTCTCCCACTGGCGCGAGCTCATGCCCACCGCGAACATCGCCCGCGGCAGCGGTCCCGTCGCCCGGTTACCGAAGTCCGTCCGCGTCGGCATCGACGCCATCGAGTTCCTCCCCATCGGCGGCGGCAAACCGATGACCTGGGCGCAATCGCTCGACGCTAACTACACCGACGGCATCGTGGTCCTGCATCGCGGCCGCATCGTCTACGAAACCTACCGCGGCGCCCTCGCCGAGGACCGGCACCACATCGCTTTCTCCGTAACCAAGTCTTTCATCGGGACCCTTGCCGCCATGCTCATCCACGAAGGCAAGCTCGATGCGACCGCCCCCGTCTCCCGCTACCTCCCCGAGCTCAAGGACAGCGGCTTCGGCGACGCCACCGTCGCCCAGGTGCTCGACATGACCTCCGCCCTCAGGTTCACCGAAACCTACGGTTCCACCTCCGGCGACTTTGTTGAGTACGCGCTCGCCTCCGGATTCTCCCCCCGGCCGCCCGGCTATCGCGGACCCGCCCACACCTACGCCTACCTCGCCACCGTCCCCCAGCAGGGCGAGCACGGGAAAGCATTCACCTACCGCTCCATCAACACCGACGTGCTCGGCTGGCTGATCGCCCGCGTCACCCACCGGCCCGCCCACCACGTGCTGAGTGAGCGCATCTGGAGCCGCATCGGCGCGGAAGACGACGCCGCCATCGCCCTCGATCCCGGGGGCGCCCCGTTCGTCGCCGGCGGCCTGAACCTCCGCCTCCGCGATCTGGCCCGCTTCGGCGAGATGATCCGCCTCGGCGGCCGCTTCAACGGCCGGCAGATCGTTCCCGCCGCCGTGATCGACGACATCCGCCGCGGCGGCAGCAAGGAAGCCTTCATTCCCGCCGGCTACAAAACCCTGCCCGGCTGGAGCTATCACAACCAGTGGTGGATCTCCCACAACGAGCACGGCGCGTTCATGGGCCGCGGCATCCACGGCCAGGCTCTGTACATCGACCCCAAGGCGGAGATGGTGATCGCCAGATTCGCCTCGCATCCGATGGCCGGCAACGTCAATCTCGATCCGGCATCGCTGCCCGCCTACCACGCCTTGGCCAAACACCTGATCGCCAAGCCCCGCTGAGCGGGCCCGATCCCGGCCGCTTCCAGACGACCCGTAGCGCCGCCTTCAGGCCCGCCGAAGTTCAAAACCCGAACAGGCGCCACTACATCTTTCGCTGATCGCCTTCTCCCGCCGGACCAGGCGCCACTGCATCTTTCGCTGATCGCCTTCTCCCGCCGGACCACCCGTAGTGCCGCCTTCAGGCGGCGCGGGCCTTCAGGCCCGCCGAAGTTCAAAGCCCGAACAGGCGCCACTACATCTTCGCTGATCGCCTTCTCCCGCCGGACCGCCCGTAGTGCCGCCTTCAGGCGGCGCGGGCCTTCAGGCCCGCTGAAGTCAAAGTCCGAGCCGCACCTCACATCTTTCGGTGGTCGTCCTGCTCCCGCGGACGACCCGTAGTGCCGCCTTCAGGCGGCGCGGGCCTTCAGGCCCGCTGAAGTTCAAAGCCGGAACAGGCGCCACTACATCTTCGCTGA
>JAIEPW010000091.1 GCA_019748195.1 Bryobacteraceae bacterium
TTCAACCCGGAGCCGCTGCGGGACCTGCCCGCGATGTACTACGGGGGGGTGCGGATGAGGCCGGATGCCGTGGGGGCCCTGCAGCGGGCCTCCTATGAGAAGTTTCCCACCGTAACCGTGATCAACATCGCCGATGCGCTGTCCATGGTGCAGGAGGTGGTGGACCAGATCGCCGTGGTGATCCGCTTCCTGTCGGCTTTCGCGATTCTGGCGGGCGCCGTGATCCTGGCCGCGAGCGTGGCCGGCACGCGCTTCCGGCGGGTTCGCGAAGTGGTGATTCTGAAGACCATCGGCGCGCGGCGCAAGCAGATCGCGCGGATCTTTTCTGTCGAGTTTCTGGCTCTGGGCGCGGTCGCCGGCCTGCTTGGCAGCCTGCTGGCGATCCTATTCTCCAACGTTGTGATGAAGCGCCTGCTGGAAGCGGAGCTGCACTTCGACGTCGTGGCGGTGCTGGTGTCGGTGGCGGCGACGGCGCTGCTGGCCAACGCGGCCGGCTGGCTCGCCAGTTTCCGGATCCTGGGGCAGAAACCGCTGGAAGTGCTCCGCGAAGAATAGTCGTGGCGCCATGATCCCATGCTTCCCCCGTTCGCGCGGAAGCATATGGAGAAACCGCCCATGCCCATCGAAATTCGCGAGCTTCAGATTCGTGTCAATGCCGGCCCGTTGAAGGCCGGACCCGAGCAGCCCTTCAGCGGCGATCTCACCGAGTTGTACCGGCAATTGCCTGCCCGCGTGCGATCCTCGAGGCTGAAGGCGATCGCGATTCAGGCCTCCAGCCGCGCTGCTTTCACGGAACTCACGGACGCGAATGGGCATATCATCGCCATCTTGATCGGCCTGCTGCTTCCCGCCGTGCAGAAGGTCCGGGAGGCCGCCCATCGCCCGGCGGTTCTCGGGCCGCTCGCCCAACTGCTTCGCCCGGACGGCATCGTCATCGTCTAGGACGCCTCCGGAACCGGGCCGCTTGCCGGCCCTCCCAGCGCGATTTCTTCGTAACCTTCGGCCGCCTCGCCCGTATCGTATATACGGCGTTACGATATGTGTCGAGGCAATATATGCTGGAGCCACCTATGAAACCGCGACAGGACGTCCCGCGCGGCCTTCCGGAGATGCTGGTCCTGAGCCTGGTGGAGGAGCGCGCCCGCCACGGCTACGAGATCGCGAAATTCATCGAAGTCCGCTCCGGGGGCGAACTCCAATATCACGTGGCCTCGCTCTATCCGATTCTGTACCGGCTGGAGCAGCGCGGCTGGATCCAGGGCCGCTGGGTGGAGAAGCCCGGCGAACGCCGCCGCCGCTTCTACCGGATCACCGCATCCGGCCGCAAGGCGCTGGGCGCGCAACGCCAGTCCTGGAAGGACTTCGTCGACGCCATCGAAAGGATTGCCCCATTCCGCCATGCCTGATCAGCCCGCGCCCAACTGGAACCGTTTCGTCCGGGAGCGCCTGCCGGCGCTGCCGGTCGCGCCCGCTCGCGAGGCGGAGATCATCGAGGAGCTTGCCGGGCAATTGGAGGAAGCCTACCAGGAGGCCCTGGCTCGCGGTCTGAATGACGCCGCGGCGCGGGACACGGCGGAGCGCCAGTTCTCGCCCGATGAGGCGTTGAAGCTGTCGCGCGAGATCGCCGCCGCCTCGCCGGCCCGGCGCCCGCCCGCGATTCCCGGCTTCGCCGGCGGCGGGGCGCGCCCGTTTTCGGGGATCGCCGCCGATGTGCGCTTCGCGCTGCGGCAGTTGCTTCTCAATCCTTATTTCGCGTCGTTCGCGATCCTGCTGGCCGCGCTCGGCGTCGGCGCCAATACCGCCATCTTCAGCGTGGTAAACGCGGTGCTGTTCCGTCCGCTGCCTTACGAGAATCCCGCGCAACTGGTGGCGATCGAAACTCGCGCGGTTGCCGATCCTTCCCTTGAACCCTGGACGAGCTACCTGGATTACGTCGACCTGCGCGCCCGGACCCGGTCGTTCGAACGGATCGCCGCGATCTCTCCTGTTTGGAATGTAGTGATCCGCGCCGAGGGCGAAACGGAGCGGCTGGAAACCCTGTTCGCCACCGCCGGCATCTTCCCGCTGCTGGGCGTCCGGCCGCGGTTGGGTCGCGTCTTCACGGAGCAGGAGGACCAGCAGGGGAGACCCGCGCCGGTCGCGGTGCTCAGCCACTCTTACTGGATGCGCCGCTTCCGCCGCGATCCGGGGGTGATCGGCCGGACGCTCGCGATCGAAGACCGTTCGATAACCGTCGTCGGAGTTCTGCCGGAGAGCTTTCGCTATCACGGCCTTACGCCCGGCGCCGCGCAAGGCGAAATCGACTTATGGGTGCCGCTCTCGGCCAACCCGCTGATGTCCCGGGGGCGGGAGGTGCGCTTTCTCAAGGTGGCGGGCCGCCTGAATCCCGGCGTCAGCGCGGCGCAGGCCGCCGCGGAACTGGACGCCTTCGGAAGGGCGATGGCGGCACAGTATCCCGACTCCAACCGCGGCCTGGCGACCTCCGTGCGTCCATTCGTGGATCTTGCCACCGGCAGGGTGCGGACTGCTCTTCTGGTGTTGCTGGGGGTAGTCGGACTGGTGCTCCTGATTGCCTGCGCCAGCCTGGCCAACCTGCTGCTGGCGCGCGCGGCGGG
This sequence comes from Bryobacteraceae bacterium, assembly GCA_019748195.1. Classification (GTDB taxonomy): domain Bacteria; phylum Acidobacteriota; class Terriglobia; order Bryobacterales; family Bryobacteraceae; genus JAIEPW01. The sequence continues at coordinate 2,616 of JAIEPW010000091.1, forward strand.
TCGCTCGCGGGAGATTGCCATCCGTATCGCCATGGGAGCATCACGCGCGCGCCTGCTGCGCCAACTGGTGACGGAGAGCATGGTGGTGGCGGCGCTGGGCGGACTCGCCGGCGCCGGACTGGCGCATTTCATGGTGCGAGCGATCCTGCGATTCGCTCCAGCCACGCTGCCTCGCAAGGAAGAAATCGCCGTGGATCCCCAGTCGCTTGGGTTCCTGTTGTGCGCCTCGATCGTCACCGGGCTGGTCGCCGGGCTTGCTCCGGCGTTTCAGGCATGGCGCGGAGAGCTTTACGACTCGCTGAAGGACGGCGCCCGTTCCACGCCCGCCGGTGCGCAACGCCTGCGGGCTGCCCTGGTGGTGGTGGAGGTCGCGGTTTCCGTGATTCTGCTTTCGGCGGCCGGCCTGCTGGTCCACAGCTTCGCTCGCATGCTGGGCTCCGATCCCGGATTCCGCGCGGCGGGCCTGGTGACCCTCAGCACGCAGAATCCCGCCTCCGTGTCCACGCCCGCGCAGCGCGCGGCTCTCTATCGCGCGCTGGAGGAGCGGATTGCGGCGTTACCCGGAGTGGAAGGCGTGGCCGCCGTCAGCCGCCTGCCCCTGATGGGCGTGAACCTCGGCAGCATGATTCAGATCGAAGGCCGGACGTTCGAGCGGGGCCAACAGCCCGAGGTAGAGTACCGGCGCAGCACTCCGGGTTACTTCGCCACCATGGGCATCCCGATTCTCAAGGGCCGGGCGTTCGACGAACGCGACTCCGATCCCCGGAATCAGGTCGTGGTGATCAATGAGGCCCTGGCCCGGAAGTTCTTCCCCGCCGAAGATCCGGTGGGCCGCCGCATCGCCCTCGGTCCCGTTACGAATACGCCACGATGGATCACCATCATCGGCGTGGCCGGCAGCGTTCGTCACTCGGGACTGGACCTGGAAGCGCCGCCGGAAGTGTATCAACCTTACGCGTACAGCCCCATGACCGCGCCGATTCTGGTGGTCCGCGCCTCGGAGGCGCGGCTGCCGGAAATCCGCGCCGCCGTACGCGCCGTGAATCCCGGCATCGCGCTGTATAACGCGTACTCCATGCCCCAGTTGCTGGATCGCGCCGTAACCCCCCGGCGCTTTCCGATGCTGTTGCTGGCCGGTTTCGCGCTGCTGGCGCTGGTGCTGGCGGCCGCCGGCCTCTACGGCGTCATCGCCCAGGGGGTGGAACAGCGCTCGCGCGAGATCGGCGTCCGCATGGCGCTCGGCGCGGCACGGGGGGACGTACTTCGGATGGTGCTGCGCGGCGGGCTGCGCCTCGCGGCCGCCGGAATCGCCGTGGGGTTCGCCGGATCGTTCGCGGTCACGCGCCTGATGAGCACGATGCTCTATGAGGTCAGTCCGCGCGATCCGCTCACCTTCACGCTGGCGCCGCTGGTGCTGTTGCTGGTGGCGATCGCCGCCTCCGTAATCCCGGCGGCGCGGGCCTCCCGCATCGATCCCGCGGTGATCCTGCGCGGCGCCTAGTTTTTCGTGCCCGGAGCCGGTGCGTGGCATACTGAGTCCGTGACCCGGTTCCTATTGCTTTCCGTATTCGCCTTCCCGCTCGCGGCCCAGACCAGCATCCGCTGCGGCAAGCTGCTGGACGTTCGTACGGGCCAGGTCCGCAATAACGTTGTGATCACGGTGGAGAAGGACCGGATCCTTGCCGTCGGACCGGGTTCCACCGCGGCGGCGATCGATCTCTCACGTGGTACCTGCCTGCCGGGTATCATCGACGCCCACGAACACCTCACCTCCGATCCGTCGCAAAGCGGCTACCAGGGTCTGGGGACGTCCGTGCCGCGACAGGCGATCCTGGGCGTCAAGAACGCGCGCGCCACCTTGCGAGCCGGGGTGACCACCGTGCGCAACGTAGGCGCCGACGGATTTTCCGACATCGCGCTACGGGACGGCATTAACGAGGGCGACGTTGAAGGACCCCGGATGCTGGTGTCCGGCCCCTCGCTGGGCATCACCGGAGGACACTGCGACAATGCTCTGCTCGCGCCGGAATTCAAGTATTCCGGCGAGGGAGTCGCCGATGGTCCGTGGGCGCTGCGGGCCAAGGTCCGGAACAACATCAAGTACGGCGCCGACCTCATCAAGATTTGCGCCACGGGAGGCGTGCTCTCCAAGGGCGACTCCGTCGGCGGGCCGCAACTCACCGAAGAAGAAATCCGGGCGATCGTGGATGAGGCGCACCAGCATGACCGCAAGGTGGCTGCGCATGCTCACGGAACGGAAGGGATCAAGCGCGCCATCCGCGCCGGAGTGGACTCCGTTGAGCACTGCTCCTTCATTGACGAAGAGGGAATTCGCCTGGCCAGGGAGAAAGGCACGTTCCTGGTGTTCGACATTTACAATGACGACTTCATCCTGCAGGAAGGGATCAAGGTGGGCATGCTGCCGGAGTTCATCGAGAAGGAAAAGCTGGTGGGCAAGACCCAGCGCGAGAACTTCCGCAAGGCGTACCTGGCGGGGGCGAAGCTGGCGTTCGGCACCGACGGCGGGGTGTATCCGCACGGCGACAACTGGAAGCAGTTTCCGTACATGGTCGAGTTCGGAATGAAGCCGGGCGAAGCGCTGCGGGCCGCCACCCTGACCTCGGCGGAGTTGCTCGGCCTGGGCGGGAAAACCGGAGTCCTGGAAGCGAATCACCTGGCCGACATCATCGCCGTGGAAGGCGATCCGCTCGCCGACATTCGGGTGATGGAGAAGGTCCGCTTCGTGATGAAGGACGGCAAGGTGTATCGCAACGACTGGGGTCGCTAGGCGGCTGTAGGATGATTTCATGACCACTGCCGCGCCTGATGTCCGCCGCGCCCGCGGCCCGTTCTACACCGAAGAGCATGAAGCCTGGCGGAAAACGCTGCGGCGTTGGGTGGACCAGGAAATCGCGCCTTTCGTCAATGACTGGGATGAAGCGGAGACGTTTCCCCGCGAGCTGTACCGCAAGGCGTCGGAGATCGGGCTCCTAAGGCTGGGCTACCCCGCGGAGTACGGTGGCATCCCGGACAAGGATCCGTTCCTGAGCATCGTAACCACGGAGGAGTTGAACCGCCCTGCCTGCGGCGGCCTGGCTGCCAGCCTGATGAGCCACTCCATAGGTTCTCCGCCCATCGCCGCCGCCGGAACCGCCGGGTTGAAGGCCAGAGTCCTTCCGCGAATTCTGAGCGGCGAAAAGATCTCCTGCCTGGCCATCACCGAGCCCTCCGGCGGGTCCGACGTTTCGGCGATTCAAACCTCGGCGGTGCGGGACGGCGAGGACTACGTGGTGCGCGGCTCCAAAACGTTCATCACCTCCGGCATGCGCGGCGACTACTTCACGGTTGCCGTACGCACCGGAGGTCCGGGGATCGACGGGATATCGCTGCTGCTGATTGAGGCGGACCGCCCGGGGGTCGCGCGGACGGAACTCAAGAAAATGGGCTGGTGGGCATCGGACACCGCGACATTGTACTTTGATGACGTGCGCGTGCCCGCCGCCAACCTTCTGGGCGAGGAAAACCGCGGCTTCCGGCTGATCATGAACAACTTCAACTCGGAACGGCTGGGCATGGCCGCCGGCGCGAACATGAACGCGCGAGTCGCGTTCGAGGAAGCCCTTGCCTGGGCGCGGGAGCGGCACACGTTCGGGCAGAGGCTCGCGGATCATCAGGTGATCCGGCACAAGCTGGTGGAGATGGCGCGCGCGGTTAACGCCACTCAGGCATATCTCGAGTTGACCGCATGGCGGCTGGCCAACGGCGAGTCGCCCGTGGCCGATCTCGCCATGCTGAAGATTCAGGCCACGCAGACCATGGAGTTCTGCGCGCGCGAGGCGGTCCAGATCTTCGGCGGCGCCGGCTACATTCGCGGCCATAAGGTGGAGCGGATCTACCGCGAGGTCCGCGTGAACGCGATCGGCGGCGGATCCGAGGAGATCCTGCGGGATCTGGCGGCGCGGCAAATGAAGATCTGATCGCTTAAGCGGGCTCGAAACCGGCGGCGCGGATCGTGTCGCGGGCCCGTTCCAGATCGCCGGGAAGCACGTACAGGAACGCGCCCACGCGTTCCGTCCGGAAGATCATCCCGCCCACGTAGGTCCCGGTCTCCACCGCGTAGTCGATCTTGGCGCTCTCGAGCAGCGACTCGACGGCCAAGGCGTGCTTTAGCTTCTTGGCGATGTAAAGGAGATCCAGTTCCTGGTCGCCGAAGAACTCGGGGTCGCGGCGCATCCCTACCGCGCGCGGGCTCTCTTCAGGAACGTTTCGTAGAACTCGTCGCCTTCCGTCTTCTTCAGGTAATCCCCGAATTCGTTGCCGACTTTCTCCAGGTGCTTCCACAAGCCCGGATTCTTCCGCAACTCACGGATCTCGGCGATCAGCGGGCGCACCTTCTCCCACACGATCACCAGCTCGCGGTTGGACTGATAGAAGAGTTCGGCGTTCAGAATCCCGCCGGTGATGAAGGAGGCGGCCATGTCCCAGTAGGTCACCACCATGCGGAAGTTCGCGTCCATGCCGGAGCCCTGCGGGGCGATCTTGTTGAGTTCGTCCACGGTGGCGGCGCGGAACTCGCTCATCATCCACTGCCTCGCCTGGCGCATCCTCTCCTCCCGCCGGAGTTCGTAAAGTCGGAGGACCAGGTTTGCGTCATCGTAGGTCGCTTGAGCCATTACTCCTCAGTCTACTGAGAATTCCACGTGTCCGGCGGCACCACTAGGATATGAGGGCTTCGGCGATGGACGCGGAGGAAGTGCTGCACTGGCTGGCGTTGCTCCTGGTGCCGGGGCTAGGCCCGCGAAAAGGCGCGGAACTGGTCAGCCGGAGGCGCGGTGTCCGGGGCATTTTTCAGTCCTCGCGATCCGAACTGGAGGCGGAGGGCGTGTCCGGAACGGTGGCCCAGACGATTGCCAGCGGCTGCACGTTTGAGCTGGCGGTGGAGCAGCAGCGCAGAATCAACGCCTCGGATGTTGAGGCGATACCCCTTTGGGATCAACAATATCCGGCCCCACTTCGGGAGATCTTCGACCCTCCCTTGGTTCTTTTCTGCCGCGGCCGCATCGAATTGTTAGGCACCGTGATGCTGGGGGTGGTGGGTACCCGCCGTCCCACGGCTTATGGCGCCATGGCCGCTGAGAGGCTCTCCGCCGACCTGGCGAAGGCTGGCCTCACCATCGCCAGCGGGATGGCTCGCGGCGTCGATACGGCGGCTCACCGGGGCGCGCTGGGGGCCCACGGGAACACGGCGGCCGTGTTTGGATGCGGTTTGGATCACATTTATCCGTCCGAAAACCGGAAGCTCGCGGCGGAGATTGGGGAGAAGGGTCTGTTGATTTCGGAGTTCCCGATGGGGACCCCCGCTTACCCTCAGAATTTTCCTATCCGCAACCGGATCATCAGCGGGCTGAGCTCCGGGGTGTTGATCGTCGAGGGGGCCGAGTATTCGGGATCCGCGATTACCGCCAAGCTCGCGCTCGATCAGGGCCGGGAGGTCTTCGCCGTGCCCGGGAACATCACTTCCCGCATGAGTTGGGCGCCTAACCTGTTGATCAAGCAGGGGGCTAAGTTGGTGCAGGAGTGGAATGACGTGGTGGTGGAGCTGCGGCCCGAACAGCGGCGGATGCTCTCGGCCGAGCGCCGCAATCAGTTGAATCTATTGGAGGAATCGGGCCCGGACCTGAACGATGCCGCGCGCCGCGTGCTGCGCGCCTTGAAATTGGACCAGCCGGTGCAACTGGACGTGCTGATGGAGCCAGGGCGGCCTGAATCCTTAGACACGCTTTCGTCATCCGAGATCATTGCAGCCTTGTTCGATCTCGAACTGCAAGGGCTGGTCCGGCAACTGCCGGGCAAGCAATTTATCAGGGTTTGGGCCGAGTCTTAAGGGCGTCTCCCGGACGGGTTAGACAGCCGGACTCGGGAGACCGTGGTAAGATTCGGGTTGTTCGGAACCCTCATACTCAAGACCGTAATCTTAAGAACTTTTCAATATGGCGAAATCGCTGGTAATCGTCGAGTCGCCGGCCAAGGCCAAGACGATCGGCAAATATCTCGGCAAGCAGTACCTGGTGAAGGCCTCACTCGGTCATGTGAAGGATCTGCCCAAGAAGGACCTGGCGGTGGACGTCGAAAACGACTTCCGGCCGCGCTACGAGGTGATCGAGGGCAAGAAGAAGCTGATCTCGGAGCTGAAGCAGGCGGCCAAGGGCGTGGACAACGTGTATCTCGCGGCCGACCCGGATCGCGAAGGTGAGGCGATCTGCTTCCATCTCCAGGAGGAGCTGGAGGACAAGCGTCCGAAAAACGGCGGCCCGGCGTTTTACCGGGTGATGTTCAACGAAATCACCAAGAACGCGATCGAGAAGGCGTTCGAGAAGCCGCTGCAGGTGAATCTCAACCTGGTGGATGCGCAGCAGGCGCGCCGCGTGCTCGACCGCCTGGTGGGGTACAAGATCTCGCCGCTGCTGTGGGACAAAGTACGTCGCGGTTTGTCGGCCGGACGCGTCCAGACGGTGGCGCTGCGGCTGATTGTCGAGCGCGAGCGGGAGATCCGCGCGTTCGTCAAGCGCGAGTACTGGACCATCGACGTCAACCTGAACGCCAAGAAGCCTCCGGTGCTTGCGGCGCACTTCCTGAAGCGCAATGACGAGTCCATCGAGATCGGGGACGAGGCCTCGGCGAATGCGCTGGTGGACCAGATCCGCGAGTCCGAGTATGTCGTCAAGAGCGTCACCACGCGGGAGAAGCGGCGCAATCCGGTTCCTCCGTTCATCACTTCCACGCTGCAGCAGGAGGCGGCTCGCAAGCTCCGCTTCAGCGTCAAGAGAACGATGATGCTCGCGCAGCGGCTCTATGAAGGCGTGGAGATCGGGGCGGAGGGCGCGGTGGGTCTGATTACCTATATGCGTACGGACTCGACCCGTGTATCCGCGGACGCGTTGGCGGAAGTGCGGGGGATGATCGGGGAGCGCTACGGCACGCAGTACCTTCCGGAGACGCCGAATTTCTACAAGTCCAAGAAGGACGCGCAGGACGCGCACGAGGCGATCCGTCCCACTTCGGCCGTTCGATCGCCCGAGTCGCTGGAAGGCGTGCTGGCGGAAGACGAACTCAAGCTCTACCGGCTGATCTGGATGCGCTTCGTGGCGTCGCAGATGCGCCCGGCCGTTTTCGACCAGACCACCATCGACGTGAACGCCACCGGCAAGGACGGGAATCTGTACCTGTTCCGGGCCACGGGCAGCGTCCCCAAGTTCGACGGCTTCCTGCGCGTTTACGAGGAGGGCAAGGATCAAAAGGACGAGGACGACGAGGAGTTGAAGCACAAGCTTCCCAAGGTGGAAGAAGGAGAAGCGCTGAAGCTCAAGTCGATCGAGCCGGAGCAGCACTTCACGGAGCCGCCGCCGCGTTTCACCGAGGCGACGCTGGTGAAGGAGTTGGAGGCGGACGGCATCGGCCGGCCGTCCACCTACGCTTCCATTCTTTCGACCATCCAGGAACGCGAGTACGTGAAGAAGGAAGGCGGCAAGTTCGCGCCCACCGAATTGGGCATGGTGGTCACCGACCTTTTGCTCGAAAGCTTCAACGACCTGTTCGACATCCGCTACACCGCGCGGATGGAGGACGAGCTTGACGAAATCGAAGACGGCAAGATGGACTGGCGTACGGCGATGAGCGAGTTCTACCAAAGGTTCCAAAAGGACCTGGAACACGCCGAGCAGCACATGACCGACATCAAGCGCATGGAGAAGCCGACCGACCTGGTCTGCGACAAGTGCGGCAAGCCGATGGTCATCAAGTGGGGCCGCCACGGGAGTTTCATCGCCTGCACCGGTTATCCGGAGTGCTCGAACACCCGCGAACTGACGGTGGACCTGCCGGATGTCGACAAAGCGGACCTTTCCGAGCAGGACGCGGAGGAATACTGCGACAACTGCGGCCGCACCATGGTGCTGAAGAAAGGCCGGTTCGGACAGTTCCTGGCCTGCTCGGGCTACCCGGACTGCAAGACCACCAAGCAGTTGGGACAGCCGCAGAAGCCGGCGGATGAGCCCTTGGATGAGGATTGCCCGCAGTGCGGCTCCAAGCTGGTGAAGAAGTTCGGACGATTCGGCGAGTTTATCGCCTGCTCCAACTACCCCAAGTGCAAATTCGTCAAGCAGAAGACGATTGGCGTGAAGTGCCCGAACTGCAGCGAAGGCGAGATCGTGGAGCGGAAGTCCAAGCGCGGTAAGACCTTCTTCGGCTGCAACCGCTATCCCGAATGCGACTTCGTCGCCTGGGGCAAGCCGATTCCCGAGAAATGCCCGGAGTGCGGCGGCAGCTACCTGATCGAGAAATACCTGAAGGCCGGCGCGTTCGCGCAGTGCCCCAACAACGAATGCAAGTTCAAGAAGCCGCTTGAGGTGCAGGCGACAGCCTAGGCGCGCATGGCGGCGAGTGTCGATTACGGCCTGGACGATCCGAAACGGGTGCGGACGTACGCGATCCGCGCCGCGATGCTGCTGGCGTTCGCGGTCGCGGTGTTTTTCGTGAACCGCCAGGACGCGCCCCGGCAGGGCGCGGCGATCAGCGGCATCAGCGCGCTGGCGGGAATCGGCTTCGCCGGGGCCGCGTGGTGGCTGTATCAGTCCAGCAAAAGCGGCAAGCTGAAGCTGCGGGACGAGATGATCGCCGCGCTGGACTTAAAGGGCGATGAGAAGGTCCTCGACGTCGGCGCCGGCCGCGGGCTGCTGGCCATCGCCGCCGCCAGGAAATTGAAATCCGGCAAGGTGACCGCCGTGGATTTGTGGCGGCCGGAAGATCTGTCCGGAAATTCGATGGACGCCCTGAAAGCCAACGCGCAGGCCGAAGGCGTGAAGATCGACGCGCAGAACTCCGATCCGCGCAAGCTGCCCTTCAAGGATGCGAGCTTCGACATTGTGATCTCCAGCTACGCGCTACACCGGCTGGGCGGTCCGCCGCAGCGTGAAATAGCCTTGCGCGAGATCGCCCGCGTGCTGAAGCCCGGCGGAAAGGCGGTTCTCTTCGATGTTCACCACGCCGGCGAATATGCCGCCGTGCTACAACTGCTGCGATTGCAGGTTACGCGCGGCGATCGCCGCTGGCTGTGGTGTGCGCCCGGGGAAATCCTTCGCGCCGTGAAATAGATTCCGCTTCCCCTTGCATGATTGCGTGCGATACGCTCCAATGAACGTTGGAGGTTCGCAAAGAACTATGAGAATTTTGGGGTTAACGGTTGTGTTCGCGGCCGGCAGCTTCGCGCAGGATGCCGCGAATCCGCTGATTGCCGGATCGAAGTCCCTGTTCGAGCAGGCAAAGAACGTAATCATGCGTTCGGCCGAGAAGATGCCGGAAGAGCACTTCAGCTATAAGCCCACCGAAGGCGTCCGCGGCTTTGGGGCGATTCTGGGACATGTCGCGGACGCGCAGTACTTCTTCTGCGGCGCCGCGTCCGGCCAGCGCGTGGCGCCCAAGGGCGTCGAGAAATCGGCTACCACCAAGGAAGCCATCATCGCGGGGCTGAAAGAGTCCTTCGCTTTCTGCGATTCGGTGTACGCCAAGATGACCGACGCCAACGCCGCCGAAATGGTGAGCCTGATGGGTCAGCGCACCAAGCTATCCGCCTTGGATTTCAATGTCGCGCATAACTACGAGCACTACGGAAATCTGGTGACGTACATGCGCATGAAGAACATCGTTCCGCCCTCCAGCGAACCTCGCCGCTAGGAACTCCCTGTAGCCAGAACACTCGCCGGGCCGGATTTCCCGCGGCCCGGCTTGCTTGTCAGTACTCGCAAACAGCGCTGTGGACTTCGTACTGCTTCACGACGCTCTTAGGGCCAGTCTCGTTGTGGCAATCCTGGCATCCCGGATTGGTCAGCACGCGGCGATGCTTCAGCGTGTCGCTCTTGTGCAGGCTGTGGCAGCCGAGACAGGTGAGGTCCGAGCCGTTCACCATTACGTCGCGTACGGCGCGGTAGACGTGGCGATCGCCCGGATTCAGGTTGGCGTCCTCCGCCTTGGACCAGTCCACCTGATAATCCTTGAAAAGATTGTCGCCGGGAACGAAGTTGTTGGCGTAGGGCGCTCCCGTGGACCTCGACTGGGCGAAGTCGCGCAGGTGGCAGGAAGCGCAGGTGGCGGTAATCGCCTTGGCATCGGAGCGCTGCTTCTTGGACAGGAAGATCTTGGACGTGTCGTTGGTGTGCTCCAGGTCTACAACGCCGTGGCAAGCGTAGCAGTCGTGGCCGATTCCGCTGGCGGCCTTCGTCGCCGGATCCACGGCGGTGGCGTGGCAGCCGGCGCAACGGCCCGCGAATTTCGCGGAACCCTCCCATTTGGGCGAATCGGCGTTGACGATGGAGCGTACCTTGCGTTCCGGCGTCAGATCGATCCGCGCATTCAGGACGTCGTACTTGCCGTAACCGTCCTGCTTGAGAAAGCGGACGTGGTTGCGATAGCCGAGCGTGTGGGTCACCTGCCGGGCAAGGGACGCGGTCTTGGGGCCGGCCGCGAGGAACTGCACCAGCGCGCCCGCATCTTCGCGCTGCATCATGGTGGTGCGATGCGCGTTTCGCTGCCAGGCGTTGCCGATCTCGTTGCGATGGCAGAACAAGCATTCGTCCCCTTGCGTGTACTCGGGAACCGCCTTGCCCACATGGTCGGATCCCCACGCGGCGGGGTCGAGCGGGGTCTGGGCGGCAAGTACGCCGCCGAGCAGTGACGAAGCGATCAGGAGTCGCATCATGCGTCCATTCTATATGGCGAATCGCCTCGAGCCGCGCGTCCCGGCGCGGCCATCGTGTTACCAAAGGGAAATGTGACAAAATCGTGGATATGACTCGTTTGGCCGCCGCCCTGGTTTGCTGCGCTGGCGTTTTCGCGCAGAGCTCCCTTGCCCAACCCAAATCCAAGGACTTGTGCGCGCCGCCTCCCGGACTCGCCGCGCCTTCTCTTCCCGCGAAGTGGATGGCGGGGCAGGGGACGGAGTATGTCCACCTGCCCATCACCACCGCGAATCCGGAGGCGCAGAAGTTCTTCAATCAAGGTCTGGCGCAACTGCACAGTTTCTGGGCCAGCGAAGCCGAGCGCAGCTTCCTGCAGGCAGCCGCGCTGGATCCGGAAGCGCCCATGCCATGGTTTGGCGTCGCGATGGCGGCCGGCGGCGATTACCGCCCGCGATTTCAGATCGACTTGATCGAGGAGATGTGGGGCAAGCAGCAGGATCCGCGGCTGACGCCTTCGCGTGCGTCCAAGGCGGCTGAGAAGGCTCAGGAGCTCGCCAAAGTTCCCGGCAAAGCCACGGAGTTGGAAAAGATGTACATCGCGGCGGCGGCGGCGCGCCGCCTGCCCGGCGACAAGAACGCTCACGATGCTTACATCGAGGCTCTGCGGGCGATTGTCGAAAAGCATCCAAAGGAAGTGGAAGCCCGCACCTTCCTGGCCCTGCACCTGATGCGCGGCTTCACGCTGCCGGATCGCAAGCCGCGCCCCGGCACCATGGAGGCGGTGGAGATGCTTCGCCAGTTGGCCAGGGATTTTCCGCGGCATCCCGGCGTGCACCACTACATCATTCACGGATGGGAAGGCGGCAGCTTCGCCCGGGATGCCTGGGGCAGTTCCGAGCAGTACCCGCAACTGGTGCCCAACATCCCGCACGCCCTGCACATGCCCGGTCACATCTGGTCCCAGACCGGACGCTTTGCCGACGCGGTGAAAAGCTTCACCGCCGCCGCGGTAAATGAACTCGGCTACCTGAAGGCCGATCCTCTGATGGGCAGCGGCCACCACGGCCACAATGTCCATTACCTTTCGACGGCGAACGCATTCGCGGGCAATCACGAGGAAGCGATGAAGGCCGCGCGAAGCCTGCTCGAGTTCAAGGAAAACCCGCGCGAGGCTGCGTCCATCGACAACTATCGAACGGCCTATCGCCAAGGCTGGTTTGCCCTGATGCGGGCACTGGTGGTCGCCGAGAAGTGGGACGAGATTCTGGACGGCAAGACCCTGCCCGCCTACGGCCGGCCTCGCGAGACAGCGTGGACGCATTGGGCCCGCGGTCTGGCGCTTGCCGCGAAAGGCGACGGCGCGGCGGCGCGTGCCGAGGCCAAATGGATGGATCAGGCATTCGACAAGTTCCTGGAGCTCAACCGCCGCAAGCCCAGCCCGGAAATGCAAGCCGCGCGCATGGAGCTGGAGGGTCATGTCCAGCTCGCCGAAGGTGCCAAGCAGGGCTGGAAAGTGCTGAAGAAGGCGGCGTCGGTGCAGCGGTCGCTGACGTACAGCGAGCCTCCGCATTACCCCCGGCCGGTTTCCATCGCGCTGGGCAACGCGCTGCTGAAGGCCGGCCAGAATGAGGACGCGGAGAGATGGTTCCGCATGGCGCTTGATGAGATTCCGGCCTTGGCGCAGGCCGAAGCGGGACTGCGCGCGGCCGCCCGTCCCGGCGTCAGCGGCGGCAAATAAGCTCTACTGCGGCTTCTTCGTTACCGGAACTTCACCCTTGCGAAGCAGCGTGGGAGGCTTGCGCTGCTTCTTCTCTTCCTTCTTCTCGGCGATCTCCGCGGCTTTCGCGGCATCCGGCTTCACCGCGGCGGTGGCGGGCTCCACCGGCGCCAGCATCTCCTCCCGATCCTTCTTCTCTTTCTCCACCTTCGCCGCGACTTCCCCGGTACGCGAGGCCAGATCCTTTGCGTTCAGCTCCGCGGAATCGTTGGTGGTCTCGATCGCCTGCTCCAGAACGAACTGGTAGCGCGACAGGTCCTTCGGCTGGCTCTCCTGGATCCTCAGCAGCTTCGCCGCGATCTCCTTTTCCGCGCCCGCCACCTCGGTGAGGCCCACCGACAAGGGCAGCTTGCGGCGCAGCGCGTCCTCCACCACCGTGTCGATCGCCTCGATAATCCTGGTGTACTCGTCCAGCTTCTCCCGGATCAGCACGGATCGCCCAGGTTTTTCCCGCGCGAACTGCTGCTCGATCAAATCGATCCGCTGCCGCGCGAACGTGACGTAAAGCTTCAGTCTTTCGTTGGGCTCCTGCGCGAGGCGGATCTGATCCACCTCGTCGGGCGTCAGGAAGTCCTTCGTCTGGGCCGTCAATGCGGCCGCGGCCAGCAGTATAGCCAAACCGAAACGCATAGTTTACTCCTTGCGCGACAGCACGCCGTTCAGCAACTCGTCATGAATCTCGGTCACGCGCGCATGAACCTTTTCGATGGTCCGGCGGTCGTCCACGGAGAAGCGATCCTTCAGCTCGCCCAGCTTGCGCGCGAGATCGCGCGTGCCTAACTCCGCCTTCTTCGCCGAGCGCGACCGCCGCAGGTTCTTTCCCGACTCCAGCAGCGAAGTGCGCGCCATCTCCACCGACTCCAGGACCTCGGCCAGCGCCGCGTCCGTTGCCTTCAGATCGCCCTCCTCGTACCTGGCGCGCACCGCCGCCAGCGCGGCGGACGCGTTGGCCATCGCCTTTTCCGAGCGTTTCTCCAGGTTCGGTTCCGCCTTCACCGACTCCAGGTCCCCCGCCAAAAGGCACCAGAGGAACGACATCGCCAGAGTCATCGCTTCTTCAACTCCTTCTCCAGTATGCGAGCCCGCTGCCGGGCTTTGAATTCCTCATTCGGGCTCTTGCCCTCGCTCAATTCCAGAAACTTCCGATAGCTATCGTAGGCGGGCTGGAACTGATTCAGATGATCGAGCGCGAGCGCCCGGAAGAAAAAGTGCGCCGCGGTCTCCGCCTGCAACTGCCGCACTTTGTCGAGGGCGGCCAGGGCGCGTGGATAATCCTCCAGGAGGATCAGCGCGCCGGCGAACTCGCTCCAGGCCTCGGAGGAATCCGCCCGGATCTGCGTCGCCGCATAGAACTGATTCGCCGCGCCCTGGAAGTTCCGCCCGTCCCGCAGGATGCGTCCATACAACAGCCGCAGCGCGGCGTCGCGCGGCTCGCTCTTCACCGCGAGATCCAGTTGCTCAATCGCCTTTGCCGGTTGCTTGGTTTCCCGATAGGCCTGCGCCAGCGCGAGCCGGTTGGCCGCGCTCGGACTCGCGGCGGCGGCCTTTTCCAGGTGCGGGATCGCCTCCAGGGGCCGTTTCTCCAGCAGCAGCACGCCCAGCCGCTCCTGCACCGCGACGCGATCCGCGAACTTCTCGTAAATCGCGATGGCCCGCTCCGGCTGCTTCGCCGCTTCGTACACCGAGGCGAGTTCAAGCGGCCCATCCGTGTAATCTGGGTTGCGTTCGCCCGCGCGGGTGTAGTGTCTTTCCGCCTCGTCGAGGCGGTTCAGGCGCGCGAGCGTCCGCGCGAGCCCTAGTTCCGCGTCGGCCGACTTGGGGTCGCGCTCCAGCGCCGCGGCATAGCTCGCCTCGGCGGCCGCCATGTCGCCCGAGGCGAATTGCGCCTCCCCCAGGTAGTAGCGAGGCCGGAACTCGCCCGGCTTTTGCGCCGCGGCAGCCTGCAGGAGCGGGATCGCATCGGTGGCCTGCTTCTGGTCCAGCAACGCGATTCCGAGGTTCAATTGTGCCTCATAAAGCCCCGATTTGCGCTCTAAAGCGGCCTTAAAGTGCGGAATTGCGGCCGCTGTGTCGCCTTTCAGCGAGTACGCCAGTCCCAGGTGGAAGCGCGCGGCATAGTCCGCCGGGTCCGCCTGCGCGGCTTTCGTGAAGGCTTCGATCGCCGCTGTGTAATTCCTCTGGTCGAGGGCTTTCATCCCCTCCCCCACCGGATCCTGGAACAGCGCGAGAAACAGCCAGAAGATCATGATTCCGCTTTCATTGTACGGCCCTATCGTTGGACGAGGGCGCAGCGGAACCGGTTCCTGGCGGCCAGCGATCCGTCCGGCTGTGCGAAATTCGACATCGACCGGCGCAGCGCGTCTTCCACCGCGGGGCGGCCAAGGATTTGCGCCGCCCGTTGTGAGGGTCCGGTACCCATCTGGGCCCGGACGCCGGCCTCTAAGTTGTCGAAAGCAAAAGAGATGTCGATCTCCGCGAGGGTGAACCGCAGGCCCGCCAGCAAGGCCTCCAGTTCGCCTGGGCCCGCCAGCTCGAAGGCTCCGCGCCCGGCGGGAGGCTTGGGGAACAGGGCGCGGATCGCGTCGAACACCACGCGCTGTTCGGAATGTTGCTGATTCCAAACGACTACGGCAATGCGGCCGCCGGGCCGCGTCACCCGCAGCAGCTCCAACAAGCCGCGTTCCGGCCGAGGCGTGAACTGCAGCGAGTTGATCGCCATTGCGGCGTCAAACATGCTGTCCGGAAAGGGGATATTCTCCAACTCACCGGGCTGGAACGGGATCTGGGGAAAGTCCGCGGCGGCCGCTTGGAGCATGCCCTCGGACGGGTCGAAGCCCGTGACTTCGGCGCCTCGCGATCGCGCCAGGTGAGAAGCGCCGCCCGCGCCGCATCCGGCATCCAGAAGGCGTTCTCCCGGACGGATCTCCAGGCGATCCAGAACGAAGTTGTGGAGCGGAGGCATGAACCGGCGCTGGATGTCGAGCCAGCCGCCGACGTCGGCGCCCCAAAGCTCGCCCTGCTGCCGCGCTGCTTCCGAGAGTTCGGGCATATAGGGGTAGCGTAACGGTTATTCCCACTCGATGGTCGCGGGCGGCTTATTGGTCAGATCGTATAGGACCGCGGCGATCCCCTCCTGCGCCAGCAGTTCCCGCGCGATCGACGCGAGTAACGCGTGGTCCATCCACACGGAGCGGGCGGTCATGCCGTCGACGCTCTCGATGGGGCGCAGGACTACGCTGTCGGGATGGGTCTCCGTGCCGAGGGGGAGGAGCACCACCGGGAACTGCCACACGGTCGCGTCGAACCCGGCTTCGTGCGACAATCGCCGAACGGTCGCGTCCGCGAGGCGGAGCCGCCGTAGCCGATTCGCGGAGAGGAACGCGCGCTGTACTCGCAAGAAACGTAGCGGTTCCCGTGAAGCGGCCACCGACGCGACGCGATTCACGTGCGCCACCCGGTTCACCAGGTCGGCGGCAACTTCGGGGGAAGCCGGGAACTCCTCCAGCGCCAGCACGGGGCGATACGTGCGGGAATCGCCCTGCACGCCCACGGAACGAACCGGGACCACCCAGCCTTCGGGGCATTGCAGCGGTGAACCTTCGCTGTCCGAGCACAGGCAGCGGATCGCGAGACCGGGGCCGGGAAAGGGGTGCCGCTGGAGCAGGTCGGCCGGAATCCCCAGCCGCGCGCCGATCTCGCGAACCTCGTCCTTGTAGAACTGCGTCAGGGGCTCGATGATCCGGTTAGCATCGATCAGCTTCTGGATGCCCTCCACCCGGTTGTGGTGTGTCTTGATCTTGTCCGCTTTCTTGGTGCCGCCGGATTCGATGGTGTCGGGGTAGATGGTGCCTTGACCCAGGATCCAGTGGCCGTCCAGGAAGTGCTCCGTTTCCAGGATGCGCTCCTGCACTTCCACGAACTTCGCGCCGATCACCATCCGCTTTTCTTCCGGATCGGTGATGCCGGTGAGGGCGGAGAGAAACCGCGATTCGGCGTTGACCACTTCGAAGCGCCGGGCGCCCAGCTTGCCGAACATGTCGCGGACGAAGTCCGTCTCGCCCTCCCGCATGAAGCCGGTGTCGACATACGTTCCGTGCACGCGGTCCGGACCCAGCGCGCGCAGGCAGAGCGTGAAGGCCACCGTGGAATCGACGCCGCCCGAGACGAAGAAGAACACGTTGCGTCCGGCCACAGCGTCCCGGATCTGCTGCTCGATGGCGTCGATGCGCCCGGCGGGATCCCAGTCCTGCTTGCATCCTGCGATGCCGAAGACGAAATTGGCAAGCACCTGCTTGCCCGGATGCGTGTGCACCACCTCGGGATGAAACTGGACGGCGTACAGCTTGCGCGCCGGATCGCTCATGGAGGCGATCGCGCACGTTTCCGTGCGCCCGGTCACCGTGAATCCGGAGGGCGGCGCGGAGACGGTATCGCGATGGCTCATCCAGACCTGCTGTCTTCCCGTGACGCCGTCGAGCAGCGGGTCCGCGGAGAGGACTTCGAGGTGAGCCAGGCCGTACTCGCCTTTCTCGCCCTTCTCCACCGCGCCATCCAGATTGTGGGCGATCAGTTGCTGACCGTAACAGATTCCGAGCACCGGCTGCCGGCTCGTCAGCAGCGCCGGATCAATTCTAGGGCTCTCGGGCTCGTAGACGCTCGAGGGCCCGCCGGAGATGATGACGCCGCGGGCCTCGCGCAGATCGCCGGCCGGAGTCTCACTGGCGAGTACCTCCGCGGTGACGCCGAGCTCGCGCACCTTGCGCGCAATCAGATGGCAATACTGGCCGCCAGCGTCGAGGACAACAATTTGGGGGTGCAAGTTCCATTGTACGACGCGAGGTCCGCTTCGCCATGCCACGCGGTGCCGGAAAATCGAACGCGGACCCGCGGCGGGGCGTATTCCTTGAGTGCAACGGCGCAACAGCATGCCGCGGTTTCTCCACGTGCTAACGGCGGTTCACGCGATCGGGGCTTGCGCCTGCTTCGTGATGGCCGCGGGGAGCGCGGGGTCTCCGGCTTTCCGAGAGGCGCTTGCCGTGTCCGGCGGCAGCCGGATCATGCTCACCTGGTTCGGCGCCTGGACCTGGGTATTTCTTGTGTTTGTCGGGACGGTCCTCGCCGTGCTGGCTTACTCTTCCTGGCGCGTTCGCCCCTGGGCGTGGTTGATGACCCTGATTGTTTACGGCGTCGGGGTCGTCGGGGGATTGTGGCAGGTGAGCGTCGGAATTCCTCAGGGGTGGGCGGCGGCCGCGGTGAACGCGGCGGTGTTCGCATACGCGAGCTCGCCGGCGGTGCGGCGGGCCTACACGGGCCGATAGCTCGCCTGCAGATTGGGCTACGATGCAACTCATGGTCGATTCGTACCGTTTCCTGGACGGCATCTCGAAGAAAGTGATCCGCCACTGGTGTGGTTTGGAAGCGGCCCGGTCGCGACCGTGGACCCCGCTTGCGAAGCGGCTGCCGGACTGCACCGTGGCTCTGGTCAGTTCCGCGGCGTTGGCTTTGCGGAGCGACTCTCCGTTTCAAACGGAAATCGAGCAGCTCGATCCCTGGTTTTCCGACCCTTCTTATCGCATCCTTCCGAGCGATGCCCGGACCGCGGATACCGGCATCCACCACCTGCACATCAATACGGAGTATGCCGCGCGGGACCTCGATTGTGTGATGCCGCTTGCACGATTGGCCGAAATGGCCTCGGCGAAGGAGATCGGCGGCTCCGCGTCTTCGCATTACTCCTATAGCGGATACACGCTTCGGCCCCAGCGGTTGTTGAAGGAGTCGGCGCCGTCGATGGTTGAGCAGATGCGGCGGGAAGGCGTGGACGTAGTGGTGCTTGTGCCGGTGTGACCCGTCTGTTGCTGGTCCGTGGGACTGGTGCAATGCGAGCTCGAAGCCGCCGGGTTCACCACGATCTCGCTCTCCATGATTCCGGAACTCACCGCGAGCACCGGGGCGCCCCGTATCGCCGGAGTGGAGCGGCCGTTCGGAATGCCGCTCGGGCTACCGGGCGACGCCGCGGGCCAGCGAGCGGTTCTTCGGGGGGCCGTACAGGCCATCGGCTCGATTCCAAAGCCCGGCGGCGTGGTGGACCTCGGTCTGGACTGGCCGGACGACCTGAGGGTGAACACGAGCCCGCCCAAACCACCGCCGATTGTCAGTTACCTGAAGCGGCATCC
Organism: Bryobacteraceae bacterium; assembly: GCA_019748195.1. Classification (GTDB taxonomy): domain Bacteria; phylum Acidobacteriota; class Terriglobia; order Bryobacterales; family Bryobacteraceae; genus JAIEPW01. The sequence goes on from JAIEPW010000091.1 coordinate 21,299, forward strand.
CTGGGCGCTGGCGCAGTTCTACAGTCGAACACCGCCTCACTGAGCTATTTTCGCGGGCTGCGGACCACCGATCCGGCGCTGAACCACGACCTGGAGCGGGCCACGCGGGAAGCGTACCTGATTGCCACCCGCGAGCTCGTCCGCCAGGCGGAACTGCGGGCGGAGGTCGGCTCGGCCTCGGGGGCGCTGCTCCATGCGGGTGCTCGTATAAGCCTTGCCATTGTGGCTTTTTCGTGCTGAGGCAGCGAGGCGGTACGATGCCCCGTTGGAGATACTGGCAAGACTTGCGAAGCTAAGTCCGGCAAGCGTTTCGACGCAGCGGGATGCGAGCGTCGGTCTCGACAACGTCGGAACTGTCCTGCTCGCCGCGCGGAAGCTGGGTGAGGCGCGAAGGTTTTTCGAGGCGTCACTAGGAATACGGGAAAAGCTGGCGACGCAAGACCCAGCGAGCGCTGAGGCTCAGAGAGATCTGATCGTCAGCTTGGACAAGCTGGGTGACGTGCTCCAGGAGGAGGGAGCGGCGGGGGAGGCTCGCCGACGATACCAGGCCTCTTTGGTGATCGCTGAGAAGTTGGCAGCGGCAAATCCGGGGAGCGCGGAAGCGCAGCGCGATGTAGCTGTTGCCTGTTTCAAACTGGGTCGGGTGACCGGCGAAGCAAACTGGTTCGGTCGAGCTCGTTCCATTCTGGAAGAACTGTACAAAACGGGCCGAATGCTGAAACGCGATTTGCCGTATCTAGAACAATTACGCAAAATGCAGACACCTTAGCGGCGCGCCGCAGCTCTTACCGCGCAAGCGCCCAGCGGGCCGAGTGCGCCAGGAATTCGAACGCAGGCTTCGGGTACAGCCCCAGCCAAAAGATCAGCGCGAGCAGCGGGGCGCAGACGGCGAGCTCGCGGAAGCCCAGGTCGGGGTGCTGCGCCGAGGTCTCGCCCAACATCGTCCGCTGGTACAACCACAGCAGATACGCCGCGCTCAGCGCGATGCCGATCACGCCCCACAACGCCCAGTTCCAGGACATCTCGAAAGCTCCGCGCAGCACGGTGAACTCGCCGATGAACCCGTTCAGCGGCGGCATGCCCATGGAACTCAGCGCCGCGATCGCGAACACCGCCGCGAAGCGCGGCATGGGACGCCACAGCCCGCGAAACGCCGCGATCTCGCGCGACGGCTGCCGGTCATACATCATGCCGAACAGCAGGAACAGCAGCGACGTGGAAACGCCGTGGTTCACCTGCTGCAGCATCGATCCGGTCATCCCGGCTTCGTTGAAGGCGAAAATCCCCAGCGTGCAGAAGCCCATGTGGCTGATGGACGAATACGCGATCAGGCGCTTCCAGTCCTTCTGCATGATGCACAGGAGCGCGCCGTAAACGATCGCGATCAGGGACAGCAAACCCATGGCGTAGACGGTGGCGGGCTCGCGCGCGACGTCGGGCGCCAATTTCAACGAGAACCGGAGCAGCCCGTAGGTTCCGAGCTTCAACAGCACGCCTGCCAGGATGACGGAGCCGGCGGTGGGCGCTTCCGTGTGCGCGTCCGGCAGCCAGGTATGCAACGGGATCATGGGGATTTTCACCGCGAATCCGGCCAGCAGCAGCCAGAAGATCCAGCGCTGCCATTCGAGCGGAATCGGGGTCTGCGCCAGCGCCTCATAGTCGAAGGTGCGCCCGCCGTGCACATACGCCAGCAGAATCCCCAGCAGCATCAGGATGCTGCCGGCGATCGTATATACAAGGAACTTGGTGGCCGCGTAGGAGCGCTGCTTCGATCCCCAGATCAGGATGATCAGGTACACGGGCGCGAGCACGAATTCGAAGAACACGAAGAACAGCAGCAGGTCCATCGCGGCGAAAGCCCCCAGCGCCGCGGTTTCGCTTACCAGGAGCAGCGCGTAGAACTCCTTGCGGCGGGTCTCGATCGAATTCCAGCTCGCCGCCGCGCTGAGCAGTGTCGCCAGCGCGGTCACCAGCATCAGCGCGGCGCTGTATCCGTCCGCGGCCAAGTGATAAGACGCGCCGAGGGTGGGAATCCAGTCCGCTTTCTCGATGAACTGGAAGCCGGCGGAGCGGTCGAGCGCGAACCACAACGGCAGGCTGAGAAGGAAGATTCCCGCGGAAGCGGCCAGGCCCGCGGCGCGGGCGAGACGGCCCGGAAGAAGCAGAATCGCCAGCGCGCAGGCAAGAGGCGAAAAAATCAGAATGGAAAGGAAATGTTCCATCAGGAACGGAAGCTGCTGTTGGTGCAGAAACCGTTAGAGTAACGCGGAGCGGCTGGCGAACGCAAAGCCGCTCCGCGGGAGGAGGAGAGCGGGACTACTGGATCGCCATCGTGGTTCCGGGCTGCGAGTTTACACCGCCGATGTTCACCGTGAGCGGCACGGCCAGCCCGCGCGGAATATCATCCGGCAGCCGGACGTTGATCTGGTACAGTCCGGCGGTGTAGGTGGGGGCCGCGCCCGCGTACTCCGGCGTCAGCGTGCGCCCGCCGATGGTTACGGTCAGGTTGCGGACGAAGCGCAGGCCCGTCGCCACGGAACCGGTGGTGAGCGGCGGGTCGGTCTGGCCGCCGCCGGTCATGTAAATCGAGATCACGGAGCCGGGCGCCGCGGGAATGGTGAACGCGGCGGGCGCCCCGTTGAACGATCCGTTCTGGTTGACGATCGCCGCCTGTCCCGAGCCTGAGGAGTTGGCGGTGAACAGGCCGGGCGATGCCGCGGCCACGGCGTTGTCGGTGGGGCTCGACGGCCGACCCTGATACTCCACGACGATACGAGTCACGGTCCTGCCGGCGAGCTCGAACGGCGCCACGACGTTGATCTGTTCCGCCTGGGCATAAAGAGGGGTTCCCGGAATGCCGTCGAACAATACACGGACGCCGGAGAGCAGGGGATCGATGCCGCCCTGTCCGTTCAGCGCAAAGGTCACGCCCTGCGCGGGCCCGAGTTGGCGGCCCTTGATGGTCACAATGTTGCCGGGGCTGATGGGGCCGGCCTGGAAGCTGCCGCCGTTGGTAATGCTGGTGATCAGCGGCGGTCCGGCAGGCGCGGCGGTGACGTTGAGGGTGACGGGGACGCTGCGCGGATTGGGCAAGACGGACGATCCCACGGTGACGAAGCCGTTGTAGCGGCCCGGCGCGAGCCCATCCGCGAGCACGGAAACGGTCGCGGTCAGCGGGGTGTCCCCGAACGCGGGCTGCGCCCGCAGCCACTGGCCGCCCTGCAGGGTGAAGGTGGACAGCGTCACGCGAGCCGTGCCGGTGCTGGTGACCAGCAATGACTGCCCCGCGGGCGCGGGGCCGCCGGACTGCACGTTGAACGTCATGGCCAGCGGGCTGATCGTGATCACCGGCGCCGGCGCTTCGGTTACGGTCATGGTCACCGGGATCTGCAGCGGCGGCAGGCCGGTTACCGCCACCTGAATCGTGCCGTCATACACGCCGGGCGTCAGATTCCGGCCGTCCACCGATACGGTAAGCTCGCGCGGGAGCGTTCCGCTGACTGGGGCGACGGTGAGCCACGGCCCGCCGCTGGCCGTGGTTGCCGTGGCGGCAAAGTTGATGGCGCCGGTGGAGTGCGTCACCGTAACCAGGCGCGTCGCGGGCAGCATGCCGTTGCGGATCTGCTCAAAGCTCAAGGATGTGGGAGTCGCCGACAGCGTCGACTGCGGGCTTATCACCAGCATCACCGGGATGGTCACCGGCGCCTGCAGCGGCGCGATGATGTTGATGGTTCCGAAGTAGGCGCCCTGCTGCAATCCGGTCGTATTGGCGCTGGCGGTGACGCTGGAAGGTGTCGTGCCGCCGTTGGAGCTGAGCTGCAGCCAGCCGCCGCCCGTCGCGGTGGCGGCGCTGATGTTGTAGGCGATCGTGCTCGCCGGCGAGGTGCTGGCGATGTTGATGGGAATCGACACACCGCCGCTGGTCCCGGGGGCGGCGTTCAATTGGATGGCCAGCGGAGCCACGGTGAGTTGCGCCTGGCTGGTGACGGAAACGATTACCGGAATGGTCAGGGATCCCCCGCCGGAGTTCACCGTGACGGCGCCCACGCAGGTTCCGGCCAACAGGGACGCGGGATTGATGGACACGGTTATCGATCCCGGCGTGCTACCCGCCGGCGCGCTGACCTGCAGCCAGTTGGATCCGCAGTTCAGCGTATTCGCCGCGGCCGTATAGGCGAGGGCCGCGCCGGTGGAACCGATGGCGATGTTGACCGGCGGCGGAGCCGGCTGCGAGAGCTGGTGGCGGAAGTGGACGAACGAGGGCGACGCGGTCAGCCGCGCGGTTTCGCCTACGATCAAGGTCACCGGCAGGCTGACGGACGGATTGCTGACATCGGCGGCGGTGATGCGGATGGTCGCTTCGTAGGTTCCGGCGCTCAGCCCGGCGGGGTTCACGCGAGCGAACACCGTGCGCGGGGTCGCTCCGCTGCCCGGATCCACCAGGAGCCAGGAGGGCGCGGTGGACGGATTCAACGGGTTCACCGCCTGGGCGGAGAAGCCGAGGCTGGCGCCCGAGGAAACCACGGCGATCGCCTGCGGGCCCGGAGGGATGTCGCCGGGGCGATGGTAGAACGTCAGGGGCGCGGACGGGAGCACCTGCAATGTGTTCGACTGCGCCCCGGCTGTGTCCAGGCAACCCATCGCCGCCAGACCAGCCAGCGCCACGCGGGCGGCAAAGTTACAGAACTGCATCGCAAACCTCCGGGGCCGGGACAGCTTCATGCGTTTCAAGTTGCAATCCCGGAGCCACAAAACAATTCTAGACGGAATTGTTTTATCCGGCCACGGGAGTAGACTGGTAGAAAGCTTGCTATGACAGGGTCAGTGGCTGGGACCGCGATCCGCGCTGTCGATCTCACCAAGGCGTACCGCTCGGGGCGTACGGACTTAGTGGTATTCGACCGCCTGTGCCTGGACGTCCGCGCCGGGGAACGAGTGTCGATTATCGGCGAATCAGGGGCGGGCAAGAGCACCTTACTGCATCTTCTGGGCGGTCTGGACACTCCAACGAGTGGTGAGATATACTTCGGTCAGAACGAGATAGGCCGATTCCGGTCGGAGGAACTCGCCGAGTTCCGCAACCGGGAAGTCGGTTTTGTCTGGCAGATGGCATCGCTTCTGGTGGAGTTCACCGCCTTGGAGAATGTCATGATGCCGTTGCTGATACGGAACGTACCCTCGGGTCAAGCCCGGGCCGTCTCACAAGCGAGGTTGGATGAGGTTGGATTGGGCAACCGCGCGGCGCATCGGGCCGGCGAACTCTCAGGCGGCGAGCAGCAGCGGGTGGTTCTCGCGCGCGCCCTGGCGGGAGATCCGAAGGTTCTTTTGGCGGATGAACCCACGGGAAACCTCGATCCCAGGACCGGTGAAATGATCATGGGTCTGATGGAGGACCTGCACCGATCCCATGGACTTACCACGGTTTACGTCACGCACAATCTAAGTTTTGCCGGCCGTGCCGACCGCGTCCTACTGCTGGACCGGGGGCGCTTAGTCGATATGACCGGTAGCAGCCTGAGTACGGCATCCAGCGGACAGAATCAGTCCCGCGGCCGCGAGCCGGGGATCAGTGGGGGCGGACCTTATGTTTGAACGATATACCGAGAAGGCGCGCCGGGTCATCTTCTTCGCCCGGTATGAGGCCAGCCAGTTCGGCAGTCCTTACATCGAGACGGAGCATCTGCTCCTGGGCCTGTTGCGCGAGGACAAAGCGCTGGCGAACCGGTTCCTGCGGTCCAGCGCGGCGTTGGAGTCGATCCGCAAGCAGATCGAAGCGCACACCACCATCCGTGAGAAGGTTTCCACCAGCGTGGACCTGCCGCTGAGCCACGAATGCAAGCGGGTGCTGGCATATGGCGCCGAGGAAGCCGAGCGGCTGAATCACAAGCACATCGGAACCGAACATCTGCTGCTGGGGCTGCTGCGGGAAGAAAAGTCCTTCGCGGCGGAAATCCTACACGAGCGGGGGCTGCGTCTGTCGCAAGTGCGGGAAGAAATCGCCCGTTCCACGTCCGAGAAGATGAGCTCCAGCCGTCCCAAGGAAAGCAGCCTGCTGAGCGAGTTTTCGCGCGATTTGACCCAGGCGGCGATCGACGGGGTGCTCGACCCGCTCATCGGCCGCGATTATGAGCTGGAACGGGTGATTCAAATCCTGTGCCGCCGCACCAAGAACAACCCGGTCCTGATCGGCGAGCCCGGCGTCGGCAAGACCGCCATCGTGGAAGGCTTGGCGCAGAAAATCGCCGACGGCGATGTTCCCAGCTTCTTGTCCGACAAACGCATTCTGGCGCTGGACCTGTCCCTCATCGTGGCCGGCACCAAGTATCGCGGACAGTTCGAGGAGCGCTTGAAGACGATCATGAAGGAGCTGATGGAGAACCAGAACGCCATCATCTTCATCGACGAGTTGCACACCCTGGTGGGGGCGGGCTCCGCCGAAGGCTCGCTGGACGCCGCCAACATCCTGAAGCCCGCGCTTTCGCGCGGCGAGATCCAGTGCATCGGCGCCACCACCCCGGGCGAGTATCGCAAGTCCATCGAGAAGGACCGCTCGCTCGAGCGCCGCTTCCAGGCGGTGAAGGTGCCCCCGCCGAGCGAATCCGACGCCATCAAGATCCTGTTCGGCATCAAGGAGCGCTACGAGAAGTTCCATGCCGTGGCCTACACCGACGATTCGATTGAAACCGCGGTACACTCCTCCAGCCGGTTCATCCCGGATCGCTACCTTCCCGACAAGGCCATCGACCTCATCGACGAAGCGGGCGCGCGCGTGAAACTGCGCCAGACCACGCTGCCCAGTGAAGTCGCCGATATTCAGAAGCGCATCAAGTTCATCGTGCACCGCATGGAGAACGCGATCGCCAACCACGAATTTGAAAAGGCCCGCTTCTACTCCGACGAAGAGCGCAAGGAACGCGAGAACCTGCGCCAGCTTCGCGAGAAGTACAACCTGGACGACACCTCCACCGGTATCGTCACCAAGGATGACATTGAGGACGTGGTCGCCCGCTGGACCGGCGTCCCGATGACCTCGATCAAGGAAGAAGAGATCACCAAGCTCATCCGCATCGAGGAAGAACTGCACAAGCGCGTGATCAGCCAGGACAAGGCGATATCCGCGCTGGCGCGCGCCATCCGGCGGTCGCGCGCGGGACTCAAGTCGCCCAAGCGTCCGGCCGGTTCCTTCCTGTTCCTGGGACCCACCGGCGTCGGCAAGACGGAAGTGGCGCGCGCTCTCGCCGAATTCCTGTTCGGCAGCGAGAAATCGCTGATCCGCTTTGATATGTCGGAGTTCATGGAGAAGCACTCCGTATCCAAGCTGATCGGCTCGCCTCCCGGCTACGTCGGCTATGAGGAGGGCGGCCAGCTCACCGAACGGGTGAAGCGCCAGCCTTACTCCATCATCCTGCTCGACGAAATCGAGAAGGCGCATCCGGATGTTTACAACATCCTGTTGCAGGTATTTGAGGATGGCCAGTTGACCGACGGGCTCGGCAACACGGTGGACTTCAAGAACACCATCATCATCATGACCTCCAACCTGGGCGCGCGCTTCCTGGACAAGAAGTCGCCCATGGGCTTCGCCGCCCCCTCCGGCATGCCGGCCAAGGTGGAAGATCAGGTGATGGGCGAGGTGAAGAAGGCGTTCAATCCGGAATTCCTGAACCGGCTCGACGAAGTCATCCTGTTCACGTCGCTCACCGACGAAGACATGATCCTGATCATCGACCTGCTGGTCGATCAGGTGAACACCAACCTGGTCGCCAAGCAGATCAAGATCCGGCTGACGCCCGAAGCTTCCAAGTGGATCATCGACAAGACGCTCGGCGATCGCAGCTACGGCGCCCGTCCGCTGCGGCGCGCCCTGCAGAAGTACGTGGAGGACCCGCTGTCGGAGGCTCTGATCCAGGGCGTCCTGCCGCGTCCTTCCGAACTGGAAGTGTACCTGGGCGAAACCGGGTTCTACTGCCGCCAGCTCCAGGAGCAGCCGGTGGGCGCCGGAGGCGAGGAAATCGCCACCACCATGCCCACCATTCCGCTGTACCAGTTCTGACCGGCTACTGCCGACAACAAAAAAACCGCGCCCTCCCCGGGGCGCGGTTTTCTGTTGATTCCTCTCTTTTGCCGCCTTACTGCCGGTAAATCTTGATGGAGCCGTTCGACGTGGATAGTTCCATCATCGGCCCGCCGGTTCCGATCCGGCCCTCCAGCCGGTTCTTCGAAAGCGAACCCGACGTGCTGACATCGAAGTCGCTGCTGATCGATGAGTTGGAGGTGGTCGCTCGGATATTGGCGTTTCCATCCGGGGGCAGCCGCAGCACGATGGAGGAGTTCGACGTGCTCGCCCGCAATTCGCGCGGAGTGTCCAGGGTCAGGTCAATCTTGCCGTTCGAGCCTTCCAGGCGGATCGGCTGCGAAGGGTCCGTCTCGCGCAGGCGAAGCTCGATGGAGCTGTTGGAGGTGACGGCCTCGAACGCGCCTTTCGCCAGGTCCCCGGAAATGGAACCGTTGGAGGTGCGCAGGTAGGCGCCGCCGATGCAACCGGCGCATTCGATGCTTGCGTTGGAGGTGTCGGCGCGCAGTTTGCCGTTCAGCCGGTAGACACGGACGGATCCGTTCGAAGTGCGCAGCGTGACCGGGCCGTCGATATCCTCCACGCGAATGGCGCCGTTCGAGGTGTGAATATCGCTCAGATCCACCCGCTTGGGAACGCGGAGCACAAACTTCACGCCGGAATTGCCCCGTCCGGTGGGGCGCGTGGCGCGGATCCGCAGGGAATCGGGCGTGGAGTCGACATCGATCTTGATGTCGCGAAGCCGGGCTTCCGTGGAAGCTGACTTGGTTCCGAAAACCTCCACTGAGTTCTTTTCCCAGCTCCGGATCTCCACGGAGCCGTTGAAACTCTCCAGCAGAATCTTGCCGCCCGGTTTCAACTGGTGCTCCTGACGGAAGTCTTCCTTGTATCGGTCCAGCACCCCGAGGTCGAGGTCGTCGCAGCCCGCAAGCACCAAAGCCGCGGCCGGGATCAGCATGATTTGTGCGCGCATCGCTTCTCCTAAGGACATTCTACGGATTGCCAGGAGCGTTCGTTCCCACACTTTGCTGACCCCAGGGGCCTAAACTGGAGGGCGGAGGCTGGCTCATGGATCTCACGTTCGTCGTTCCCATCGCCATCTTGGCGCTGTATCTGATCTCCTCTGTCAAGATCCTGGCCGAATACGAGCGAGCGGTGATTTTCCGGTTGGGCCGCGTGCTGCCCCAGCCCAAAGGCCCCGGCGTGGCGCTGGTATTTGTGCCTATCGATCGCATGGTTCGAATTTCCTTGCGGGTGGAGGCCATGGAAGTGCCCGCGCAGGACGTCGTAACGCGCGATAACGTCACGGTAAAGGTCAATGCAGTCATATACTTCCGGGTAGTGGATCCGACTCGCGCGGTAGTGGAGGTCACCAACTTCCTGTACGCCACGTCGCAGGTGGCGCAAACCACGCTGCGCAGTGTGCTGGGAGAAGTCGAGCTGGACGAGCTCCTCAGCCAGCGGGAATCCCTGAACGTACGTCTCCAGGCCGTTCTGGATAAGCACACCGGTCCCTGGGGCGTGAAGGTGACCATGGTGGAGGTGAAGCAGGTGGACCTGCCGGACCAGATGATCCGGGCGATCGCCAAGCAAGCCGAGGCGGAACGCGAACGCCGCGCCAAGATCATTCACGCGGACGGCGAGTTCGCGGCGAGCGCGAAGCTGGCGGCCGCGGCCGAGCAGATCCAGCGGCAGCCGGCAGCCATCCAGTTGCGCTACCTGCAAACGTTAGTGGAGATCGGGGCGGAGAAAAACACCACCATCGTGTTCCCGCTGCCCATCGACATCCTGAATGCCATCCACAAAAGCGTTCGTCCGGCAGCCGAATAGCCGCCGTTTGCGATATTCTCAAGATTCATCCTCTCATGGCCCGAAACGAAGACGGCGAACTGGAGCTGATACTCGGCAACAAGCAGTTGCTGAGCGTATTCTTCATCATTGTGTTCCTGCTGGGCGTTTTCTTCTCAATGGGTTACATTGTGGGACGCAACAGCACCAGCACGCTGGTGGCAAGCGCGGGATCACCCGAGCAGGCGGCCGGGAGCGGTCGTGTTCCGGAGCAGACGCCGTCTCCTTCGCCCCGCGGGGAAGCGCCCGCCGTGGTGACGCGCGCCGCCGATCCGAAGCCTGAGCTAGCCAAGCCGGAACCCGCGGGCGTCGAAGCCCGGCCGGAACCACGCCGTGAGCCGAAGGCGGAAGGGCCGCTGAAGCCCCAGGAGCCCGCGAAAGGTGTTGTATATCTGCAACTGACCGCGATCGCGAGGCCGGACGCGGATACTTACGTGGCGGCGCTGCGGAAGAAGGGTTTCGCCGCGCTGTTCGCCCCGGTGCCGGAGAATCCGTCGCTGCATCGCGTGCTGGTGGGACCACTGAAGGACGCGGCAGCCGTTAACAAAGCCCGAGCCGAGTTGGAAGAATCCGGATTTCCGGGCGGCAAGGCGATCCGTAAGCAGTTCGATTAGCGATGTCCAATATTCTTGTTCAAATCGCCGCGGCCGAACCCGCGCAGCCCCGGCTGCCTGGATGGCTGCGCAAGAATCAGAACCAGTTTGAGGCCGTGCAGACGTTGAAGAACGATCTGCGGCGGCTGAACCTGCACACGGTGTGCGAATCGGCGCGCTGTCCGAACATCCATGAGTGCTTCAGCCGGGGTGCGGCCACCTTCATGATCCTGGGCAATCTCTGCACGCGAGGCTGTACGTTCTGCTCGGTTCCGAAGGGGTCGCCCGCGAAAAAGGAGTTCACCCTCGATCCGTTGGAGCCCTCGAATGTAGCTCGCATGGCGTCGGCCATGAATTTGCGCTACGTGGTGATTACCAGCGTGAATCGCGATGACCTCCCGGACGGGGGCTCGCATCACTTCGCGGAGACGGTACGCGAGGTTCGCCGCGCGCTGCCGGAGGCGCGGGTGGAGGTGCTGACGCCGGACTTCCTCGGCGATACGGATGCCGTGGCTCGCGTGCTCGACGCCGGACCGCATGTCTTCAACCACAACATGGAGACGATTCGCAGGCTGTATCGCGGCGTGCGCCCCCAAGCTGATTACCAGCAGTCGCTGGACGTGCTGCGGTTCGCCAAGCGTTATCGCCCGGAGGCACTGGTCAAGTCCGGGCTGATGGCCGGCTTGGGTGAGCGCCCGGCGGAAGTGGAGCAGTTGCTGCGCGACCTGCGCCGGCACGACGTCGATATCGCCACCATCGGGCAATACCTGCAGCCCACGCGCCGCAACCGCCGCGTGGCGGAATACGTTACCCCGGCCCAGTTCGACGCCTATCGCGACTTCGGACTGTCCATCGGCTTCCGCATGGTATTCTCGGGTCCGTTCGTGCGCTCATCCTACATGGCGGATCTGGTAAACGAAGAAGCTGCTCACTCTTGAACCTGCTGTTGGCCATCCTGACCGGGCTGCTGCTGATCCTGCTGTTTCCCCGCTGGAGTTGGACTTTCCTTGCGCCCGTGGCGCTGGCGCCACTGCTGATTTCCGCCGCCCGGGAGTCCCGGCCGTGGCTGCGCTTCCGCAACGGCTGGGCCGCGGGAGCCCTCTTCTGGTTCGGTGTCTGCACCTGGATCCAGCAGACGCTGGCCCTCTACGGAGGGCTGGACGGCTGGCTGGCGTGGCTCACGTTTCTGCTGTTCTGCCTGGCCAAGGGCTTGCATCTGGCGGTGTTCACGGCCCTGGCGGGATGGCTGATCCGGTCGCCATTCGCGCTGCTGCTGGTTCCGGCGCTATGGGTGGGAGTGGAACGGACGCACGGGCCGCTCGCTTTTGCCTGGCTGACCCTGGGGGACGCCGGAGTCGACATGTCCTGGCTGTTGCGCCTGGCGCCGTGGACCGGGGTGTACGGATTGTCATTCGTCTTTGCAATGACCGCCGCGGCGTCGGCGCTTGCGGTTTTTCGGGCAGACCGGATGCGGTTCGCGCCCCTGGGCGTATTTCTTGGAATTCCCCTGCTTCCCGCGCTGCCCGCGCCGCGGCCGTCGCAAGCCGCGGTGGTGGTGCAACCCAACATCCCCGGCCACATGGACTGGACCTGGGACGTCGCGCACGCCACGCAGCGGGAGCTGCTGGAGCTGTCGGCCTCCGGAACCGGGTCTCCCCTGGTGGTATGGCCGGAAATGCCCGCGCCGCTGTACTTCGACACCGATCCCGTCTTCCGGGGCGCGGCTCAGGACCTGGCGAGATCGCGCGGCGCCTATTTCCTGTTCGGCGCGGTGGCGCGCACGCCCGCGGGAGCGCCGCTGAATTCCGCCTATCTGCTGAACCCGGCGGGTGACCGCGTGGATCGCTACGACAAGATCTTCCTGGTCCCGTTCGGGGAGTTTGTGCCCGATGTCTTTTTCTGGATCGAGAAGATCACCCAGGAAGCAGGGAACTACGTGCCCGGCTCGCGCGTGGTGAGCTTCCCGTTTCAGGACCAGCGAATCGGCGTGTTCATCTGCTACGAATCGGCGTTTCCCCACCTGGTCCGGCAGTTCGCGAAGTCGGGAAGCACGGCGCTGTTCAACCTCTCCAACGACGGCTACTTCGGTAAATCCAAAGCTCGTGAGCAGCATTTGAGCCTGGTGCGGATGCGGGCCGCGGAGAACGCGCGATGGATTGTCAGAGCCACCAACGACGGCATCACCGCGGCGGTGGACCCCGCGGGCGGAATCTCCGCGAGGCTTCCCAGCGATCAGCGGCTGGCGGCGCGGCTGCCGTACGGTTTCTCGCCGGCGCTTACCTTTTACTCCCGGTGGGGCGACATCTTTGCCTGGCTTTGCCTGGCTGTAGGTGTATTCTTTTCCGCGAGTTCCGCATTTCGAAAGGCGATTTAATCCAAGCTTAACGAATTTAGGGGTTGATCGCTTTCCGGCCTCCGTGTTACCGTAATCAGGTCCCTACTTCTATTGGCGAAAGGAGCAGCTCGTGAGAATTGATCTATTCGAAAGATTGCGAACGATCCGGCTCCTGACCGCCGTCCAGTTCGCGTAACTCCCCAATCCAACTCAGATGATCCGCCGGCCGAAGGGCCGCGCGGCCCGGCAATTTCGCGGGCGCGCTGCCGGCGGCGGGCAAAACAGACTCTCTGTTTTTCGTTGAGCATGCAAGGAGGAATTCCATGCCTATCTCTGTGCGCGGCGGCGATCGTGCCCCCAGTGCGCCGCGGCTATGCGACTCCTGCTGGAATGGAGTTACGATGCGCGGCGCTTCGGACAGCGAGGAGCGGATCTACTGCCGCGCCATTATGCGGGAGATTCGCATTCGCGTGGTCGAATGCAACGAATACTCGGCGCGGGGCGAGCCATCGCTCTATGACCTTCGCAAGATTGCCTGGGTCATCGATGTGGACGCCAGCCGCGAAAAAATCGGATTCCTGCGCGCCACCGAGTGGTCGCGCCGCAATCCCGACGAAGAAATGATTCCCGCGGTGCTGGACAGCACTGCATAACCGGAACCGGTGCGGGTCGCCGGGCGGTCCCTGAACGTTACCGAAACACGAATGCCTCTGGAGGCGGGGACGCCAATTCTTTATCCGCACAGCGTTTTGTTGGCGTAAGTGAAAGCGAAAAGAAGGACGTTTGTATGAGCCACCTGACACGGCTGTTCTCCCAACACCCCGCGCGTCCGGCCGGACCGCTGCACCCGGAGCAGGTTGTCGACCGGGGAAGCGGCCCGGTGACACCCGCCGGCCTGTGGACGCAACTCAATCATTTCTTGATTCTCGGCACGGCCGGAGGAGTGTTTCCTGCCCGGCGCCCCCGGCCCAGCATGACCGCCGCCCAGCCGGTGCAGGCGGCGCTGGCTCTCGATGGCGCGCGCGTGGTCAATCTGACCATTGAGGCTTCGTCGTCCGAGCGCGCCGCGCGCAGGGACCCCGCGCTGTTTGTGCTCGCGATGGCCGCGAGCCCGGTGTTCGCGGATGCTCGCACCAATCAGCTCGCGCTGGCCGCCCTGCCGCTGGTGGCGCGCACCGGCAGGCAGTTGTGCCGTTTCGCCGAGTACGTGGACGCGATGCGCGGATGGGGCCGCGGGTTGCGCTCCGCCATCGCGCACTGGTATCTCGCCAAGCCGGTTCCGGAACTCACCCGGCTCATGCTGCGGCAAAAGCAAGGTGAGCGCTGGACGCATCGCGATCTGCTGCGTCTGGCTCATCCCAAACCCGCGAGCGAGAGCCAGCGCGCGCTGTTTGGCTGGGCCGTGGAGGGACGGCTGACTACCACGTCGGAAGATCTCAGCCAATTGTACGCCTTCGAACTCGCCCGGCAATCGACGGAGGAGTCGGAGATCGTGCGGTTGGTGGAGGACTACCGGCTCACCCACGAAATGATCCCGGCGCGTTGGACGGATTCGCCACGGGTGTGGGAGGCGCTGCTGGATACGCTGCCTTATACGGCCATGCTGCGGCGGTTGCGGAAGATGACCGGTATCGGGCTGCTGCAGCCCTTCAGTCCCGCCACCGCGCTGGTAGTGTCGCGGCTGATCGACCGGAGACGGATCGAACGCGCGCGGGTTCACCCCGCCGCTCTGCTGGCGGCGCTGGCGGCGTACCGCCGGCACTCGCCGGTCCGCAGCATTTCCGACGCGCTGGAAGAGGCGTTTTATCGCTCCTTTGAGTTTGTGGAGGCGTCCGGGAGCCGTATCTACCTGGCGCTCGACACGGGCGCACCCGCGGCGCCGGCGTCCGCGGTGATGGCCATGGCCACCACGCGCTCCGAGCCGGACGCGATCATCGCCGCGTTCGATGAACAAATCCGGCCTCTCGCCATCGGACCCAGGGACCGCCTGGATCGTGTAAGCGAAGCTCTGCGCGGCGGGGCTGGCGCCAGCGATGCCTCTCTGCCGCCTCGGGATGCGCTCGAACGGGGGTTGCGCGTGGACGCGTTCCTCATCGTGACCGGAAGTGAGGGTTGGGACAACAACCGCCAACCGGTGCGCGCGCTGGAGGAATATCGCCGCCAGACTGGAATTCCGGCCAAACTGGTGGTGATCGCGGTGAATCCGCTGCGCACCGCGGTCACCGATCCTGGCGACTCGCGGCAATTGCTGGTGGCGGGGTTCAACGCGGGCGTTCCCGCCGTGATTCGCGAATTCCTGCGAGAGTAGCTGCCCTGCAAGTTCCGGCCTCTCCTGCCGATTATTGTAACGACCCTGAAATCATAGGCATCGAATAGGCAGGAGAGGCATATGGCAGCCATCGCGCGGATCCAGAGCCCTTATCTACAGCAGCTATTGAACCAGGAGAACTTCGACCCCACGCGCCGGGATGACTTGATTCACTTGGCGCAGTTTGTCCGGATCGACCCGCGAGGTTGGGAAGACCGGCTCTGGTTCGAACATCTGAAGGATCAATATCCTGCTGAATTTAAAGCACTTTCTGCTGAAGCGAGTTAGCCGGCGCGCAGAATTTCTCAAAGGCGCTGGTGAGCACCTCGGCGATTTCCTCCGGTCCCCGTGACTCGATGCCGCTGCGGTGCAGATAGAAAACCGCCTTCCCGTCCTGAAACAGCGCCACCGAAGGCGATGAAGGGGGGTAATCGGCAAGATAGCGGCTCCGAACGTGCGCCGTTGCTTCCTCATCTCCGCCCGCAAACACCGTGATGGCGCTTTCCGGCCGGATTTCGTTTTGTAACGCCAGACCGACTCCCGGTCGGGCCTTCCCCGCCGCGCAACCGCACACCGAGTTGATCACCAGCAGCACCGTGCCCGATGCGCTGTGTAGAGCCTGATCCACGGCCTCCGGCGTACGAGTCTCCGTCAGCCCGTGTTGTGTGAGGTCTTCCCTCATAAGTCGAATTAATTGTTCCGGATAGGGCATAAGGTGTTGTGATGCGCCAAGGTCCCGTTGCGACGCAGGAAACGCCCGGCCGGTTGGGCTGTCTACCCAGTGATGAGATATCGAGTTGCTTTCACCAAGCGCTACCAAGCGGATGGGACCGAGGCCACGCAGGACCCCACCGCGGAGCTGGATGTCTATCTGGCGGAAGGAGTTGTCGCGGAAAAACTATTCGTCGAGCGGCTGGAACCGGCAGCCCAGCACAACCAGGAGATCCTGGATGAGGACGACGCCTGGCTGGGAATGGCGGCGCCCGAGGTTTGGGAGTACGAAGTGGTGAACGCGCGCCAGGGCGAATTCGAGGATGCCATCCGTAACTCACAGATGGTGCTCGAGTTCGAGATCATTGATGCGGGCGATACCGCGCCCGAGGACGCTACCGCTGTTGCTCTCGCGGAGCCGCCGATAAACCCACAGGGGACCGGGAGTTCGCCAACCGCGGCCATCGACGATCTTACCGTGACCGACGCCGCCGATCCGAGGTTGGGGCTGACGAACATCGGCGACACGCCTCCGCTGGATTGGGCGGCGAATACCGGACAGACGCGAAATCCGGAGCGGGGCGTGAAGTCCGATCGTCTGGCGGATCGCGCCAGCACGCTCGCACCCGACCGACCTCGAGCCAAGCGGCCGCGCAAGCCAGCCAGGAAGTCCGCTTAAGCGATGTCGGGGATCAGGAACCGGTGGGGAAGGCCCGCGGCGCCAGCCAACGCCTCCGCCGCCAGGTAGCCGCTGCGTACCGCGCCTTCCATCGTGGCCGGCCAGCCGGATCGGGTCCAGTCTCCCGCGAGGAACAGGTTGGGGATGGCAGTTTGATTCGGCGGGCGGTGTTCTTCGAGTCCGGGACAGGCGGAAAACGTCGCGCGGATCTCCTTGACCACGTGCGCCTTTTCCAACGTCGCGCCGGCCGCCGCGGGAAAGAACTCGGCCAGCTCGCGCAGCGCCAGCGCGATCACATCGGAACGCGACATGGAGGAGAGCGACCGCGAGGCGCTGACGACCAATTGGATATAGCGGCCCTGGTGCTTGTTGAACATCCATTGGATCGTGCGGTCCAGCAGCGTGGCATGGGGCAGATCCGTCACGGCGCGGTCAAACCACAGATGAATGCCGGTGATCGGCGAGTGGTCGAAGCCGGAGAGATCGAGAGCGAGTCCGGGCAGCAGCGCGGACGCCCGTTCGAAGGGCACGGCGCTGATGTAGAAGTCGGCGCGCAGGGGCTCGCCGGCGGAGAGCGCGGCCGAGACCCGGCCGTTTCCGGCGTCGAAGCGGTCTACCGTGCGTCGCGGGTGCAGCGTCACGTTCGGGATTCTGGTCCAGGCTTCGGCGGAGTAGAGTTCGGCCAGCGGGACCGAGGGGATGCCCATCTCGTACGAATTCGACTGGGCGACGAAGCCGAGCCAGAACACCTGGAAGCCATGCAAGGCCGCCATGCGATCCAGTTCCTCATTGATGGCGCTGACCAGCACCTGCCGCCAAAAGCGTTCGATTGCCTGCGGCGTCTGCCCGTTCGCGCGCAGCCAGTCGAGCATGGTGATGCGATCCAGATCCTTGCGTGTGCGGTATTCGGCGCGGATTTTGAGAAGGCCCCGCGCCACCGCGATCTTGTCGCGCAGGCTGAGAAAGCGGAGCTTCAGAAAGGACTCGCTGAAATGCAGAGGCGCGGGGAGCAGCCCGGACTCCATCGTGGATGTCCGGCCGCCAGGTTCGATGAAGTAGAACGTCCGGTGGAAGTGAACCCGCCCGGCCACTCCCAGCCGCTGGTAAAAGTCCATCAGATTTCCGCAGCAGCGCAGCAGTATGTGCTGGCAGTTGTCGATGACTTCGGTGTCGCCGCCCGAATTGTTGAGAGGGTATGACGTGGCTCGGCCGCCAAGGAACGGGCGGGATTCGAGGAGGTCCACTTGGAAACCGGAGCTACCGAGCGCGGCCGCGGCCGCGAGTCCGGCAAGCCCTCCGCCGGCGATGATCACCGACGGCATTGAAGGTGCTCCCGGACGTCAGACAGGCAGGCGGAGCCGGCGGCGTCCGCCGCCTTCGCCGTCGTCCATGAGTCGAAGCGCGATCCACAGAACCAGCAGGTAGAAAGCGACGTCGGCAATCGGCATAAGCTCTCCCAGTATCGTTCGCGGGCGCCGATCCCGCAAGTGCTATCCGTTCCAGTACCCATCGTATATACCCATCGCGAGCCCCAGCGCGGTCCCGGTTACCGGGAACGCCGCGATCGCCGCCGCCAGGCGGACCTGCCAGCGCATGGGGCGCTTGCGGAAGCTGATCCAGGCCTGCGGAATCACCATCGCCGCGAATACGGAGCCGTAGCCCGCCAGCCCGCGGGCGCAGAAGGGGCACCGTCTGCCGTGATTCTGGTGGACATTGCAGTGGTCCGCGGCTTTGGCCCATAGGGATTCACAGCCGCAGGCGAACAGAAGGTCGCAGAAGTTAAGAAAGAACGCGCAGGTCATGGTGAAGGACGCCGCGAAGATGAGGAGCTTACCGGTTCGCACGCACCACCTGCGCGCGGCCGTACAGGCGCACCATGTTCTCGATGATTTTCAGGCCGCAGCCGGATTCGAGCGAGAGGATCGATTCCGGGTGAAACTGCACGGCCTCGATGGGAAGGTGGCGATGACGCACGCCCATGATGACACCGTCTTCGGTGCGGGCGGTCACTTCCAGCGCGGCTGGCAGATGCTCCGGCTTAGCGAAGAGGGAGTGATAGCGTCCCACGCGGAAGGGCGACGGCAAGCCCTCGAACACGCCTTCGCCTGTGTGTGAGACCAGCGAAGGCTTGCCGTGCATGGGGTAATCGAGAACACCCAGTTCGCCTCCGAAAGCCTCGACAATGCCCTGCAGGCCGAGGCAGACGCCGAAGGTGGGGATCTCCAGTTCCGCGGCGTGGCGCACCAGGCCGGGCACGCCGAAATCGGCGGGGCGGCCGGGGCCAGGCGATATCAGGATCACGTCCGGGGCGATCTCCCGGATCAGCGAAAGGGGGAAGCCGGCGCGATAGGTGACCACGTCGGCGCCCGTTTGCCGGGCGTAATTCGCCAGCGTATGGATGAAGCAGTCGTCGTTGTCCACCAGCAGCAGGCGGACCCCGCGGCCCTGGTCCGGCGCTGTGTCGGCTGCGGCCGCAGGATCGGCGGGCGGTTGCATCACGCGGAAGAAGCCGGTGGCTTTCATGCGCGTTTCCTGCTCCTCGGCTTCGGGGACCGAGTCGTAGAGGAGTGTCGCGCCCACCGGATAGCGGGCGATTCCGTCGCGGAGGTGTACGGTACGGATCAGGATGCCGGTGTTCATCGTGCCATCCATGGAGAGCATGCCGACTGCTCCTCCGTACCAGCCGCGCGCGTCCCGTTCCAGGTCCTCGATAGCCTGGGCCGCGGATTTCTTGGGCGCGCCGATCACCGTGACGGCCCACATATGAGTCAGAAAAGCGTCCAGCGAATCGAAGCGGCCGTCAAGGATGCCTTCCACGTGATCCACCGTGTGGAACACGCCGGCATAGGACTCGATGAGCCGGCGCCCGATCACCTTCACGGAGCCGGGGACGGAGACGCGGGACTTGTCGTTGCGGTCCACGTCGGAGCACATGGTGAGCTCCGATTCCTCCTTGGCGGAGTTCAACAGCTCGCGGATACTCTCGGCATCGCGGATGGGATCCCCGGTGCGGCGCGCGGTGCCGGAGATCGGACAGGTTTCCACGCGGCGCCCTTCGACTCGAACGAACATTTCCGGCGAAGCGCCGATCAACTGCTCGTCGCCGAACTGCAGGAAGAATTCGTAGGGACTGGGCGAGGCCTGCTGAATCCCCTTGAACAGCTCCGAGGGCTTGCCGGAGTAGGTGGTGGAGAAGGTCTGGCGGAGGACGACTTCGTAGAAGTTGCCGATCCGCATGCCCTCGCGGACGGTTTCGACGTTGGCCATGTACTCGGCCGGCGTGTGATCCGAGACGATCGGCGAGGGTTTGCGGCGAGGCGGCTTCGGCACCGCCGCTCCGTTCCGCGGCAAACCTCGGGTGGAGAATTCGCCGCGCGCGAAGTCATACTGGAAACGCTCGATCACTTCCTTCTTGCGATCCATGAAGTAGATGTCGTCGCAGAGGAAGAGGCGCAGGTCCCGCACGCCTTCACGCGGGTGCTTCAAGGCGATGGGATCGAATTGGAAAAGGAGGTCGTAACCGAAAGCGCCCACCAGGGCCAGACGGCCGTCGCCGAGACCTCCGAATTCCTGCATCAGGAGGCGCAAGATAGAGAACGGGGAGGGCTGGCGGCTGCGCTCCTCCTCGGGAAAGAGCGGGGGCAGCGGCTTGAGCGCGCCAGTGAGCACGCTGCTGTCGCCGCCGAACGAATCCCAGTGAGGATGCTGCTCGAGGAGCGGGCGGAGGATCTGATTCAACTTTTCACCGCGGGCGTTCCGCGCGCGGAACTGCATCGCTCGCCCGGCGCTTGCGATTTCCAGCGGCGGGCACACCGCGGCCACATCCCAGCGCGAGTAGCGCTCCGGATACTCGTATCCCGAGGAAAGGTAAATCCCGGCCCGGCTATTCAACTTCTCCAGCAGATGATGCAAACCCTTGGCGAACGAAGTCCGGGAAGCGGATCGAAAAACACGTATGCCGGAAGGCGTTTCAAGCGTGGAATGCATTGTCGGGACTAATTTCTAGTGTGGCACAGGTACAATGAAGGTGCCTTCCATGCCCTCCCCCAATCGCCTTTCCCGAGAGAAGAGTCCGTACCTGCTGCAGCATGCGAATAACCCCGTGGACTGGTATCCGTGGGGAGAAGAGGCGTTCGCGAAAGCCCGGGAGGAAGACAAGCCGATTTTTCTTTCCATCGGTTATTCCACCTGCCACTGGTGCCACGTGATGGAACGCGAGTCGTTCGAAAGCGAGGAAGTCGCGAAGGTGCTAAACGAGCACTACGTGCCGGTCAAAGTAGACCGCGAGGAACGGCCCGACGTCGATCGCATTTACATGTTGTTTGTGCAGGCCACGACCGGATCGGGCGGGTGGCCGATGTCCGTCTTCCTGACGCCGGATCTGCGGCCGTTTTACGGGGGAACCTATTTCCCGCCAGACAATCGATACGGCCGGCCGGGCTTCCGGACGCTGCTGGAACATCTGGCTACGGCCTGGAAGCAGGACCGGCCACGGATCGAGGAGGCCGGATCGCAGGTAGTGGGACAACTGCGGCAGTACGCATCCCTGCCGGACCGGCGTCCGCAATTGGATCCGCAAGTCCTGGATCACGCCTTTCTGCAGTTCCGGCGGAGCTTCGACAAACAATACGGAGGCTTCGGCGGCGCGCCCAAGTTCCCGCGGATGGTGACCCATAACTTCCTGCTGCGTTATTACGCAACCACCCGCAACGAGGAGGCGCTGGATATGGTGCTGGCGACGCTGCGCGAGATGGCGCGCGGCGGAATCAACGATCAGCTCGGCGGCGGATTCCATCGCTACGCGGTGGACGAGAAGTGGTTCGTTCCCCACTTCGAGAAGATGCTGTACGACCAGGCGCAAATCGCGCAGTCGTACCTGGAGGCGTACCAGCTTACCGGCGACGATGCGATGGCGTCGACGGCCCGGACGATTCTCGATTATGTGCTACGCGACCTGACGCATCCCGAGGGCGGCTTCTACTCGGCGGAGGACGCCGACAGCGTCCTTGATCCCGCGAATCCCCACGAGAAGGGGGAAGGTGCGTTCTACATCTGGAGCCACCAGGAGCTGTCGCGGTTGCTCGACCCGAAGGTCCTAAAGTGGTTCTGCTACCGCTATGGCGTGGAACTGGGAGGCAACATCGCGCACGATCCCCACGGCGAATTCACGGGACGCAACATCCTGGCCGAGGTCTGGAGTCTCGAGGACACCGCGAGGCGCTTCGGCGCATCCCCAACGGAAGTGGAGGCGGCATTCGAGCGCGCTCGCGAGGTGCTGCTGGAAGCACGATCCCGCCGGATTCGCCCGCATCTGGATGACAAGATCCTGACCGCCTGGAACGGTTTGATGATTTCCGCGTTCGCGAAAGGCGCGCAAATTCTTCGAGAGGAGCGTTATGCGGACGCCGCCGTCCGCGCCGCGCAATTCCTTTTGAAGCGTCTCTATCAGCCGGAGAACGCGGAACTGCTGCGCCGCTTCCGCGACGGCGAGTCCGCGATCCCCGGATTCCTTGATGACTATGCCTATTTCATCCAGGCGCTGCTCGACTTGTATGAGGCCACGTTCGAGATCTATTACCTGGACCTGGCGGTTCAACTCGCCGGCAGAATGCGGGACTTGTTCGAGGACCGCGAAGCGGGCGGGTTCTTCTCCACCCGCGAGGGCGCGGGGGACCTGGTGCTGCGCATGAAAGAAGACTACGACGGCGCGGAGCCCTCCGGGAACTCGATTGCCGCGCAAGCGCTGCTGAAGCTCGCGGCCATCACCGACCGCGAGGATCTTGAGACGAGCGCGGAGCGTGCCGTCGACGCTTTTTCCTCCCGGCTGGCGCAGTCCGCCACGGGCGTGCCCCAGATGCTATGCGTCTATATGCAACAGTTGCTGCCGCCCCGGCAGGTTGTGATCGCGGGCCACCGGGATGCGAACTCCACGCAGGCGATGGTCGCGCTGGCGCAGCGCACGTTTCAGCCGAACGCGGCGGTGCTGCTGGCCGATCCCGAGCTCGCCCGCTATAGCCCGGCCTATGCCGGGATGACGCCGGTGGACGGCGAGCCGGCCGCTTACGTGTGCGAAAACTTCAGTTGCAAGCTTCCGGTGACGGATGTGGAAGAACTGGCCGAAATGCTGCGGGGAGTGGCTCGCCAGGACTAGCGGGATTTCGATTCGCGGACGGGAATGCGCCGGGCGACTTCCTGCCCGCCGTCTTCGATGCAGCGCACCGTGACGCGAGTCTGCTTCTTCAGAGTCCCCGCCAAACGGGGCGATGGGAAGGAGCAGAAGGCGCGCCGCTACTTGATTGTTCCGAGCACGGCGCGTTTCACCACGATGCCGCGCTCCACGCGGTTTTCGTTACCGGATCCCTGAAGCAGGGAAGACCGTGCGTTAAATCGGCTTCATTGGGCGTCTTAGTTCTTTCGAATTCGCAAATCGTGACCCTTCATCTCGGCGGGCTGCGCCACCTCCAGCAATCCCAATACTGTCGGCGCTACATCCTCCAGCGATCCGCCCGAGCGCAGCGGTGTGCGATCCTCACCAACGATCATGAAAGGCACCGGATTGGTAGTGTGATAGGTATGCGGCCCTTTGGTGACCGGGTCGATCATCATCTCCGCGTTTCCGTGATCGGCGGTGATCAGCCACGTGCCGCCCCGCCGCCGCAACGCGTCATAGATCCGGCCCAGGCCGCCGTCCACCGCTTCCACCGCCTGAATGGTGGGCCCCAGTTTGCCCGAATGTCCCACCATGTCCGCGTTGGCATAATTCATGACGATCACGTCGAAGCCGCCTTTCTCGATCGCCTCCACCACGGTTTCGGTCACCCCGTCGGCGCTCATTTCGGGCTTCAGGTCGTAGGTGGCCACTTTGGGCGAAGGCACCAGCGTGCGTTCCTCGCCGGGGTAGGGCTTCTCGTTGCCGCCGTTGAAGAAGTACGTGACATGCGCATATTTCTCCGTTTCGGCTACGCGTAAGTTCTTCCAGCGATGCTCGGCCATGACGTTGGCCAGGATGTTGTTGGGATGTTCGCGGGTCAGCACATACGGAGCGTCGAACGTTTTGTCGTACTGCGTCATGGTGACGAAGTGCAGATTTCGCGGGCAAGCGGCGCGGGGCGGAACCGCCAGCGTCTTCGACGTGAGGGCCTCGGTCATTTCGCGGCCGCGATCGGCGCGAAAATTGAAGAAGATGCAGGCGTCCTCATCGCGGATGCGGCCCACGGGCTCGCCACGCGAGTCGGCGATGGTCACCGGCTCCAGGAATTCGTCGGTGATTCCGCGTTCGTAGCTGCGCCTTACCGCGGCGGCAGGATCGGTTGCCTTCTCTCCGGCCCCAAGCACCATGGCGTTGAAGGCCCGCTCGATCCGCTCCCAGCGCTTGTCGCGATCCATGGCGTAGTAGCGCCCGGAAAGGCTGGCGATGCGGCCTACGCCGATGGTCCGCAACTGTTGTTCGATTTCCTCTACGTAGCCGGCCCCCGATTCCGGAGGGGTGTCGCGGCCATCCAGGAAACAGTGAACGGCGACATCGGCGACGCCCTCCTGGCGAGCCATGCGCAGCAGGGCGAAGCAATGAGTCAGCATGGAATGCACGCCGCCGGAGGAGCACAAGCCCATCAAGTGCAGGCGCCGCGTCCGGGCGTGGCGCATCGCGGTCAGCAGGGTTTCATTGCGATAGAACTCGCCGTTGGACAACATCAGATCGATGCGGGTCACGTCCATGTGCAGGATGCGTCCGGCGCCGATGTTCAGGTGGCCCACCTCGCTGTTGCCCATCTGTCCTTCCGGCAGGCCCACGAAAGGGCCGGAGGTATGGATCAGCGTGTTGGGGTATTCCGCCAGGAGCCGGTCATAAACGGGCTTTCGCGCGAGTGCGATGGCGTTGCCTTCGGCGGACGGCGAATAACCCCACCCGTCGAGGATGGTCAATACCAGAGGTCTGCGGTTCAATCCAATCTCCCGGGAAGTTAAGCGTTGCGAAGCGGCACAACCACCTCGCCGCCCTTCATCACCCACTTTACCCCGCGCACCACCGCCTCGATACTCTTACGCGGGTCGCCGTCCACCGCGATCAGGTCGGCGAAAGCCCCGCGCGCCACGCAGCCCAGCTCGCGTTCCACCCCCAGCATCGAGGCGGCGTTGGCGGTGGCCGTGGCCAGCGCCTGCTCCGGAGTCAGGCCGGCCTTCACCATCCAGGCGAGCTCGCGCGTGTTCTGGCCGAACATCGAGTTCACCGCGTCCGATCCCATGGCCAGGCGGACGCCCTTGCGGTGGGCGCGCCGCGCGGTCTCCACGTTGCGTTCGATGAATTGCTGAAACGCGGCCTGCACTCCGGCGGGCCAGTTTTTCTGTTCCGGCGCGATGTCGGAATAGTAACGGTTGTGATCGATGGTGGGGACGTAGAAGACTCCCTGTCGGGCCATGCCTTCGAGCGTCTCGTCGTCCAGGTCCACCGCGTGTTCGATCGAATCGGCGCGGGCGCGCAGGGCATCGCGGGCGGCGGCGGGACCGTAGCTGTGGACGGTGATCCCGCGGCCTAGCGCGTGGGCTGTATCCACCGCGGCGCGGATTTCCTCGTAGGAAAACGTCGGATCGCCGCTGACGTCCGGGCCGGAGCCGGTGGAGGCAAACATCTTGATGAAGTCGGCGCCCTCGGCGATCTGCTTGCGCACCAGCGCCTCGACTTCGGCGGGACCTTCGGCGGTTTGATCGTTGCGGCGGCCGCGGGTGGCCTTCAGGCTGAGGATGCCGGCCCCGCAGACGAACATTCTGGGACCTTGCATGCGACCGGCCTGGATGAGGTCCCGCATGGCGATGCTAAGCCCGGCGGCGGCGTTGAGGTCGCGGACGGTGGTGACGCCGGTTTCGAGTGTCTTGCGGGCGTTTTCCTCCGCCAGTACGAGCCGCGCCGCGGGGGGCCATTGGCCGCCGCCGGGCTTGGGCGCGTTGTTGTAGGTCATGTGCGTGTGCACGTCGATCAGCCCGGGGAGTCCGGTGAAGCGGCGGAGGTCGATTTGCTGGTAGCCTGCGGGAGCCCGGCGTCCCTTCGCCAGTACGTCCTCAACCTGATCGCCACGGATCAGGACGGTGGCATCGGATATCGCGCCGCCGCGCCCGTCCAGCAGAAGCCCGAAGCGGATGGCGCGGGCGGTTTCGCCTCGCAGCAAGGGCAGGGAGGAAGCAGCGAGAAACGTCCGGCGCGACAGCATCGCCCGATGCTATCGCAAATTACAGGCCGCGAATTCCGGCGCCGACGCGGCGCATCCAGGCGAGCTCGTCGGGATCCATGGGACCTCGCTCGACGGTGGAGATCGCTTCTTCCGCCTCGGCTTCGTTCGCGGGTCCGGTCATTACGCAGTCGATGGCGGGGTTGGACAACACGAAGCGATAGCAGTCGCTGGCGCGCGGGGTGGCCTCGCCCGGCGGCGTTTTTCGCGGGTTGCACAAGCGGCCCCAACTGGTGGCCGTGAAGGCGACCAGGCCCGGCTTGGGGGAAGGCAGACACGGCATCACCTCGTGTTCCACGCGTGTGTCGGCGGCGCTGTAGCGGAGGTGGAAGACGCTGGCGGCGTCCCGGGCATCGGATACGATGACGGGTGAGCGGTGCGTGGAGAGAGCGATATGTCGCACCAGGCCGCGATCGCGCAGCCGCTGGGCTTCCTCGCGAACGTAACCCCAGACGGCGCCATTCCAATAGCCAAGTACGAGCATATCCGCGTAATCGGCTTGCAGCGTTCGCAAGTCCTTCTCAACGCCGCGGGTGAGCAGCCGGGGCAAGCGTGCGTAGGAGCAGACGCCGAGGACGAAAGAGTCGCGGCGGCCCTTCAGGGCGCGGAGGCCCCGGGCCATGCCGTCGCGCTGTATGCTGCCCCAAATCATATAGTTGCAGCCACGCTCGACGGCTCGTTCGACGGCTTTCGCCGGCAATCCATAGCTGGCGCCGAACGCAATGGGCCCCACTTTCAGTCCGCATTGACCCAGTGTCCGAGAGACGAACGACGCCACGAGTTTAATATTAGACTCGGCAGGCTTTCGGCCGTAACGCGCGAATGAATGCGCCGCCCGGAGTGCGATCGGGCGTATACTAGCCGGATCATGAACCGGCTGACCGCGGGCACGCTCCTGGCCTGCGCCACGACACTTTGGGCGCAGGATATCCCTCTGTTTACAAAGGACTTCCCGCCTGAAGAGTTCGCGGCGAGGCGCGCCAGAATCTACGATGCAATCGGATCGAAAGCCATTGCGCTGGTGCAGGGCGCCCCCAGTCCGGAAGGCTACACGCGATTTCGCCAGAACAACGAGTTCTATTACCTGTGTGGAATCGAGGCGCCGCACGCTTACCTGCTGCTGGACGGGGCGGCGCGCAAGGCTACCGTTTTCCTGCCTCGCCGGAATGAGCGCCGGGAGCGCAGCGAGGGCAAGGTCCTGTCGTTCGAGGACGCGGATCAGGTGAAGCAGCTCACCGGGATCGACGAAGTGTCGGCGGTGGATCTGCTGGCCGAAGCGCTGGTCCGCTACGCGCGCCAGGATTGGATGCCGGCGCTCTATAGCCCGCTGCAGCCGCCCGAGAATTACGCCAATTCGCGTGACCTTGCGCTGCGTGTCGCCGCCGACATCTCCGCCGATCCGTGGGATGGGCGACCGGCGCGGCATGAGCGTTTTCTAGAACTGGTTCGCCAGCGGTTCCCGCAGTTCCCGATCCAGGATCTCTCGCCGGTGCTGGACAAGATGCGGCTGATCAAGAGCCCGCGCGAGATCGCGATGATCCGGGAGGCGACCAAGCTGTCCGGGCTGGCGCTGCTGGAGGGCATGAAATCCACCAAAGCCGGGCTGATGGAGCACGAGCTGGACGGGATGGCCAAGTTCATCTTCTTCCGCAACGGCGCGCAGGGAGACGCGTACTATTCGCTGATCGCCAGCGGACCCAATGCGATGTTTCCGCACTATAACGCGGGCAAGCGGACCATGGACGGCGGCGAGTTGCTCCTGATGGACTATGCGCCCGATTACGGCTACTACATGGCCGACGTCACCCGCATGTGGCCGGTGAACGGGCGGTTCAACGACTGGCAGACTCAGCTCTACACGTTCTACCTGGAGTGCTATGAAGCGATCCTGGCGGGGATTCGTCCGGGCGTCCCGGTGAAACAGATTCAAAAGGAGGCGCACGCGAAAATGGAAGCGCTGCTGGCGCGCACCCGCTTCCTGAAGCCGGAGTATGAACGCGCCGCGAAGAAATTCGTGGAGCCGTTCGCGACACCCTCGGGCCGACTCGGGCACTGGATCGGAATGGCGACCCACGATGTCGGCGGCACGGTCGAGATGCTCGCGCCGGGGATGGTGTTCACCATCGAGCCTGCCCTGGTGGTTCCGGAGGAAAAGATCTACATCCGGCTGGAAGACATGGTGCTGGTGACGGAGAAGGGTTCCGAGGTCCTGTCCGACTTCGTGCCGCGGACGTTGGCCGGGATCGAGAAGGTGATGAAGGAAGACGGCCTGCTGGACAAGTATTCGAAGCAGTAGAAAACTTACAGTTCGCGGTCGCGGAGGCCGATGAGGTACAGGATCGCGTCCAGCCCGAGAGTGGATAAGGACTGCCTCGCAGTTTCGCGCACGATACGCTTGGCGCGGAACGCGATTCCGAGCCCTGCGCGCTGCAGCATCGGCAGATCGTTGGCGCCGTCGCCCACGGCGATCACCTGCTCCATGCTGATGCCTTCCTTCCGCGCGATTTCCTCCAGTAGTTCGGCTTTCCGGCGGCCGTCAACGATGGGTCCGTGGACCTCGCCGGTCAGGACGCCGTCCCGCACGCCGAGTTCATTGGCGTACAAGTAGTCGATCCCCAGCCGGGATTGCAGGCGCTGGCCGAACCACTGGAATCCGCCGGAAAGAATCGCCGTGCGATAGCCAAGCTGCTGGAGCGTCGCGATCAAGCGTTCGGCGCCGTCGGTCAGCGGAATGCGGCCGGCTACGCGTTCCAGGGCATCGACCGGAAGGCCTCTCAGCTCCTTTACTCGCCGGCGCAGGCTGTCCGCGAAGTCGATTTCTCCGCGCATGGCCGCGGCGGTGATCGCCGCCACGGTATCGCCGGCGCCGTTCTCCCTGGCGAGTTCGTCGATCACCTCGCCCTGAATCAACGTGGAATCCATGTCGAAGGCGACCAGACGGCGATGGCGGCGCCAGATGTTGTCGTGCTGAAACGCGATGTCGATTTCGCTGGCGGCGGCGAGATCGAGGAAGCGCGTGCGGACCAGATCCTCATCGGAGGGGTCGCCGCTGATCAGAAACTCGATGCACATCCGGCTGCCTTCAGCGGCGGAATCACGCGGCAGCCGCCCGCTCAGCCGGTCCACCCGGTCGATATTCAGGTTGGCCTCGGCGAGGATTCGGCTGATCTTCTCGAGGTGCTGCGCGGTGATGGCGCGTCCGAGCGCCGTAACGAGGAATCGCCGTTTGCCCTGCTGCGACACCCACCCGGTGTAGTCCTGATCGCTGACGGAAACGAACTGGACCTGCAGATTGGATTCGGTGGCCTTCTGCATCAGCGCGGCAAGCAGGGGAGAAGAAGAGATCTCGCCTTCCACCTCCACCAGGATGCCCAACGCCATGGCGTTGTGGATCACGGCCTGGCCGATATCGAGAACGCGCTTGGCGTGCTCCGCCAGGATTTGCGTGAAGGAATGCGTCAGACCGGGCTGGTCATGGCCGGCGACCTGAATCAGCAGGATATTGGTGTCCTCGGGGGATCCGATATTCGCAGGGGTGCCGAGGCTGCTCATCGCAACTGAAATTTCTTCATCTTGTAGCGCAGCGTGTCGCGGGTGATCTCGAGCAACTGCGCCGCCTTGGTCTGGTTCCCGCCGGTTTTTTCCAGCGCTTCAGCCAGTAGACGCCGTTCCTGATCGTAAAGCGACATCCCGTTCGCGGCCGGGATCGGCGCCCCGTATCCGGCGATGGAGGGCTGCGCCACCGATAGCGGCAGGCTGGCGGCGGTGATCTGGGGCGAATCCTCCAGAATCATCGCGCGTTCCACGGCGTTCCGGAGTTCGCGCACATTGCCCGGCCAATCGTGCGCCAGCAGCACGCGGGAGGCGTCGGGCGTGATGCCCTCGATGCGGCGCTTGAACTTGCGGTTGTAGTGTTCGACGAAGAACCGCGACAGCGGAATGATGTCTTCCCGGCGATCCCGCAGGGGCGGGATCACGATGTGGATCACGTTCAGGCGGAAGTACAGATCCTGCCGGAAGTTGCCCTGCTCCACGAACTGGTACAGGTTGCGGTTGGAGGCGGCGAGTACGCGCATGTTCAGCCGGATATCGCGCAAGCCGCCGAGACGCCGGAACGTCTGATCCTCCAGCACGCGCAGCAGCTTGGCTTGCAGCATCATGGGCATCTCGCTGACTTCATCCAGGAACAGCGTGCCCCGGTCGGCGAGCTCGAAAATGCCCTTTTTCTGCGACCGGGCGTCGGTGAAGGCGCCTTTCTCGTAGCCGAAAAGCTCGCTCTCCAGCAGCGTCTCCGGGATCGCGGCGCAGTTGATGGCCACGAAAGGCTCCGCGCTGCGCAGGCTTTCGTAGTGCAGGGTCTTGGCGATCACATCCTTGCCGGTGCCGTTCTCGCCTTCCAGCAGAATCGTGGTGGCCTCGCTGGCGGCGACTTTGCGGGTGAAGTCCACCACCGAGCGCATCAGCGGCGATTCGGCGATGATCTCCCGGCGCTGCGGAGCGAACTCCTCGGTGATGTCCTTGAATACAGCGACCACGACTTCCACCCGGCCGCTCTCGTCGAAAAGCTGCTGGGTGCTCATCACCGCGATCCGCTCATGCCCGTTGGTGGTCCGCAGGTGCACCGTGCTGCGGCTGACCGAGGGCGCCTGCTCCAGCCCGACCAGAACACCGCACCCGGGCCGGCAATCCTGGCAATGGAAGACTTCGTGGCAGTGGCGGCCCACCAGCATCTCGCCGCTCATGGCGAACAGCCGTTCGGCGGCACGATTGGCCCCCACGATGTGCATGGCGGGATCGTAAAGCACCAGCGCGTCGGAGATCTGATCGAAAACCGCTTCCAGGATCTCCGGCCGCTTCCATTTCGGGAGAAGCCTTGACATATAGCCCAGTTGTTACTCTCAGTTTAGCCCATCGGCGCGGCACCGGGCTCCGCCTCTGACAGATTTTCCGGTATTTCTTCTCGAGGGTTTCCGAGTACCTTCAGGTCTTCAGCTCCGCGGCGATTTCCATTGCCGCCTCGCGGGCCTGACGCACCGCGCCGATGGGGAAGCTGATGGCCCCTACCTTGGGGTGCCCGCCGCCGCCGTACCGCTCGCAGATTGTTGCAAGATTGTGAGTTAGCGGCTTGGGCGCCCACGGGTTCGAACCCACGCTCACCTTGGTGCGGAAGCTCGAGTTGGAGACGGAAACGGTATACTGCGAATCCGGGAAAAGGTAGTACGGAATGAACTTATTGTAGCCTTCCAGATCGAATTCCACCAGATCGAAGAACACGACGCCGCTGTCCGACCGAGCCTGCTTCCCGATGACGTCCATGGACCGGAGGTGCCGGTCGAACAAAGGCATGTACTGCTCCTGGATTTCCGGGTCGGCGATGATCTCTTCCAGCCTGGCGGTCCGCATCCGGCGAATGATGTTTTGCACCGTTCCCGACCCTTTGGCGCCCTCGATGACCAGCGTCAGTTGCGTGGCCGGCGCCCGGAGGTCGACGGCTTCCTTGGCATCCCGGTACTGCGCCCCATCGACGATATCGGCCCAGTGCACCAGATCGTCCAGGTCCGGCGCGTGCCAGCCGAACTTGTCGCGCGCCAGGCGAGCGATGAACATCGTGCAGGACTTAAAGCTAGTGTCCAGGAACTTGCGCCCGCTGGTATCCCGGCGGAAGTGTTCGGCGTCCTCCGGCGAGAGGAAGGCGCTCTGGTGATGGTCGAACCACCAGGTGAGCTTGGGGTGAGGGGAGTACTTGAAGTCGACAATGGCGTTTACGTCGCCGTCAAAAAGGTGATCCTCGAAGATCTGCGTCGCCTTGTGAGCCATGCCGGTGAACCCGAACTCGGCCCCGGGGTGGAAGCGTTCTTCCAGAAACCGGGAAAAGACCGCAGCCGAGGCGGCGCCGTCGAAGCAGTGGTCATGATAGAGGATGCGCGCGAGCATGAGAAGCTCAAAGATCGACCGGAAAACTTACTAGCTTGCCTGATGGAGGAACACAAATGCAAGTGGGGCATACCGAGAGGCTTTGGATCCGGACCTGGGAGGCCGCCGACCGCGACGAGTTTTGCGGAATCGCCGGCGACCCCGAGGTGATGCGCTACATCCAGGACGGCCGCCCGTGGTCCGTGGCCCGGGTGGAGAAGTGGATTCTGAGGCAGCAGCGGAACTTCGAGGAGCTGGGCTACAGCCTGTTCAAGCTGGTGAACAGGGGCGACGGGTCCATCGCCGGGATGTGCGGCATTCAACCCTATGGCGAACAGGAGACAGAGATTGGCTGGTGGCTGCGGCCGGACGCGTGGGGACGCGGCCTGGCGACCGAAGCCGCGCGGGAAGTGCTCCGGTTTGGCCTCTATGAGCGCGGGTTGGCGGAGATCGTGGCGATCGCCGATCCTCGCAACCTCGCCTCGATCCAGGTAATGAAAAAGCTGGGCATGACTGGTGGGGGGATCGCCGTGGAGGACGGGCGCGAGCTGGTCAAGTACCGGATTGCGCGGACCTGAGCAGCTTCTCCACGTGCTTGGCGAGAATGTCGCATTCCAGATTGACGCGATCGCCGGGGCGATGCCCGCCGAGCGACGTCATGTCGTAGGTGTGCGGGATGATCGCGATGGACAGCACATCTCCCTCCAGCTTCGCGATCGTGAGGCTGATACCGTCGATCGCGATGGAGCCTTTCTCCACCAGGTAGCGGTCAAGTTGAGGCGGAACGCGGATGCGCAGCCACCAGTTCGAGTCGCCCAGCGCATCCAGGCCGAGGAACTCGCCGGTTCCGTCGACATGCCCCTGGACGACATGGCCGCTCAGCCGTCCGTTGGCGGCCAGCGGCCGCTCCAGGTTCACGCGCGACCCAGGCCGCAAAGCTCCCAGGTTGGTGCGTGACAGCGTTTCCGGCGCGAGGTCGGCGGAAAACCCGTTCCGTGTCACCTCCAGGGCCGTGAGGCAGACGCCGTTCACGGCGATGGAGCAGCCCTCGGCGGCATCGGACAGGACGGCGCGGCAACCCACCCGGATGCGCGCGCCGGTAGGGCGCGGCTCCAGCGATTCCACCTCTCCGAGTTCTTCAATGATCCCTGTGAACATGGTCGGTCCAGGCTTCCACCGCGAATTCGTCTTCCGTGATCTGATGCAGTTTCACCGCGCGGAAGCGGATGGCGTCGGCGCGGCGGCGCCTGCCGACCCCGCCCGCCACGGGCAGCGATTGCATTCCGCCGAGAATCTTGGGGGCGTAGTAAAAGAAGATCTTGTCCACCACGCCGGATTCAAGCGCGGCCCAATTCACACGGCTGCCGGCTTCGATCATCAGCGATTGGTACTTCTCGATTGCCAGCCAATCGACCAGGGCTGGAAGACTGGTGCGTCCGTCCTCGGAATCGAGCGCGACCACGCGGACGCCACGGTGTTCCAGCCGTTCGCGGCGCTCCGCCGACGCCGCCGACGTTGTGACCACCAGCACATCTTCCCGCGCGGTCTCCACCATGCGGGAGGTAACGGGAAGCCGCAACTGAGAATCAAGGATGATGCGGAGCAGCGGGCGGGCGCGATCGAGGCCGCTGCGATCGTTCAGAAGGCAGTCGTCAGCAAGCACCGTCCCGATTCCGGTCAGAATCGCATCCGAGCGGTGGCGAAGCGTTTGCACGTGCGCCCTCGCTGTTTCCGAGGTGATCCAGCCGCGGTTGTCCTCGGGCGCGGCGATCTTGCCGTCCAGCGTGACCGCCGATTTCAGCGTCACCAGCGGGCGGCCGGCGCGCATGAAGTGAACGAAGGCTTCATTCAGGCGCTCCGCGTCCGCCGTGTATTCAGCCGCGATCTCCACGGGAATCCCCGCTTCCGAAAGCTTTCGAAAGCCTTCTCCGCGCACCAGCGGATTCGGATCTTCCATCGCAGCCACTACCTTGGCGACGCCGGCTTCGATCACCCGGTCCGCGCACGGCGGAGTCCGCCCCTGGTGGGAGCACGGCTCCAAGGTGAGATACAACGTGGCGCCTTGCGCGCGGACTCCGGCTTCCTCAATGGCGAGAACTTCGGCGTGCTTCACGCCGGCCCAGGTGTGGAAGCCGCGGCCCACGATCTCGCCGTCACGAACGGCCACCGCGCCCACCGCGGGGTTGGGACTTGTGAGTCCCGCGCCCCTCCAGGCCAGCCGCATCGCCTCATCCATGAATTCGTTGGGCATCAGTCAAAGAGGGATGCGACGTAACTTTCCGGCTCGAACGGCAGCAGGTCGTCCGCTTTCTCGCCTACTCCGACGTAGCGGATGGGCAGGTTCAGCTCCCGCGAGATGGCCACCACGACCCCGCCTTTTGCCGTCCCGTCGAGCTTGGTCAATACTATGCCGGTGACGCCGGCGGTCTCGGTGAACTTGCGCGCCTGTTCCAATCCGTTCTGGCCGGTGGTGGCGTCCAGCACCAGCAGCACCTCGTGCGGCGCATCCGGGATGACCCGCTTGGTGGTGCGGTCCATCTTCTCCAACTCCGCCATCAGATTGGTTTTGGTGTGCAGGCGGCCCGCGGTGTCGACGATCACATAATCTACTTTGCGAGCTTTCGCGGCTTGCAGCGCGTCGAACAGCACCGCGCTCGGGTCGGAGCCTGCCTGCTGCCGGATCACGTCCGTTTGCGTGCGCTCCCCCCACACTTCGAGCTGCTCGATGGCCGCGGCGCGGAAGGTATCAGCGGCGCACAACAGAACGGAGCGGCCTTCGTTGCGGAAGCGTTGCGCGAGCTTGCCGATGGTGGTGGTCTTGCCCGCGCCGTTCACCCCCACCACCATCACCACGGCGGGCGGCTGGCTGACCTGAGGCAGCGGCCGCTCGGTGGCTTGCAGGACCTCCACCACGTGCTCCCGGATCAACTGCTTCAGCTCGGAAGCGTCCCCGAGCATGTGGCGATCCACGCGCTGGCGTGCCCGCTCCAGGATCTCCTGCGTGGTCTTGACGCCGATGTCCGCGCTGAGCAGAGCGTACTCCAGCTCATCCAAAACGTCCGCGTCGATTTCCTTGCGGCCCTGGAACACGTCCTCCAGCTTCTCCACCAGGCCGGTGCGGGTCTTTTGAATGCCCGATTTGAGCCGGTCGAGTAGAGAAGGCTCGGGCGTCTCCGAACCGAAGAGGGTTTTGAACATGGCGTGGGTGCTCTTTTCAGTTTACCAATCGACGCCGGGATCAACGCACCAGATGGAACCGCTCCTGGCGTTTCAGGATCCAGTTCATGCGGCCGCTTTCATCGAGCACCGCGTCCTCTTCCATGCCGACGAACAACTCCTGTCCGCCCATCTCGGGAACCTTGGTGCGGGCCGCGAGCTCGATGGAGAACCAGGAGTTGGGCAGCAGCAGCACATCGCCGCGTCCCGGAACTCCTTCCTGGCGATCCCACAGGCCGATGAGCGGTCCGGCGCCATGGCCGTGATCCCCGATCGGGTGCGTGTAGAACGTCCCGTTGATGCCTTCCGAGCGCATCTGCGCCAGCGCGTCGAATAAAACCTGATTGCCGGAGATCCCGGGGCGCATTTTAGACATCAGGATCTCCTGCATGCGCTGCGCATTCCGCAGCGCTTTGACGATTCCAGGGGGCGGCTCGGTTTCGCCGGCCTTCAAGACGTATCCCATATGCTGCGTGTCGGTGGCCAGGCGCATGGCGGTGAGGCCGTAGTCGACGTGCAGCACGTCACCGCGCTCGATCACTACGGGTTCGTCCTCGGCAAGGATATTGACGTCGGCCTTGGAGGGCTTCTGAACGCGAACGCTCGGCTGGAACCAGGTCCCGAAGCCGAGGTTCAAGGTCTGCTGGCGCAGCCACCACACCACGTCGGCGTTGGTGGTCTTGCCGGG
>JAIEPW010000039.1 GCA_019748195.1 Bryobacteraceae bacterium
GGCGACCGCATGGCCGGCTTCTGCCTCGCCTTCCCGGCCATGAAACCGGCCGGCAACATGCCCTACCTGCACTCGCAAATGCTCGGCGTCGTGAAGGAATATCGCAATGCCGGAGTGGGCCGCATCCTGAAGCTCGCGCAGCGCGAGGAAGCTCTCTCCCGCGGCCTGACGCTGATGGAATGGACCTTCGATCCGCTCGAGATCAAGAACGCATACTTCAACATGGAGCGCCTGGGATGCGTTGTGCGCCGCTTCAATCCGAACGTCTACGGCTCCGGTTCTTCCAGCTTCCTGCACGGCGCGCTGCCCACCGACCGCTGCGTCGCCGAATGGTGGCTCGGCGGCCCGCGCGCCACCGCCATCACCAGCGGCCATCCTTACCAGCGCGGCCCCATTGAAGCCCGCATCCGCGTCCCCGTGGAAATCGAACACCTTCGCCATGCTGACCCCGCACGCGCCCGCGAAATCCAAAAAGGCGTCAGCGATCAGTTTCAGGAACACTTAAACCGCGGCCTGGCGGTCATCGGATTCGAAAGATCCGGCGACGCCGGCACGTACCTACTCGGACCATGGGATTCCAACTAGAGAAAATCGTCTTGCGGCAAATCCGCATGCCCCTCGTCAGCTTCTTCGAGACGAGCTTCGGGCGGACTTATGAGCGCGACATCGTGCTGGTGGAGGTCTCCGCCGGCGATGTTTCCGGCTGGGGCGAAGTCACCGCCGGCGAAAATCCGTTCTACAACGAAGAATGGTATGAATCGGCGTGGCTCATCCTGAGGGATTACGTGGCGCCGCGCGTGCTCAAGCACCCCTTTGACTCCGCCTCCAGCGTCGCCGCGCGAACGTCGCACATCCGCGGCCACAAGATGGCCCGGGGCGGACTCGAAGTCGCCTGCTGGGACCTGGAAGCACGTCTCAATAAGGTCCCGCTCTGGAAGCAAATCGGCGGCGGCGTCCATCAGGAGATCGCCTGCGGAGTCTCCATCGGCATCCAGGACACGGTGGCCGACCTGATCCGCAAGATCGAAACGGAGGTGAACGCCGGATACCAGCGCATCAAAGTGAAGATCAAGCCCGGCTGGGATGTCGACGTGATCCGGGAGATCCGCAGGAACTTCCCAAAAATCCGCCTGATGGCCGACGCCAACTCCGCCTACACCCTCGCGGACGCCGATCGCCTGCGGGCTTTGGACGAATTTGACCTGATGATGATCGAGCAGCCTCTCGCCTGGGATGAGATCATCGATCACGTCGAGCTGCAGGCCAGGCTGCGGACGCCGATCTGTCTCGATGAGTGCATCAAGACGGCCCATCAGGCCGAGCAGGCCATCCGGCTGAAGGCGTGTGGCATCATCAACATCAAGCTTGGCCGCGTGGCCGGGTTCGCCGAAGCGAAGAAGGTGCACGATCTCGCCCAAAAAGGCGGAATTCCGGTCTGGTGCGGCGGCATGCTCGAATCCGGCATTGGACGCGCCCACAACATCGCGATGTCCACGCTACCCAACTTCGTGCTTCCCGGCGACGTTTCCGCGTCCAAGCGCTATTGGACTCGCGACGTCGTTTCGCCCGCTGTCGAAGTCTCGCCGCGCGGCACCATCGCCGTTCCGGACGGCCCCGGATTCGGCTTCGACATTGACCACGCATTCCTGAAGCAGGTGACCGTGCGCGAGGAAACCCTGAGTTGAACAACCAGAGCCGGCTCCGGCTCTACCTGCTGATCCTGTGCATGGTCACCTTCTGGGCCGCCAGCTTCCCCGTGGGCAAGTTGGCGCTCCGCGAGATTCCGCCGCTGGTGCTGCCGGCGATCCGCATCTCCATGGCGGCCGTATTCATGCTGCCCGTATACCTGTGGTGGAGGCGGCGCAACCCCGCGGCGCCGGATTGGACGCGTGCCGACATCCCGATGCTGGGCCTGCTGGCGATGCTCGGCGTGGCTTTCAATCAGCTTCTTTTCGTGATGGGATTGAACCGCACCAGCGTGGGACACGCGTCCTTGATTATTGCCACCAGCCCGGTGATGGTATGGATCGGTTCGGTGGCCAAGGGCTATGAGCGCTTCAAGCCGGCGCGCCTCATCGGTCTGGCGATGGCGATCGCCGGCGTAGTGGTGCTGCAGGTTCTTCCCGCGCCGCAAACCGGGGCGACGCTGCTCGGCGATTTCCTTGTCTTCGCCTCCATCGTGATGTTCGCCAGTTTCAGCGTGCTCAGCCGCGCGGTCAGCAAGCGCCTCGGTCCCGTCACCGTGAATACGTTCTACTACGCGGTATCGGCAGTGGTGCTGATCCCGATCGGCGCGGCGCAGTCCTCCGGCTTCGACATGCGCGGCGTCAGCGCCACGGGCTGGACCAGCGTCGTGTTCCTCGCCGTCTTTCCCTCGGTGCTCTCGTACCTGATCTTCGCCCACGCCGTAAGCAGGATTCCGCCGTCGCGTGTGTCGCAGTTCTCCTATCTGCAGCCTTTTCTCGCCACGCTGCTGGCGGTCCCGCTGATCCAGGAACCGCTGACCGGCTCGTTCTTTGCCGGCGGAGCGCTGGTGCTGGGCGGCGTCTTCCTCGCCGACCGGCTCGCATGACCGCGAACCGTTGTCGCACAATGTCACCATGAGTCTCTCCGGCAAAGTGATCGTGGTGACGGGCGCGGCCCGGCGGATCGGCCGCGGAATCGCAATGCACCTGGCTGGCGAGGGGGCGCGGGTGGCCATTCATTACTCCTCGTCGCGCCAGGAAGCCGAGCAGACCGCGGCGGAATGCGGCAATGCCCCCACCTTCGCCGCGAATCTGGAAAGCATCCCGGAAATCGAAGACTTATTCCGCCGCGTGGAGGAGCACTTCGGCAGGATCGACGGGCTGGTGAACAACGCCGCGCGCTTCACGCGGTTTGATCCGCTCGAAGTCACCGAAGCCGATTGGGATTTCATTCACCGCGTTAATCTGAAGGCCGTGTTCTTCTGCTGCCAGCAGGCGGCGAAGCGGATGAAAGCCAGCGGAGGCGGGCGGATCGTGAACATCAGTTCCCTGGGCGGCATCCGGCCGTGGGAGGAGCACGTTCACTATTGCGCTTCGAAGGCGGGCGTGATCATGATGACCAAGGCGCTGGCGAAAGCTCTCGCGCCCTCGATCACGGTGAACTCGGTGGCGCCTGGAGTCATTCCTTTTGAGGAGAATAACGATCCGCGAATCCGCGCGCTGATTCAGGCGACGCCCGCGCGGCGCGCCGGAGAAGCGGCGGAGATCGCGGAGGCGGTGTCATATTTCTTGAGCGCCACCAACTTCGTTACCGGGCAGATTCTGGCCGTGGACGGCGGGCTCAGCTTGCGTTGAGCAGGCGATGTTCGCCCGAAGCCTCGACAACCCGGCGCAATTCGGCGGATTCGAACGGTTTGGAAATGTAGTCGTCCATTCCCGATTCCAGGCAGCGGCGGCGGTCTTCTTCCATCGCGCTGGCGGTCATCGCCACGATGCGGATATGCCTTCCGCTGCCGCGCTCGCGCTCGCGGATCTTGCGCGTGGCTTCAATGCCGCTCATCCCGGGCATCTGCAGGTCCATCAGGATCAGATCGAATTTCTCGCGGCCGGAGATTTCGACGGCCTCGCGGCCGTCGAGCGCGCAGATCACTTCGTTGCCCCACTTGGTAAGCAGCACCGTCGCCAGCCTGCGATTCACCAGATTATCCTCGGCGAGCAGGACGCGCTTGCCCGCGGCGGGGCGCGGAGCGCGCGCCATGCTGCGTGCCGGCTCTGGCTGCCCCGCGCGGCGCGTCAGGCGCGCGGTGAAGTAGAACACGCTGCCTACTCCAGGTTCGCTCTGTAGCCACAAACGTCCGCCGAGCAGCGTGGCAAGGCGGGAGGAGATCGTCAGCCCCAGGCCGGTGCCGCCGTAGCGCCGCGTCGTGGATCCGTCGGCCTGCTCAAAGGGGCGGAACACGGTTTCCTGCTTGTCCTTGGGAATACCGATCCCCGTGTCGCGGACCGCGAACTGCACGCCGTAATCCGGCGGATTGTCGAACAGAGCGGTCACTTCGATCGACACCGAACCTTGCTCGGTGAACTTGATGGCGTTGCTCACCAGGTTCGTCAGCACCTGGCGGACGCGCAGCGCGTCTCCGCTGAGGGAATCAACCACCTCAGGCGCGACGCTCCACTCCAGGAATACGCCCTTGCGACTCGCCGCAACCTGGAACGTCTTGGCGACCGCTTCCACCAGTTCGCGGATCTGGAACGGTGCGTCCTCCGGCTCCAGTTTGCCGGCCTCGATCTTGGAGAGATCCAGCAACTGGTTCAGCAGCTCCAGCAGCGTATCGGCGGAACCCCGTGCGGTCTCCACGTAATCCCGCTGTTCCGCGGACAGCGGCGTTTCCAGCACCAGGCTGGTCATGCCGATTACGCCGTTCATCGGCGTGCGCAGTTCGTGGCTGATGTTGGCCAGGAACTCGCTCTTGGCGCGGTTGGCAGCCTCGGCGGCGATCTTCGCTTTTTCCAGCTCCTCGGCGCGAACGCGCAGCAGCTCGCGATCTTGGAAGCTGCTCCAGTACTGCTCGGAGCTGTTCCGGCTCTGTATCAGGATGTAAACCAGGACAATGGTCTCCACCAGCGCGCAGAGCAGCGGCCGCAGCGTTCCGTCACCGGCTTGCGTCGCGATGACCGGGCCTATCATGCTCAGCGAATACGTGCGCACGATTAGATAGGATGGGGCGCCGGCTCCCGCGAAAGCGCTGCACGAGCCCACGATCAGCAACAAAACCAGCAGCGTTGTGAAACTTTCGTAGCCGAAGCGAACTGTAGTCATCGCTCCGAAAACGCCCCAGGAAAGCGCGGTGATGCCGATGGCCAGATGCAACAGCCGCCGCCAAAGCTCAGGATTCGAAGCGCTGCGGACGCTGCAAACCAGGTAGCATCTCATCAGTACCGATGCGCTCACCACGGCGGCATGCAAAGTGAACCCATCCTGGTGCGCCGTCCGGTATTCCGTCGCGGATCCAACGATCAGCAGAAAAACCAGATGGGTCCACAGTCCCGCCGACACCCGGCGCGCCAGCGCGACATTTGCATGGCGGACCACGGCGCCCGGCGATTTGGAATTCGGAGCAGTCATCGAACCCGCATCCCCGGCCGGCAGCTCGAGGGAACGGACATCCGCGCACGACCGCGCCGCTGCCCGATCCACGAGTCTAGCAGATGCCGCAACCGGGCTTGCTTTATTCTGAGGCTATGGCCATCCATTCCGTCCCCCCTCATGCCTGACCGCCCGCATCCTCTCCGCTGGCTTCGATCCGCCGCCTCCCGGCTGGTGCGCCGCCGCCAGTCCCGTCTGCCCTTCGGCATCGATCCTCTCCCCCACCCGGCTGCCCCCCCCAGCCTGACCGTGCGCGGCTGGGCCACGCACTCCCCAGCGCCGGATCGCATTACGATTTCCATCAACAGTCTGCCCTCGATCCAGTGCCGCCTCGGCCTCCCCCGCCCCGACGCCGCCCTCCGCTTCCCTCATCAACCCGGCGCGGAATCGTGCGGATGGGCCGGCCGCCTTCCTTTGGAAGGCTTATCGGACGGAACGCACTGGGTTCGAGCGGAAATTTATGCGGGCGGACGGCTCCTTCAATCCCTCTCCCGCTCTTTCCTCCTCACCCGCGCGCAGTCCGGCCCTGCCCGATACCAGCGCTGGATCGTTCGCCATCCGCTGGATTCCACCGCCGCGCCCCCTCCGCCCGGCTGGACGATCCTCCTCGATCCGGGAACCCGGCTGCATCCCGCGGCGCTTTCCCGGCTCACCGCCTTCGCCCATCGCCACCCGGACGCCGCCGCCGTGTACTCCGACGCCGACCACCTCACTCCCTCCGGCGAACGCACCCGGCCTCTGTTCCTGCCCGATTGGTCGCCTGAACTCTTCGATCAGTTTCCCGCGATGCCCGGCCTGCTCGCGGTTCGCGATTCGTTGCTCCCCGGCGATGCCGATCCATTGCGCGCATTGCTGGCGCGCGGCATTCAGGCCCATCACCTGCCCGAAGTCCTGGCCCACCGCACCAGCCCATTCCGGTTGACCCCGCAACCGCAGGCGCCGCCTGGCGCCGCGCCCGCGGTCCAGATCCTGATTTCCTCAGGCGGCCGGCTGGACATCCTCCAGCGAAATCTGAAGGCGTTGCGCGCCACCGCCGGATACCCGAACTTCGAGATCACCGTCATCGATAACTCCCGGACCGGGGACCTCGCCGCGATGCTTTCCCATCATGGCGCGGCGCGTTTCGACTGGCGGCGCCGCCCCTTCGACTTCGCCGCGATGAACAACGCCGCCGCTCGCCATTCCTCGGCCCCGCTGCTTCTGTTCCTGAACGATGACGTGGAGGGCGCGCGGGAGGGCTGGCTCCGCGAACTCGTGCTGCAGGTTACGCGGCCAGGCGTCGGCGCCGCGGGGGCGAAACTGCTCTACCCCGGCGGGCTGCTGCAGCATGCGGGCATCACCGTCGGCGTTTGCGGCGCCTGCGTGAACGCATTCGCGCGCTGCGAACCCGATGATCTCGATCTCCGCCCCTGGAATCCCGCCGAAAGCGTGCGCAACGTCGCGGCGGTGACCGGGGCCTGCCTGCTGACGCCTCGCGACCTGTTCCTGCGCCTGGGCGGATTCGACCAGAAACGCTTTCCAGTCGCATATAACGACGTCGATTACTGCCTGCGCGTCCTGGAGCACGGGCAGCGGATCGTGTATACGCCGCGGGCCGCGCTGTTTCACCATGAGGCGTACTCGAAGCCGCTCGCGCTGGCGCACGCGCACCCCCGCGAGATCGCCGCCTTCCGCGCGCGCTGGCCCACGTTCCTGAGCCACGATCCTTACTACAATCCGAATCTCACCCGCGCCTCTCCCGACTGGGAGGTCGCGGACTGAGGCTCAAATCCGGCACCCCTTAAGACCGACCTTGGCGCATAACGCCTCGAAGCGCGGATCGCCGCGCAGCGGATCGAGGACGGGGGTCACTTTCAGGTAAACGACGTTGCCGTCTCGCGCCGCTACCGCTTTATGCAACACGCGGAATGCCTGTTCCCTGTCTCCCACCGCCGCCATGGCGCCCGCCGCCGAAATCGAGCTCGCCTTTGCCGCTTGGCTCGCAAGCGCCTTCGCCTCCGCGATCCTGCCTTCCTTCGCCAGCATCCAAACGCGGAGCGCCGCATATTCCGCGGAAGCGCTCACCGGCTGCAGCGCTTCGGCCTCCCTCCACGCTTCGGGGTAGCGCCCCAGCATCGCCAGGGTCCGCGCCGCGCTTCGCCGCCCG
Organism: Bryobacteraceae bacterium; assembly: GCA_019748195.1. GTDB lineage: Bacteria > Acidobacteriota > Terriglobia > Bryobacterales > Bryobacteraceae > JAIEPW01. The sequence continues at coordinate 7,259 of JAIEPW010000039.1, forward strand.
GAATCATACGACGGATCGAGCACCAACGACTTTCTAAACTGCGCCAGCGCTTCGTCATAGCGGCGGGCGTAATACAGGCTCTGGCCCAGGGCCCCGGCGATCACCGTGCTCACCGGCGACAGCATGTCGGCGAGCTTCGCTTCCTGAATGGCCTCGTCGTGCCGTCCCTGGAGCGAGAGCAGGCGCGAATACCGGGCGCGGACAAACGGGTGATTGCGGTTCAGCGCCAGCGCGCGGCCGAACATCTCTTCCGCTTCCCGCCACTTCCACTCGTAGTCGACGGCAATGGTTCCCAGCGTACCGTATGGGCCGGCCAGGTTGGGGTTCAGTTCCGTCGCCTTGCGCGCGCTTTGCCGCGCCTGTTCCAGCAGCGCGGCGGTTTCCTCCCGCGGGCGGAAGTCCGCGTAGCCCAGATAGGCGTCCGCCAGGACCGCGAAGGCCTGCGCGTAGTCGGGCTTGAACTGGATTGCCTGCCGGGAGTATTCGATGGCGTTCTTCAAGCTCGCTTCCGAACGGCGCTGCATCAGGTGATTAGCCTGCACCACCAGGTTGCCGATCCGTTGTTCCTGTTCGTTTAGGGCTGGCCGGAACCCGGAATCGGGGGGCAGGTGAGACGCCAGCCGAAGCTCGATCGTGTCCCCAATATGCGCTTCGACGCCCAGCGGATCGCCTTTCGGAAGATCGAACGATTCGCTCCAGGCATGCGAGCCATCCGCCGCCCGCGTAAGCTGCACCGAAATCCGCAGATTCTGTCCGCCCTCGCGCAGACTCCCTTCCAACGCCGAATCGGCTTGCAACTCGGCCGCGACTTTGCGGACATCGACCGGCTTGCCCTTGTACGCGAACGCCGAAGATCGCGAGATAACCTTCAGGCCGTCGATCCGCGCCAGCCGGTTCGTCAGCTCGTCCGTCAGGCCGTCGGAGAGCGGATCATACGCCGCATTGCCGGTGAGGTTCACGAAGGGCAACACCACGACGGATCGCACGTACGCGACACTCGGAACACCGCGATCCTTACGCCACTGCCAGACCAGGAACAACGCCAGGGCCGCCATCAGCCCCGCGGCCGCCGTCATGTGTGCCCGGCGAGTGATCCGGTCGCGCGGTCGCGACGGCTGAACGTTTGGCGCAAACTCACGCGCCGGGTCCGACTCATCCTCGACCGCCGCCGGCGGGTCGCCGGCCCCGGCAAAACGGAACACCGGAACGTACCCCCCTTTGGGAAGGTCGATCCGGACTGGGTCAGTAGATCCTTCGGAGGCGTAGTACTGCGCGAGCTTGGCTCTCAACCTCCGGGCGTCGACTCGAACGGCGGAGTCGAGCCGCGGATCGAAGTCCGGCCCTTTGTCGAATACCTCCACCCCGATGGAGTATTCCTTCAGCTCGTCGGCCCCTCCAGCCACGCTACGATCGACCACAAAGGCCAGGAAACGGCACAGCCGCTCCGACCGGCCTAGGGTTTCGCTTTCCAGCAGCCGGTTCAGGGCGCGTTGCACTTCCTCCGGGTTAGGATTACCATGAGGCACGAAAACACCTATTTTAGCTTGCCTCTGCCACCGTGAACAGGCTGCCCAAGCGGCTGGAAACGATTCGCGGCGCCACGATAACCGACTTCCGCCGTTGCTTTAACACAATTGATAACAATGGACTTTCACCGTGAAAGCGACGGTGGTACCCTTATCCCCCAGCCCGTCCAACTGCCACAATCAGCAAATGCAGGTGAGTGGTGGAGACTTCTTCGATTCCGATCGCATGGTTGCCTGGATGGACCGGCTGGCCGACCGTGCGGAGTTCCGGCGCGGGACTTGGCCTGTCTACAGGCAACCTCCGGCAGCCGCCGCAGACCCCTTTGGGGATACCACCGGCGAGATTCCTATTCCTATTTTTGGAGATCAGCACATGACTAATGAACAGACTTGGGCGGCCGGCGATTTTTCGGCCGTTGCCGCCACGATGGTTGTGGTCGGCGAGACCCTTGTCGAATCCGCCGCGGTCCTCCCCGGTGAGCGCGTCCTGGACGTGGGCACCGGCAGCGGCAACACCGCGCTGGCGGCCGCCCGCCGCCACGCCATCGTCACCGGAGTCGACATCGTCCAGGCGTTGCTGGATCGTGCTCGGGAACGGGCGCTGGCTGAGCGGCTTCCGGTCAGCTTTCAGTTGGGCGACGCGCAGGACCTGCCCTTCGCCAACGGCTCCTTCGACGTGCTCACCAGCAGCTTTGGCGCGATTTTCGCTCCAGACCCCGAGAAGACCGCGGCGGAAATGATGCGCGTCCTGAAACCCGGCGGCCGGGTGGTGATGGCCAATTGGACCCGCGCCAGTTTCATCGGCGGATTTCTGGGCGTCCACCGGCAATACGTCCCCGCTCCGCCCGGCGCGCATTCGCCGCTCGAATGGGGCGATCGGCCCGTGATTGAGGAGCGCCTGGGACGCTACTCCCGGCAAATCTCGATCGCATCGCGCGAGTTCGCCTTCCGCGACCAGAACCCGCGCGCCTTCGTCGAGTTCATGCGCGATCACTACGGTCCCACCCAAACGACGTTCGAACGCATTCCCGAAGAACGGCGCGAGCGCTTCCTGGCTGACCTAACCGAGGTCGCGATCCGCTTCAACCGCTCGGAGAACGGCTTATGGTGTGCGCCGAGCGAATACCTCGAAGTGATCGCCGTGAAGCGTTAGCTCGCGAGCGCCACTTGTACACGCCGCCGGCGGTGGTAGATTATTCTCGTGAGAAGACTGATTCTGCTGGCAGTCGCCGCCGCGCTCGCGGTGGATCTGCTTCCGGCGCAGCGCAAGAAGAAGAAGTCGGAAGAAGAGATCACGCAGACGCTGCCAGCCCTGCCCGATCCTCCCATCGCGGTTTCGGCGGAGACCAGCAGACTGGAATTCCACGCCGCCGCGCTTTCCGGTAAGGGATTGCTTTCGCGGCAGACCCGCGATGCGTTGGATGACCTGTTTCGGAAGAATCGCGGCGCCACGATTATCAAGCTGCGCGCCTTCGTTGCCGGAACCGGCGATCTCCGCCGCGTGACCACCATCGTGTCCGAGGAGTTCTCCCGCCGCAAACTATCTCCGCCCGCGCTCAGCATCGTTCAGGTGGGGGCCCTGCCGATCGAGGGAGCGCAGATCGCCCTGGAATCGGTTTCCGCGGCCCGGAAGCCGGTGAATCCCGCGGGTGTCGTTTTCTTTTCCGGGAGGGCGGCCCCGACCCCCGGGGAAAGCGTGGACAGACTGTCCCGCAACGTCGCGGATTCCGGCGCTACCGTCGTCCGCGTGACCTGTTTTCTCAGCTCTTTGGACTTCTACGATGCCGCCCGCGGCGCTGTTGCCGCCTCTTTCGGGCCGGCGGACGCCACCTTTGTGCAGTTGCAGCGGTTGCCCCTGGAGCCCATCTGCGAGTGCGAAGCCGTCGGCAGGCTGGAAAAACCTCCGGGCAAGCCTGTCGAGTTGGTAAACCCTGGCGCGAGCCCGCTTTTTTCGCAATACGCTCTCGTGAACGCGCCCAAGGTAATCCTGACCGGGACCCAGATGATGTTCGGCGCCGGCGAGAAGGATCTGCGGCTGGGCTTCGACCGCCTTCGTAAAGCGTTGGAATCACAGGGCGGGAGCTTCAGGGATGTAGTTATGTCGAACACTTACCCGCTGGCCGCCTCGGTGCGGGACCGGATCCGGAGCATCCGGTTCGATTACTACAATTCCGCTAACCCTCCGGCGAGTACGGTTCTTTTGTTTGAAGGACTTCCGTCGATAGACGCGACGGCCGCGGTGGCCGTGATCGCGGCAGTGCAACCCTGAACGCCTGGTTCAACGAAAAAGAACAACGGCGGGCTGCCGGGGACGTACCCGGCAAGCCCGCCGCAAAAACCCATTGAAACGGAAGGTTTAGGAACCAGCAGTCGCGGCCGCGCTCATCACCGAAGCGACCTTCGAGAAAATCGTCGAGATCGATGTGGCAACGCCCGGCATGATCGCGCCGGCGGCAACGGCCACGAAACCAGCCATCAAAGCATATTCGATGAGGTCCTGACCGCGGGTGTCCTTCCAGATACGAAGCTTCCAAACCAGATTCATCATTGAGTGTCTTCTCCTCTCCCTATTGCGATCACACTGTGTCGCTGTAAGAAAGTTATCACCGGCTGGATTTGGAAAGAATCAGCATATCCACTTAAGGTGGGGGTTCAAAACTCCTCAGGTGACTGATTTTATTGGAACTTTTCCGTTGCTAGGACTACTCCGGGTCCCTCTATGCCCGGCCGCCCGATGTGCCGATTAAGTGATTGATGGCGTTAGACAAGCGCATCTACTACCCCCTGTTCGGGATGGCTATTCTACTCCCCGCTGGTTGGCTGGCCTACCAGCACCAGGGCCTTCCCCATTTCGGCCTCATCCATGACGATTCGGTGTACTTCTCCTCGGCGCGAAGCTTGTCGAGAGGTGAGTATCGAATTGAGAACCTTCCCAGCACGCCTTATCAGACGCGCTACCCGCCTCTTTACCCCTTGTACCTGGCAATCGCCTGGCTGATTCGTCCGGCGCTGCCGGAGAGTCTTTCCATAGCGCTATTCCTCCAGCTTGCCTTTCTCCCGCTGCTGTTCTGGCTGCTCTGGAAGGTGTTCGAGCGCGCCGGCATCCCGGAGAAACGGAGGCTGCTGCTGCTCGGAGTCATCGCCTGCAATCCCTATGTGCTGTACATGAGCGTCACATTGCTCTCCGAACTGCCCTTCCTGTGCCTGGTGCTGGCCGCCCTGCTGCTGAGCGAGCGTTCGCCGGGCAGCGGGTCCATCCGCTGGGCGGCGCTGGCCGGAGTGCTGGCGGGGCTGGCGTTTCTAACGCGTACCGCGGGGCTGGTGCTGCTGTTCACCACCCCGGCCTACCTGTTGCTCCGGCGGGACCGCCGGGGGGCGGCCGTCTTCGCGTGCGTCCTGGTTCCTTTCCTCGCCGGCTGGAGCCTGTGGACGCGTGCGCACATGACCGCCGCCACGGATATCGTCTCGCTCTACTACGCCAACTACACGGCCTACTACTGGCTCACATTTGAGAGCGGGAAAAACCTGCCTCTGATGCTGTGGCGAAATGCAGACGAGTGGTTGTCCGCCCTGGGCGCTCTGGTGGCGCCGAAAATCTACCCTTCTTTCTTCCTGAAGATCTTCTCGCAAACCATCGCGGTCGGCGGCCTGATCGGGTTGATCCGCCTGCTGCGCTCCGGCGTGGAACTGCGCAACTATTCGTTGTTCGCGCTGGCCACGTCGGCGATGCTCTGGATCTGGAATTTCCCTCCGAACGAGCGGTTCGTGTTTCCGATGCTGCCGCTGTTCTTCGCTGGCCTGCTGGCGGAAGCGGACCACTTCGCGGCGATGCTCCGGAAAGCACGGTCGCACCGTGACCCTGCACAACGCGCGCTTGCGCGGGGGATGCAGTTCGGGTCCGCGGCGCTGGCGGCAGCCTCCTTCGCGCTGCAATTCTTCGTGATCGCGTTCGCCTGGCCGGCGGAGACGGCCGAGGTCCGGGCGCTGAACCGGGATAGGGATATGGCCTGGGAGTGGCTGCGGGAGAACACGCCCGCGACCGCGGGGGTCGCCGGATTCGCCGACCCGCTGCTCCACCTCGCCACCGGCCACAAGGCGGTATCCATGCGGATTCCACCCATTTACTGGTACCGGTCTGATACGCCTGGCCAGCAGCGGCTGTTTGAGGAAATCTCGAGATTCGCCCGCGCCCAGGGCCTGTCCTATGTCTACTACTCGGAGGCGGACTTCAGCCGCGACTTCGCGGACTTGGACCGGGCGGCAATCGAGAAAGCGTGGGCGCAAGATCCGGATCTGGAACTGATTTACCAGTTCGGCCGTTCCCGCATATATCGAGTGCGGGAGGGGAGCAAGTCCGCGATCTCGCTCCCGCGCGGGCCGTGACAGCAAGGGACGGCTATAATACCTGCGTAAAGGGAATACTGCAATATGACACCGAAGGGCAACAAGCCGGCCGCGCCGCATTCCACCAAGGGCATCAATCCGGAAAGGGTGCAGGCGCGCCAGACCATGATCCGCATTGTCATGATCGGCGCCGCGATGCTGGCATTGGGCGGCGGGATTGCCGGAATCGGCTGGTACCTGTCACAGAACAAGCAGGAAGCCAAGCAATCGTTCGAGGAGGCCAAGAAGCTGATGCGGCCTGGTTCCTACGCGGCCGCGATCGCCGCCCTGGATCGAACCATCTCCGAGGACGCCTCGAACAAGGAAGCGCTCCTGCTGCGGGGGGAGGCCAAGCTCGAAATCAACGACTATGAAGGCGCGGTAAAGGACTTCACCGCGGCGATCGCATTGGATGACCGGGTAGCCAGCGCCTACACGCGCCGCGGCGCGGCTTACCGCAAACTGAATCGCGATCCCGAAGCTTTGTCCGACTTTGAGAAAGCCATCGAGTTGCAGCCGTCCACGGAACTGTACGCCGAGCGAGCCCTCCTTTACGAATCCACCGGCGACAACCAGAAGGCGCTGGCCGATTGGAACACGGTTGTGGACATGAATCCGCAATGGCCTGCTCCGTATCGCGGGCGGGCACGCGCCAAGAAAGCACTGGGAGATGAGGCAGGCTCGGCGGAAGACGCAGCCGTGGCAAAGCGGCTGGAGCGCGGGGGACGCCATTTCGATACCGCGAAAGCGCCCGTGGAGCCCACCTCAAGCAAGTAGCTACATCAAAAGTTTGGCGGCATTCGTAATCTGCTCCGAGAACGGCTGATCTCCGCTCCAAGGCGGGCAGACACCGCGCAGTTGCCCGCGCCGCGCCTCAATTGCCGGGCTGGATCGCAAGGGCGCCAGCAGGTCCAGGGCGCGGGCCGCCGTCAACAGCTCGATCGCGAGCACCGAGCGGGTCAGGTCCACGGCCTGTTCCAGCTTCAGGGCTGACGTCATGCCCATGCTGACGAAATCCTCCTTGTTCCCCGAAGTGGTGATCGAGCCCGGCGAGGCCGGCGTAGCGAGCACGCGCAGCTCGGCCACCAGCGCCGCGGCGGTCACCTGAATCATCATGAAACCGGACTCCAGACCGGGATGGTTTGCCAGAAACGGCGGCAACTCTTCATTCAGGGCGGGATTCACCAGCCGGTCGATACGCCGCTCCGAAATGCCTGCCAGCGCCGCCAGCGCGGTGCATAGAGAGTCGAGAGCAAAGGCGAGGGGCTGGCCATGAAAGTTGCCGCCCGAAAAAATCTCGCCCTCGATTACCAGGGGGTTGTCGGTAACCGAGTTCAACTCGATGGTGAATACGCGCCGCGCCTCGGAGGCGACGTCCCGCACCGCGCCGTGGACCTGCGGCGCGCAACGCAACGAGTAGGCGTCCTGCACCCGGCGGCAGGAAAGGTGGGACTCCCGAATCTCGGAACCTTCCAGCCATCGCGCCAGATTCTCCGCGGATTTCCTCTGTCCGGGGTGCGGACGGATGGAGTGGATACGCGGATCGAACGCCCGCGGCGTCCCGCGTAGCCCATCCAGCGACATCGCGCAGATCATGTCGGCGTGGTCCGCCAGCAGTTCACAATCGGCGACGGCCAGCGTCCCGTAGGCGAGCATCGCTTGCGTCCCGTTCAGCAGTGAGATTCCCTCCTTACTGCCGAGGGTCAGCGGCTCGACCGCGGCCCTGCGGAGAGCCTCGGCGCCCGGAACGCGCTGGGATCCGTGGAAGGCCTCGCCCTCCCCGATGAGGACCAGGGCCATGTGCGCCAGCGGCGCGAGATCACCGGATGCGCCCACGGAACCTCTCGCCGGGACCACGGGAGTGACCCCGTGGTTCAGAAGATCGCACAGACGGTCGGCGACCACCGGCCGTATTCCCGAGTAGCCCTTGCACAATACGTTGGCACGGATCAGCATCATGGCGCGAACCGCGGCCGCCGGCATGGGGGCGCCGACGCCGGCTGCATGGGAGCGGACCACGTTGCGCTGCAGGGTCTCCAGATCTCCGGAAGAAACGCGGACGTCGGCCAGCAAGCCGACTCCAGTGTTGACCGCGTAGACCGGGTCCTCGCCCGAAGCGAGCCGCTCCACGACGGCGCGGGAGGCCAGCATGCGCTCGCGAGCGCTGGCGGCGATGCGGACCGGCTCGCCCGCTTTCGCAACCTGGATTACCTGTTCCGGGGTGAGATGATCTCCGGTCAGCTCGATCATGGGTTCAGGGTAGCGCGAAGGCCCCGGCGGGACGGCTCAGCGCACGAATTCCACTTCGACGCGGTGCGGGATCAAGCCCGCTTCATAGCCCTTGTCGAGCAGCAGTTGCGCCGCCTTGGGGATCACCTCGCCGCAGTCCACCGTGTAGTGGTTGACGTACATGCCCACGAACTTCTCGGCGAGCGCGGGCTCCATGTCGCGGGCGAACTGCAAGGCGTAGTTCAAGCTCTCTTCGCGGTGATCGAGAGCGTATTGAATGCTCTCTTTCATCAGGCGGCAGCACTCGCTCTTGATGTCCCGCGGCAGGGAGCGGAGCAATGCGTTGGCGCCCAGCGGAAGAGGAAGGTCGTACTCCCGCTTCCACCACTTCCCCAGATCGAGCACGGTATGGAAGCCGGCCTTGTTGTGGGTCAACTGCGCCTCGTGAATCACGAGCCCGGCATCGGCGCCGCCGGCCTTCAGCGCGTCCAGGATGTGATCGAACTGCATCTCCACCGGCTCGAAGTCGGGCTGGAAGAGCTTTAGCGCCAGGTAGGCGGTGGTGAGCTTTCCCGGAATGGCGATCTTCTTGCCCTTGAGCTCGTCGGGTCCCATGGTCCGAGTGGAGACGATCATGGGGCCGTAGCCGTCGCCGATACTGGACCCGGAGGCCATCAACTGATATTTGTCGGCGACGTAGGGATAAGCGTGATAGGAGATCGCCGTCAACTCGTACGCGCCGTCGTGAGCCTTGCGGTTGAGCGTCTGAATGTCCTCGAGCACATGCCGGAACTGCACCAGACTGGAGCGGATCTTCCGGGTGGCGAGTCCATAGAACATGTACGCGTCATCCGAGTCGGGACTATGGGCGCAGACAATTTCGGCTGGGGCGGAACTCATAGAGGGAAGTTCCACTATAGCAGGACCCAGGTACGGTTTCGCGCTGGCCGCCGGCTTCGGCGCCGGTGCCGGGAAGTCAGTTTCCGATGTGCTTGCGCGCCTCTTCAGACTCGTACTCCACCTGCTTGCCGCTCCTGGTTTCCAGGGTGAACACCGTGGCCCGGGTTACATCCTTGCCGAGCTCCAGCACCGCGCCTTGCGGTTTGCCGTCGTCACCGAGGTAGCCGATGGACAAGTAGTGCTTTCGCTTCTTCGAGAGCAGCATGGGCAGAGCCGCGAGGCCCAGCGTGGTCACTCCCCATCCGATGGTTGCGCCGATGCGGCGTCCGGCCTTCTGGCCGTATTCCAACGAGGTGATCTTGTCGTACGGAATCTCCACCCGGTCCGCTTTCTTGGAGACGAACCTCGCTACCTTCGGATCGCTAACTTCGAACTTCCCTTCCGTTTCCTGCTTCACACTCCAGGTGCCTCCCACGTACTTCGCATCCTTGTTTCCGAGCCCCGCGAGAAGAGATTGGGTGAAGGCGAGGAGCAGAACGGCCGACGTCAATCGCTGCAGCGTCATGTGGCCTCCTTGGCCCGGCACGCGACACAACGGTTCGCGTCCCTGATATAAACTAACGCAATTGTTTTGCTTTTTCCAGGATTGATTTGTCCCAGAGATGGCTAAGCCGAAAGCACCTGCGCGCGCGCCGGCCGGACCTTCCGGCCTGAAGCAGCGAATCGTGCAGCGGTACTTCCTCCGGTTCCACATGGGCCTGATCCTGGCCGCCACCATCGGCTCGGGAGTAGTTGCCAGCAAGGTGCTGCTGCTCGCCGGCGTTCATTCGCTGGTGTTCCGCTATCCCCTGGCGGTATTGCTGTCGTTCGGCGCATTTCTGGGGATGATCCGAGTGTGGATCTGGTACGTTCATGCGCGCCCCTCGTGGAATCCCGGAAGCGCGGCGGACGGACTCAGCGATGTGGCCGTCGATCTGGCGGCGGAGTCCGGCGCACGCGCATTCGTTCCGGGCGGCGGAGCATCGGGCGGTGGCGGCGCCAGCGATATGTGGGAGGCGGGCCCCACTGCCGGCAACTCCGGGAGTTGGATGCCGGACGTTGATGTCGACCTGGACTTCGACGGCGAGGGCGCGTTGGTGCTGGCCGTGCTCGCGCTGCTGATGCTGGCCATCTTCGGCGCGGGAGTGTATCTGGTGTGGCTCGCCCCGGAAATTCTGGCCGAGGCAGCCGTCTCGGTGATTCTAGCCGGATCGCTGGCGAAAACCTCGCGAAGGATGGATCGCGAGGGCTGGATGGGGGGAGTGCTGCGCCGCACCTGGATTCCCCTGGTGCTGGTCACGATGCTGAGCGGCGTCTTCGGCTGGGTCTGCCGGCAAGCATGTCCCGAAGCCGGCAAACTTGCCGATGTACTCGCCTGCATTTCGCAGTAATCTGGAGGGAAATGGACCGCCGGACTCTCCTTTCCACGCTGCTCGCCTTTCGAGTTCTCGCCGCATCCGAACTCCAGACGTTGCGGGGGCGTAAGCGAGCGGGGGCGAAGCTGGAATTGCCCGGCGGAGTCGTGATCACGCTGGCGGGCGACGACGAGACGATGTTGGTGTTGGGCGACGCGCGCCTGGACGGCCTGGACTTCGAAGTAGCGGGTCGCCGCTCAGCTCCCGGAGTGTTTCAGGTGGAGCCCATTCATATCCCGGCGTTGTTCCTCTATCGAGACGGCAAGCGGTTGCGCGTCAGCTACTGGTGCGACGTGTGCTACATCCGGACCTGGGCGCCCGGCCTCTGCTGGTGCTGCCGCAAGGAAACGCTCCTGGATCCCCGGGAGGAAAGCTAAACTATACGGCCGGTTGGGCCGAGTGGTACGCTTAGGCCGTGAATCTGCTTGATCTGGACCCGGGCGCGGACATTCCGGAGATCGTCCGGCTGATCGTCGAGATCCCCAAGGGCACCGCCAACAAGTACGAGTACGACAAGGAACTGCACGTATTCAAGCTGGATCGGGTATTGTATTCGCCGATGCACTACCCGGGCGACTACGGCTTCATCCCGGGGACGCTCGCCGGCGATAACGATCCCATGGACGTTTTGGCGCTGACCAACGCTCCCACCTTCACCGGGTGCCTCTACGAGGTGCGGCCCGTCGGCGTCCTGAACCTGACGGATCGCAGCGAGACGGACCAGAAGATTCTGGCGGTGCCGAAAGGCGATCCCCGGTACGCGGAAATCCACACCATCGATCAGGTCTTCCCGCACGTCCGGCGGGAGATCGAGCATTTCTTTCTGATCTACAAGGAACTACAGGGAGTCACCACGGAATCGAGCGGTTGGGAAGGACCGGCCGAAGCCAGACGCGTGATCCTGGAAAGCCGCAAAGCGTATCTGGAGAAGAAAGCCGCGGCGCCAGGCGCCCTCAGTTAGCGCTGTGGATTTCGAGCGCGGTGGCTTTGGCGATCGCCTCGAAGTCGCGATCGCAGTGCCACAGCGGAAGCCTGTGGGCGATCGCGATCGCGGCGATCAGGCAGTCCGTGGAAGAGCGGACCGTGTAACCCTTGGCGCGGCAGAAGCGGAACAACTCCGCCGCCTCCAGGAACGTGTTCAGAGGAAGCGGATCAGCCACCCGGGGCATGTTCAGAACCGAATCCTGAAAAGCGGCGTTGTAGGGCCCCGGCCGCAGTCCCTGGAACACTTCCTGCACCACGGGTCCACAGGTGACTAACGAAAGCCAGTCATCGCCGGTGACAACGACTCGGCCTCGCAGGATCTCGATCCAGATGGAGGTGTCGACCAGGATCATGCCGGCGGGTTAGCGTCCGCCCCGGGCCGAGGCCGGTCCTCGCGCATCTCATTCAGGTCGCCGTCCCAGTGGATCTTGCCGATCAGGTCCGGAATCCGGCGGATCTTGTGAAAGCGGATGGTCTCTTCCAGGGCCTGATTGATGGCGGCGGAATAGGTTTTCACGCCCAACACCCGGACTGCTTCCTCCAATAACGCATCATCAAGCACAACATTCGTGCGTTTCATGTGTATAGTGTGCCAAGCGGAGGAAGAAATGTCAAGAGGCATGAACCAGGTCCAGAAACGCCTTGGCGGCGTGACTCAGACCTCGCCGCGCCGGATAAACCAGGTGGATGGGCCGCTCCATCTGTACTTCAGGAACATGAACTTCGCACAGGCGCCCCTGCTGGACTTCCTGTTCGACACATATTTTGGGCAGGAACGCGACACCTTCGTTGCGCTGAACCATCTTTCGAATCGACTCCACGGTAGGCATCTCGACCTCCATCTGCAGCGGGACGCGGCTTTGCGTGAAGGCGCGGATCACGGCCGCGCGGTAGGGGGAAACGACGTTATGGGCGATGAAGGTCTCCATACCGAGCTCGCTAATGGAGACCTCCGAGCGATTCGCGAAGCGGTGCTGTGGGGACACGACAAAGGCGATGTGATCGGTGTAGATTCGGAGGGCGGTAAGGCGGTCGTCCTCCGGATGGTAGGTGAGCAGGCCCAATTCCAGTTCTCCATCGATGAGTTGAGCCGGGATTTTGCTGGCCATGCTCCGCCGGATCTGGATCTTCACCTTCGGGTAGCGCCGGCGGTAAGCTTGTATGTGACTGAGAAGGTATAGGGTTGTTGATTCGTTGGCGCCGATGGCGAGCCGCCCGGCAGCGTTGTCGCGAAGCTCGGCCAGCGAGTTGGCGAGTTCGTCCTGCAGATTCGCAAAGCGGCGCGCGAACTCGATCACCACCCGGCCGGCGTCGGTGAGCAGAAGCTCCTTGCCGGAGCGGTCGATCAACTTCTCGCCCAAATCCCCTTCCAGGCGTTGAACTGCAAGAGAAACAGCAGGTTGCGTGCGGCCCAGCTTCTCAGCGGCGCGCGAAAAGCTCTTTTCCGTGGTGACTGTGAGGAAGACGTGCAGGGGATAGAGTTCCATGGCGGATAACGAATAGTTATCTTACACGATAGTTAGCCTGATGAGAAGCTGTGAACTTATGAGATTACAGAAGATTATAAATTTGTCAAATCCAGTTCGGAGGCGAATAATGGGCCAGCGGGGTCGTGAGCCCGCCAGAAACCCCCATGGTTAACCGCGTATACATCTTCGATACGACCTTGAGAGACGGCGAACAATCGCCAGGGTGCAGCATGACGGTGCCCGAGAAGCTCCAACTCGCCCGCAAGCTGGTCGATTTGGGCGTGGACATCCTGGAGGCGGGCTTTCCGATCGCCTCGGAGGGCGACTTCGAGGCTGTAATGGCGATCGCGAAGGAATACCCCTGGGCGCAGGTCTGCGGCCTGGCGCGGGCGACAAAAGGGGATATCGATCGCTGCGCGGAAGCGCTGCGCCCGGCCAAGCGGCCACGAATCCATACGTTTCTGGCCACCAGCGACATCCACCTCAAGTACAAATTCAAGAAGACGAGGGAGCAGATCCTGGAGGAAGCGGTGGACGCGGTGACGCTGGCGCGGCAGTATTGCGACGATGTCGAATTCTCGGCGGAGGACGCCACGCGGACGGACTGGGATTACCTGGAGGCGGTGGTCCGGGCGGTGGTGGCAGCCGGCGCGCGCACGGTGAACCTGCCGGATACAACGGGCTACTCGGTGCCGTTTGAGTACGCGCAGATGATCGGGCGGATGGTGAAGGCGGTGGGGGACTGCGCCACCATCAGCGTTCACTGCCATGACGATCTCGGGCTGGCGGTGGCGAACTCGCTGGCCGCGGTGGAGGCGGGCGCGCGGCAGGTGGAGTGCACCATCAACGGGATCGGCGAACGGGCGGGCAACGCATCGCTGGAGGAACTGGTGATGGCATTCCATGTCCGCCAGGACAAGCTTCCGTATGAGACCAAGATCGTCACCGAGCAGTTGTATCCGGCGTCGCGCATGCTGGCGTCGATGATTCAGTTCGGGCCTCAACCCAACAAGGCGATCGTGGGCGAAAATGCGTTCGCGCACGAAGCGGGCATCCATCAGGATGGGTATCTGAAGGAACGAACGACGTACGAGATCATGCATCCGCGGACCGTCGGTGTGCCGGAGACCAGGCTGGTCCTGGGCAAGCATTCCGGCAAGCACGCGCTGGCGAAGCGAGCCGAGGACCTGGGATTCACCCTGACCAAGGACCAGTTGCTGCAAGCCTACGAGCGATTCACGGCGCTGGCCGATCGCTCCAAAGGCGTGCGCAACGAGGATATCGCGAGCATACTGCGCGAGGTAACGGCGCACGCCCATGCCGCCCGGGCATAAAATCGTAGTCTCCTCATGGACTTGAAAATTCTGCTGCTGCCCGGCGACGGGATCGGAGTGGAGGTCACGCGCGAGGCGCTTCGCGTGCTCACCCGCGTGGCGCACCGCCACGGGCACAAGCTGGAGGTGGCGCAAGGGCTGATCGGGGGCGCCGCCATTCGCAAGACCGGCTCGGCGCTTCCCGAGGAAACGATCGAGCTGGCGCGCGAGGCGGACGCGACGCTGCTGGGCGCCGTGGGATCGCCTGAGTTCGACAATGCTCCGCCGGACCAGCGTCCGGAGCGGGGTCTGCTGGGATTGCGCAAGGTGCTGGAGGTGTACGCGAACCTGCGTCCGGTGCGGGCCTGGGACGCCTTGCTCGATTCCTCGCCGCTGAAGAACGAGGTGGTGCGCGGGGCGGATCTGATCATCGTGCGCGAGCTGACGGGTGGACTGTATTACGGGACGCCGCGTGGAATCGAGGGCTCGGGCGCCGAGGAGCGGGCGGTGAATACCATGGCGTACACGCGGCCCGAGATCGAGCGGATCGCGCGCAAGGCGTTCGATCTCGCCCGGCGGCGGCGGAGGAGGGTTGCCAGCGTGGACAAGTCGAACGTGCTGGAAAATTCGCAGCTTTGGCGGCGCGTGGTGGTGGAGGTGGCGGCCGGCTACCCGGACGTGGAGTTGGAGCACATCCTGGTGGACAACTGCGCGATGCAACTGGTGCTGCAGCCGAGGCGCTTCGATATCGTGCTGACGGAGAACCTGTTCGGCGATATTCTGAGCGACGAAGCCGCGGTGCTGGCGGGCTCCATCGGGTTGCTGCCTTCGGCCTCGATCGGGGACAGCAAGGGTTTGTACGAACCGGTGCACGGCTCCGCGCCGGATCTCGCCGGGAAGAACCAGGCGAACCCGCTGGGGGCGATCGGATCGGCGGCGGCGATGCTGGAGTATAGCTTCGGATTGAAGCGCGAGGCCGATGCGATCCACGCGGCGATCGGGCAGGTGCTGAACGAAGGCCTGGTGACCCCGGACTTGAAGGGCTCGCTGGGCACGGAGGAAGCGGGCAAAGCGGTGGCGGAGCTCTTATGAAACCGCGGACGATTATCGAAAAGCTATGGGATTCGCACGTGGTGGCCGAGCAGGAAGGCGCACCGGCGATGCTATACATCGATCTGCATCTGGTGCACGAGGTCACCTCTCCGCAGGCCTTCGCCGGGTTGAGAGCGCGGGGCCTGAAGGTGCGGCGTCCGGACCGGACGTTCGGCACGGCGGATCATTCTACGCCCACGGTGGCCGACCGCATGCTGCCGATTCTGGACACGATCGCCGCGACGCAGGTGGAGCAGTTCGAGCGCAACTGCCGCGAGTTCGGCATCCCGTTCCTCGGATATCGCAATGACCAGCAGGGCATCGTTCATGTGATCGGACCGGAACAGGGCTTGACGCAGCCGGGAATGACGGTCGTCTGCGGGGACAGTCATACGGCGACGCACGGCGCGTTCGGCGCGCTCGCCTTCGGCATCGGGACCAGCGAAGTGGAACAGGTGCTGGCGACCCAATGCCTGCTGCAACGGCGGTCCCGGACGTTTGAGGTGAGAGTGGACGGCGCGCCGCCGGCGGGCGTCTCGGCCAAGGACATCATCCTCGCGTTGATCGCCGAGATCGGCATCGGAGGCGGCACCGGCCACATCCTCGAGTACCGCGGCTCCACGATCCGGGCTCTTTCGATGGAAGAGCGGATGACCGTCTGCAACATGTCGATCGAAGGGGGGGCGCGCGCGGGGCTGATCGCGCCGGACGATGTGACCTTCGAGTACATGCACGGCCGCCGCTTTGCTCTCAAGGGCGCGGCGTGGGACGCGGCGGTGGCGCGTTGGCGCTCGCTGGCGACGGACGATGGCGCGGAGTTCGATCGCCGCGTTTCGCTGGACGCTTCCCGGCTGGAGCCGATGATCACGTTCGGCACCAACCCCGGCATGGGAATGGCCATCACTTCCGCGGTGCCGGATCCGGCTTCGGTTTCCGACCCGACAGAACGGGAGACGCTGGCGAAAGCCCTCCGCTACATGGATCTGGCGCCGGGCAAGCCGATTCTGGGCCAGCCGGTGAACGTGGTTTTCATCGGCAGTTGCACAAACTCCCGCATCTCGGATCTGCGAACGGCCGCCGCTGTCCTGGAGGGACGTAAAATAGCGGCGGGCGTGCGCATGATGGTGGTTCCAGGATCGCAGCAGATCAAGGCGCAGGCGGAAGCCGAGGGACTGGACCGGATCTTCCGGGAGGCGGGGGCGGACTGGCGCGCCGCGGGCTGCTCCATGTGCATCGCCATGAACGGGGATCAGGTTGCGCCGGGCGAATACTGCGTTTCGACATCGAACCGGAACTTCGAAGGCCGGCAGGGCCAGGGCGCACGAACGTTCCTGGCCAGCCCGCTCACCGCGGCCGCTTCCGCCGTGCACGGTTGCGTCACGGATGCGCGGACGATGCTATGACCATTCGCAGCCGCACCGTCGTTTTTCCCGTCGACAACATCGATACGGACCAGATCATCCCCGCGCGATTTCTGAAGACCATTTCCAAGGACGGGCTGGGAGACCAATTGTTTTATGACTGGCGGTACCTCGCCGATGGCGCCCCGAAGCTGGATTTTGTCTTGAATCAGCCGGAGTCCAAGCTGTGCCAGATTCTGGTTGCGGGCGACAACTTCGGATGCGGCTCTTCGAGAGAGCATGCCCCCTGGGCTCTGACGCAATACGGGTTTCGAGCGGTGATTTCCACCTCATTCGCCGACATCTTCCGGCAGAACGCGTTGAAGAACGGCCTACTGCCGGTTGTTGCGCCTCGCGAGATCCAAAGGGAGCTGCTGCAGGGAAGCGCGGAGGTCACCATCGAGCTGGAGTCACAAACTCTATCGCTGGCGGACGGGCGGCAGGCTACGTTCCCGATCGATGCCTTCGCCAAGTTCTGCCTGCTGAACGGCGTGGACGAACTCGGGTATCTGCTGGCTCAGGAGAATGCGATTCGCGCGTACGAGGATTCGCATCCGGCCGCGGTGGATACTTTGCGGGGCGCAGATTGATCCCCCATGGCCCGGCGTGGTAAGGTGCGCCCATGACCATCCTCGACTTCCTAGGCGGCGCGGCCGGGACATGGCGCGCAACCAGCGTGCTGAAGGATCCGATGAACAACCTGGATGAGAAATCGGACTCCACGATGCTCGTTTCCAGCGTACTGGGCGGGAGATTCATGCGACTGGATTATGTTTGGAGCTATCAGGGCAAGCCGCAGGAAGGCTCGCTGCTGGTGGGCCTGGAATCGAAGGCGGAGAAAGCAAGCGCATGCTGGGTGGACACATGGCATATGGGTCACGCCATGATGTTGCTGACAGGTCCGGCTGCGCCAGGTCGGGAGCTGTCGCTACTCGGCTCGTATGCCGCGCCGCCGGGGCCCGATTGGGGCTGGAGGATTCGTATCGAGCCGAAGGAGGACGAACTCAGCTTCATGATGTTCAATATCTGGCCTGAAGGGCGGGAAGATCTCGCCGTGGAGGCCATTTACCGGCGGTAAGCGAGCGCTTGGGTGGTCCGATTTGGCTGGACACCGGGCTTTGGCGGAGTCACAATAAAGCTGGAAATCCGAAAGAGAGGGTAAGCGAATGACACAGACCTCTCGTGGGCCCCGCATTCGTAAATCGCCGAAGTGGCTGGAGGCAAGGCGCGACGCCTTGCTGGAGCGAAAAGGGGAACTGGAGCACGACCTCGCTCCCGACCCGAGCCTGCAGCAGCAGCCCGAATATCTCTCCCCGGAAGATCAGGCAGTCCGCGAACGGGAAAACGCGCTCCAAACCCGTGTTTCCGGCATCGAAGCCGAGGAACTGGGCCTGGTGGAGGAAGCGCTCGGACGCCTGGATCGCGGCGAATATGGTTTTTGCCAGAACTGCCAGAAGCAGATCTCCGATGCGCGGCTCCGCGCCGTTCCCTGGGCTCGATACTGCACCCGGTGCCAAAGATCGCTGGCGGGCGAAGCGACTGCCCGGGATGGCGGCGGAGGCAAGGACCGGCTGCGCCGGGCGTCGACGAATCTCCAGGATCTGCTCGGTGACCGGGAGCACGAACTCGAAGCCTAGAAGCGGTAGCGGACGGCGGCAAAGGCATTGATGCCGGCGCTATCGAAGCCGGAGCCATGCACGCGATAGTTGCGGTCCAACAGGTTCATTAACGCCGCGGTCAGGGTGATGCGCTCGCCGATGCGATAGCCGCCGCGGAGATCGAAGGACGCCCATCCGGCTGTGGAGAAGTACAACGGCACGCGGAGCCCGGCATTGCTCACGCCGGGGAGCACCCGATTCTGGATTTGCGCGAGGGTCTCGCCGGTGGGGAGGAAGACGCCTCCGGCGACGAAGGCCTGCGCCCGCGCTCCGTTGAAGAAGGCGGCGATGTCGTTGCGGCCGCGGGACGCGCCGATGCGTTCGTCATCGAAATCGCCTCCGCTGAGGCGGTTCTGCGCGCCGGTCAGGGTTGCCAGGGTTTCCACCCACCAGCGGCGAGCCGGGGCGTAGCGGATGCCCACCGTGCCTTGCTGTGGAGGGAGCCGGCGGATGTTGCGATTGGGATTCAGCTCGCGGCCGGCGAGGAAGGAGTAGCCGGCGTCGACAAACCAGTGGGCGGCGGGCTCCCATCGCAGTTGCGATTCCACTCCGTAGTAGCGGGACCGGCCGTCGTTGACGAATGCTTTTACAGCTCTTGGATCCAATGGCGTCGCGACCGGCGACACGCCTTGGGCAGCCTGAGCCGGCGTAGGCGGAATGGGAGTCACCGGGATGCCGCCCAATTCAGCCGGTAAGGAGCCCGAAGGGAACAGCAAGGTGCGGCGGACGATGGGATCGAACAGTTCGCTGGTAAAGACTTGCGCCCGGGCATAGAATCGCCGCGCCCGGAGGGAGAGCCCCGCCTCGTAGTTGAACAGGCGTTCCGCCTTCAAGCGCTGGATTGGACGGCCCAGCGAAAGCGCGCCTTCGGCGGCGGAAGCGCCCAGGAGCGCTCCGGCGGAAAGCGCGTCCGCGGCGGGGATCTCGTAGCCGAGATCGTTCAGGCCAACCGCCCCCAGGTCGTTCGCGTTGGGCGCGCGGAATCCGCGCGAGACGAGCCCGTGGAGCGTCACCGGCCCGGCGAGGCGGAAGCTCAGGCTGGCATGGAAGGTGGCATCGCCGAAGTTCTGCGCGGAGCGCGCGACGCCGAGCGCCGCGTCCGCGGGATTGGTGAACCGGATTCCGGTCAGCCGCCCTCCGGCGGCCGCGCGCACCTTCCCGCCGAAGTACTCCATCGAATCCTGCAAGAACAGCGCCCAGGTCTGGTAACGCGAACCGTCGGGATACAGAGGCCGCCGCGGCGCCGGAGCGGCATCGCGAATCAGAGTCCGGCGGGAGGCTATGAGCTCGCGAAACCATTCGCCGCCGAAGCTCAGGAGGTGGCGCCTCCCGGCGGCCTCGCTGGCATGGACCGCCAGGCCATAGGAGTCCACGCGGCTCGAGTCCTCCGTGACCGGATCAGTGAAACGCAGGCCTTGGCGGACCGAGCCGTCGGCCTGGGCATTCCAGGAGAAGGTGCCGCTGAGCGAATCGAGCCAGCCGAGCGAGAATCGCTCGTAACGGCCGTACAGGAAGTGCAACCGCTGCGGCGACACGTCGCTACGCAGGCGTCCCAGTCCGCCGAGCAGATCCTTGTAGTTACGGACTCCGTCCACGGAACTGAACTGGTAAAAAGCGCTGAAGCTGTCGCGTTCGGTGGGACGAAGGAGGATTTTCGAATGAGCGCCGGATTGGGTGAACGCCGAATCCTGGGCGCGGTCGCCGGTGAGCTCCCGGATCTGGGAAGCGCTGAGTCCGAAGAATCCGCGGAACACGTTGCGGGAATCCGTGCCGCCGCCGGCGCGGAGATCGTTGACACGGCGGGCGGCGCCGCCCAGCAGCCAGCCAAACCGGGGCGTGCCTCCCGAGAAGACGGCGTTGGACCCGGCGGACAGATCCGCGGAAGCGCCGAACAACTGGAGGTCCGCGTGCAGGGGTCCCTCCCTGGGATCGAGCGTCCGCACGTGGATGGCGCCGCCGAGAGAGTCGCTGCCGTACTGAGAACTCGCCGGGCCGAGCATCGCTTCCACGCGATCCGCCTGACTGGGCTCGAGGAATGCGAGGTATTGATTGGGGCCGGAGCGGAACGTGGAGTTGTTGAAGCGCACGCCGTCAATCAGGTTCAAGACCTGATATCCGGTAAGCCCGCGAAGGAATGGAGAGACCTGGCCGGGGGTCGTCTGCTGGACCAGAACGCCGGGCTGATTCTCAAGCAGGTTGCCGATGGTGTTCACCGGGCGATCGAGGAATCGATCGCGAGCCACCACCGCGGAGACCGCGGCCGCGGATTCCGTCTCCTCAACGGAACCTCGGCTGGCGGTGACGCTGACGGAACCGCGAGCGCCCGAGACGGCGAGTTGAATCCGGATCTCTCCCGCGACGGGAATGCGGAGCAGGGATTGATCGACGTCAAAGCCGGGGGCCTCGACCTCCAGCAGGTACGCCCCGCGCTGCAGGCCGCTGATCTCGAACCTGCCGAGGGCGCCCGTGGTGGTGGAGGCAAGCAACGCGCCGGAGGGTGCGCGGGCCCGGATTCTCGCGCCCGGAACAGCCGCGCCGCTGGGGTCTACAACCAAGCCTGTTTCGCCCGCGAGAATCGCGCAGGAGAAGACTAACAACAAGCTCCACCGCATTACGGGGCAGTATAGCAATAGGCTGTTGCGAAGCCGTTACCGCCCGGGCGAATATAATGGACCGACCGATGAGCGTACTGAAGGGTATTCGCGTGGTGGAATTCGCCACTTACATCGCTGGGCCCGCGGCGGCGACGGTGATGGCCGATTTCGGGGCGGAGGTGATAAAGATCGAGCGCCTTCCGGGCGGGGATCCGTATCGCTACCTGTCCGCGCTGCCCACCATGCCGGAAGCCGATTCAAACTATTGCTGGATTCTGAGCGGCCGCAACAAGAAGAGCATCGGCCTGGACGTGTCGAAGCCCGAAGGCCGGGAAGTGTTCTTGAAGCTGGTCGAATCGGCGGACATCCTGGTGACCAATGTGCAGCCTGACGCGCTGGCCAAGCTGAAGCTGGGATACGAGGATGTAGCGGGACGGAATCCACGGCTGATCTACGCGCAGATGACAGGGTACGGCGAGCGCGGTCCCGATGTGGATCGCCCCGGCTTCGACATGACGGCGTTCTGGGCGCGATCGGGGTTGATGGACTCCGTGCATAACGCGGACTCCGATCCGGCGCTGTCGGTTGCGGGGCAAGGCGATCATCCCACCTCGATGGCGATGCTCAGCGGCATCCTGCTGGCGCTGTACGACCGCGAGCGGACGGGCCGGGGGACCAAGGTTTCCAGTTCGCTGATCGCCAACGGGGTGTGGGCGAACGCGTGCAACGTGCAGGCCGCGCTGTGCGGCGCCGGATACCAGCGCCGCACCCGCAAGACCGTGCTAAACCCGGTGATCAATCATTACGCCACGCGCGACGGGAAACGATTCCTTCTGTGCGGGGTGCAGACCGCGATCGACTGGCCCAAGCTGTGCCGGGCGGTGGAGCATCCGGAATGGCTGGAGGATCCGCGATTCGCGACGCCGGAAGCGAGGAGCGCGAACGCGCCGGAACTGGTCTCGCTGCTGGATGAGATCTTCGCGAGCAAGACTTTCGACGAGTGGATCGGGATCTTTCACCAGGTACAGATCCCCTTCGGGCCGGTGAGCTCGAACGCGGATGTCGCGGCGGACGAGCAGATGCGGGCGGCGGGCGTGATCGTGCCCCTGGACGATCCGCGATACCCTGGACTGGAGACCGTGAACAGTCCGTTCTGGCTCGCGGGCCGCGAGAAGGCATTGCCCGGACGCGCGCCGGACATCGGAGAACACACACGGGAAGTTCTGGCGGAGATCGGATTGGATGAGGCGCGCGTCGCCCAGTTGCTGGCGCGCGGCATCGCCGGGTCCGCGATCAAATAGGAGATCGGAATGAATATTCAAGGCAAGACCGCCGTGATCACGGGCGGCGCATCGGGACTGGGCGCGGCCTGCGCGCGCATGATCGCGGAAGCAGGCGGGCGTCCGGTGATGATCGACCTGAACGAGGAAGCTGGAAAGGCGCTGGCGGCGGAGTTGGGCCGAGGCGCGGTGTTTGTGAAGGCGGATGTATCCGACGCGGCGGCGATGGAGACGGCGATGAAGTCGGTGGGGTCGCCGGTACACATCGGCATCAACTGCGCGGGCATCGGGCAGTCGATGCGGACGGTCTCGAAGGAGGGTCCCATGCCTCTCGATGTCTATGAGCGGATCATCCGGGTGAACCTGATCGGCCACTTCAATGCCATCCGCCTGGAAGCGTGGGCGATTTCGCAAAACGAGCCGGATCCTGCCGGCGAGCGCGGAGTGATTATCAACACCGCCTCGATCGCGGCCTTCGACGGGCAGATCGGACAGGCGGCGTATTCGGCATCCAAGGGTGGAATTGTGGGGATGACGCTACCGGTGGCGCGAGATTTGTCGCGGCTGGGGATCCGGGTGAATACGATCGCCCCGGGGATTTTCGACACTCCGCTGCTGGGAAGGCTGCCGGAGGATGTACGGCAGTCGCTGGGGGCGCAGGTGCCCTTCCCGCCCCGGCTGGGGCAGCCGAACGAATTCGCGGCGCTCGCCAGGCAGATCATCGAGAACACGATGCTGAACGGAGAGGTGATCCGCCTGGACGGGGCGCTGCGCATGGCGCCCAAGTAGGGGTCAGGCGGGGCGTTCGAACAGGTAGTGGGACACGGTCCATTCGCGACCGTCGCGATAGGCCCACAATTCCGCGCACGCCATGAAAAACACGCGCCAGCGGACAAACCAGCGCAGTTCCTGGCCCGGTCCGTAGACTTCGCGGAACAGGCTAAGGATTTTGTTCCGGTTCGCGTCCTGGTTCTTGAGCCAATGCTCCGAGGTGCGCGCGTAGTGCCGGCCGTTGAAGCTCCACTGTTCGCGGATCTTCAGGTGATCCTGGAAGTAAAGCAGCAGATCCTCGGAGGGCATGATGCCTCCCGTGAAGAAGTACTTCGCCATCCAGTCGCTTGCATCGCGGACCTCGTAGGGATAGGCAAAGCGGCTGTGGGTGAAGATGTGGACGAACAGGGTGCCGCCGGGCTTCATCCACTGGGAGATGCGGCACAGCAGCGTCCGGTAGTTTCGCATGTGCTCGAACATCTCGACGGAGACGACGCGGTCGAACTTCTCGCCGCGGGTGTCGAATACGTTCATGTCGCGGGTGCGGATCTCGACGTTGGTCAAACCGCGGCGGCGCGCCTCGGCGGCAACGAATTCGCGCTGCGAGTTCGAGTTCGATACGCCGAGAATTCGGGAATTCGGGAAGCGCGCCGCCATGTACAGCGTCAGCGATCCCCAGCCGCAGCCGAGTTCGAGGATCGAGTCGCCATCGGCGAGGCGAGCGCGCTCCACGGTCAGGGCCAGCATTTTCTCTTCGGCATCGTTCAGCACGGTGACGCCTTCCGGGTAATACGCGCACGAGTATTTGCGTTGCCCGCCAAGCGTCATTTCGTAGAACGCGGCGGGCACCTCGTAGTGCTGTTGATTGGCCGCCTGCGTTTCGATGGCGACGGGAGACCGGCGGAGCTGGTCCACGAAACGCATCAGGCGGTCCCGGTTGCGCCCTGGATCGCCCTGCTCCTCCTCGGCCAGGCGTTGTTTCAGGAAGCGCCGGATGCCCAGGCGAATCAGCCAGTCGGGCAGCAGATCGCGGTCAAGCAGTGTTTCGTACATGGGCAATTTGCGCCAGGGCGCGGCGGAGGACGAGGGCGAGCGTCCCATACAGCAGGGCGGCAACCGGGATGGCGAGCAGGAACCACAAGGCGACCGCACCCACCGTGGCCGACCAGAACGTCTGGATCGTCCCCCATAAGTCCGATTGGAGCAAGGAGAACACCCGCGAGATCGTCAGGTCGACAGCGGCGCCACCCGCCAGCCGCGATCCAGCCTTGAGGAACGGGATCAGCAGCACCAGTTGTATCGGGTATACGAAGTAGTTCACCAGTTGAATCGCGGGAAGATTCAGCCGTAAGGCCCAGGCCGCCAACCCGCAGAGTATCGTCGTGGCGCCGAGCATTGGGAAGACACCCAGCACGCATCCGAGGGCGATGCTCAAGGCGATCTTCTCCGGCGTGATCCCCTGCTTCAGCAGGTTGAGGATCGGATCGATCAGCCTTGTGCGGAACCAGCGGGCCACGGAGTCTTGATGATCTCACGCGGCGGCCAGGCGCAAAGAAGTTTACGCCCGAGCGGGCCGGAGCGGCATCAAGGATCAGAGCCTGCCGATTTCGCCATGTCCTCGCCCAACAGACGGTACGAACCCGGCGCCATCGCGGTGTTCGCCCTGCTGCACGTAGCCGCGCTGGGAGTCCTTTCTGTTCCCTTTCAGTGGAAACTTGCGGGTTGGCTGGCGCTGACTTATGCGGTACGCATGTTCGGAGTCACCGCGGGATATCATCGGTATTTTTCCCACCGCTCCTTCAAGTTGGGGCGGACCGCGCAATTTCTGCTGGCGTTTCTGGCGCAGACCTCGGGACAGAAGGGCGCGTTGTGGTGGGCGGCGCATCACCGGCATCATCATCGGGCCAGCGACCAGGAGAATGACATCCATTCCCCCTGGCGGAGCGGGTTCTGGTGGTCCCACGTGGGATGGGTGATCTCGAACGACTACGACGGCTTCGAGCCGGCCCGAATCCCGGACTTCGCTCGCTACCCCGAGTTGTTGTGGCTGAACCGCTTTCATTGGGTTCCGGCAGTGGTTTTCGCGCTGGCAGTTCTGCTGGCCGGGGGGTGGGAAGCGTTCTTGTGGGGATTCGCGCTGTCCACGGTGCTGCTCTACCATGGGACCTTCACCATCAACTCGCTGTGCCATCTGATCGGATCGAAGCGCTTCGCCACCGGCGACGAGAGCCGCAACAATTTCGTGCTGGCTCTGATCACGATGGGCGAAGGCTGGCATAATAACCATCACTACTCGCCGGGCGCATGCCGCCAGGGAATCCGGTGGTGGGAGATCGATTTGACGTATTACATTCTGGTCACTTTGAGCTGGCTTGGCATCGCACGGGATCTGCGGCCGTTTCGTGAAGGATCGCGGCGGGATTCGAGAGCGGCATGAGAGCGCGGCGAATCGCGGTGATCGGCTCCGGAATCTCGGGGCTGGCGGCGGCATATTATCTGAGCCGCAAGCACGAGGTCTCGCTGTTCGAGAAGGACTCGCGCCTGGGGGGCCACACGCATACGCACATGATCGATGCCGCGGGCCGCAAGTTCCCGGTGGACACCGGCTTTATCGTGCACAACGAACGGACTTACCCGAATCTGGTGAAGCTGTTTCGCGAAATCGGCGTGGATACGGCGCCGAGCGATATGTCGTTTGCCTCCTTCGATCCGGCCACCGGATTCGAGTGGTCCAGCCGCGGGCTGAACGGCTTCTTCGCGCAGCGTTCCAACCTGGCCAGCTTGCGGCACTATCTGCTGCTGAAGGAGATTCTTCGGTTCAACCAGCGCGCGCCACAACTGCTGGAACGGGAAGGCGCAGAGGATCTGACCCTCGGCGACTTCCTGAAAGACGGCAAATACGCCGAGGTCTTCGTGGAACGCTACCTCGTTCCGATGACCGCCGCGATCTGGTCCATGTCGCCGGAGGCGATGCTGAAGTTCCCGGCGGTAACCATGGTCCGCTTCATGGCCAATCACGGCATGCTGGGCATCCACAGCCACCCGCAATGGAAGACGGTGAAAGGCGGCTGCTCGCAATATATTTCCAAACTGGTGGAGCCGTTCAAGAATCGCATAGCCGTGAGCGTGGAAATCCGTTCGGTGAAGCGGGGGGATCTGGGCGTGATGATCGAGTTCGCCAGGCATCCCTCCCTGTACTTCGATGAAGCGGTGTTCGCCTGCCCGTGCGATCAGGTGCTGCCGATGCTGAAGGACGCCACGGAGCCGGAACGGGAAGTCTTGAAGAGTTTCACCACCACCCGCAATGAAGCGGTGCTGCATACGGATGCGAGGATGCTACCCTCGCGCGCGGCGGCGCGCGCGTCCTGGAATTACCGCATCGGAGAGAATTCCAAGGCGACCTTGACGTATCACATGAATCGCCTGCAGCCGTTGCCCACCAAGGACGACTACTGCGTGACATTGAACGCGACCTCGCTCATCGATCCGGACAAGATCGTGCGCAAAATGGTGTATCACCATCCGCTCTATACGAGAGAGATGATCCGCGCCCAGGATCGCTGGAAGGAGATTAGCGGCGTGCGGCGGATCCACTTCGCGGGGGCCTACTGGTTTTACGGCTTCCACGAGGACGGCTTGAACTCCGCGCAGCGCGTGGCGCGAGCCATGGGAGTCGAGTGCTAGTTCCCGCCGCCGAGGAACGGATCCAGGCCCCGGCGGCCATTTTTCAGCCCCGCGCGGGCCTGTTTACGGGATCGCTGCGGCACCGCCGGTTCCGGCCTCGCAAGCACCAGTTCGAGTACAGTATGTTCCTCGCCTTCTTGGATGTCGACCGCATCCCGGAGCAAATGGCGGCGACTCCTTATACACGCTACAACCGTTTCGCCTGGGCGTCCTTTCACGACCAAGATCACTTCGGCGATCCGGCTCTGCCCCTGCGGGAGAGGTTGCGGCAAAGCGCGCGGCAGAATGGGTTGGAGCTGCCGGACGGACCCATCTTTCTGCTGACGCACCTACGCTATCTCGGCTACTGCTTCAATCCCATTTCGATCTTCTATTGCTACGAAAGGGACGGGCGGCTGGGCCTGACGCTGGCCGAGGTCAACAGCACCTTCGGCGAAAGCCACAACTACTGGCTGCACGCCGGAAACGCCTCCGGGCGGGAAGGCGGATCCCGCCGGTATGTGACGCCCAAGAAGATGCACGTTTCCCCGTTCTTCGGCATGAACATGAACTACGAGTTCGTGTTGACCGATCCAGGCGAGCGGCTGATCGCACACATGAACGTCGTGGAGCCCGACGGCTGCTTTTTCGACGCCACCCTGAGGCTGGAGCGCGCCGACTGGAATGGCGGCAACTTGCTGAAAGCCTTGGCACGACATCCGTGGATGACCGCGAAGGTCACGGCCGGCATCCATTGGCAGGCACTGCAACTCTTTTTAAAGAAAGTCCCCGTCCATAGGCATCCAGGTAGTCAGAACCCGGGATGACCACGCCACTTGCCAAGACTATCTTTCTCAAATCGCTGGAGAAGCTGAATCACGGAGCCTTGGAGTTGGTTTGCGGGCGGAGCCGCTATTATTTCGGCGAATGCAGCCGCAGAGGCGCCTGCGCCACCCTCCGCGTACACAATGACGACTTCTTCCGCAAGGCCGTTTTCGGCGGCGACATCGGCGCCGGCGAGAGCTATATGGACGGCGATTGGACATCTCCGGACCTGGTGGCGGTGATCCGGCTGGCGGTGCGCAACCTGGCGGCGCTCGAATCGTCCAGCCGCGTGCTGGGCGCGGTGAGCTGGCTGAAGAGCCGGCTCGCGCACCGGCTGCGTTCGAACACCATGTCCGGCAGCCGGGCCAACGTTCAGGCGCATTACGACCTGTCGAACGACTTTTTCCGCCTGTTCCTCGATCACAGCATGATGTACTCCAGCGCTTTTTACGGGTCCGCCCAAGATTCGCTGGAGACGGCGCAGATCCGGAAGATGGATCGCATCTGCGCGAAGCTGCAGTTATCACCCGGCGATCGCGTCCTGGAGATCGGCACGGGTTGGGGTGGATTCGCGATCCACGCCGCGCGCCACTACGGATGCCGGGTCACTACAACCACGATCAGCCGGGAGCAGCATGCCTGGGCCGCCGAATGGGTTGCCTCCACCGCCGACGTCCGCGACCGCATCACGCTGCTGCTGGAGGATTACCGCAACCTGCGGGGCCAATTCGACAAGGTCGTCTCCATTGAGATGTTCGAGGCGGTGGGCCTGGATCACTACGACGATTACTTCAGCGCGTGCGACCGGCTGCTGAAGCCGGAAGGGTCCATGTTGTTCCAGACCATCACCATGAACGAGCAGAAATTTCCGATGTACCGGCGTCAGACCGACTGGATTCAGAAGTACATCTTTCCGGGATCGGACCTGGCCAGCCTGAGCGAAGTGCTGAAATCGCTGGCGCGAAGCACGGAACTCACGATGGTGCATCTGGAGGACATCGGCGGGCATTATGCGCGGACGCTGGCAGACTGGCGGTCGCGGTTCTGGTCGGCGATTCACGAAGTGCGCGCGCAGGGCTTTGACGAGCGATTCATCCGCATGTGGGACTACTACCTTGCCTACTGTGAGGGCGCCTTCGCGGAACGGCACATTGGCGATGCCCAGATCCTTCTAACCAAACTGGGCAGCAGCCAGCCGTTGTGGAACGAGCCGTTCGGAGCGCGTGAGGCGGACGCGATCGCCGCGGGAGCCTAGTTCTCCAGCCGTTTCAACGTCTCCAGGAGCACATCGCCGACCACCTGCAGGCTGCGAGGGCTGACCTTGTCAATCGTGTCCTGGTCGGTGTGCCAGGGAGGGTAGTCAAAATCGATGAGGTCCAAAGCCGGAACTCCAGCGCGCACGAACGGCATGTGGTCGTCCTCCAGCGCGCCGGCTTCCTCCAGGAAAAAGCGCCCATAGCCGAGGTCGCGAGCGACGGCCCAGACCAAGCGGAGCAGCCGCTGGCTGGAACCGGCTTCCGGCAGAATACCCAGATTGGCGTCCCCGATCATGTCTACGTTGATCAGCGCGAGGATGCGGCGCAGGGTTCCGTCCTTTGCCCACTTCTCCGCCAGATGCCGCGAGCCGTGGATCCCGTCTGTAGCGGTCCATTCCCCGATCGCTTCCTCGCCGTCGAAGAACACCAGCCAAACGTCATCCTTCCGGGGTATTCCCGAGAGGGATTGCGCCAGAGCCAGCAGCAAGCCCGTGGAGGAGCCGCCATCGTTGGCGCCCACGAAATTGCGGCCGGGATAGAACTTGGTGTCGTAGTGTCCGCTGAAGACAATCATGCGGCCGCTCGATCCGGGGAAACGGCAAAGAATGTTGTTCATCGCCATGGGCCCCTTGGGCGTGCGCGCGGTAAAGGGATCCTCCGTCACCTGGCAGCCGCTCTTCTTCAGTTCGGCGATGATGTAACCCTGCAATTTCTTGTGCGCGGCGGACTGCGGAGGGCGCGGTCCGAAGGCTGTGACCTTGCGCGTATGCTCCATCGCGGCCACGCCCGAAAATCCGGCGGCGGCGGCGTGAAGGGCCGCCAGCATCAGCAGGGCTTGCGCGCGGTGCATATGTACCCTAGTGTAAAGTGCTTGCGCCGGTCCAGCCCGTCGAGCAGCGGCAGGAGAAGTCCGGCAGGGACAAAAATCAGGGCCGCCACGAAAAACAACGGCCCTGGAAAGAACTGAAGCGCGTTCAGAAACCTTCGTGCCAGAAGACGGAAGAACCCGCCGGCGGGTTGCAGCCGAATGTCGACATATCCGGCCTTGGTTAGAAGATACTCCAGACCGTAACGGGTATAGCGGAAGTAGTCATGGGGCTGCTGGTGTTCCTCCCACTCGTGGGGCGCGATCAGCAGGAGCTCTCCGCCCGGCTTCAGGACGCGGCTCAGTTCGGCGAGCACGCGCGCGGGTTCGGGGACATGCTCCAGTGTGACGATGTTTAATTGCAAGTCGAAGGTGCGATCGGGAAACGGCAATGCGACGAGGTCGGCCAGGACATCGAGGCGGGAGTAATCCCAACTCTTGTCGCCGACGGCGAGGTCGACGCCGGTGTAGCGGTGGCGGGCAAAGGCGGCCGCGTAGATGCCCTCCCCGGCTCCAGCGTCGAGGACGCGGGATCCGGGCGGGAGCGAGGAGGCCTTCGCGGCGATGGCATTCTCGATCGCCGATTCGAAATGAAGCACGTAGCGGCGCACGGCATCCGGCAGCAGTTTCTGAATCTTGCGGTAAATCATCGGCCCGGGCTCCGCCGGAGCGCTCCGATCGGCATCACTCGTCGATACGGCGCGGCCGCGCCTCCACCATGATGGTGGATCCGGCCAGGCACGCGGCTTCGATCGCCGTAAAGGGGACGGAGGCGGCCACCAAGCCAAAGTAGAGCAGGTTCTTGAACAGGCGGGCGCGCGGGGTCTCGTCGACGCCGCGGATGCGCCGGGCCATGGGATCGAGCCCCGGCGCGAGCGTCGTTGCAAGCCCGGCGGGGTTGTCGCGAAGGGAGAAGTACTTGCGGCGCAGCACCACGAATCCGCAGGATTCCAGCAGCGAACACAGATCACGATCCTTGAAGTGAAATAAGTGGCGGGGAACATCCACGCCGTTCCATTTTTCGCCGAACAACAGGAACTGCCAGCAGGCGGCGTTCGGCACCTGGACTACCAGGCGGCCGTCGGGTTTCAGCAGGCGGCGCGCTGCTTCCAGATATGCGGCGGGATCGTACAGATGCTCCAGCACATGGAACATCGTCAGTCCGGCGCAACTTGCGTCGGCGAACGGCGCCTTCGAGAGCGAAGCACAGGTGGCGGGAACTCCATTGCGCTTCCAGGCGATGTTTGCGGCATCGAGGGAGAAATCCAGGCCCACCACCTGTCGTCCTTTTTCGGACAGGAGCTTCAGGAATAGTCCGCCGCCGCATCCGGCGTCCAGCACCGGGCCGCTTTCGCTGGAGGAATTGAGGGCTCGTTCGACAAAACGGACATGGTCGCCCAGCACGAAGCGGCGATAGGCTTCCTCCAGATAAGCGGCGGTATTCTGCTCCGGCTCAAACCAATAAAGGCTGGGGTAGTACTGATGCAATTCGGAGGGTTTGGGCTTGGGGTACAGCCGCATCAAGCGGCAGCCGCAGCATTCCACCACCAGGAATACGCGCCGGGTGGTGCGATAGAGGCGATCCGTTCCGCGGAACAGTGTGCGGACTTTGCGGCGGCCGCAGGCGGGGCAATCGTCGTCAATCTCGGTTTCTAGGTTGCCTGTTCCGAAATCGCCTTGAGCGAAATCCGGTGGCGCATCAGCAGAGCCGACACCTCTGGGCCGGTCAGCCTGCGGATCGCCTGAAGGCGGCGGCGTTTGCGGAGCATTCGCGGGAGCAGCGGCAGCGCCCCCAGGTTGCCCTTGAGCAGCGCCCATCCGATTTTCAGCTTGCCCGCCGCCCCCGGATAGCGGCGTGCTTCGCCCTTCCGCCGGAGGGCGGCCCAGGTCCCCGCCCCGATTCTCATCGCGTAGTATCCGATGTTGCGCCAAAGCAAATTCCCCGGGAACAGCTTGGCGACGAGCAGAATCCGATTTCGTTCAATCAGCTCCAGCCGCCGCACCGATCCGGTTCCGAGGGTCGCGCCCCGGTGATGCCGGACCACTGCCCGAGGATTATACATACATCGCCAGCCCGCGATGCGGGCTCGCAAGCCGAGTTCCGCATCGTCGGCGTAAGCGAAGAAGTCTTCGTCGAAGCCGCCGACCTCGTCCAGCATCGCGCGGCGGTACATTGCGGCGCAACCGTCGGGCCACAAGACCTCCTCCACCTGGTCGTATTGGCCGCGGTCGAGCTCGCCGGTGCCCCGCCCCCGGTTTTGACCATCCGGATACATCAGATGCCCCGCCTTGTCGATCCGCCCCGGCTCCTCCCAGACCAGGATTTTGGAGGCCGCCATTCCGACATCCGGGCGATCCTCGAACATACGGAGCAGCTCCCACAGCCATTCCGGCTCGGCTTCGGCGTCGTTGTTGAGAAGCGCCACAAACTCGGCGGAACTGGCGAAAATCCCCTGGTTGTTGGCGGCGCAAAAGCCTCGGTTTTCCGTATTCTCGATCAGGGTGAGTTTCCATCCCTGGGGGAGGGATGCGCGGGTGAAGTCTCGCACGGCCGCGCAGGACCCATCCGTTGAGCCGTTGTCGACGACGATGATTTCCGGGGTCAGGCCGCGCTGGCGGGACAGGCTGGTTAAGGCGGCCAACAGGAGCTTACAACGATTCCAATTGACAACTACGACGGCAACCCTATGGTCAAATGGCCCGCTCACCTCGATTGTTGTATTATAGGACAGACCTCCGTGGAGTACTGACTTTACTATGCCGTCTGTGGGTGAAAACCTGCGCCAGGAGCGGGTCCGCCAGGGACTCGATCTTCAGTCCATCGCAATCGATCTTCGCATTACCCAGCGTTACCTGGAATGTATTGAAAAGGATGACTTTAAGTCCCTTCCAGGCACTTTCTTCTATAAGTCTTTCGTACGCCAGTACGCATCCCGGCTGGGCATGGACCCGCAGGAAGTACTAGTACAGGCGGATCAGTTACTGGAAGGCGATCGTCCAGTCGTCCTGCTCAACGAGCAATCTTCCATTACCCCGCGGAGGAGTACCTCGGGCCCACCGGCGATCAGCGATCCCATACTGGCTGCAACCAACCAGAACATTACTTCGCAGAAGCGTTTCGGATGGTCGGCGATCGTGCTGGGAGTGGTGGTAATCGGATGCACGGGCTTCTACGCATGGTGGTACCAATCGGGAGCGCAGACCGAGTCCTCGGCGGCTCCCCGGTTGGAAAGCCCGGTGGAGCGCACGGCGGAAACCCCGGTGCGGCGAGAGGCGGCTCCGGACACGCAAATGCCTCCCACGCAGATCGAAACCAAGCCCGCGGAGGCGGTTACCACCCCGGCGGAGACCCTTCCGCCGATCGCCACCAATGTCAGCGCGCCGCCGGCGGACGCGAACGGCATCACCGTGAACATTTCCGCCAACGAAGCGACGTGGATTGAGATTGTGTCGGACGGCAAGCGCATCTTCAGCGGCCTGCTGAACGCCAGCGAATCCAAGACACTGCGCGGCAGCGAGCAGGCTCGCATGGTGGTGGGAAACGCCGGCGGATTGTCGATTCAGTTCAACGGGAAGCCCATCAGCCCCATCGGTCCTCGCGGCCAGGTGCGCACCGTGCAGTTCACCAAGGAAAACTACCAGGTGATCGTGCCCGGCCAGATCGTCAATCAATAATCAGTTGGAAGGCGCGTAGTATCCGGTCCGGTGGCTGACCCTTGGCTTGGGCGAACCCGCCGGCGGCGTCACTTTGACCCGGACCTGCCGGTACTTGCCGTCTCGCCCCCGGTTGGCGGAATGATAGCCAATCACGTATTCGCGGCGGATCTCGTTGCCGATCCGCTCGGCAATCCCGCCGAGATCGTCGCGGCGGGTCACCCGGTAGTAGCGGCCGCCCGTTTCCTCCGCCAGCCGCTCCAGCATCCGGGCGCCCCAGGTTTCGTGAGCAAATACACCGACGGTGTACACCTGTACGTCGCTTTCGCGGGCCATCTGGAAGACCTCGGTACGGGAGTAGCGGCTGCAGTTGTCGGCGCCGTCGGAAATCACCAGGATCACCCGGCGGCCGTTGCGGGCGGTGCGCATCTGGTTCATGGCGAGATAGACGGCGTCGAGGAACGCCGTTCCACCCTCGGCCTTGGCAAAGAACAGCTTGCCGAGGAGGTCGTCGGGCTGGGTGGTAAAGCGGGAGGCGAGTTCCGGCCTGTCGGCGAACTTGATCAGGAAGTACTCGTCCTGGTCGTTGGAAAACCGAAGGAATTGGCGAACGTAGTCCCGCGATGTGTCGAGCTGCTTACCGATGCTGCCGCTGGCGTCAAGCACCAGTCCCACCGACACCGGCGAGTCATCCAGGGAGACCTGCGCGATCTCCTGGGGAACGCCGTCCTCCAGGACCTCGAAGTGACCCCGCGACAGGCCCTCCAACGGCCGGAACAGCGGATCCGTGACGGACACCGGGATCAGGACCAGATTGGAATCGACACGGAGGCGGGCCTGGCGCTGTTCTGGAGCGGCGCCGCGGGCACGGACCTCCAGCGCGGGCTTCGCGTTATCGGCGGCGGAAGCGGCGGCGATGAGGGCCAGGGCGGCGAACGCGAGAGCGCGGGGCTTCACCGGAATACGCCTCCGAATCAGGAGATCACTATGTTGCAATCCGCGCCCGCTGTCAAGACCAGCCGGGTACTATGCCGGTACAGGGCGGCCCGACCGCCGTGCTACCATCGAATGTGCCAACGCGAATCCTCGGTGTGATTCCCGCACGGTACGAGTCTTCGCGATTCCCTGGCAAGCCTCTCGCCCAATTCGCGGGCAAATCCATGATCGAGCATGTGTGGGAGCGGGCCAGCCAGGCGCGGTATCTCACCAGCCTGACGATCGCCACCGACGACGAACGGATCGCGGCGGAGGCTCGCCGGTTCCGCGCGCGCGTGACCATGACCCGGACGGATCATCTCTCGGGCACCGACCGCGCCGCCGAAGTTGCTTCGGCCAGCGACGCGCACTGGGTGATCAACATCCAGGGAGACGAACCCCTGATCGACCCCGGCGCGATCGACGCGCTGGTTCTGGCGATGATCGAGGAACCGGAGATCCCCATGGGAACGCTCTGCAAGCGAATGGCGCCGGGGGACCCGGAGGCGGCCAATCCCAACGTGGTGAAGGTGGTGCGCGATCTGCGCGGGAACGCCGTGTACTTCTCCCGGTCCCCGATCCCGTTTGTCCGCGACGGCGGCACGGCGCGCCTCTTCCGGCATGTGGGACTGTATGCCTATCAGCGCGATTTCCTGCTGGGCTACCCCGATCTCCCGGTCGGCCCGCTGGAGACCGCGGAGAAGCTGGAGCAATTGCGCGCGATCGAGAACGGTTACAAGATCCGGGTAGTGGAGACCGAGTATGAATCCATCGGCGTGGACACGCCGCAGGATCTGGAGCGGGTGGCGAAACTGTTTGCAATGACGTGGAGCGAGTGAGGCGATCATGGCGAAATACATATTCGTAACGGGTGGCGTGGTGAGTTCGCTGGGGAAAGGGATCGCCGCGGCAAGCATCGGCTGCCTGCTCGAATCCCGAGGGCTGCGCGTGACACTGCAGAAGTTCGACCCCTACCTGAACGTGGATCCGGGAACGATGAGCCCGTTCCAGCACGGGGAGGTTTTTGTCACCGACGACGGCGCCGAGACCGACCTGGACCTGGGCCACTACGAGCGCTTTACCCACGCCCGGCTGACGCAAGCCAATAATCTGACCAGCGGACGCATCTACGAACAAATCATTTCGCGGGAGCGGCGGGGCGACTACCTCGGCAAGACCGTGCAGGTGATCCCGCACGTAACCAACGAGATCAAGGCGGCGGCGCGCAAGGTGGCGGCCGACGTGGACATCGTGATCGTCGAGATCGGCGGCACGGTGGGCGACATCGAATCTCTCCCCTTCATTGAGGCCATCCGGCAGTTGCGCCACGAACTGGGGCGCGACAACACGTTATTCGTGCATGTGACTTTGGTTCCCTGGATCGCGGCGGCCCAGGAACTGAAGACCAAGCCGACGCAGCACAGCGTGAAAGAGCTGCGCGCCATTGGTATCCAACCCGATATCCTGTTGTGCCGCAGCGAGCGCGAGATCCCCGAGGATGTGAAGGAGAAAATCGCGCTGTTCTGCGACGTGGATGCCAGCGCGGTGGTGGCCGCTCGCGACGTGAACAGCGTCTACGAGGTACCGCTGGTGTTCGCCGAGCAGGGCGTGGACGAAATCGTGCTGAAGCTGCTGCGCATGGACGCGAGATCCCGCGATCTGGATCGTTGGAGGCGCATGGTGGAGCGCTTGAAGCACCCCACCCAGCAGGTGTCGATCGGCGTGGTGGGCAAGTACGTGGAATATGAGGATTCCTACAAGAGCTTGAAGGAAGCCCTCCTGCACGGCGGGCTGGCGCACAGCGCGATGGTCAACATCACCTGGGTCGAGTCCGAGCAGCTTACCTGGCCGGATTGCGTGCCGCAACTGGAGAAGTTCGACGCGATTCTGGTCCCTGGCGGCTTCGGGAAACGCGGTATCGAAGGCATGCTGCACGCGATCCGTTACGCGCGCGAGTTCAAGGTCCCCTACTTCGGAATCTGCCTGGGCATGCAGACCATGGTGATCGAGTTCGCGCGCAATGTTTGCGGCCTGGAGAAGGCCAACTCGACCGAATTCGATCCCGCGACGCCGGATCGCGTGATTTACAAGCTGCGCGAGTTGAAGGGCGTGGACGAACTCGGCGGCACCATGCGTCTGGGTGCGTATCCTTGCCTTTTGGCGGACGGCAGTTTCGCGCATCGCGCCTATGGCGAAACGCAGATCAGCGAACGTCACCGCCATCGCTACGAATTTAACCGGGACTACGAAACCATCCTCACGGCGGGCGGATTGCGGTTAGCCGGACAAACGCCCGACGGCGTTTACGTCGAGATCTGCGAGATCCCCAACCATCCTTGGTTCCTGGGCTGCCAGTTTCATCCCGAGTTCAAGTCCAAACCTCTGGAGCCGCATCCGCTCTTCCAGGCGTTCGTGAGCGCAGCCTTGGAGCACAAGAAGACGCGGCTGCAGCGGGAAGGTTCCAGCAAGCGTCCCAGCACCGTGGAGTCGCCGGCGTAGCCGCGCGCCAGGCCTGCGATACGATGTGAAGCTTCATGTGGCTTCACAATTATTCGCCGGTGGGCGCCTTCTCGCCCTGGCTGGCCGCGGGGCCGATCTTCGTTCTGCTGCTTCTGCTGGGAGTCCTGCGAAAGCCCAGCTATAGCGCGGCGCTGTGCGGGCTGGCGGCCGCGCTGCTGGTAGCCACCGTGGTGTACGGGATGCCCGTCCCCCTGGCTGTCTCCGCGACTTTGTACGGCGCGGCCTTCGGGCTCTTCCCCATCGGCTGGATCGTGTTCTGGGCCATCGTCCTGTACCGCCTGACCGTGGAGACGGGACAAATGGAAACGATCAAGAACTCCATCGGATCCCTGACCACGGATCAGCGGCTTCAGGCCCTGCTGATCGCCTTCGCATTCGGCGCGTTCGTGGAAGGCGCCGCCGGATTCGGCACTCCCGTGGCGGTGGCCGCCGCGATGCTCGCCGGCCTCGGGTTCTCGCCGTTTTACGCGGCTGCCATCTGCCTGCTGGCTAACACCGCGCCCGTCGCGTTCGGCTCCATCGGAATCCCGCTGATCACCTTGCAGGGGATCACCGGGCTGCCGCTCGACGCATTAAGCGCGAACGTGGGCCGGATTTGCGCGCCGGTGTCGTTGATCATCCCCGCCTATCTGGTATTCACCATGGGCGGCTGGCGCGCGCTGCGCGAGACGCTGCCCGCCGTGGCCGCCTGCGGCATGGCATTTGCCGGCGCGCAGTTTTATGTCTCCAACTACCTGGGCCCGTACTTGACAGACATCCTGGGCTCGCTGGCGACCTTCGCGGTGCTCATCCTTCTGCTTCGCTTCTGGCGGCCCGCGGGCGAGAAGCCTCGTCCGCCTTCTCTTGCGGACACCCGAACCACGATACTGGCATGGGCGCCCTACGGCCTGCTGGTGATCTTCGTGTTGCTTTGGGGCATGGACGGCGTGAAAGCCATGCTGAACCGCGCCACGTTCGGGATGGAATGGCCGGGGCTGCATAACGCCATCCAGCGGGTCGCGCCCGCGGTGTCGTCCCCTTCCCCCTATGCCGCGATCTACGCCTTCAACCTGCTGGCGGCGTCTGGAACGGCTTGCATGTTGGCGGCGCTGAGTTCGGCGCTGCTGCTGCGCGTAAGTGGCGGGAGGCTGTCGGGCGTGATCGCCGGGTCGGCGCGTTCGCTGGCGTTGCCCATGCTGACCATCGCCAGCGTGCTGGGGCTCGCGTTTCTGATGAACTACTGCGGCGCTACCGCGACGCTGGGCATGGCGTTCGCCCGCACCGGCGTCGCGTTTCCGTTCTTCAGCGCGATGCTCGGCTGGTTGGGCGTGTTCCTCACCGGCAGCGACACCTCGGCGAACGCGTTGTTCGGCAACCTGCAGGTGATCACCGCGAACTCGCTGGGCTTGAGCCCGGCACTGATGGCCGCGGCGAACTCGTCGGGCGGGGTGATGGGGAAAATGATCAGCCTCCAGTCCATCGCCGTGGCGGCGGCAGCCACCGGCATGAAAGCGGAAGACGAGTCCCGCCTGTTCCGCTTCACCCTGCGGCACAGTATCATTCTGGCCAGCGCGATCGGGCTGGTGGTGCTGTTCTATGCCTACGTCAAACCGGACTGGATCCGGTGATCCGCGACACCGTGGAAAGATGCGCGCCCGCCGCGCGGAGCTCGTCGAGCGTGGCGGAACCCGATTGGAGGGACAGGGCGCGGGTCGCATCCTCCACGAGGATCACCTGCGCGCCCATTTCGAGCAGCCCCCGCGCGGCGATGCCGACGCAAACCTCCGTGGCCACTCCGTACACG
Source organism: Bryobacteraceae bacterium (assembly GCA_019748195.1). GTDB lineage: Bacteria > Acidobacteriota > Terriglobia > Bryobacterales > Bryobacteraceae > JAIEPW01. The sequence continues at coordinate 45,853 of JAIEPW010000039.1, forward strand.
ATGTAACGCTCCGCCTTCAGCGAATCGAGCAGGGGCTTCCATCGCGGGCTGGCAAGGACGTCGACGGTCTGCTTCTCCAAGATGATCTGCCCGGCGACCAGCGTCGCCTCCGCTTTTCGCTGTCCCACTGCTCCTTTCACGCAATGATGCGGCCATTGCCGGAATTCGATGTCGTCCTCCGCGTGCGCGTCCATGGACGAAATGAGCGGGAGTGAAGCGGCGGTTGCGTAACGGTTGAGCCGGGCGACCGCGGGCAGGATCGCCTCCGCGCCTGGGACGTACAGCGCGCCGGCGGGAAATACGAAGTCGAGCTGCGTGTCGATGTCGAAAAAGACCGTTCTCAAGCAAGGCTCCTCTCAACATCCGCCGAGAGCTGCCGAAGGCTTTTCGAGTATTCCACCGGACGCTGCCGCGAGACTTCCTTGCGGGACGCGGCACAGCGGTCCCGCGCTTCCGCCGCGCCGGGCAGCGGCCGCACCAGCTTGCCGCCGCGGATCACCGGTTGGAGGAGTGCCTCGGGAGCACCTTCTGGAAGTTCCGCGGCGCGGCCGATGACGTCTCGATCCGCGAACCGGAACACCTGCTTGCGTCCGGGATACGTTTTCTTGCCCTCGCTGAGCTTCACCGTGTATCGCAGTTCGCCGTGATACTCGGCCTCCACCATCTTGTAGATGACGCCCAGGGCGGGCGCATCGAAGGAAGTGGCGAGCTCGGTTCCCACGCCGAAAACATCAATGGGCGCTCCGGCGGCGGCCAGCCCGGCGATCTTAACCTCATTCAGGTCGCCGGTGGCGAAGATCCTCGCGTCCGGCAGCCCGGCGGCATCCAGAATGCGACGGGATTCGGCGGCCAGGGCTCCCAGGTCGCCGCTGTCCAGGCGGATGCCCCATAGCGGACGTCCCAGCGAAGCCGCCAGTCGAACGCCCTCCAGGGTGTCGTAGGTATCCACCAGGTACACGGTGCCCGCCCCCAGCAGACTCTGCAACCGTTCGTACGCCATCCGCTCCCGGGGAAACGACATGACCCAGGAATGGGCGGCGGTTCCGTAAACTGGAATTCCATAGCGGAAGCCCGTGAGCGTGTTGCTGGTTCCGATGCACCCTCCAATGTAAGCGGCGCGTGCGGCCAATGTTCCAGCCTCCGGGCCGTGGGCGCGGCGCGTGCCGAACTCGACGACAGGGCGATCTCGCGCCGCTTCCACGATGCGAGCCGCCTTGGACGCGATCATCGATTCGAAGCCGATGCATGCAAGCAACACGGTCTCCACCAACTGCGCTTCGACGATCGGAGCCTGAACGAACAAAAACGGCTCGGGCGGGAACAGCAGGGCCCCTTCTGGCACGGCGTCCACGTCGCCGGTGAACCGGAAGTTGCGCAGCATCTCGAAGAACGCCGGGGACGCCTGAGAGAACTGGGGAAGGCCACGCAAGTAGTCGACGTGCTCGGGCTCGAAACGCAGGTTAAGCAGGTAGTCCGCTGCGCTGTGCAACCCTGCCGCGATCAGGAAGTCGCGGTTCGGCGGCAACTTTCGGGCAAACAACTCGAACGCCGCCCGATCTCCGCTCCGGCCGGCCTCGAAGTACCCCGCGGCCATGGTGAGCTGATAGAGATCGGTCAGCAGCGCGTTCATTTCTTCGGTGGCGGCGGCGCTTCCTTGACGTCCGCGTGAGCTTTCAACAGCTCATCCACGATTTTCGCATCCAGCTCGTACAAAGCCGGTTCGCCCGCGCGCTGGCCGATCCACTTGCCGCCCTGCTGGCCGAGCGTAACCCGCTCCGTACGCTTTCCGTCGCCGCTCGTCACGGCAAGTTCCACGGCCGGCGGCGGCGCGGCGCCCTCGCGGAAGGCGGCGGCGGATAGATCGCGAAGCTTGTCGATCAGGTTGGCCACGGACGCCGTATCCTGCTTCTTTCCGGCGGCCATCCAGCCGTCTGGCCCTTTTTCGCGAACGGTGGCCGCGCCGTCCCTGCGGATCTCGACCCTGGTGGGCTCGCTGAAGCCGAAATCGAACAGCTTGCGATTTCGGAAAGATTCGAAGTCGCGCGCGGCGGCTTCGCCCGTTTCCTTCGACAGCTTGTGAACACCCTCCACCTGAGAGCTCCGCGCGTAGAAGTCATCCTTGATCTTGCGCACCTCCAGCTTCTGGGTCCCCGCGGGGCCCGTGAGCTGGATGGTCGCAACGGGAGCCGCCGCGGCGAATCTCTTCTCGGCATCCGGTTCGCTTTCCGCGGACATCGTCGCCCCGGTGATCTTGGACACGAAATCGGCAACCTGGAAGCTGTCGGCGCGGGCAGGGCGGGGCTTCAGAATTTGCCACTCGCTGGTGTTAATCCGTCCGAGCTCGGTGGCCTGACCCTTGGCGGCCACTTCCACCCGGCTCAACTTGTCCCCATCCACGGTCAACAGGCGCTTGTCCCGTAGATCTTTCCAGCTCTTGTCGAGGGTCGCCTTGGTGTAGTTCGCCAGCGAGAAGACACGGGCGTCGCCTTCCATTTTTACGAAGAATGCCGTGCCGCTGGGAGTTTCGTCGCCGAAAAGGAGCCTGACAGTCTTGCCATCCTTCTTGAGAATTTCGAGTTGGTATGACGGCGTGGCCAGGCCGAACGGAGCCAGATCCGCGGCCTGCTCTTCCACAATACGATCCGATGCCAGGTCCGCCAACGCGGTGGTCACCTGCTGCAGAGTGGTGATATCGACTTCCAGCGGCCTTGGCTCGAGAATCGCCCATTTAGCCTGCTGGACCTGCTTGACCACGGTGACCTCCGGGCCCTTGCGAAAGCGCAATTCCGAAATCTGATCCTCGGGGACTTTCAAGATCGACGGCGGAGCGTCCTTGGGGCGGTCGGCCGCGGACGCATCCTGCCGGCGGTTGGAATACCACACGCCCGCGCCCAGCGCAGCGAGCATCACAGCCGCGATCAGCAAGCCTCGTATACGCATCCCCTACCTCCGCCGCCACCACACGCTGACGCCGGCAAGCAGGATCATCACCGGGAAGCCTACCACGCTGGCCCAGAAGATTCCGTTCATCTGGCTGCGGGTCAGGTTCAGGCGGCGATCCTCGGGGTCCTTGGGGCGGATCGAAATCAGGTCCTCGTCGGACGAAAGCCAGTTCATCGCGTTCAGAAACAGGTCGCGATTGCCGTTGAAGCGCAGGATGTTATTGCCCGCGAAGCCGGAAGATCCGACAACGACGAAGCGGCCCTCCGAGTTCTCCTTGCCGGTTTTGATGGTTCCGGCGGCGCCGATGGTCAGCGGACCGCGCTTGTCCTTATTGGGGTCCACCATGAGTTCGGCCGAATCCAGCTTGCTGGTGGCGATGCTGTTCTTTGAGGTGGAGAACAACTTCTCAACCGTCGCCTTGCCTGCCTTCACTTCCAGCGTGCGGGCATACGGGAACGCCGCGGACGCGTCTTTCATCTCGCGAACGACGGGGTGCGATTCCCAGTTGGTGACCAGGGGCACAACCTCGCTGAGGCCAAACAACTGGCCCACGCCGGACAAATCCACCGCGAGGTCCTTGTTCACGGTGATTCCCCACCCCTCGATGACCTGCGCCAGGGCGGCGTTCTCGGCGATGGCGTCGCCGATCTTCAGCGGCGGGTCCAACAGGAACATCGCGCGGCCGCCGTTTTCCACGTGAGCCTTCAGCGCGTCGACCTCGGGCTGGCTGAGATCGAAGCGAGGGCCGGCCACGACCACCGCCGTGCAGTCGCCCGGGATCTCCACCTTGCCGGCGGGTGCCTGCGGCGTCTCGGTCTTGGTGATGTCGGTCCGGGTGGGAGCCGCCGACGCCTCCGCGCGTTCTCCGAAGCGGATGGTTTTTGTCGCGTAGTTGTTGCGCTCCACCGTTTCCTTCAAGCCGGAGTATCCGGTCGGCTTGGTCTCGTCGATCGATTTCTCGCCATGTCCGGCCACAAAGCAGACGGTCCGCTGGCCGCCCTTCAACGCGCGGATCAGCGCGCCGGTGACCTCTTCCTCGGTCATCGACTTGGCTTCTTCCTTGCGTCCGTTCGCCTCGACAAAGATCGAGCCGAAGTTCTTCACCCCGGCCGCCTTGGCCTGTTGCGGCTTCTTATCGGGATCGATATAGGCTACGTTAAGCTGCGCGGAGAGATTGTCGTACCGGTCCAGCAGGTCGCGAGCCTGGGTAAAGCTGCCGGTCTTGTCCCAATACGTGATGGTCGCCGGCGCTTTCAGGTTCTTCACCACCTTTTCGGTCTGATCGGAAAGACTGAAGCGCTTGTTCGTGGTAGCGTCGAAACTCTTGTTGTAGCGATTCGCCAGGAAGTTGCCGAGACCCAGTACCGCCAGGATGATGACGGTATACACGGCGGCGTAGGCGGTGAAACGGGTCTGCCGGGAGCTCATCCAGTTCTTTTGCGCCATTGCTTACGACCTCCACCGCAGGGACTCAAGCGACCTTGCGGTCAGGAACAAACCGAGGAAGATAAGTGACAGGTAGAAGACGACGTCCTTGGTATCGATGACTCCCTTGGAGAAGGGTTCGAAGTGCGTGAGCACGGACATATAACCGACCACCTTGGCCCAGGCCGCCGTTTCAAACGATGTCACCCAATCCAGCACCCACAGCAGCAGGCAGATGGCGAACGTCGCCACGCCGGCGACAATCTGATTTCGTGTGGTGTTGGAGATGAAGGTGCCCAGCGCCAGCAGCGCGCCGCCCTGTAACAGCAGGCCCAGGTAGCCGATCAGCATGGGTTTCCAGTCGGGTGAGCCGTAGGCGAACAGGATCAGCATGTTCACCAGCGCAACGGCAAGAATCGCGGCGTACATCAGCAGCGCCGCCAGCCACTTGCCCAGGATGATCTCCCAGTCGCGGATGGGGGACGTCACCAGCAATTCGATGGTGCCGGAGCGCTTCTCTTCCGCGAACAGCCTCATGGTGATCATCGGAATCAGGAACAAGCCGATGACGCTGATGTTGGAGAGCACCGGACGGATCACCCACTCGTTCACGTCCATCGGAAAACTGCGCCCCGTCATCTGGCTTTCCATCCCGCGCTGCACGAAGAACGCTGTGGAAAACCAGAAGAAGTACCCCGCGATCAGCGCGAAAAACGCCATCAAGCCGTAGGCGATGGGGGAACGGAAATAACTGTTGATCTCCTTGGCCGCGATCACCAGGATGTTTTTCATTGCTTCGCCTCTTTCGCGGCGTCGACCGACGTGAGCTGAAGGAAGATCTCTTCCAGGCTGATCGCCGCCGTGTGAAGTTCGTTCAGATTCCAGCCGGATTCCACCACCGCTCGCGCGATCTCGGGTCGAATCACGCGGCCCTGCAGGCTTTCCACTTCGAACGTCAGCCGGGAGTCGCGCGTTTCCTTATGCAACACGCGGCTGACCCCCGCCACCTGCTCCAGCCGCTGCTGCACGGAGGTGAGTTCCAGGGGACCGTTTCGCGATTCGACTTCCACGTTGACGGTCTCGGAACCGCGCATCCGGTTGGTCAGGTTGTGCACGCTGTCGGTGGCGACTACCTTGCCCTGAGCGATGATGATCACTTTCTGGCAGATTTGTTCCACCTCGGGCAGGATGTGCGTGGAGAGAATGATCGTGTGATCTCCGGAGAGCTGCTGAATCAGCTCCCGCGTCTCAATGATCTGCTTGGGGTCCAGCCCGGAGGTCGGCTCATCGAGAATCAGAACCTCGGGATTATGCAGGATCGCCTGCGCGAGTCCGACGCGCTGCCGGTAGCCCTTGGAAAGCTTGCTGATTAACTTGTTGCGGACATCGCCCACGGCGCAGCGGCCCGCGACGTCATCCACGCGCCGCTTCAGTTCGTTACCGCCAAGGCCCTTCAGCTTGCCCACGAACAGGAGGTATTCGCTCACCTCCATTTCGGGGTAAAGCGGCGGGGTTTCGGGCAGGTATCCGACTCGCCTCTTGACTTCCATCGGGCTTTGGATGACGTCGAAACCGGCCACCTGGGCGGAGCCGTCGCTGGGGGGCATGAAGCACGTCAGGATGCGCATGGTGGTGGTTTTCCCGGCGCCGTTAGGACCTAGAAAACCGACGATTTGCCCCTTCTCCACCTCGAACGAAATGTCATTGACGGCGACATTGCGAGCGTATCGCTTGGTGAGGTGTTCAACCTTGATCATAAAGAGTTCCCTTCCCGGAGAAGAGCGACAGGAATGTCGAGTTGCTTGAAAACACTATGATAGAGACGATGCCCGGCACTGTCAAACGAGGGTGCTTAGGTATGGCTTACGGCACTTAGACGCACATTTCCCCGCTTCGTTTCGGCCGTTTAGCGGCAACTGGCGGCCGCTAAGGGGCGTCTATCTGACAGAGAAACCGCCGCCCGACCACGGATCGGGGCGTCTGGGAGAGGACAAGATGACGCGACAACTATTGACGGGATTGACGGCTGCCATGCTGCTGGCAGCGTGGGGATGCGCACCCAGAGAGACCTCCAAGTCGGCTCAGGATGCGGCCAGGGACGCGGTGGAAGCTGCTGATAAGGCGGCAGTTGCGGCCAAGGAGGCGGCGGATAACGCACGCCAGGCCCTGGACGCCGCGGCCTCCGAGAAGGCCCCACTGACGGAAACCGGCAGGACGGCGCCCGCGGGGAGGACGGTGCGCAATACCGCCCGCCCCGCCGTGCGGGGAGCCACTTCGGCGGTGATTCCATCGGGCACGACGCTGGTGGTGAGAACCACCTCCACACTGAGCACCAAGACCGCGCAAGCGGGCGAGACTTTCGTGGCCACTCTGGAACAGCCTCTGACCGCGGGTGGGCGAGTGCTCGCGCCGCGCGGCTCGCAGGTGACCGGCCGGGTAACCGGCGTGGATCCGGGCGGGCGCGTCAAGGGCCTGGCGACCCTTAGCGTCGCGCTGGTAAGCCTGGACCTGCCCTCCGGCGGAGACCTGAAACTCTCCACCAGCACATACACCGCGCAAGCGAATGCGTCGAAAAAGAAAGACGCGGCTAAAATCGGCATCGGCGCAGGCGTCGGTGCGGCGATCGGAGCCATAGCCGGGGGCGGCAAGGGCGCGGCGATCGGCGCCGGCAGCGGAGCGGGCGCCGGTACCGGAGTGGTGCTGGCCACTCGCGGAGATCCGGCCGTCATCCCGGCCGAATCCGTCCTGCGCTTCCAGGTCCGCTAGGTTCCTGGCACTAAGGTCCGATTCCAAACGCGGCGACTTTGAGATACATTCATCCGCACGCGAGCGCGCGCCGGCCTCCGGCGCCGTTCGCGATGGAGGAAAAATGTCTCTCACCCAACGGGCGGTTGCCGAGATGCTTGGAACCTTTTGGCTTGTTTTCGGTGGATGCGGCAGCGCCGTTCTGGCCGCGGCGTTCCCGAACGTCGGTATCGGACTTCTGGGGGTTTCGTTCGCCTTCGGGCTCACGGTGATGACCATGGCATATGCCATTGGGCATGTCTCGGGATGCCACCTGAATCCCGCCGTCAGCGTCGGGCTGGTGGTGGGGAAGCGGTTTGCGGCGCGGGAACTGCCGGCGTATATCGCCGCGCAGGTAGCCGGAGCCATCGCGGGCGCGGGCGTTCTCTATTTCATCGCCAGTGGGAAGGCCGGTTTCGATCTCTCCGCTGGATTCGCTTCCAACGGTTACGATCTTCACTCTCCCGGCGGCTACTCGATGATGGCGGCGCTGGTTGCGGAAGTCGTACTGACCTTCATGTTCCTGATGATCATCCTCGGCTCGACAGATCGCCGCGCTCCGGCGGGCTTCGCGCCGATTCCGATCGGACTCGGGCTGACACTGATTCACCTGATCGGGATTCCGGTTACGAACCTCTCGGTGAACCCCGCCCGCTCCACCGGGCCCGCGCTCTTCGTGGGTGGCTGGGCCGTCGAGCAGTTGTGGCTGTTCTGGCTGGCGCCCATCGTCGGGGCAGCGATCGCCGGCATCGTGTACCCGATCGTAGCGGGCGAACCGCGGGCGGAGGTCACCAAGACCGCCGCCGCGGCTTCGGCGCGGTAGGGCAAGTTGATCCCTGCGAGGAGGGGCGGTCCTAAGAGAGACCGCCCATTCTATTGCCCAAGCATCTCGATTGCGAGGTTGCGGATGTTTTTTTCGGCTTCCGTCTTGAAGAAGGCGTGATTGCCGGGAAACTGATGCCGCACCATTCCCGTGCGGTCGATGAACATCAGGATGGGAACGAATGGGCGCTCGCCCTGCTTGATATCGCCGTACTTGTAAAACAGGTCCTCGGTCAGATTACCCACGGAGAAGGCGGGTCGGTAGCGGGAGACGAAAGCGTCGATGTTACTCTCCGGCTCCTCGATGGTGGCTGCCACCACAACCAGGCCTTTCTCCGCGAACTCCCGCTGCACGCGGGTGAGCATTTGCACGGCACTTTCGCAGTGTTTGCAAGTAGTTGCGATCATGCAGAACAGCACGACCTTGCCTTTCTGCTTCACCATCTCGAACTTCCGGCCCTTGGGCAGCGGGATCACATAGCTGTCGGCCTTGCGGATGGTGGCTGCCGGCAGAAAAAGGCTGGCGGCGGCAAGAAGGAGCAGGGTGCGTCGAATCATGTGTGAGCTGTCTTTTATTTTAGCGTGGTGGCCGTGACTGCGAAATTTCGATGAGAAAAATTGCCCTTCGCGGCCACTATTAAGCAATCAGTAGAGTTCGTCCTCCGAACCACCGGGGCAGCCTGCGCTACGGCACTGCGGACGCGCAGAGAACAGGGTGCAGGCTGCCGCCGGACTACTTGGGCTGAACTCGCGCGCCGGGCCGGATTTCGTCGGTCGCGCGAGCCACCAGAAGGTCGCCTTCGGCCAGCGCTCCCTGCACCTCCAGCCGGTCTCCGGCGGGTCCCACCTTGCGAACGTCCACCCATTCGGCGATCCCGCCGCGAATCCGGATGACGAAAACGCGTTCCGTGGTGGTGACAACGGCGGAGGCAGGCACCGCGAAACCCGGGGGGCGGCGGCTGGGCCACTGCACCTCGGGGTACATTCCAGGGGCCAGCTTGCGATCGGCGTTGGCGACATCCAGTTCCACCGGCATGGTCCGCGTCCGCGGATCCACCACCGCCGGGTTGCGGGCCACGACGCCCTGAAAGTTCTGTCCAGGATAAGCAGGCACCGTGAAGCTCACCGCCGTACCCAGACGAACGCTGGCGGCCAGGGTCTCGGGGACGGCCACCGCGAGCCGAAGCCGCTGGACTTGTTCCAGTCGCAGCAGGGGCGGTTCGCCGGGACCGGCCAGCGTTCCGGGATGCGCCATCCGGCGGGTGATCACGCCATCAAACGGCGCGCGGATACCCAGGAAGGAGGCGAGCTCTTCCAGAGACTTGCGGCGCGCGCGCTCCGCCTCGATCGAGCGCTGCGAGGCCCCCAGTGCAGCTTTGGCGGCATCCACCGATTTCGCGGAGAGTTCGATTTCCGTGCGGGCAACCGCCCCGGGAGTAGCCGCGGCCTCGCGTAAGCGGGCAAGGGTCAGTTCCGCGGCCGCAAGCTTCGCCTCCGCCTCCGCCCTTCGAGCCTCCGCGGTCTCGATCTGCGATTGCGCCTGAGCAAGTTGCGCCTGCAATTCCGGCGCGGACAACTCCACCAGAAGCTGGCCCTTGCGCACCACCGATCCCGTGTCGCAGTTCACGCTCTCGACAAATCCGCTGACGCGCGCCCGCAGATCCACCGTCTCATACGGGGCGATCTCTCCGGGGAGCGGAGTTTTCGCCGCGGCAGTCCGCGATTCCACCCGGACGACATCAACGGGAAGCTGCGCCCAGGCAGCGCCGCAGAGGAGCAACAGTGTAAGGATTCGAATCACGCCCGCACTCCCTCGTAATAGCGGCTCTCCGGATCGCGCGGATCGAGCGAGGGCGACCCCGCTCCGGCGTTTTGCCGCAGCAATGCGTACAGCGCAGGCACGATCGCCAGCGTGGCTACCGTCGCCAGGCTCAACCCGCCCAGTACCGCGCGTCCCAGCGGCGCCACCTGTTCGGTCCCCACAGCGATGGGCAGCATGCCTGCGAGCATCGCGAAAGCGGTCATCAGTACGGCGCGCACGCGCCCCCGGGCGCCGTTTGCCGCCGCATCCGCCGCCGGCGCCCCTTCCTTTCGCGATCGCTCAGCGAAGGAGACCAGAAGAATGGAATTCGCCACGCCGATTCCGATGGCCATGATCGCGCCCAGAAACGACTGCACGTTGAGCGTGGTTCCGGATAGCGCCAAGACCATCGCGGATCCGGCCAGCGCCGCCGGGACCGGCGCGAGAATCAGAACCGCCAGCCGGATTGACTGGAAATAGGCCGCCAGCAGCAACAACATGGCCGCCGTCGAAATCAAAACGCCCGTTCGAAGCTCGGCCAGCGTCAATTCGAGCGCCGGCGCCTGACCTCGGATGGCGACAGTGGCTCCTCGCGGCGGCGCGCCGGCGGCATGAATCGCCGCGCGGATGGCCGGCACGACGTCGCCCAGAGGGCTCCCGTGGACATTCGCGGTAAGACTCACCACCCGCTGCATGTTGTAGCGCTCCACCGCGCCGGGGACCGTGCCTTCCCGGATCTCGGCGACTTCGCCGAGCAGCGGGTTCGTGGCGCCGCTTTTCATCACCGGCAACCCGGCGACATCCTCCGCGCTGGCCATCAGGTGCTGCGGGATCTCCACTTGAATCTGGAAGCCGTTGCCGCTGCCCGGATCGCGCCAGTAGTTGGGATCCAGGAACCGGCTGGAGGAAGTCGCCGCCACCAGGCTCCTGGCGACCTCGGCCGAAGTCAGGCCGTATTGCCCGGCGCGCTCGCGATCGATCCGCACATCCAATGCGGGGTAATCCAGAGGTTGGCTGTACGCCAAATCCCGAAGCTCCGCGATCTTGCGGAGCTCATGCTCCACCTTCGCCGCATGCGCACGATTGTTGGCCATGTTCGGGCCCTGCACCGCGACCTCCACCGGCGTCGGTGAGCCGAAACTCATCACCTGGCTGATGATGTCGCCGGCCTCGAAACTGGCCTGAACGGCCGGCAGTTTCTCCGGAAGCCTCCGCCGGAGCTCTTCCCGCAGCGCTTCCCCGCGCAGCCGCGCCCCCGGCTTGACGGCGACCAGCAGGACCGCTTCCTGCGGACCGCTGGTCCACAGGTAGATGGTGTTGATGGGATAGCTGGCGGGCTGGACGCCGATGAAGGCCGTGCTGATCTCCACCTGGTCCTTGCCGGCGGTTTCCTCGATCACCTCCAGAGCCTTCCAGGCCATCAGTTCGGTCCGCTCGATTCGGGTTCCCGCGGGGCCTCGAAGCCGGAGCCGGAACTGGCCGCTGTCGCTGAGCGGGAAAAGTTCCACGCCCAGGCGCGGCAGCAGCAACAACAGAAGAGCGCCGCAGCCGAACACGTACAGACCCGCGGTGACCCAGCGCCAGCGGATCGCGGCATTCAGATAACGCCCGTACAGCCCGATCATGCGCCCTTCGCCTCGCTGCCGGCCGTGGCGCATCAGCCACACGGAAAGAACCGGGACCAGCGTGCTCGATAGGACATAGGAGGAGATCATCGCGAAGCCCACCGCGAGTGACAGGGGCACGAACAACTGCCGCGCCGCGCCGGTCATGAAGAATCCAGGAAGAAAGACGGCCAGGACGGAAGTCATGGCGAGCAGCCGTGGCACGGCTGTCGTAGCCGCCGCGTCCAGGACGGCGCGAGCCCGGACCACGCCCGCCGCCAGGTGGCTTTCGATGTTTTCGATCTCCACGGTCGCTTCGTCGACGAGCACGCCCACGGCCAGCGCGAGGCCGCCCAGGGTCATGATATTGATCGACTGGCCCGCGGCGTACAACCAGACCACCGCCGACAGCAGCGAGAACGGAATGGTGAGGATGACGATCAGCGCGCCGCGCCAATCCCGCAGGAACAGGACCACCATCAGTCCGGTAAGAAGCGCGCTGAGCGCGGCTTCGTTGAGCAGCGATCGCAAGGCGGCCGTCACATACTTCGACTGATCGAAGGCGAGCGAGACCGTGACATCCTCCGGGCAAACCGCCTGCATCGCGGGCAGCGCCTGCCGGACGCGATGGATGACGTCCAGGGTGGAGGCGTCGGAACGCTTGGTCACTTCGATGTACACCGTTCGCTTGCCGTTCACGTGCGCGTATCCGGTGACGATATCGGTTCCGATTTCCGCGGTAGCGATGTCGCGCAGGTATACCGAGGCTCCGCTGCCGGGACGCACCGGAGCTTCCAGCAATTCCGCGGGGTTCGCCGACACGGAGGCGTTCGTGGAAGCGATACGCGTAAGGTCACCGGTCCGCACATTTCCGGAAGGAAGCACGGCGCTGGCGCGATTGACGGCGGCGATGGCCTCGTCGGGGGAAACGCGGTACTGGCGTAGCTTTGCGGGGTCCAAACGCACCACCAGGGTCCGCTGGTTGCCTCCGAAGGGAGGCGGAGCGGATACGCCGGGCAGCGTGGCGAAAAGCGGGCGCACCTGATTGAGCGCGATGTTCTGCATCTCGCTGGGGCTCCGGCCGGCGGATGAGCTGAAGATCAACTGCCCCACCGGCACGGAACCCGCGTCATAACGCACGATAAACGGCGGCACGGCGCCGGGTGGCATGAAGGCGCGGGAACGGTTGACGTAGCCCACCACTTGAGCCATCGCCTGGTTCATGTCGGCGCCCTCATGGAACACGAGCTTCATCAGCGACACGCCCTGGATGCTCTTCGACTCTACGTGCTCAATGCCTGTGATGTAGAGGAAGTGATACTCGTAGTAGTACGTGATGAATCCTTCCATCTGCGAGGGATCCATGCCGCCGTACGGCTGCGCCACATAGATCGCGGGCGAGCCGAGTTGCGGGAAAATGTCCACCGGAATACGGCGCA
>JAIEPW010000114.1 GCA_019748195.1 Bryobacteraceae bacterium
TCCATCTGCAGGAAGCGCTCGTAGGACTTCTTCTGAACTTCAATGAGGTTCGGAATCGGAATGGAGGTCTTGATTCGCGAAAAATCGACTCGCTCGCGAGGGGGCGTCATGGCTGAATTCTGCATTCCTTAGCTCCTTCCGGATCGACAGCAAGGCTCGGGGTCGGCCGCGATTCTCAAACGCGGCGCCCGGTTGCCCGCGCCAGCTCTTTCGCGGCACGGATCGCTGGAGGCCGCCCGCAGGCGGGTTCCAGCAGTGTGTGGGTATCGAAACAATCGAAAGCCCGGAGGGATCCGCGGGGTGGGTCGGGCTGCGGACACACTTCGGGTAGAGTCAGAACAGAGAAAAGAACAGGCGGCGCGGACTCTGACGAGCCGCGCTCAAAATCGCGGGGTGCGAGATTCACTGGGTATTGATCCGGCCGAAAACCAGGATAACAGACGGTTTTCGATTGTGTCAAACCCGCCCTCCGGCCCCGGGAGGCCGCGCGGCGGACACATCTTCCGTTGGCGGCGGCCGGCGGGAGACCCGCGGCCGCCGCTCCCCAGCAATCTTACTTGACCTCGACAGTGGCGCCGGCGTCGACAAACTTCTTGCGAATCGCCTCCGCTTCGTCCTTGGTGATGCCTTCCTTGACAGGCTTCGGCACGTTGTCCACCAGGTCCTTGGCTTCCTTCAGGCCGAGACCCGAATTCACTTCACGAACCACCTTGATGACGTTGATCTTGTTCGCGCCGGCGCCGGTCAGCACCACCGTGAACTCGGTCTTTTCCTCGGCCGCCGGAGCCGCCGCCGCGCCGCCCGCCGCCGGAGCCGCCGCAACAGCAGCCGCCGCCGCCGACACGCCCAGCTTCTCTTCCAGCATCTTGACAAGCTGCGATGCTTCGAGCAGCGTCAGCCCTTGAATCTGATCCGCAATTGCGTTGATGTCCGCCATGTCCTTCTTGTTCTCCCTGGGTTAGAAACTCTTCCTTGCATAGCCCGGAGACCCGAACTACGCCGTAAACTTGTTTTCCTTGACGCCCTGATCCACCACTACCGCCAGGTTCCGGCCGACGCCGTTCACCGCGGTAACCAGGCGCTGCGCCGGGGCATTGATCAGCCACAGCAGCTTCGCGTAAATCTCTTCCTTCGAAGGCAGGCTGGCCAGTTCGTTGATGGCCGCGATGTCGATCACGCGGCCCTGCACCATGCCCGCGCGGAACGTCAGCGAGGGATGGTCCTTGGCATACTTGGTGAGCGCCTTGGCCAGCGCCACCGGATCCTCGGTGGTCCACGCCAGCGAGGTCATACCCTTCAAACCGCTCAGCAGCCGGGCCGCCTCGGTTCCGTCCGAGGCCTTCTCGGCCAGCGTGTTCTTCACAACCTGATAATTGCCGCCCGCGCCCTTGATGGTCCGCCGCAACTCGAAATCCTGCGCGACGGTCATCTTCTCGAAGCCGGTAACGAACATGGCGGGCGTCTTGGCCAGCATGTCCTTCAGCGCCTGGAGGTCTTTTTCCTTATCCGCTTTCTTCTTCATGTTGGATCTCCTGAAGCGCCGCCTAGACTGCGCGCGCGTTGAACGGCGTCACATCGAGCGGAATGCCCGGGCCCATGGTGGAGCACACAGTAACGCTCTTCACGTACTTGCCCTTGGCCGCCGCCGGCTTGGCTTTCACCACCGCGCCGATGAGCGTGCTCGCGTTTTCCAGCAGCTTCTGCTCCGGGAAGCTGACCTTGCCCACCGCCACGTGAATCACGCCGCCTTTGTCCACCCGGAATTCGACTTTGCCGGCCTTCACTTCGGTCACCGCCTGGGTGATGTCGTTAGTGACCGTGCCGGTCTTCGGATTCGGCATCAGGCCCCTGGGTCCAAGGATCTTGCCGAGCTTACCGACGGACCGCATCATGTCCGGCGTGGCGATTACCGCGTCGAAATCGGTCCAGTTCTCGGACATGATCTTGTTGACCATTTCCTCGCCGCCGACAATGTCCGCGCCTGCCGCTTGCGCCTCGCGCTGCTTGTCGCCGACCGCGATCACCAGCACTTTCTTCGTCTTGCCGAGCCCGTTCGGCAGCACCACAGTGCCACGAACCATCTGGTCGGCGTGTTTGGGATCGACTCCCAGGCGCATGTGGACCTCGACGGATTCGTCGAACTTGGCGAACTTGATCTTCTGAACGAGGGGTACGGCTTCTTCGAGCGTGTAAGGACGCGTCCCGACCTGTTTAGCCGCAGCTAGAAACTTCTTGCCTTGTTTTGCCATTTTTCCTCTTGGTGCAAGCGGCCCGGACGATATCGCCTTGGCCTCCCACGGGGATGCGCGGTACTGCACGCGCTTCAATTAGAATAACAAACCGGTTGCGGCGTTGTCCAGCGCCCCCTCACGCGCGTCCAGGGCGCCGCTTTCTCGGGGCCGCCGCCTTCTTCAGGGGCAAGGTGCCGGGTTTCGAAAATGAGAACACGATCATCAACAGCCCCGCGCCGCCAAAAAACACCAGGAATACCCCCTGGAACGCGAGCATTCCCCAGCGGACATCCCGGTAAAGCATCGCCTCGGAAGGGTTCAACGGATTCACGTACGCCGGAAACGGCTCGTTGTGCTTGCGGTAATCCTGGAGTTCCTCGGCAGCATCCTGATGAAAGGAGCCAATGTTGTCCGAGCCCCCGTGAAGTGATACGCGGGTGCTGCGATGCACCTGCCCGGCAAACTGGTACTCATATTCCGCCGCAACGCTGTACGTGACCGACCCTTTGCTTCCCCGGTGCGAGTTCAACTCGCAGCTTAGAATTCGCGCCGGGACTTCCTTCCAGGTGCGCATCCGGATGCTTTCCAGGATGGAGTGGAATCCGAGGTACCCGACCAGCAAACCGCCTCCCAGGAAGGGGATTCCCATGCACAAGGCGATCCAGTTCGGCCGCCGGATCAGCACTCAGTTCGCTCCCCACCAGCGGGTTCGCTTAGCCGCCGCGGGCGCCGGGAAGGGCGCCGTCCGGTCCGGCTCCAGCCAACGGCCGTTCAGCAGCTTGCGATAGTCCGCCAGAATCTTCTCGCCGTCCGGATGCTGCCGCACCACCTCCATGAGCATATTCAGGCGCTCCGCGGTCGCCAGCGACACCAGCTTCGTTGCGACGTTGTAACCGGACACGAAGTCCGGCGAGGTATAGGCCAAGGTCGCCGGATTCACCCTGGTCAGGCCGGGGAAGTTCGCGGCGCGGTCCGTCTGGCCAGGAGTCTGGAAGCTCATTTCCCACTGGTACTCGCGCGCCACCGGATACGCTTTGTACTGCGCCAGCTTCTGCATTGCCTTACGCGCGGCGTTCTCGATGTTCGCGTGAGCCTCCTTCAGGGGCAGCAACTCGGCATCGGCGCGGCCGCGGGCGCGCTTCACCATCGCGTACTCCACCTGCGGCAGGCGTTCATCCAGTTGCTTGCCGAGCACGTC
The DNA here is from genome assembly GCA_019748195.1 of Bryobacteraceae bacterium. Taxonomy (GTDB): domain Bacteria; phylum Acidobacteriota; class Terriglobia; order Bryobacterales; family Bryobacteraceae; genus JAIEPW01. The sequence goes on from JAIEPW010000114.1 coordinate 3,430, forward strand.
ATCGCCCGACACCATGACCACTGGAACGCCGAATCGCGCCCCGGAGTGCGCCACGATTTCGGTTTCGGTGATGTCCTGCCCGTTCACCCTCCAGGACGGCTCGATGGTGAAGGTATGAGCGAGAAACCCGGGCGTGCCGGCGCGCGCGTGCATCCCGATGCACACGATCGCCTGGTACGACTGGTCCGGCATGTCGATGTACTGCGAGAAAGGCCGGTCGCGGAACTCGAAACGGGCGCGCTTGTCCAACTGATCGAGCAGGAGATCCGGTTCCTCGGAGTTGCCGGAGCCGTGGCCGTCGGTGACCACGATCTCGCCCGCTCCGCCGGCGGCAAGGCCGCGGATCGCCGCGTTGACGTCTTCAGTAAGCCGCACGCGTCCCACAGACCGGTATTCGGGCGAAACCACGGAGGTCTGCTCCTGCCGGTTCACGCCGGACAGGCCTTCCATGTCGTATATCAGGAGCACCTTGGGCCGGGGCGCCTGGGCGCCAAGCATGAGGGTTGCGGCGAAAAAAGCAAGGATGGTGCGCATCACGTACATTATGCTCCCGCCGCGAAGGCCGAAGCGCGCCCGCGCGGGCGGCGGCTAAACTCAAGGAATGGCCCACTTATCTCCCGAGGACTTCCGCCGCGAGGCGCACGAAGTCGTCGACTGGATCGCCGACTACCTCGCCGACATTCGCAGTTATCCGGTACTTCCCAACATTCAGCCCGGCGAACTAACCGACAAGCTCCCGCAGGCGGGACCGGATGCTCCGGAGAGCATCGAGCGCATCATGACCGACTTTTCCCGCCTGGTGGCGCCCGCCAACACGCACTGGAACCATCCGCGTTTCCACGCCTACTTTTCCGTGTCCGCCTCCGGCGCGGGGATCCTGGGCGAGATGCTCACCGCCGCCCTCAACGTGAACGCGATGCAGTGGAAAACCTCCCCCGCGGCCACGGAGCTCGAGCAGGTGACCGTGAGCTGGCTGCGGCAATGGCTGGGACTTCCCGGCGAGTTCTTCGGCATGATCCACGACAGCGCGTCCATCGCGGTGATGCACGCCGTGGCGGCGGCTCGCGAACAGGCCTGCCCGGAAGTGCGCAAGCGGGGCTTCGAACCCAATCTGATCCTGTACGTTTCCGAGCACGCGCACAGCTCCATCGAGAAATCCGCGATGACGCTCGGGATCGGTTGCGACAACGTTCGCCGGATCGCCACCGATGCGCATATGGCGATGGATCCGGCGGCGCTCAGCCGCGCCATTGACGCGGACCGGCGCGCCGGCCTGCGCCCGTTCGCCATCGCCGCAACAATCGGCACCACGTCGTTCACCAGCTTCGATCCGGTGGCCGAGATCGCGGACATCGCGGAACGCGAACAGGTCTGGCTGCACGTGGACGCCGCGTACGCCGGACCCGCGGCGATGCTGGAGGAGATGCGGCCGAGGTTCGCCGGCTGGGAACGCGCCGACTCCATCATCGTGAATCCGCACAAGTGGCTGTTCACGCCGGTCGATTGCAGTCTGCTGTATACGCGCAAGCCGGAGGTGCTGAAGCGCGCCTTTGAGATCGACCGGCCCGCCTACCTGGCGGCTGCCGAGCATCCGCGCGCCGTCAACTTCTCGGAATACGGCCTGGCGTTGGGCCGCCGCTTCCGGGCCATCAAGTTGTGGTTCGTGATGCGGTCCTACGGACGCGAAGGCATCTCCGCGATCCTGCGTAATCATCTGCGCTGGGCCAGGGAACTGGCCGGCGAGATCCGCGCCGATAGCAGCTTCGAGGTAATCGGCGACACTCCGTTTTCGCTGGTGTGCTTCCGCTACCGGGGTTCGGATGAGGAAAACCGCCAGCTGGTGGAACGCGTCAACGCCACCGGCAAGCTGTTTTTGTCCGGGACGATGCTGCAGGGAAGATTCGTGATTCGCCTGGCCATAGGCAACGTGGCGACGACGAAGGCCGACTTGGACCTGGCGTGGTCAACGATCCGCCAATGCGTGCCCGAGATCGCCTCCCAGGCTCGAGGCTAGACTTCGAGCTCCGCGTGGGGGCGCAGCGCCAGGATTTCCCGCTGCATCGCCTGAAGTCCCGCGCGAACGGCGGTGAAATCGCCCGCTTCCGCCGCCTTTTCCACCTTCCGCGCGCACACGCTCAGCTTCTGCGCCGACATCGCCTTGGCGCTGGAACCGATGTTGCGGGCCTCCTGGGTGATAGTCTGCGTGTCCCCTGATTCGGCGGCGTTCTGCAGCTTCTGCAGCCGTTCCGGCGCCAGTTGCAGGAAGAGCTGGATCATGTTGCTGGCCAGATCCTGATCGTGGCTCATCAGCTTCGCTGTCAGCGCGTTCTCGATGGTGGGCAGCATCGGCTTGGGGATCGACACCTGATTGCGGATGTACTGGTCGAGCACCGAAAGCAGGTGCGCCGGCTGAACCGGCTTCGATACGTAGCCGTTCATGCCTACCTGCAGGCAACGTTCGCGATCGCCGTTCATTGCGTGCGCGGTCATCGCCACGATCGGAAGCTGGTCCCACCTCCGTTCCTGCCGGATGCGGCGCGTCGCTTCCAGGCCGTCCAACTGCGGCATCTGAACGTCCATCAGAATCAGCGAGAAGTGATCCGCGGGGACATCCTCCAGCCGGTCCAACGCTTCGCGGCCGTCGTTGGCGATCTCCACCATCCAGTTTCGCTTCTTGAGTATCGCGGTAACCACGCGCTGGTTCACGTTGTTGTCTTCGACCACCAGGACGCGGACCGTCCGCGCGGGATCGGCCGCATGGCGATCGCCGGCGCTCACCGGGCTCACCGGATGCGCTTCCTGGCGCGCTTCCGCGGGCGCTTCCTGGTACGGCAGGCGTACAGCGAAGGTGCTTCCCCGCCCCGGCTCGCTGTCCACTGTGATCTCTCCGCCGTGAATCTCCACCAGGCTGCGAGTGATCGCAAGCCCCAGCCCGGTGCCGCCGTACTTGCGGCTGATAGACCCGTCCGCCTGCGTGAACTTCTCGAAGATGGCGGCCAGCTTCTCCTTGGAAATACCGGGGCCGGTGTCGCGCACCTCGAACAGGAGCGCCAGCGCGCCGTCCTGGGAGACATCGCGAACCGAGATCGTCACCCCGCCCTGTTCGGTGAACTTCACCGCATTGCTGACCAGGTTTTCGAGGATCTGCCGCGTACGCAGCGGATCGCCGATGATCTGCGGCGGAACTCCCGGGTGAATCTCCGGCCGGATCTCGATGCCCTTATGGCGGCAGCGGGGCAGCGCGGTCTTCACGCAATCCTCCACCACCTTGCGCGCGTCGAACGGGATCCTCTCCAGCACCATCTTGCCCGCTTCGATCTTCGACAGGTCGAGAATGTCGTTCAGCAGGGCGAGCAGCGAGTACGCGCAGCGCTGCGCGGTTTCCAATTGCTCGCGCTGCTCCGGCGTCAGCCGGCTCTCGAGCACGATGTCCATCATGCCCAGCACGCCGTTCATCGGCGTCCGCAGCTCGTGCGACATGTTGGCGAGAAATTCGCTCTTCGACTGGCTGGCCTCCAGTGCGCGCCGCGTGGTTGCTTCCAGTTCCTCCGTTCGCAGCCGGATCCGGTGTTCCAGAAGCTCGCGATGCTGCCGGATCTCGTCTTCGGAGGCAAGCAGAGCTTCGATCATCTTGTTGAAGCTCTCGCCCAGATGCTCAATTTCATCGCCCGTGCGGCTGACGCGGATGGGCTGCAGCTTGCCCTGAATCACCGCTGCGATACCGTCGCCCAGAAGCTGCAAGGGCCGCGCAATCAAACGGATGGTGAACCGCGCGATCGCCAGCCCCACCAGAAGAACGACACCTCCCAGCACCAGCGCCTTGGCCGGGTGGAAGGTCCCCAGCAGGATGTCATAAAGAATCACCACCAGCACGATCCAGCTCACCAGCAGGGCCGTGAACATGGAGAACCGCGACGATAAGGACCGGAGATTCCCCGGCCTCGACCCGGCGCTCGCTGATTCGGTGGAGGGCACTTTGTTTCAGTTTGCGCGTATCTCCTCAGTCCATCGATAAGGCAGAACACTTAGCAGACCTGATTTTGTCCTGTAGGACTCGGGAGCAGGCCGTTGGCGGCCCTGTTATCCTTGTAAAAAATGGATCGCCGCCTCGCTACTACCCTCTGCGGTATTCCGCTGGCGACTCCGGTATTAGCCGCTTCCGGCACTTGGGGCTATGGCCTCGAATTCCAGTCCATCGTCGATCTTCGCGAAGTCGGCGGCATCGTGGTCAAGGGCCTCTCGCGTGAGCCGATCGAGGGTAACCCGGCGCCCCGTCTGTTCGAATCCGAAGCCGGAATGATCAACTCGGTGGGGCTGCAAAATGTGGGCGTGCGCGCCTTCGTGCGGGACAAACTGCCTGGGCTCCGCGGATGCGGCACGGCGATCCTCGCCAACGTGTTCGGTTACGCTCCGGAAGACTACGAGGAGGTGGTTCGAGTGCTGGAGGACGCCGATGGCGTGGCCGCCTACGAATTGAACGTATCCTGCCCGAACACGAAGCACGGCGGGATCTTTTTCTCCAGCGATCCGGCATTGCTGGCGCAGGTAGTCGGCGGGGTGCGCCGCATCGCGAAACGCCCCGTCATCGTGAAGCTCTCGCCGAACGTAGCCCGCATCGAGCCGCTGGCGCGCGCCGCCGAGGAAGCGGGCGCGGACGCGGTGTCCCTGGTGAACACCTTCGTCTCGCTGGCGATCGACGCGCGCCGGCGCAAGCCGCGCATCGGCGCGGGCTTCGGCGGGCTGTCGGGACCGGCTATCAAGCCGATCGCGCTCCGTATGGTCTATGAAGCCGCCAACGCGGTCAGGATTCCGGTGGTGGGACTCGGCGGCATCGCTACCGGGGAGGATGCGGCCGAGTTTTTGATCGCCGGCGCCTCCGCCGTTCAGGTGGGAACCGCATCGTTTTGGGACCCGGCGTCCCCGGTGCGCATCGCCCGCGAACTGGGCCGGTTTCTGGAAGAAGAAGGCATTCCGGGCGTGCGCGACCTGGTCGGCACGCTGAATTTTCAAAAGAAGTAGAACAGGAGAATCGAAGTGAAGAAGATCATCGCGACCGAAAACGCTCCCAAGGCCATCGGGCCGTACTCCCAGGCCGTGGTGCACAACGGGCTCGCCTTTCTGAGCGGACAGATCCCGCTGGACCCCGCCACCAACCAGATGGTGGAAGGCGGCATCGAGGCGCAGACCGAACGAGTGCTGGAGAACCTGAAGGGGCTGCTGGAAGCGTGCGGTTCTTCGCTCTCCGGCGTTTTGAAGACCACCGTGTTCCTGAAGGACATGGGCGAGTTCGCCAAGATGAACGAGATCTACGGGCGCTATTTCGCCGAGAACCCTCCGGCGCGAGCCACTGTCGAAGCCGCCCGCCTGCCGCGCGATGTGCGGGTGGAAATCGAGTGCATCGCAGTGGTCGGCTAGTAGCGCACCATGCGGAACGATAGTGCCGGGTGAGGGCCCGGCAGCATCTGCTGGATCGCCTCCCGGCACACCCGCAGCCCCGTCGAGCCGTTGGTCAGGACAACCAGCGCCAGATCCCGGCCAACGCTGCCGATGGCGAACGCCTTGAATTCGCCGTCGTCGCCCCACTGCCAGAACGCGCTCCCCGCCGGGCTCGATTCCAGCCCCCAGCCGAGACCCCAGGCTAGGCCGTCCTGCACTTGAGTCGCCGGCTTCAGCATCTGGAGCGTGATCTCGTCCCCTCGGAGAAACCGCCGCAGGAAGCGGGCGTAGTCCGCGGCGGTTGTGTGCAGCGTACCAGCGGCCAGCCCCTCGGCGGGACGCCACTTGTGTCGCGGGCCGGACTCGCTACTCCCGATCGCCGCCCGATGCTCGAAGTCCGAACGCCAGACGAAGCTGCTGTCCCGCATTCCCAACGGTTCAAAGACATGCCGCTGGGCGAGATCCTGCAGCGGATGTCCGGCCACGTGCTCCAGCACGTTCTGCAGATAGACGTACGCTTCACCGGAGTACCCGAACTTCTCGCCAGGGCGGAACTGCAGGGCCAGCGGCTGGTTGCGAAGCCAGTTGGGGACCCCGGTGGAGTGGCTGAGCACCATGCGCGGCGTGATCAGCGCCAGTCTGGGGTCCTCCGGAACTTCGGAAGCCATCAGGGCGCGAAGGCGGGAACGGAAGGGGTGATCCAGCATCGCCGTCAGCGGCCGGTCGAGATCCAGCTTGCGGGCCGCCGCTTCCTTGAGAAACGTGTAAGCGAACACCGGCTTACTCAGCGAAGCAGCCTGGAAGATCGTGCCGGGCTCCACCTGCCTTTTCGATTCCGGATCGGCGACTCCGGCGGCGATCTCCGCCGGGCCTCCGCCGCGCGAGACCCACGCGATGGACGCACCCGGCAGCCTATGTTCGCTCAGCCAGCGGTCCAGTAATCCGGGAGAAATTTTTTCGGATTGCGGCCGCGCCGGGACCGCGGACAGGAACAGACTGGCGAGTATGTCGCGTCGGGATGGCATGTCCTTGTACGACGCGCTCCCCCACGGAAAGGTTCGAACGTTAGTTGCCCCGGCCCACCGGGGCCGCCGGACGTTCCATGCCGTCTCCGGCTTTGGCCAGCGGCGGGATGCTCACCGGCAGTTTGCCGCGAATCGGGATCTCGCCGAACAGCGCCCGCACCGCGGCAGTCTCCGAAGCCTCCACGGTCGAATAGGTCGTCAGGTAAGCGGCGACATCAGGAAAAGACCGCAGCAGGTAGGGGTTGCCCAGCGACACCAGCACCACCGGAGCGGGTCCTTTCACCAGTTCCGCCAGGAATCGGGGGAAATCGCCGGGCAGCGCGACATTTCCGCGATTCGCCGCCACCGCGATGAAACCCGCGGCGATCACCTGTGCGCAATCGGCCGATTCGGCGATGATGCGATCCAACTCGGCGGGAACCGCGGACGGATCGAGCCAGCGAACACGCGTCTCCGGCGAGCGGCGCCGGAACTCGCGGATCAGGCGGTCGCCCGCGGTGGAGAGCCGCGCGCCGTTCATCACGATCAGGCAATTTCTCGCGGCCGGCTGCAACGGGAGCGATTGCCGCGCGTCCTTCAGCAGCGTGACCGCTTTCTCCGCAACCGCCAGCGCCTGCAGCGCGGCCTCGGCGTTGTCGAGCGCATCCGCCACCGCTTCCGGCTCCACCAGTTTCTTGCGCGCCAGCCCCACCTTCTGTTTAGCCGCCAGGACGCGGCGCACGCTGACATCGATGCGCTTGGCGCTGATTCGCCCGCTACGCACCGCCGCCACCAGAGCCTCGACGGCCGCTTCCGGATCGGGCGGCATCAGAAGCATGTCGGCGCCCGCTTCAATCGCCCGCACCGCCGCTTCGCCTCGCGTGAACATCTTCGTCAGCCCCGCCATGTCCATCGCATCGGTGACGATCAGTCCCTTGAACTTGAGTTCGTCGCGCAGCACTCCGCCCAGAATGCGGGACGAAACCGTCGCCGGAATCTCTTCAGGCTCCAGCGCCGGAACCGCCATGTGCGCCGTCATCACAGTGTCGACCCCGGCCGCGATCGCACTCTCAAACGGCTTCAGTTCCAGCCCGCGGATGCGGTCGGCCGGTGCTTCCAGCTTGGGCAGCTCCAGGTGGCTGTCCGCGGTAACGTCGCCGTGGCCGGGGAAGTGCTTAGCGGTGGTAAGCACGTAGTTGGCCGGATCGGAGTGCGCACCTTCCGTGAACGCCGCCACGAACTTCGCCACCATGTCTGGATCCTCGCCGAAGCTGCGGATATTAATAATCGGATTGTCGGGGTTGTTATTGACGTCGGCCACCGGCGCGAACACCCAATGAATGCCCATGGCGCGAGCCTCCCGCGCCGTCGCCGCTCCCAGCGCCCGCGCCGCTTCCAAATCGCCCGCCGCGGTGTAAGCCATCGGATAGGGGAACCGCACCGTACCCGCCACGCGCATCGATGCGCCGCGTTCGAAATCCGCCGACATCAGCAGCGGCACCCGCGCGGCTTTCTGCATTCGATTGATGAACGTGACCATCTCGTACGGTTGCGCGTTCACCACCAGGCCGTTGCCGTTCACGCGATTGGCGACGATCAACCCGCCGACCCCGATGTCCTTCACCCAGCGCAAGTATTTCTTGTTATCGGCGCTGCGGGAGCTGGGGTTATCGCCGAAAACCACGGGGACCACCAGTTGCGCGATTTTTTGCCGCAGCGTCATCCCGCGCAGCCACGGCGGCGCGGGTTTCTTAGGCGGCGTAGCGAACAGAACGCAGGTTAAAAGAAGTCCCGCCGCAACGGTCCTGGTGGTGGACATGGCTTCAGGATAACTGAACCGCCGGAAGCCACCGGATTGGAGCTTGCGCGAGCTGCGTTTAAGTCAAACGCGAGAAGCGGCTATTCGAATTCGGAAGGTCTACGCCCATTGCAACGCCACAGAGGACTGCGAAGAGCAAGCCGAGCCAGGCGGACTCGGCGGCAGGTTGAGGTGTGGGAGCGGGGGCGCTGTTAACGGCTCCGGTGACCCAAGCTCCCAAAAGCACAGTCGCGATCGCCACCCACTGGTACAGCCGCAGCCCCGCGTAAATGACAGTCTGTGGTTCGCCGCGGTATGCCTCTTCCACGAACCTTCCCGCGCCAGTGAGGATGACGAACACGCCACAAATCATGTGCAATGGCGCGCCGGCCACCCACATCCGCCCGAGGGCCAGCATCACGAGAATGTTCCACAGAATGGAGTAGAGCGGCGTGGGGTGCAGCGGGACGCCTTTCCAGCCCGCTATACGTACCACCCGAGAGTGCGGCCGCCAGTATCGTATCCCGATATCCGGGGAAACGGGTGACCCGTGGCAGCATCCTTGCACCAAACAGCGCAGCCGTCCAGCAGCCTGCATGACAGGAGACGCGGTGCAGCACGCGGCGCACAGGAGCCACCCATCCCAATCAGCCAGGGCGCTGCCCATCCATACGGCCGCCGCGACCCCCGCGAGCCCGCCGTAAAACCCGAACGGCCTCAGCAGGCGGTGTGAGCCCTCGACAAGCTGCGCCCAAAGAGCCGCTCCGGCGATCGCCGCCAGACCAATAGTGATAACAGCGGCTCCGGTCCCTGGACCTGCGAGGGTTCTTGCGATCGCAATCCCGAGCCCGCCGGCCAGCCCAGCATAAACAGCATGATTGATCACACGGACCGGTCCGATCCGCCACTCAGCCCAAGAATTGGCCAGATACTCGCTAAGGTTTCGCAGGAGGTTCCATACCCTGCCACTCGCAATACTCACCACTGCGACGGCGCCACCCCCGAAAACATCCGCGAGAGAGTGCATCCCCGTGGTTACACAGCTAACCGCGACCGCGGCCGCCCAAACTCTGGCCACTGCCAGGACCGCACCCCGCCCTGACACAAACAACTCCGCAACCAGAACCGACCAAATAACATGGAAGGATGGGAAGGCAGCAACTGGCGGGTACGTCCCGCGTTCCCATTCGAGAATCTGGCCCAGCAGAGTGGCAGGCGTGAAATCCGGTCGCGGGGCGAGTACGGGCAGCGCTCCGTAAATCGGAAATGCGATGAGCATGGCGATCCAGGAGCGGATCATCAACATGCGAAGATGCTCCTGAGACGGCGCCATCAGCGATGCTAGAGGAACGCCGAGGTAAGTGGTGAGATAGATCGCTTCCGTCCACTCGATCACCGGAAGTTGCCGCTCCCAAGCCAGGCGTAAGTCGAAGCCATCGGCCGGAGTTCCTAGTCCGGTCGCCATGGTATAAAGCGCGCACCATGGCGCCAGGCTGAACGCGACAAATCGAAGGTGATCGAGAGGCAGGGGGCGCTCGTTCACCGGCCCAGGCAGCCACGTACCAGCTCGATTCGGGAAACGCCGCCGTAGATCTAGCGACTCATAGCCCAACACCAGCGCGGCGCACCCAAGTGCAACGGTTGGGCTGACGATCCACAGAGCAGCCGGCGATTGCGACACCATGCTTACGCCGAAGCACATCATCGTGAAACCGGCATAGATCGGATGCGGGATGAGGCGAAAGATCCCGGCGCTCGCATAACGCGGCGGTGGAAAGGCGTTCATGGGCAGCCCTCCGCCCTCGATCCAGAGCTGCACCATTCCGCTGATCAGGAGCGCGATTCCGCAGACCATCAGAACCGCGCCAACCGCCGGGGTCCCGAACACGGGCAAGGAAACCGATCTCTCCATAGCGTTTGCCCACCAAACCAGCACCATGGGAAGAGCGAGACAGAACAGTGCGCCATAGAGCACGCGCTGCACAACTCCTCGGGGTATCAGGGCCACCGCACTACCTCGTGGATAGCCCAGCCAGTACAACTTTCGCCGGAGCCGGTGAGCGTCGCGCGGCTAATCCATTTTTGTTCGTAAATGGCCAGCACTCGCGTCCCTGCAAAACGGTTAAGTCCAGGCAACGAGCGCAGCGCCGTCGAACCAAGCCGGCCCCCACGCAGCTCCACGCCAGGCTCCAGGCGAAGCCACACGCCTCCTTCCAAGTGGAGTTCGTCGGATTTAACTTCATACAGGACTACCGGCCGCGAGTTACGATACGCGATCTGCTTCGGCACCGGTCCGCGCCAGTCGATCCACACGAGCGACTCGGGGCCGGCCAGAAAGCGGCCCCACCGCAACTCGCGGATTGGAAGTTTCCACGGGGGTATGGTCATGCGGAGGCGTTCCGCGTACCCCTGCCCCAGAAATTGTCGGGAAGCGGCGCGGAGAGAGACAGTGGCGGACGGCAGTCGGCACTCCCAGAGTAGTTCGCCTTCCTCATTGCTCAGCAGAGTCGCAGACACCGGGGCGGCGGCCGGGGTCCATATCCCAGAGAATTGAAGCGCTTGGCTTTCCCACGAGATGGTGCCGCTCGAGTCGCAGAGCGGACCCGGCGCGGACCGCATCGACCTCCGTCCTATAGGTTCGGATCCGGACCCACGTCGCAGTGTACCTTCGTAATCGAACTTGAATCCCCTCCAGCTCAGGTTTCCGTGATAAGCAATGAAGACGCTTCCATCGGCGGTTACCACGTCCGCGTACCACTTGGAAAGCTGAAATCCTGTGGAATCCTGCATCAATTAGACAATAAGTATGACGGATTAGCCGGCCTATTGCATTGGTCGAAACGTAACAGCGCGAGTAATGGCGGCTGTTCTCAGTTCGCGAGTACCCGCACCACCACCAGCGTCATGTCGTCGTGCTGCGGCGCCCCCGCCGCGAACTGGTCGCAGGCGGCCATGATGCGGGCGATCAACTCGTTCGCCTTAGCGCTTCGCGCCGATTCCACCGTCTGGATGATGCCGTCCTCGCCGAACTCCTCGTCCGAGTTGTTCATGCACTCGCTGACGCCGTCGGTGAACATCACGATCAGGTCGCCCGGCGCCAGTTCCACGAATCCCTGCTCGTACCGCGCGGGACCGAAGAGCCCGATGGGCGGTCCGCCGGCGGCCAGCCGCTCGATGCCGCCTCCGGCGCGGAACACCATCGGCTCGTTATGTCCACCGTTCACATAAGTGAACCGGCGTGCGCGGGAATCGAGCTGCCCGTAAAAGAATGTCGCGTAGCGGTTCGCCGGTGAAGAGGCGTAAATCAGCCGGTTCAGCTTATTCATCATCGCCGCCAGCAGCGGGGAGCCGTCCAGAGTCAAGCCCCGCAGCGAGGCCTGCAGGCTGGCCATCAGCAGCGCCGCCGGGATGCCCTTGCCCGAGATGTCGCCGATGGCGATCCCGTAATGCCCCGGCGCGCCTTCCACTTCAAAGAAGTCGTAGTAATCGCCGCCCACCGACTGCGCCGGGCGGCAGTAGCCCGCATAATCGAGCCCGGCGGGCATGACGACGCTTTTGGGATAGAGGGTCTGCTGCACCTCCCAGGCGATCTCCAGCTCCCGGTGCATGCGCTCGCGCTGTGCGGTTTCCCGGACCACTTCCTGCGCCAGCCGGGCGTTTTCAAGCGCCAGCCCGGTCTGCACCGCCACCGACTGCAAAAGCTGCACTTCCGTGCGGGCGTACGGGGCGTCGCCGCGCCGTGGGCCGAGGCTCAAGAACCCAAGCAGCCCGTCTCGCCCGTTGATGGGGAGCAATAACTGCGTCTCCAGCTCTTCCAGCCCCTTGCGTTCCTCCGGTCCGCTCAGGTCCCGGTTCACCCACGCCTCGGGATCGTCCCAGTAGACCTTCGCGGGAACGCGGCGATTCTTCAGGTGGCCGACGAGTGCGCCGGAAGGCTCGAAGCTCACCGCTGGTACTCCCGAGTCGTAGCCGACGGAGTAGTCGGGCGCGAATATTCCGTTCAGTTCGTGAAATGCCGCGACACGGGAAACGTGCAGCGTTTCGGCGATTCCGTGCACCACGGTCTCCACCAGCGGCCGGGGCTCGATGATCGTTCGCACCCGATCGCTCAACTCGCCCAGCATTCGCTCGGCGTTGATCTCCTCGCGGAAGAACCGCTTGTCGATCCACTTCTGTCCCCAGCGGACGGCGGCCTCCAGCAGAAAGATCACCGCGACGCCGCGAAACACGGTGGCGATGCGATTGGGGCGACTCATGTTGGGATCCGACGCCCAGGCGACGACGGTCAGCAGGACCGCGCCGGTCACCAGCACCTGCAGCACGCGCGCTCCGCGCGTCGCCAGGGCGTACTGCAAGCCTTCGCGGATCACGAACTTCACATCCAAGGCGCGGCCCACTACGATCACGTACGCCAGGGTCACGGGAAACAAGAGCAGCAACAGCAGCGGCGGAAGCCAGATCCACTCGGAAAAGGTGGTGAACGGGCGTCCGGCGATCCGCGCCGCAATCACCAGGATTCCGGTGGGCGTCAGCGCCACCATCGCCCCCCAATAGAGCAGCTTCAGGCGGCGGCGATCGTCGCCCTTGGAGGTGCCCATCTTGAAGCCGATGTTGGCGAAGAACGATCCGATGGCGAGGAACATCGCGGCGAAATGGACCGGGTTCGCCGCTTCCAGCGCTTGTTGTAAGCCCGCCAGCGCTCCAAACGTCTCGGCGGAATAAACGTTCACCGCGGTAATGCCCAGCGAGAAGATCAGCATCGGCAGGGCCAGAACCCAGCGAAGCATCCAATTCGCCACGCCCCGCGCGTGCCGGTCCGGGAAATACATTCCGAACAAGGTCATCCAGACCGGCCAGGTGGTCTGCAAGAACGTCCGCCAAGCCTCCCCGATCTGGCGCCAGGGCGCGCTCCAGAGGGCGAACCCCGCCGCCTGGGCGCCCGCCATTTGTCCAAAACTCAGCATCAGGGCCAGCAGCAGCCACGCCAACGGATCGCGAGGCCGGACAAAAGCCACGAAGAAACCTAGCAGGAGGCAAAGCCACGGCGTCAGAATGGCGAATTCGATCAGGAACAGCCAGTCTGGGAACCGTAACTCGGATTCGGCCGCCGGCCGCAGCGTCGCCGCGACTTCCACGCGCTGGCCGTCACGTTCCAAAGCCGCCTGCACCGACTCTCCCGGCTTACGGGCGGCCACGGCGCGGATCAGGTCCGAGGGTCCGGCGACCCTTGCTCCGCCGAGGCTAACCAACCGGTCGCCTTTCTGCACGCCGGATACCGGCTCTGCCTCCCGGACCTTCCCGTCGCCGTCCACCCGGAAGGGTAGACGCGCCCTCTCCGTTCGCTCCGCGGCCGCGCGAATCTGGCCGAGGTTGAGAGCCAGTTGATAGGCGGCGGTGAGGACGAACAGCACCGCCAGCAGGACGCGTATCCGCCGGGGATTCATCATGGGCATTGGCAGACTACCACAGCGCCGCACCGCCGGGTGCCGCTTTTGCGGCCGGCGGTTCGTTCTGCTCGATGAAACGGATTACCAGCGAACCGGCTTGCCCGGCTCCAGCGCCAGAACTTCGGTGCCGGTAATACTCTCGCTGCGCAGCAGCTCGCGCAGTTTGTCCGGCCGCCCGATCAGTGGCGGAAACGTCCCCCAGTGCACGGGGACCACGGTGCCGACGTCCAGGAGCTTGCAGGCCATGGCCGCCTCGCGAGGACCCATCGTGTAGAAATCGCCGATGGGAAGCACCGCAAGCTGCGGCTGGTAAAGCTCATGAATGAGCCGCATGTCGCCGAACACGGTGGTGTCGCCGGCAAGGTAAGCGCGGCGCCCGTCGGGGAAGTGAACCACGAATCCGGCCGGCTCGCCCAGATAGACAATGCGCCCGTCCTCGGCGAAGCTGCTGGAATGAACCGCCATGGTCATGGTGGCGGAGATGGGTCCCGCCTGGACCGTCCCGCCGATGTTCATCCCGATCGTCTTACCGACGCCTTTCCCTTCCAGCCAGGAGGCGAGCTCGTAGATGGCAACCACCTGGGGCTGGAACTTCGCGGCGAGGCTCTCCACGCCGGCGATGTGGTCGAAATGACCGTGCGTCAGGAGCAGAACGTCGCAGCGGTCGATCTCGTAACCCGCCGGGTAGGAGGGATTGCCGTCGATCCAGGGGTCCACCAGAATAACTTCACCGGTTTGCAGCCGGAACTGATAGGTACCGTGTCCAAGCCAAGTGATCTCGATCATCGCTGCTATTTTACGCGGGCGGGGCCGGAAGGGTGTAGGCGAGTGAAAAAAGGCGGAAGGAGTCCTCCCGCCCTCGAAACGAATGCGCCGGAATCGACGCGAAGCTGCATCTTGCGTGAAGCTACATCTTAATGGAGTCGATGGTCACGGTGTCGCCGGCCAGCTTGCCCGTAACCGTTACCTTGTGGCCCAGGTGAGCCTTGGCCTTGTCGGCCGACTTGGCGTCGATCTTCAACACCTTGCCGTCCACAACGAATACAGGGGCCACACCGCCCTTGACGCAGGCTTCCACGCACTTCATCGATTTTTCGGAAGCGTCGGCGTGAGCAGCGCCACACTTGGCATCGGAAATGGTCCCCTTCCACTCGTCGGCAAAAGCCGACGTCGCAAGAAGCGAGAATGCGGCAACGAATGCGAATTTCTTCATAGGTTTCCCTCCCAGGAAAACAGTATACCCAACCTTCGGAAACGGCGGGAGCTTCCCAACAGGGTCGCTCAGCCGCTATCTGTTCTTACGGCTTTGCCGGCGGAACGGATTTCTTGGCCGGGGAAGCGGCCGGCTTGGCCGGAGTAACCGCCGGCTTAGCGGGTGCGGCGGACGGCAAAGGCTCCAGGATTTCGATCGTCACGATCTTGTCCAGGAGCGGGAACTGGCGATCCAGGTAGGCCTTGCCTTCCCTGCCAATGGCGCCCTGATTCGGATTCTCCCCGTAGCCGGAGTGGAACTGATCGGCGACCGCCATTCCGTTCTCCAGTACTACGCCAAACGGGGCGAAGCCCATCGAGTCCAGGCGCGTGTTCTCGCCGTAGTTGATGAAGATCTGAGTGGTGCGCGTGTTCGGACCGGCGGTGGCGAACGACAGCGTTCCACGCTTATTGCTCTGCGTCACCGGATCGTCGGAGATGCGAGCCGCTTCCCACAGGCCCGACAGCTTGGGATTGGCCGGCAGGCCGAATTGCGCGACAAATCCCGGCAGAACGCGGAAAAACGCGGCGTCGTTATAGAAGCCGTTGCGGACCAGGTTCCAGAATCGGTCCGCGCCCAGCGGCGCCCACGCGCGCGTCACCTGCACATCGATATCGCCCTTGGTGGTCTTGAAACGAACCTTGTAAGTGTCCGGCGCCTTTGCGGTTAACGACCGCGGATTCATCAGGGCAGCCGTGTTCTGGCGCGGGCCCGCGGGCTTCGCCGCGGCGGGCGTAGTCCCGGCTGGTTTCGCTACGGCCGGTTTCGCCGCCGCCGGTTTGGTGGAGGCAGGCTTGGAAGGGGCCGGGGGAGGCGTCTGCGCGGAAATGGCCGCGCTCAAGAGCAGAGGGAATACGAAATAGCGCTTCACGGATGATTATTATAACCTCCGTGTCGTTGACGGCGCGAGCCGCGGGGGCGGATTGCGATCCGCGAACCAGGTTGTTATGTTCCTTTCATCGTATCGACGTCCGGTTTGCGCAGGATCAGAAGCATGAGCACGTCGCCAACGGCGCCGGTTCCCGAAAGTCCTTTGCTTAGGCTGTTTGCCGACACTCCGGCCTCGCCAGTGGCCGGCGTCCTTCAGAAAGTGCTGGCGATCGACCGGTTCAACGCGCTTTACCGCGGCATTCGCCGGTCCGAGGACGGCCGCCCGTTCCCGGTTCGCCTGCTGGAAGCGCTACACGTGGAGCCGCGCGTGTCGCTGCAGGATCTGGAGCGGATTCCCCGCAATGGAGCCGTGCTGGCGGTCGCCAACCACCCCTTCGGGCTGATTGAAGCCGTGGTGCTGGCCGCGGTGCTTCCCACTGTCCGCCCGGACGTGAAGTTCCTGACCAATGCCATTCTCGCCCGCTTCCCCGAGCTTCGCGACCTGTGCATCTTTGTCGATCCGTTCGGCGGCCCCGCCGCGCGTCAATCGAACCGCCATGGCCTGCGGTTGACCATGGAATGGCTGGAAAAACAGCAGGGACTTCTGGCCGTATTTCCGGCGGGCGAGGTGGCTCATGTCGACCTCCGCCGCCGCGCCGTAATCGACCCGGAGTGGAACGAGAACATCGCCCGCATCGCCCGCCGGACCGGAGCCACCGTTTTGCCGCTGTACTTCTCGGGCGCCAACAGCAAGTTGTTCCAGGTGCTGGGCATGGTCCACCCTCGCCTGCGCACCGCGATGCTGCCCCACGAGTTCCTGAACAAGCATCACCAGCGGATTGACCTGAAGATCGGCAACCCCATCAGCACCAAGCGGATGTCCGCTTTCGCCAGTGACGCCGAGGCGATCGAATACCTGCGTCAGCGCACCTACCTGCTGGAGCATCGCCGCGACGTCAAGGCCGAGGAACGGCCCCGCTTCCATCTGCACCCGCAGCAGATCTTCCAGCCTTCCACGACCGTCGAGCCGGTGATTCCGCCCGTGGCCGAGGCGGTTCTGGAACGCGAGATCGCCGCCCTCCCTCCGCGGCAGCTTCTCGCCGAAGCCGGATCCACCCAGGCCTGGATCGCCTCCGCCGGGCAG
Source organism: Bryobacteraceae bacterium (assembly GCA_019748195.1). Taxonomy (GTDB): domain Bacteria; phylum Acidobacteriota; class Terriglobia; order Bryobacterales; family Bryobacteraceae; genus JAIEPW01. The sequence continues at coordinate 20,381 of JAIEPW010000114.1, forward strand.
ATTCCCGGCGTATTGCGCGAGATCGGCCGCCTGCGCGAGGTCACCTTCCGCCAGGCCGGCGAGGGCACCGGCAAGCCGGTGGATCTGGATGAGTTCGATGTCCATTACCAGCACCTGTTCCTATGGGAGGCAGGCACGCGGCGGATCATCGGCGCCTACCGGTTGGGCATCGCGGATGAGATTGTCCCCGCCCGCGGCTTAAAGGGACTTTACACGTCGACGCTGTTTCACTACGGAACCGGCTTTCTGGACCGGCTGGGGCCTTGCGTGGAGATGGGCCGCAGCTTCGTGCGAACTGAGGACCAGCGCGGCTTTGCGCCCCTGCTGCTGCTGTGGAAGGGAATCGCCGCCTGGGTCAGCCGCAATCCGCGGTACAAGACGCTCTTCGGCCCGGTGAGCATCAGCAATGACTACAAGCCCGTTTCGCGCGAATTGATGGTCCGCTTCCTCGAAGGGTCCAAAAGCGCTGGTGATCTTACCGGCTTCGTCAAGGCCCGGACGCCGTTCCGCAGCGCCGAGGCGGGCCGTTTCGATCGTGTCGGCGCCGCGCTCGAGTGGGACTTGGGCGAGCTCTCCACATTGGTGTCGGAAGTGGAAACCGGCCAGAAAGGCGTGCCGGTTCTGCTGAAGCAGTATCTGAAATTGGGAGGGCGGCTGGTCTGCTTCAACGTCGACGCGAAGTTCTCCAACGCCCTCGACGGGTTGATTGTGATTGATCTCACTGCCAGTGAACCCCAACTCCTGGAGCGCTACATGGGCCGGGATCAAGCCGCGAGGTTCCTGGGCTTCCACCGTCCGCGGCAAGGCGCCTGACGATATTCCGCGCGGCCCGGCGCCGAACGGCGATAATAGCCTCTTATGCGCGAGGTTCGTGTCGCCCTGGTAGGGCTGGGAAATGTGGGTCAAGGGGCGTTGCGGATTCTGACGCAGAACGCCGATCAGATCGGCCGCAAGCTGGGCTTTCCCCTTCGCGTCGTCTGCCTCTGCAGCCGCCGTGTCCAGTCCATCGACACCCCTGGGTTCACGGGCCTCAAGACCAGCGACTGGCAGGAAGCCGTCCGCCACCCCGAGGTAGACATCGTCGCCGAGCTGATCGGCGGCACCGGCGTGGCCCGCGCGGTGATCGAGGAAGCGATCGCCGCCGGCAAAAGCGTCGCCACCGCCAACAAGGAGCTGATCGCGCTGGACGGGCCCGAGGTCTGGGCCGCCGCGGCGCGCAACGGCGTTCACCTGGCGATGGAGGCGAGCGTCGCCGGCGGCATTCCGATCCACACCGTTCTTCGCGAGGGCATCGCCGGGGACCGCATCCGCGCCATGTACGGAATTCTGAACGGGACCTGCAACTACATCCTGACCGAGATCGAGGCGCACGGCGCGGCATTCCAAAAGGTCCTGGCCGAGGCGCAGCGCCTGGGCTACGCGGAGGCCGACCCCTCCGCCGACATCGACGGCCTGGACGCCCGGTCCAAGCTCGCCATCCTGGCCGCCCTCGGCTTCGGCGAGCGGGTTGCGCCCGCGGACATCTACACCGAGGGGATCCGCCGCATCTCGCCCGTCGATTTCGCCTACGCGCACCAGTTGCGCCACACCGTCCGGCTGATCTGTTCCGCGCGAACCGCGGACGGCGAACTGCTGTTGAGTGTTCGCCCCGCGCTGGTGCCGCAGTCCACGATCCTGGCGAGCGTACAAGGCGCTTACAACGCCATCTGGGTGCGCGGCGAGTTCGGCGCGGACACCTTCTACTACGGCCGCGGCGCGGGCGCCGATCCCACCGGCGTTGCCGTGGTCAGCGACCTGATGCGCCTCGCCCGGGACCTGGCCGATGAGGTGAAGCCCCGCGAATCTCCCTTCGGCTTCGCGCAGTTGCAACCCTACCGGAAGGTTCCCATTACGCGCGCCAAGTCGGCGTATTACTTGCGCTTCCGCGTGCAGGACCGCCCCGGCATCATCGCCCAACTCGCCGCCGTTCTCGCCGCCGAGCAGATCAGTATCGACGCCGTGTTGCAGTTGCCCATCGAAGATTGGCGTGACCTTCCGTTCGTGATTACCGTCGAACCGGCAACGGAAGAATGCATTCGCCAGGCGGTGTCCAGGATGTCGCGGTTGGACTTCCTGCTGGAGCCGCCGCTGGCCATCCCCATGGAGAGGTCCCTATGAAATTCATCCTGCTTCTGATGATCGCCGCGTCCCTGGCCTACGGTCAGGCAGCGGCGAAGGCCAACGCCGGATACCGCACCAAGGAGGCTCGAGCCGGCGTCGCCGTGAACCTCGACGACCCGCATCGCGCCGAGCGCCAGAAACCGGCCGAGATCATTGCCGCGCTGGGCATCCGCCCCGGCATGACCGTCGCCGACCTGGGTACCGGAACCGGGCTGATGATCGGGCCCTTCAGCGCCGCCGTGGGCCCCAAGGGCAAGGTGCTCGCCGAGGATATCTTCGAAGACTTCCTGGACAAGGCTCGCGAAAAGGCGAAAAACCTGGACAATGTCACTTTCGTGCTGGGCACGGAGCGCGATCCGAAGCTGCCCGCCGGGTCCGTGGACCTGGCCGTGGTGATGGACGCCTACCATCACTTCGATTACCCGGCGGAGATGCTGGCCAATATCGCCAGGGGCCTGAAGAAAGACGGCCGCCTGGCGATCATCGACTTCTACCGCCGTCCGGACGCCATGCCCAACAACTTCGCCCTGGAGCATATCCGCATCGATCTGCCGGAAGTGATTCGCGAGATCGAGGCGGCCGGATTCGCGCTGGTGTCCCAGAAGGAGCACATTCCCGGCAGCCAGTACCTGGCGGTCTTCCGCAGGAAGTGACGCCCGCGGCCTGCATCGCCGTGTTCGCCTGCCTGCAGGACACTCCCGTGTTCCGCGGCGGCGCCACCCTGGTGCGGGTGGATGTCGAGGTCCGGCGGGGCGCGGATCCCGTCCGCGGACTCCAGCCCGAGGATTTCCTGTTGAAGGACGAGGGGCGCGTCCGCCCCATCCGGCACTTCGCCGCCGAATCCGCCGCGCTCGATCTCGTACTCGTCATGGATGTCAGCGGCAGCCTGCGCAACGCCGTGGATACCTTGGCGCGCTCCGCCGGGGAGGTGCTGGACAAACTGGCCGCGGACGATCGTGTCGCGCTGCTCACCTTCGCCGGTGACGTGCGGGTGGAACTTCCGTTGACGGGCGATCGCGAGGCTGCCGCCGCGGCGCTCGAGCGTCTGCTGCGCGAGCCTCTGCGGCCCGGAACCAGCCTCTACCAGGCCGCCGCCGCGGCGGGAGCCGTGGTTTCCGCCGAGGGCGGGCGTCCGGCGGTGCTGATGATCACCGACAATCGGAGCGTGGAGCCGCGCTCCCGCGAGGCACACGCGGTTCGGGCTCTGTTGCGCGCCGGAGCGAGCCTGAACGTGCTGGTCATCCCCACCGCCGGGCCGCAACGGCTTACCGATAGCGTCCGCCTGCCGGGCTTGCCGCCGCCCGAGGACCTGCGCCGCATCGCGAGCCGGACCGGAGGCGAGGTAGCGGAGGTCGACGACCTGGCCGCCGCGCTGCCCCGCTGGCTGGACCGGATCCGCATGCGCTACAGCCTGCTCTTCACTCCGGAGCCGGCGGGAGACAGGGCGTTCCGGCGGATCGCAGTGGAGTTGAGCGCGGATGCGCGGAAGCGGTTGGGGAAGGGCATCACCCTGCGTGCCCGCGAGGGCTATTACCCCCAATAGTTCATCGCAGGCATTTCCTGAGCCTGGATCCCCCCCGTTCCACCGATAGAAAGGCGGAGGCAAACCACGCTTGGCGCAAGACCGGGTTCTCTCGCAGGACGAAATCGACAGTGTATTTCGCCGGCTTCGGGAGTCCGGGCCAGATAACGACACCGGGCGTAAGGCCCAACCGTACGACTTCCGCCGGCCGGACCGGATCGCGAAGGATCAACTCCGCGCCATCCACCTGCTGCACGAGAACTTCGCGCGCAGTCTGGCGTCCAGCCTTTCGGCCTACTTGCGCGCTTACGTCGTGGTGAATCTGGTGAGCGCGGAGCAGCTCTCCTTCATGGAGTTCACGCAATGCCTCCCCTCGCCCACGTCCATGATCGCGCTGGGCATGAAACCTTACGACGGCAGCGCGGTCCTGGAACTGAACCCCACGCTCGTATTTCCCATCCTCGAAATGTTGCTGGGCGGCTCGGGGAAAGCCACGGCGCGCATCTCGCGCGAGACCACCGAGATCGAGCAAAGCATCATGGACGGCGTGTTCCGGATCATCCTGAACGACCTGAAAGCCGCCTGGATGTCGGTGCAGAACCTGGAGTTCTCCATCGAAAGCCATGAGACGGAGCCGCAATTGCTCCAGATCCTCGCTCCGGCGGAGGCGGTGGTCGCCATCAGCCTGGAGATCCGCATCGGCGAGAGCGTCGGCATGCTGAACATCGGCATCCCGTCGATCATCGTCAAGATGCTTCGCCAGAAGTTCGACCAGCAGTGGAGCATCCGCCGCTCGCACGCGACCGACGCGGAGCACGAGCGAATGCTGCGGCTGACTCTGAACTCCACGCTCCAGGCGGACGCCCGCCTGCAAGGTCCGCGGCTCAACATCAGCGATCTGCTGCGGCTGGAACCGGGGCAGGTGGTCATGTTCGACTTTCCCGTCGGCCGCAAGCTCGACTTGCTGCTGAACGGAAAGCTGAAATACAGGGGGGAGGTGGTGCACTCCGGCCGCAAGCGGGCTTTCCTGGTCTCCGAGCTGTTCCAGCCGCTGGCCTAGACGTTTCGCGGTCGCGGTTCCCGAACGGCCGGGTCGCCCGTAATCAGGCGCGCGCTGCGGTTGAACGTCACAAACTCGAACAACCAGCGCAGTCCGATAATGAAGCGGTTTTGGAATTCGATAATGAACAGCAGGTGGATGAAAACCCAGGCCAGCCACGCCAGCAGCCCGCCCATCTGATAGAAGCCGAGATCCGCTACCGCCCGCGCCCTCCCGATCACCGCGAGCGTGCCCTTGTTGAAATACTGGAACCCGCGATACGGCTTGTTCTTCAGCCGGGACTGAATCACGCCGGCGACATACTTGGCCTGCTGCATGGCCACCGGCGCCACCCCGGGCAGGGGCTCGCCGTTCTCCTCCCGATACGCCAGGTCGCCGATTACGAAGATCTCGGGATGGCCGGGAACAATGAGTTCCGGCGGCACGACAACGCGCCCGCTGCGTTCCAGCGTGGCCCCCGCGCGTTCCGCCAGAATGCGCGCGAACCCGGAGCCCCGGATGCCCGCCGCCCACAAAACCGTTCGCGCGGCGATCCGGTCCGGACCCTTGGGAGTCTGCAAATCCACTCCCGTCTCATCGATATTGGTCACGCGAACGCCGGTCCGCGCCAGGATGCCCAGGCGGTGGATCAGCGGTTCCGCCAGCTTCGACATCTTCGGGTGGAACGCTCCCAGCACGCGCTCGTTGGCGTCCACGAGGATCACCTGCGCCAGGCGCGGATCGATGGACCGGAAGTCAAACTTCAGCGTGTCGCGCGCCAGCTCGCTCACCGCGCCCGCAAGCTCCACCCCCGTGGGACCTGCGCCCACCACCACGAACGTCAGCCATTCGATACGTCTGGCGGGATCGGTTTCCTTCTCCGCCTGCTCAAAGGCGAACAGGATGCGCTTGCGCATCTCCGTGGCGTCCTCCACCGTCTTCAAGCCCGGCGCGAACTGTTCCCATTGGTGTTTGCCGAAATAGTCGTTTTCCACCCCGGTGGATACGATCAACGTGTCGTAGGGAAGCTCACCGTCGGAAAGGATCAGCTTGCGGCCGCCCGCCTCCAGGTCCACGGCGTCCGCCATCAGGACCTTGGTGTTCTTCTGGTGCGCCAGCACGCCGCGGATGGGCGCCGCGATATCGCCCGGCGACAGCGCGCCGGTGGCCACCTGATACAGCAGCGGCTGGAATAAATGGAAGTTCCGCCGGTCCACCACGGTTAGCTCTACGGGCGCGCTCTTCAGCGCCTGCGCCGCGTACAGGCCTCCGAACCCGCCTCCCAGAATGACTACACGGTGCATGACTTGAGTGTAGCGGCGCGGGCTCAAGCGCCACCGGAACGCGTAAGGAGCCACATCATCAGTACGGCACGGAGGGTCCACGCGATCGTACGAAGCCAGTTGGTGAAAACCAGGCGCTTCCACGCCGCGGATTGAAATCCCGGCCCCAGCAGGTTGTGCTGCGGCACCTGCAGCCACGCCGTCGACAACCAGATGACCAGCACGAGCGCGAAGCCCACCCAAAGCCAGGCCGCTGGAAGACGTTCGGGTGGATTCCAGGCGAGCATCGCCGCGGTAACCAGTTCCACCAGCATCGGCGGCGCCACCACGCGGGTGGTCCGGCTCTGATGAGCGGCCTGATACTGCGCGTATCCATCGCGCCCCACCCGCTCGAACAGCGGATAATGCACCACCTGCACGAACCAGATCAGCCCGGTGAGAAACCACGTGGCCGCGCAGTTGGCCAGCAGCAGCAGGCTCACGCTTCGTCGTCCTGCTGGGACGCCAGGCGCGAGACCACGCTGAGATCCTCGAGCGTGGTGACGTCGCCGGCCACGGTGTGTGAGGTAACGATTTCGCGCAGCAGCCGGCGCATGATCTTCCCGGATCGCGTCTTCGGCAAGGCGTCGGTGAAGCGGATTTCTTCCGGCCTCGCGAACGCTCCGATTTCGTGCGCCACCCACTGGCGCAGTTCCACGCCCAGCACGGTGTGATCGTACTCGCCGCGCTTCAGGGTGACGAAGCAGCACACCGCCTGCCCCGTGATCTCGTGCGGCTTGCCGACCACGGCGGCCTCTGCCACCGCGTGATGGCGCACCAGTGCGCTCTCCACCTCCATCGTGGACAGCCGATGGCCGCTCACATTCATCACATCGTCCACGCGGCCCAGGATCCAGAAGTAGCCGTCCGGGTCGCGCCGGGCGGCGTCGCCGGTGAAGTACACGTGCGGAACGCGGCTCCAGTATTGCTCGCGATAGCGGTCGGGGTCGCCCCAGATGGTGCGGATCATGCTGGGCCACGGCCGGCGGATGATCAGGTAGCCTTCGCTATCGGTCCCCACGCGGTTGCCGTCCAGATCGACGATGTCCGCGACGATACCCGGCATCGGGAGCGTGCCCGAGCCCGGCTTCGCGGGCACGGCCCCCGGCATGGGCGCGATCAGAATCGCTCCCGTTTCGGTCTGCCACCAGGTGTCGACGATGGGGCAGCGCTCCTTGCCGATCACCCGGTAATACCATTCCCAGGCCGCCGGATTGATCGGCTCCCCCACGCTTCCCAGCAGCCGCAGGCTGGACAGATCGTGCGCTTCGGGCCACTGATTCCCCTGCCGGATCAAGGCGCGGATCGCGGTGGGCGAAGTGTAGAAGATACTGACCTTGTAGCGCTCCACCATATCCCACCAGCGGTCGAATGCCGGAAAATCAGGAGCTCCCTCGTACATCACCTCCGTGGCGCCCGCCGAAAGAGGACCATACACGATGTAGCTGTGCCCGGTAACCCATCCGATGTCCGCCGTGCACCAATAGATATCGTTGTCCTTCAAGTCGAAGACCCACTTCATGGTCATCGTGGTCTGCAACAGATATCCGCCGGTGGTGTGGAGAATGCCTTTCGGCTTGCCCGTGGTGCCTGAGGTGTAAAGCGTGAACAGCGGGTGCTCGCTGGACACCGGAACGGCTTCGCATTCGTCGCTCGAGGCGGAGTCCAGGTCATCCCACCAGTGATCGCGCCCGGCTGTCATGTCGATCGCCGATCCGGTGCGGCGGCATACGATCACGTCGCGCACGCCCGGACATTCAGTAAGTGCTTCGTCCACCGCCGGTTTCAGCTTCACTTCCTTGCCGCGCCGCCAGCCGCCGTCGGCGGTGATCACCAGGGAAGCGCCCAGGTCCTGAATGCGGGCCTTCAAGGCCTCCGCCGAAAACCCTCCGAACACCACGGAATGCGTGACCCCCAGCCGCGCGCAGGCAAGCATCGCGATGGCGAGCTCGGGAATCATCGGCATGTAGATAATGGCGCGGTCGCCGGTGTGATGCCCGCGCGCCTTCAGGACGTTGGCGAACCGGCAGACCAGCCGGTGCAGCTCGCGGTAAGTCAGGACGCGCTTGTCGCCTGGTTCGCCTTCCCAAAGAATCGCGGTTTTCCCGCCGCGCGCTTCCAGGTGGCGGTCCAGGCAGTTGTAGCATGCATTGGTCGTGCCGCCGACAAACCACTGGGCAAAGGGATCCTGCCAGTCGAGCACCCTGTCCCACTTGCGAAACCAGTGGATCTCGCGTTCGGCGAGCTCCGCCCAGAAGCCCTCGGGATCGGCCGCCGCGCGTTCATAAAGGGCGCGGTAAGCATCCATGCTGCCGACGTGGGCGTTCCGGGAGAACTCCGCGGGGGGCGGATAAACCTTGCTCATGGAGGGGATTGTAGCGCGAACCATGGAGCAGGCATTTTCGCTGGGGGTGGAGCGCTGTCCCTTTCTTCATGGTGATTGCGCTGAGAGAAACGGAAGCGGTCTGCCACTACTGCAAAGGAGTTTACCTTGATGCCAGAGCTTCGATCGGACAGAGTTGTATCAGCGAAGTCTGCGGATTCGTCGCGGCCGAAATACTTGGTGATTTTCCGCGAAGTTTCGGAACGCAATGTGAGCACTTTGTCGTCAGTATTGAGACGAGGTTCGATACCAGGCGACGGCCCTCTACGGCTCACCGCAGGTGAATCGGGGGTGGAAACCACGGTTTTCGAATCGCTTGGGGTAGCCGCAGCGGACCTGAGTGACAGGGAACACGAGATCCTTCGAAAAAGAGAAGACGTAGAACTGATCGTGGAGAACGAGGTTCGCTGGCTCCCGCCGGTTCGCCGCGGTCCTTCTTTCTCTCGGGCCGACTCCAGGAACTCGATCACAAGGGCTTACTTGCAAGGTATGCGAGACGCCTCGGAAATCGCGCTGCGGTTTCATGATGCAGCATTCAATGCGATTGCGCCCGCCGACGTCTACCGCTCGATGAAGTTCGGCCGCAGCGACGTGACGTGGGGATTGAAGGCGATGAATGTGGCCGCGAGCTCGCTAACGGGAAAGGGTGTCAAGGTCGCGGTTCTTGACACAGGCTTCGACCTGCACCACGCCGATTTCGCCGGAAGGGTCAACGACGGGAAGAACGCCAAATCCTTTGTCAACAACGTCAACGTTCAAGATGTCAATGGGCACGGAACCCACTGCGCGGGAACCGTTGGCGGCCCGGCCATTAGTGTTGGTGGCATTCGATACGGCGTTGCACCCGACGGGGAATTGCTGATCGGCAAGGTATTCGACAACGGTTCCCGCCCGCGGGCGTTTGACGACGACATCATCAAGGCTATCGAATGGGCTGATGAGATGGGTGCGCGCATTATCAGCCTGAGCCTCGGCAGCACTCGCAAGGCCGGTGAAGGTGTTCGCAACGTATACGAGACCATAGCTCGGCGGCTTCGGCAGCGCAATGACGGAGGTGTACTGATGTTTGCCGCGGCCGGAAACGGCAGTCGGCGTCCTCACTACCGCGAGCCCGTCGATGATCCCGCGGCGTCTCCCTCAATACTGGCTGTAGGTGCCATCGACGAGAGCCAGGCCGTGGCGGACTTCAGTAACGCGCAATTGGACGACATCGGCGTCCTCGACTTCTGTGCCCCAGGAATAGACGTGTATTCGTCCGTAAATGGGGGCGGCTTCGCACGGTTTGATGGGACCAGCATGGCAACCCCGCACGCCGCGGGACTTGCAGCGCTTTACCTGGAGCGCGATCCCGGCCTAAGCCCGGACCAGCTTTTGACTGCTCTTTTAAGCCGAGTGAAGCCGCTCGGCGACCCCGCCGATTATGGTCGTGGTCTCGTGCGCCTGTAGCCGCTTGCAACCCGGCGCGATCTGTGCTGCATTGAGAGTATGGCGCTGGTGAAAGCTCACATCGCTCTGAACGACACGGTGTTTGAAAACCCGGACGCCCTGGATGCCACCGTCGCTGAGATCCGCAAGGTGTCCGGAGTTTTCGATGTAAACGAAAAACGGCTCGCGCGCTATGGCATCCTCACCGGTGCCGTTGATGACTCTAAACTCGCCGCGATTCGAACCGTTCCCGGCGTTCAAAGTGTCGAGATCGACGGCGTCCGGGTGCTGTAAGCTGATGTGAGTCCCAAGGAAAAAAAGGTCTGGCTCTCTTGCAAGGGCCAGACCATAAGGGAAGAACTCGCGGATTTTCCTAGTTGCCGCGACCTCCGCGACCGCCGCCGCCCATCGAGCCCCGCCCGCCGCCACCGCCGCCGGAGTTCCCACCCCGCCCGCCGCCGCTGGGCGCGCTGATCGAACCGCCGCGTCCGCCGGAATCGCCGCCCCGGCCACCGCCGGAACCACGTCCACCTTCCAGGACGCGTCCACCGCCACCAAAAGACGGAGAGGATCGTTCGATTCTGCTTCCGCCCTCCCAGCGTGGCGCGTTGAAACCTCCTCGGCCGCCGGTATCGCGTGGTGACTCAAAACGTTCCCTCACGATCGGCGGACTGATCTGCACCGGCTCGCCACCGCCGCCGCGGCCGCGGCCGAAATCCGAAAAACTGCCCCGGCCGCGTCCGAATCCGGAATCATTGCGTTCGATGTCGGCGCCGCGCCCTCCCGAGCCTCCCCACGAAGGATCCCCGCCCTCTCCCCCGCGCGACCCTCGGTTCTCGCCGCGCCCCTGCGCATCGCTGCCCCGAGGCTCAAAACGCCGCCAGCCGTCCTGCGATCCGCGCTGAGGCTGTTGCGGCTCGATGCCCCAGCGTGCAGCGCCGGAGCCGGCGCTGGTATCGTTATTGCCGCGCCCTGACCCGCTGCCCATCTCGCCGCGCGAGTTCCAGCTTCCGCTCTCCGGGATCGCGCCGCCGAAACGGCGCCAGTCTCCGCCCCGCGGTTCCGCGCCGCGCTCGATCTGATTGCGCTCCACCGGCTCGCCGAAGCGGCGATTCTCGCCGCTTGACCGGCCCGGCGAATCTCCCAGCCGCCGCCAGCCTCCGTTGTCGGAGGCTTCCGCCGGACGGCTCTCCATCTGTCTTCCGGCGAATCCACGGCCGGCATCCTGCGGAGCATCCGGACGAAGCCCCCCGCGGTCCGCCGCGTTGCCGCGCGAGCCGTTGTCGCCGAACAAGCGGCGCGACTCCTGTTCCACCGCCGCCCGCTGCTGCTCGAACGGCACCCGCTCCACCGGGCGCGCCTCATTACGGGAATAGAAGCGGCGTCCGTCATCGGAGCGCGGGAGAAGGTCCGGACGCACCTCGCGATCGGCCAGGCGAAGGCTCTCCCGCGACGGCGCTACCGGCAGTTGCCCGCGCACCAGGCTCACATTGCCCATCTCGCCCCGGCCCAGCGTCCGGTAGGCGCGTGCGTCCGCGCGCCCGTTGCCGAAGCGGCCGGCGTCCACGACGGTCACCGCATTGTCGATCCGGGCGTTGCGGTAGTTGTTGTAGATGTTCGTGTTATTAACGATCGTGGTGTTATTCACCACGGTCCGGCCGCCGAATCCACGGCCCGCGCCGCCATACCAGCCGCGGCCATACCAGCGGTGATAGGGCTCCCAGGGCGCCAGCGGCAGCCAGCCCACATTGCCCCATCCGCCGCCGAAACCGATGCCGACATTCACGCCGAAGCCGCCGAAGCCGAAGAAAGCCACCGCGCCCGGGCTCCACCAGGCGCGCGCCCGCAACGATCCCGGCCACCAGCACCAACCGCGCGCTCCCCAGAACCAGCGCCCGTAATGGAATGGCGCCCAGCCCCACGGGTCATAGCTGACCCAGTTCCAGCCGTAGTAATCCACCCAGCTCCAGCGGCCCAAGCGATACGGCGCCCAGCCCGCGGCCACCCGCGGACTCCAGACGTGGCCGTACACCGGATCGTTAATCCAGGTCCCGTGCTGATCCAGATCCTCGACGCCATAAACGCCCGGCGGCACATAGCGGTAACTGGTGGAGCGGCTCAGATCGCGGTCGCGATTGCTGTTCCAGCGATCCCAGTCGTCTTCCGCTCGCGCCCGCACGATCTGAAATTCCGGATCGGAGGCCGTGCCGCGGGCCTGCAGGGTCTGGTTGTTCGAAAGGGTCTCCGATCCGCGCGGCGTGAAAATTTCGGCGCGGCCGCCGTCGCGGATCGTGATTTCCGTGCTTCCGTCCGCGGCCACCTCAACCCGGTAGCTTCCACGGCGCAGCGGCCGCACCGACACCGTCGGGGTCGCGATCTCCGTCTGCGCATCCGAGTCCCGCAGAACGCGGTACATCGTGACGCCTTCGGCCACCTGAATCAGGTAGCGGCTCCAGCCGATTTCGGGGAAACGCACTTCGGTGCGCGGTCCCAGACGCATCATGTGCGCCCAATCCAACTGCACTTCAGCGCGCGAGATCGGGCCGGTCAGCACCCGGTCCTGCGACATCACGGGCGCATTCAGCGCCGCCGCCACCAGGTCGCCGGAGTCGCCGCGCCGCAGCGAAACGTCCCCGTTGATGACGCTGATGCGCGCCACGGCGCGCTCCGGCTGCTCGTCTTGTTGCGGGAACGATGTCTGCGCGAGCCCGCACATCGACACCAGCATCCCCGCCAAGCCGATTTGCGTGATTCGTCTCATCGCCATTGCTCCCCTCAAAACACATACAGGCAAGGCGTGGACCATTCCGTAACACTATAATTTTCAATCACTTCAGCCTGGCTAAGGGTGGTGGAAAAGCACCAACGGCGCTTCAGATGGGCCGCTTGGCGTCGGCCTGAACGCGACGAGCCGCAGGACGCATCCCGCGGCTCGTCAGCTTTCTTGCCACAAAAACTATTGCTTGTTTAGGACGAAGGTTAGCTCGAACTCGCCCTGCGGACTGTTGATCTTGTACAGCGTGGTGAGTACCTTGCCGTCCGCCGACAGCGTCCAGATCTCGTCCAGCTTGACCTCCGTGCCCCCGAAATCCAGGGTATTGGAGATCTTGAGCTTGTCGCCGTCCCAGGACGCCTTGCCCTTCACATCCGTACCGCGAAGCTGATTCACAACATCGGTGCCGTCGGTCTTGTACTTGGCGGTGTTCTTGTCTTCACCCTGCGCCCCCGCCTGATCGGTAGTCATTTCCAGGTCCGGGTCGGAGTGCTTGATGGTGCGGATGAACTTGTCCGGCGGAGGCATCGGGCCGAAGTTGCTCTTGTCGGCGTCGATCTTCCATTCGCCCGTGAAATTCGGCTTGGCCATGGCCGGCGCGCTGAAAGCGGCGACGAACAGGGCGAGAACAACCAGCGTCAAAAAGAATTTCTTCATGATGTCTCCGGCTTACTGCTTCTCCAACACCAGCTTGACTTCGAACTCCTGCCCCGCCGCGTTAATCGCGTTGGTGATGTTGATGGTCTTGCCGTCCGAGGACAGAACGTAGCGTTCGGTTTGTCCGATTTCCATTCCGTTCGCTTCGCGCTTGCTCGAAATCACCAGGACGTCGCCATCCCACTTGGCGGTGCCCTTCACCTCGGCGTTGCCCATCTTGACGGTTTGCTCACTGCCGTCCGTCTTCCAGGTAGTGGAGGTGGTGCGCTCGCCCTGAGGACCCTTCTGGGTGGTGGTCATCTTGATTTCGGCGTCGGTGTGTTCGATCTTGCGCGTCAGGCTCTCGGGCGCGCTCGGGATCGGGCCCCAATCGCTCTTCTCGACGTTCATCTTCCAGTCGCCGGAGAAGTTCGGTTTGGCGGCAACGGCCTGCGGCGCCGCGGCCAGAATTGCAACCGCGAATGCGGCCAGCAGGAAACTGCGTTTCGTCATGGAGTTCCTCATCAGATTTGGTGGTACCGCCTGCGGCAAGTACTCATCAAAGTATATCAGGCCGGACGGGGCGATTCGCCCCACGCGCCCTGCGCTACAGTGTCGGAATGCGCCTGGAGCCCTTCGAACTCGAACGCGACCAATGCGTCCATGAACACTCGGTGGAATTCAATCTGTCCGAAAGCGGGGTCCATCCGCTGGAGCTCGCCGATCTTCTCGATCCAGCCTCCCTTGCCGGACTCCGCCTCTCCTACGGACAGGCGAACGGGAGCGTGGAATTGCGGGAGCGGATCGCCGGGCTGTACCCCGGCGCGACGCCCGACCACATCCTGGTGACGCACGGCACGGCCGAAGCCAACTTCCTGGCCGTCTGGAACCTGATCGAACCGGGCGACGAGATCGTCTACATGGTTCCCAATTACCTGCAAATCCAGGGAATCGCGCGAGCCTTCGGCGCCGTGGTGAGGCCCCTTCCCCTGCTCGCGGAAAACGGCTGGCAGCCGGACCTGGACGCACTGGACCGCGCCCTTTCGCCGCGCACCCGGCTGATCGCCGTCTGCAATCCGAACAATCCCACGGGAGCCGTAATGAGCGGGGAAGCGATGCGGCGGATCGCGGCCGCCGCCGCCCGCACGGGCGCCTGGCTGCTTTCCGATGAGATCTATCGAGGCGCGGAGCGCGATGGAGTAACGACCCCGAGCTTCCGTGAGCTCGGTTACGAACGGACTCTGATCACCGCCGGCCTCTCGAAGGCCTACGGCGCGCCCGGCCTGCGCGTCGGCTGGATCGCCGGGCCGCCGGACCGCATCACCGCGATCTGCGGCCATCACGATTACACCACCATCATGATCAGCACGCTCAGCGATGTGCTCGCCGTCCGGGTGCTGGACAAACGCGAGCAGATCCTCGAGCGCACGCGGGCAATCCTCAAGGCGAACTGGCCAATCCTGCGTCGCTGGGCTGACGATCAGCCGTGGCTGCGGATGCCCGATAGCCGCGCCGGCGCCATCGGGTTCGGCCGGTTTCACGCGCCGGGCCTGGGCTCGCGTGAGTTGGGGGATCGCCTGCGAAGCGAGAAAGGCGTCCTGATCGTGCCCGGTTCTTTCTTCGGTGTGGAATCGCACATCCGTCTGAATTATGGCGCTCCGGCTTCATACCTGGAAGCCGGCCTCGCCAGAGTCAGCGAGTTCTTTCGCACCAGCCTCGTCCGTCCAAGCCGCGTACCCGGTTAAGGGTATTCCCCGGCCCGTGGGCGCTTGCGAAACTATAACTACTACACCGTGAATACTTTCCAGTCATTCACGCTGTCTCCAGAGTCTTTTGCCTTGCGCCTCGGGTCCCGGTCCGTCGCGATTCGGACGGATCGGGGCCGGGGCGCTTTTTCTTGCCGGCGATTGAACCTGGAAGAGTAAACTGAGGCTGGCATGTCCCAAAACCCCGTAGAGCGGGCAGACGAAAGCCGCGCCGCCGCGCAGAGTTGGCCGGCGCTGGCGCTGGCCTTCGGAGCGCTTCTGGTGCTGATTGGCCTGGGTGGAGCGGCCCTCGATCAGCAGGTTCGGGTTGTCAGCGACAACTCGAATACCATGGAAACCCTGCATCGCGAGCGGGAACGGGAACTGGCGCGCCTGGAGGTGGACATCTACGCCTCCGCGCTGTTTGCGCGCGACTTCCTGCTCTCCAGTCCCGGCACGCAGGATGTGGCTCTGCAGCAGTGGATGGCCGCGCGGGCCTCTCAGCAGCAGCGACTGACCCGCCTGGAGGAGTTGACCGACGGATCGGACCGGGAGCGGATCCGGGAGTTGCGGAGAACTCTCGACAGGGCATTCGACGTCGCCGGCAGCATATTGGATTGGAATCCGGCTGAGCGAGGGGTGAGAGGGCCTGATTTCATCCGCCAGGAACTCCTCCCCCGTAGGCAGAATCTGCTCCGCATGGCCGCGGAATTGGCGGATTTGGAGGCGGCCGATTACCGCAAGAACCGGGAAGCAGTGAAAAATCAACAAAAACAGCTCCGGAGACGGGTCAGGCAGTACCTGATCGGCACCCTGCTGTTCGGAATGCTGATTGCGGGGGCAAGTATAGCGCGCCTGCTGGCCCTGGAGCGTCGCACGGAACGTTACTTGAGACAGATCGAACAGTCCGGTCAGGAACTTCGCAGCCTTTCGCAGCGCCTGGTAGGCGCGCAGGAAGAGGAGCGCAAGTCTTTGTCCCGGGAGTTGCACGACGAAGTGGGCCAGATTCTCACCGCGCTACGATTCGAATTGTCCAATCTGGAACAGTCTCGAGGCGCCGACGGCGAATTCGAGACGCATCTCCGCGAGGCACGCCGCCTGAACGAACAGACCCTTCGCAGCGTCCGCGATATGGCCATGGGCCTGCGGCCTTCCATGCTGGACGACCTGGGGCTGGTTCCCGCGCTCCAATACCAGGCGCGCGAATTCACCCGGCGGACCAACATCCCGGTGGACCTCCAGGTAAGCGGTGACGTGGAAGGCCTGTCCGACCGGCATCGCACGGGTCTGTACCGTATCGCTCAGGAGGCGCTAACCAACTGCGCCCGCCACGCCCGGGCGCGGCACGTCTGGATGGAGCTGGCGGGCGGGCCCGATCGCGTGCGCATGAGCATCCGCGACGACGGCGTGGGGCTGACCCCCGGTAAAGCCCGCACCGGCATCGGCCTGATCGGAATCGGCGAGCGGGTACATGAGTTAGGCGGCCTTCTCGACTTGAAGTCCGAGCCGGGCCGTGGGTTGGAAATCAGCATAGACATTCCGGTGCGGAGCGAGGTGAGGGTATGAATCCAGTAAAAATCCTGATAGCGGATGACCACGGCATCGTGCGGCGGGGCTTGCGATCGCTGCTCGAAAGGCAAAACGAGTTCGAGGTCGTGGGCGAAGCCAACGACGGCAAGGAGGCGGTGGACGAAACCGCCCGCCTGCAGCCCGACATCGTGGTAATGGACATCGCCATGCCCCACCTGAACGGAATCGACGCCGCCCAGCAGATCATGAAGAAACGGCCGGAGACTTCCGTGGTGCTGTTCAGCATGTACGCCGACGAGAGCTACCTGATCCGCGCCCTGAACGCCGGCGTGAAAGGCTACCTGCTGAAGGATTCGGCGGACACCGACCTGGTGCCCGCGGTGCAAGCCGCGGTCCAGGGCAAGAGCTACTTCAGCCCGCAGATCTCCGAGGTCCTCTCCGAGGATTACACGCGAAACCTGCGCCAGCGGGGTCTAGAAGACAGCCACGAACTGTTGACTGACCGCGAGAAAGAAGTTCTGCAGCTTCTTGCCGAAGGCCGCTCGAACAAGGAAGTGGCGGCGCTGCTGAACCTCAGTCCGTACACGGTGGAAACGCACCGCACGCGCATCATGCAGAAGCTGAATCTTCACTCGACGGCCGACATCGTCCTGTACGCGGTCCGCAAGAAGATCATCACCTAGCACGCATACGGCGCGCTATCCTGGCATCTTATGCGCGCCTACGAAATCCAAGCGTTTGGACTCGACGGACTGAAACCGGCCGGCCGGCCGGATCCGCAACCTGGACATGGGCAGGCGGTGGTCCGCGTGAAAGCCGTGTCGTTGAACTTCCGCGACTACCTGATGGTGAAGGGTCAGTACAACCCCAAGCAGAAGCTTCCGTTAATCCCGTGCTCCGATGGCGCCGGGGAAGTGCTCGCCGTGGGACCCGGCGTCACCCGCGTGAAAGCCGGGGACCGCGTGATGGGCAATTTTTCGCAGACGTGGCTGGGCGGCGAACCGTCGCGCGCCAAGCTCGGCGGCACGCTGGGCGGGCCGCTCGACGGAATGCTGGCCGAGCAGGTGACCCTGAACGAAGAGGGCCTGACCCACGTTCCCGCCCATCTCTCTTTCACCGAAGCGGCATCGCTGCCCTGCGCGGCCGTGACCGCATGGCACGCCCTGGTGGTTCAGGGCGGGCTGAAAGCCGGCGACACCGTGCTCATCCAGGGTACCGGCGGCGTGTCGATTTTCGCGTTGCAGTTCGCCAGAATGTTCGGCGCGCGCGCCATCGTCACCTCCTCTTCCGATGAGAAGCTTGCCCGCGCGAAGGAACTGGGCGCGGACGCGTTGATCAACTACAAGACCACGCCGGATTGGGAGAAACCCGCGCGCGAGTTGACTGGCGGGGTGGGCGTGGACCACATCATCGAAGTAGGCGGCGCGGGCACGCTGGGCAAGTCACTGAAGTGTATTCGCATCGGTGGCGTCATTCACGTCATCGGCGTGCTTTCGGGCGTCGCGCCTTCGGACTTCAGCGTCATCCCGATCCTGATGCAGAACGTGCGCCTCCAGGGCGTGCTGGTGGGCAGCCGCGATGTTTTCGAGCAGATGAACAAGGCGATCGCCCTGCACCAGATGCGCCCGGTGGTGGATCGCGTGTTTCCTTTCGATCAGGCGCGGCAGGCTTTCGAGTTGATGGCCGCGGGGGGGCACTTCGGGAAGGTTGCGGTGGAGGTCTAGGAACGCTCCGACAGGATAGTTGCGCCGGCTAGGCGACACTCAGCATTTTGTCGGCGTAATCACGACCGCTGGTCGGCGGGGGTAATGGCTTGCCGTCACGCTTATAAAGCTCGATCACGTCGTCGACAGCCAGGCACAAGCGCTCGAAAACAGCGACCTCGTCATCGCCATGGGCGCCCCCCAGCAGCAACCCAGGACAGCTACCGGCAAAGCAGCCGTCCTCATCGGACCATTCGACTATCTTTACGTAGCCCGCACTTTCTTTCATCGCTTCGCCTCCGCAATCGCGGCGCTGACTGCCCTCTCCTGGTACCTCTGTCTTCATCGCCGGCTTCAAGTCGGCAATCAGCTCCCGGATCTTCCCTCGGCATTTCTTCCGGTTACTTTCCACCATAGCGGCGCTTACGTCGCCTCCTAACGTACCCGCGCCTGGGACTGCTCGATATCCCGCGGCGGATTGAACGCCCACTTCCCCCGGGCCAGTTCTGTAAACATCCGCGGATGCTGCGAATGCATCCGCCGGAGCTCCGCCTGATGCCGCCGCACATAGTGCGCGGCAGGGCTCTCTGGCGGTTCCCCCGCTGCCGCGGCGTACATCGCCGTCACCAGTTCCCCCGCGAATGGTCCCGCCACAGCCCGGGCCAGCAGTCCCGCCAGCACCCGATCCCCGCGAAAGCCGCGTTCCCCGAACCACGCCATATCGAAGCAAACGGTCCCGCCGTCCACGTGATGGAACTCCCCGGCCCGCACCAGCGATTCGCCGGGAACCAGCGTCAGCCCCTTGCGCGAGGCCTCCTGCACCGCCACCCGGCCCACCGGATTGGCATGCGCCCGATGCAGAATCAGGTTCAGCTCCGCCTGCTGCCGCTCCGCGTTGCGGTTAGCGATGGAAACCACGCGATTGGCGGTCTCGACAAGGCGGCGCGAAGCATCGATATTCAGCAGCGGCATTCTTTGTGGATGCGTCAGCCCTCTCTCCGGCGGCAATATTCCGGCTTACACCACCTCTTGCGAAAGCAGCGATCCCGCCATCAGCTTCGCGGTGACCGGCGCCAGCAGAATGCCGTTGCGATAATGTCCGTACGCCAGCCACACGTCGCTGCCCTCGATGCGCCGTACCTGCGGCTCCGCCGCGTCCACGCCTGGCCGAAGACCGGTCCAGGCCTTGGAGGGAGGATCGGAGAGCAGGCCGGGCAGGTATCGCGACGCCGTCTGGTGCAGCTTCTCCACGATCGTGGAATCCAGGCTTCGATCGAAGCCCCGGTGTTCGACGCTGGCCCCGGCAATGGTGAAGCCGTTGGAGCGCTGCAACAGATACCGGTGGCCGTGCCGCACGATCGGCGGCAGCGACCCGGCCTCGCGGTCATAGCCGATCAGGTGTCCTTTCACCGGGATCGCCTCCGGAACGCGGCGCACCAGTTGCGAAGTCCAGGCGCCGGCCGCCACCACAATCCAGCCGGCCTCCATCCATCCGCCGTTCCATTCCACCGCGCAGAGGTCTACATCCACGGCGGTTACCGGGGTGAATTCATGAACGGCGGCGTTCCGGCGGGAAAGCGCGGCGCGCAAAGCCTGCATCACGTCCACGGGATTCACCAACGCGTCGTCCGGATACCAGCGGGCCTCGTGAAACACGTCGGTGGATAATGGCGGCGCGAGTTCCCGCACCTCCTGCCGTGTGACCGGAGAGGACCGGATGCCGAGATCCTGCTGGATCGCGGCGCGGGAACGAAGCGCGTCCGCCTCCCCCGCATCGGCGGCGAGTTCCAGCGCCCCGCACTCGCGGTAGTCGATGCACAGGCCCGATTCGGCCTCGAGCTCGCTCACGAACGCCGGATACAGACGCCGGCTCTCCACGCCGCGAACCGACCATAAGGATCGTTCCTGAATCTCGCCTCCCGGAATCAGCATTCCGGCTCCGGCGCTGGAGGCTTCCCCGCCGAACGCGCCTGCCTCGAGGATCACCACGCGCAGGCCGTGCTGCGCCAGCCGCCAGGCAATGGAGCCGCCGATGATTCCCCCGCCGACGACGATGACGTCGGGAAGGCGCGATGCGGTGTTCACTGCCTTCTACTTTATCCGACCTACCGGACCGCCATCGTCACGGCCGGGCTCGACTGCCCGCCGATCTCGATCACCACCGGAACCTCGTTGCCCGGCGTGATCCCCGAAGGCACGATCGCGTTGATCTGGTACAACCCCGCCGATCCCGGCGTCAGCCCGCTGAACAACACCCGAGCCTCCACGCCGCCGATCGTCACCCGCGGCGTGTTCACCGTTCGCGACAGCGGATTGGACGGCGCGGGCGCGCCCGTCGGCACCGCCGGATTCACCGCGCCCAGACCCGTGCAGTAAATCACGATCGCCTCCCCGATCGCCGCCGGCGTGCCCGCCTGCGCCACCGTGAGTTGATCGCTCTTCACGATCACCGCCTGCCCCGTCCCCTGCTGGTTCACCGTGAAGATCCCCGGCTGCGCCGCCGCCACCGAAAGCTGCTCCGGCACCGACAGCGCCGCTCCCCGCTTCACCGTGATCGGATGCTGCGTGTTCACCGGCACGTCGAACGGCACCTGCACGTTCAACTGGCTCTGATTCCCGTACCACAGCGGCAGCGGCCGATCCCCCAGCAGCACTTGAATCCCGTTCAACTCGCTGGGCAGCGGAAGAGCCGATGCCTGGGTTATTCCCTCACCCAGGCTGCCGCCGTACACCGTGATCAGACTCCCCGGCGCGATCGGCGAGACTTTGCCGCTCGCCGCATGCACCACGCCGCCCGCGATGACCGTCGGAGTCGTCGACGTGCTCAGGCTTCCCGACAGATCCACTTGCCCGCGTTGCACTGTCGCGCCGTTGGTCGCGAACGCCGTCACCGAGATCACCACCGCCGACTGCGGCCGCTGCACCGGACGCCACGTTCCCATCCACACGCCGTTGCCGATATGCGTGAGGTTGATGCCGGAGTCGCGGTTCGAGAAACCCACGACAACCGTGCCGCCCGCGCCGATCCGGTTTCCGCAATCGTCGGCGACCTCCACTTCAATGGTCGTCGGCTGCCCTGTCGTCGCGGTGAAGCCCGTTCGCAGCGCCCGGTGCTGGATGCGCAGGTTCGGCGATGAGCAGGCCACTGCTCCGTGGATGCCGCTCTTCAACTGCGCCGCGGAGACTCCGGCGGGCGCGACGATATTCAGCACGCTCACCGTGCGCGCCGTTCCGTCGCCGAACAGAAGCGTGATCACCCCGCGTTCCACCGTCCCCGCGCTCAGCGAGCTGAAGTCCGGAAACACACGCATCACCGTGGGCTCACTGGAGGCAACCGAGGCGTTCGTCGGCAGGAATGTAAACCCGCGTCCGATGGAGCCCGAGTTGAAGTTGTCCGCCGTGCGCGCCGGATTGCCGATCCTCACATCCTGCGAACCTGGGTTCTGGCCGGCAACCCCGGTGAAGATCAGGCCCGCCGGATACACTTCCGGCCCGGGAGACGAGCCCGCCGGCAGTACGTTCAGAATCACCGTGAGGATCTGCGGCGTGTTCACCGCGGGCCCGTTCACCTGCACCCGGCCGTAGTGTTCGCCCGGCGGAAGTCCGCTCGCATCGATGGAAACGGTCACGCGCGAAACGTCCAGGTAAGGGCGTTCCACCGTGCCGCTCGCCGGGCTGATCTGCAGCCAGTTGACCCCGGAAACCGTCGACACCTGCGCCGACCAGCTCATCGATCCTTGCCCGATGTTCAGCACGCCGAAGTCCTGCGCCAGCGGGCGTCCGCCCTGCGCGACCGCGGTGAAGCGCAATGCCGACTGGCTCAGCAGGATCACGCGCGGCGCGGAGGTGATGCTGAGCGTCACCGCGAGATCCACATTCTGCCCTGCACCGCTGATCCGCACGTTGCCCTGATACGTTCCTGGCGCCAGCGTGCCGGGCCGCGCCGTGATCGTTGCGAACCCGGCCGCGGTCGCGGTGGGCTGCGAGCTTGCCGTCGCGGAAAGCCACGTGCCGCCCGATGTCGTGCTCGCCTGGACCGTGTAGGTGAGCGTCCCGGTTCCCGAGTTCGAAACGCGAACCTGTTGCGTCTGCGGCTCGGTTCGTTCCACCGCGGAGAGACTCACGGCGGTCGTGTCCACGCTGAGCCGCGGCTGTCCCGTGCTCTGCGGAACCGTCAGCGTGACGTTGATCGTCTGCGTTCTTGGCGAGGCGAGCGGGGACGTAATCGTGACCACCGCCTCGTACGATCCCGGCGCCAGACCGGCGGCATCCGAACCGATCGCGATGTTGAAGGGCAGCGTGCCCGATGGCGGGCTCAGCCGCACCCACGGGGCGCTGGCGGACGCGGTGAAGCTCATGCCGGGCGTTGTCGAGGAGAGGGTCACCGCGCGCTCCTCGCCCGGAACTAGCGTGATCCGCGCGGGAGTCGCCGTGAACGACGGCGCCTGCGCCCGCACCATGCGCACGCGATGGTTGTCCTCATCGGCAATGTAGAGGTTACCGGCGCGGTCGAAGGCGATGCCGGCGGGCGATACCCCCGCTGAAAGAGCAGGACCGCCGTCGCCGGAGAACCCGCCGAAGCCTGCTCCGGCCACGGCGGTAAGCGTTCCGTCCGCGTTCACCCGGTTCACCTTCCCCGCGCGCGTATCACCTACGTGCAAGACCCCGGCTGGATCGAATGCAAGGCCGTAAGGTGAGTTAAGCCCGCTGGCGACTGTTGTGATCGTTCCATTCTCGGCGACCCGGCGAATCCGCCCGCCCCACAGTTCGGCGATGTAGACCTGGCCCGCGGAGTCGATCGCGATTCCCGCCGGTCCGAAAAGCGATGCTTGCGCGGCGGGACCGTTGTCACCGCGGCTCAGGCCTTGACCGTCACCTGCAAAGCGAGTTAGAGCCCCGGAAGCCGATCGCCGGAAGACCTGATTGAAACCTGCTGAAAAATAGATTGTGCCGTCACGGTCCACGGCAATGCAGTTTGGGCCTAAGAACGAGCTGCGGTCGATGATTGTTCCGGAAGGTACCAGGGTCGTGATGAGGCCTGATCCTGAGATCTGCTGAATTCCCGACGGAGCCCCGATGATGATGTCCCCTGTTATGGGGTGAATCGCCAGTGCCGCGGAGTGAACTGCCGCTGTCACTGTTCGGATCACTCCGTCGGGACCAACTCGTCGGATTCGATCGTTCCAACTGTCGCTGATCACCAGGTTGCCCTGATTGTCGATCGCAACCTGGGCGCGGTTCGGACTCCGGCTCGTCGGAAATTGTAGATGAGCGTTGACCGCCGGTCCGCCGTCCCCCGAGAACCGGTACAAGCCCGTTGCGCCGGCAAGCCGGGTCGCTGAGTTCCCTTGGACCCGTTCGATAACCCCGTCGCGAGGGCGAATTAACAGTCCCGCAGCGTCGAAGGCAAATCCGTAATTGAAATTGGTAACCCCGTCCGCCAATCTGGTTCCATCAACGCCAAATACGCCGTCACGTCCGCTGGCGTACAGCCTCCCGCCGTGAACAGCAAAGCGCAGAGCACTTCGGCCCGGCAGGATGGTAGAGATGATTCCATTGCGAATCACTCGAACTGTCGTGCCCGCGATGTAGATGTTGCCCTCGAGATCCACTGCGACATCGTAGGGGTTTTCCAAGGATGCCTGTGTGGCGAGCCCCCCGTCGCCGGAAGTGCGGCGTTCGCCGGTTCCCGCGATCACCGCGACCGTACCGGAAGGCGTCACTCGGTACACTTTATGATCGGCACCGCCCGCGAAGTAGACATTTCCGGCGGCGTCGCTCCCGATTCCTACCGGGACGTAGCCTCGAACCAGCGATGTGATGATTCCATTGGGGCTAACTTTTCGAACACCATTGATCAGGTCCGCGATGTAAAGATTACCTGCGGAGTCCATGTGGATGTCATAGGGCGCCCACAAAGACGCCTGGGTCGCCGGACCGCCATCTCCTGAAAAGGCCTCCTTGCCGTTACCTGCCACCGGCGTCAGATTGCCCCCGCTCAAGCGGAAGATCATGTTATTCCCGGTGTCGCAGATCAGCAGCGACCCATCGCGATCGGTAAGCAAACCATAGATGTCCGAACTCAGCGGCGCGCCGATCGCCGGGATCGTCCCCCGCGGGAAAATCCACTCCGTTCCGGCAACGGTCGTGATAATCGATTGTCCGGACAGCAGTCCGGCGAAGACGAGAGCCGCGATCGCGATCCGCCAGCGGGATTGAGCCACCATATGTTAGCGGTCGCCGATTGTATCACGTCTTGTCAGCAATCGGACTACAGAATAGAAAAGGCCGGACGTCGCCGTCCGGCCCTTTTTGCTGATTTTCGAACTTCGTTATTCTTCCGCGCCGGTCTTCGGCATCTCCGCCTTCACCGCCGGAACGCGATAGTTGAACCAGCCAATCATCATCTCTTCCCAGGTTTGGTCGCCCCACTTCACTTCCTGGTTGGGATTCGGATTGTACTTGTTGTTCGCCGAGTTGTCGAAGTGCGCCACGCAATCGATGCGGGAGCCCTTGGGCAGCAGCAGCGGCTTCTCCGGAACATAGACAAGCTGCCAGTTGAAGTCGTACTGCGGAACCGAGAGCACCACTTCGCTGCGGCCGTCCGGATACGTCACCGTGTACTTGAAGTCCTTGCCGCGGACATGCATGTGCGGCATGAACGACGTGATCTCGATGTCCTCCTTGGCGATGTAGTGCGACTTCACTTCATAGTTCGGGTCGTTCGGCGGAATCTTGAAGTTGAAGGTCAGCGCGTTGGCGGTTACCGCCTTGTACTGCGGCTTCTCCTTGGCCAGCTTCAATCCGATGTAGGACCGGTCGCGCAGCGCCTTGCCGTTCGGCGTGTAGTGCATCTGGAAACGCAGCTTGGTGCCGGCCTTGATCAGCTTAGCGGTGCCGGGCATCAGTTCCACGGCCTGCTCGCCGGGCGCCCAGCCCACCAGCAGGTTTCCACCCGCGGCCCGCGATGCGGCGTCCGGATTCGGCTCCTGCAGGAACACGATGATGTGGTGCACCGCGCCGCGCTGTTGCGGACGCGCTTCCGCGGCGGTCACCCAGATGTCTTCCTTAAAGCCGGGATCCACCGTGAAGTACTTGTAGGGGACTTCGCCTTCGGCCGGAATGTCGAAGTCGGCGCCCATGTCGATCACCAGATCCGGCTTGCCGATACCCCAACCCTCGGTGAACTCAGGCATCTTGGGCAGATCCTTGGCGTTGCCTTCCGGAGCGCCCGCGTTCACCCAGCTCACGATCGTGTCGATCTGCTGCTGCGACAGCGAACGGTCATTGGCGAACTTCCCGTGCGCCGGATCGGCCAGCCACGGCGGCATCGTGCGCGCGACCACCTTCTCCTTGATCGCCTTGGCCCACGGCCGGACTTCCTTGTAGTTCGTGAAGCTCATCGGGGCTGCTTCGCCCGGACGATGACACTCCGCGCAACGATTGAACACGATCGGAGCCACGTCCTTCGCGAACGTCGGGGCCTTACCCGTGCTGTTCGCCGCGATCGCCGCGGTCGCTAACAGGGTGCTTGCAGCCGAGTACCACACTGCCTTCATAGATCTTCTATCTCCCAGAGAAAAGTGAATACACCAATCCCGATGTCAGTATACCCGTTCCGGACCATTCTGGTCTGTAATGATTCGTAATCAACAGCTTAGGCGCACGCTCACAGGATCAGCATGCAATCGCCATACGAGAAGAACCGGTACTTCTCCGCCACTGCATGCCGGTATGCCGCCATTACCAAATCTGTCCCGCCGAAGGCGCAAACCAGCAGCAGCAGGCTCGATTTCGGCAGGTGGAAATTGGTCAGCATCGCTCCCGTAAGCTGAAACTCGAAGCCAGGATAGATATACAGGCTCGTCTCCCCGGCGGCTCGGCGGGTTCGCGCGTACGTTTCCAGCGTCCGGACCGAGGTGGTCCCCACGGCCACCACCCGCCGCGCCCGCGCGATCTCGTCCAACGCGTGCTCGCCCGCGGAGTACAGCTCGGAATGCAGCTTCACCTGCTCCACCACTTCGCTATTCAGCGGTTGGAACGTGCCCAGGCCGACGTGCAGTGTCACGTACGCGATGGCCGCCCCCGCCCGGTTGCAAGCATCCAGGACCCCCGGCGTGAAGTGCAGTCCTGCCGTGGGCGCGGCCGCCGATCCCCGCTCCTTGGCGAACACCGTTTGGTAGCGGTCGCGATCCTCCGCGCGATCGGGCCGTTCGATGTACGGCGGCAGCGGGATGTGGCCGGTGCGCTCGATGGCTTCCATCAGGTCTCCCCGCGACTCCATGCGCACGCTGCGCAGCCCCCGCTCTCCGCGCCCCACGATCAACGCGCTCAAGTCCTCGCTGAACACCACCCGGTCCCCGGACCGCAACTTGCGCCCGGGATGGACCAGCGCCTCCCAGGTGCGCCCGTCATCACTGGTCGGCCGGATCACGAAGACCTCGCACTTGCCGGTGAACCCTTCGCGATGGCCCAGCAGCCGCGACGGAAAGACACGGGAGTTGTTCAACACCAGGCAATCGCCGGGGTGCAGATACTCCGGCAGATCGCGGAAGTGTCGATCCTCCCAGCGCTGCTCCGCTCGATGCAGCACCAGCATGCGGGAACCGGCGCGGTCCGCCAGCGGCTCCTGCGCGATGAGCTGCGGCGGCAGGTGATAATCGAAGTCCGAGACGAGCATTCGCGGCTTTCTCTATTGTCGCGCGGTGCGGAAGAGTCTTTGCAAAGTTCTGTGTCCCATCCGGGCCGAAAAACACGCTAGTCACTTCGATGACAAAGATCGCCCGTTCCCTGTCCTTGTTGGCCCTGATTCCAGCAGTCGTGTCGTCCCAAGGCAGCTTCAGAGGCAGGGTCCGGGTCACCTTCGGTGAGCCGAATCTCTGGTCACTGGAGCAGGCGCAGCATCTGCTGGAGCAACGCTTTGCCGATAACAGCCACTTGAAGCCCACTGAGCCCTCGGCTGACCAGCTCAACCCCAATGCCATTCACGGAACCCGCTTTGATGCACTCAAGCAAGCTTTGTCCGCCCGGGTGGGGCTCGACCAACAGATTCAGTTCCAGAACCAGCTCGCGATGCCTCGCATTCAGGAAGATGCTTTGCGGCGGAATGCCCGCCTAGCTGAGCTCACCACGGCGCAGCAGCAGGAGCTAGAGATCAAGCGGAAGCTGGCTACAGCGGAGGCGCGGAAGGCGCCGCTTGAGAAAGAACTGGCCCTTCTGCAGACTCGTTTCGACGCCGCATCTGAAGAGAATCGGCCGGCCCTCATGGAGCGCATCGTCCGTCTATCGGAGCGGCTTGCAAAACTCTCCGAGGAAATCGGCGTGTTGACGGCGGAGAAGTCTGCGGCCGAGTCGCAGGTCGCACTCCTCAAGAAAGTTTTGGAGGACGCCGTCGATCCGACGACCCTTTCGACAGTTTCTCCGCCTGGCATGCCCTCTGCCGCGACGACCGGATTGCTTGAGAACGCCCTATCCTCGAAATTCAACCCCGCAGCTCCAAAGCAAAGCTTCACGAATACTATTGACAACTACCTGACAGCTCAGAACGAAGCGGTGATGAAGAACGTAACTCTTTTGAGGAACGATCCTCCCTTCCAGCGCCGTGTAGTGTTCGCGGAGCTGCCGCACTCGTTCCACGTTGCGGGGTTGGCAAAGAATGAAATAGCACGTGTCATTTGGACACTTAAGGGCTTCACTCGCAAGGTCCGGCGAGCCCAGGAGCAGTCGGATTATGAATACGACCTGGAGCGCCGCCGAGAAACGGTACTCTGTGGCGAAGCAGCGGAACGCGAAGTTGGGCGTCCTATCCTTTGCCAACCTGCGCCGGGCGGAGAGCGCGGCAGGCGCCTGCCCGGTGGAAGCTATTTCCGGAACTATGAGATTCGGCCGCCCAGCTTAACAGATTTCCTTTTCTACACTCTGCCCGAGACTTACTTCCAATTCGTTCGGGAGCCGCGGCAGCCGGGCTCCACAATGCAAACTCGTCGCATTACGCGCGAAACAGTCGCACCCGGGACCGTTCGGACACTAGACCTTGTACCGGCGCAGAGCTCGCTGAATGTGAACCAGGAGAACTACGTCAGCCGTGAGATTTCCCTTGCCGGCCTATTGAAATGGATGGTTCCGGGGCTCGGCGCCCAAATCGATTACCACCGCCAGCGCCAGGCGTACGAGGAATTCCTGCAATCCGCCCTCTTTGCCTCCGCTTTCGGCAAGGGTGAAGCCAAGTTCGGCTGGACGTTTGCTCCGAATCCGGGCACGACCAGCATTTCCCCCGGTGTGAAGACTACATACGCAGTGTTCGAGGTGCCCGAAAGCGCGATCACCCTTCATCTCAGTGCGTCCTTTTGCACGTATCCAAGTGGAAATCGCAGGGAGAGCGAGATCTGCCAGCAGAGCAATGCTCAAACCGAACACTTCGTCTTGCCGATTCCTGCGCGCCAGCAATACGGGTTTTACGTCACTGAAATCTCCTACCATCCGGTAGAGCCAGGACAACGACAGGTGGTCCGTTTGTTGGGAGAACATTTCTCCAGGCTTACGGGTGTCCTTGTGGCCGGAGTTCCTCTGAAGCGTAGCATCAACATCACAGCCGCGGAAGTGAAAACTGAGAGGCGGCTTGAACTACGCGCGGATTCGCGTGCCATAGAAGGGGAGTACGAGATCCTAAACTCGCGGGAAATGGTGCTCGCTTTCCGGATGCCTCCTACCTTTGTAGGCACGCCCTCAATCATCATCAGCAGCCCGGCACGTTCCCGCGACCTTCTCACATTGGAGAATCCCGCTTTCTTGATCCGAGTGTCCGGCGGCACGAGGGAGTCGAGCTTCCAACGGTCTTTGCGGGCTCGGAATGACATGTTCGTAGGCTCCCAGCCGGCCATTCACTCGGTCGACCTGTTCTGTCGCCCCGGCCCGGACTGCGACATCGTGATTGAAGGCGCTAATCTGCCGCCGAACGGCTGGGAGGTGCCGGGAATTGTCGCGCACACAGTACCCGGGCCAAAACCCACTCGGGTCTGCCTGCGGGTGAAGAGTTCCGATCTACTTTCCGCCAAGGAACTGCCCATTCACCTGAATTCGAGGCTTATGAAAACGGTCGATGGACTTCGACTACCAGTGATCACCGGGGTGACACTGATACATCTGGCAAGTGATCCCAGGGACCGGCATGTCCTAAAACTCGAAGGCAATCACTTTACCAGGAACCTGCACTTGAAGATCGACGATTGCGCAGACGGCGTGAGCTCCTTGGAAGGCAAGCTCAGCTTTGTGAACGAAAGCTTGCTTCTGGCGACCGTGCCCGTCAATTGCAAGAAATTTGCTGTGCTCCATCTCAGCGACGGGATCCCGGATACCTTCAATCACACCGCTGCAGCGGTTCTCCTCAAGGAACCCGACAGCCCGGCACCCAAGAAGGACGAGCTGCGGGTGAAGAAGGTGGTGACTACCGCCGTGCCGAAGTGAACCGGCGGGCCTCCTTGGACACACAAGCACCAGAGGCCTACCTAAGTCCCGTCGCCACAAACCCCTTCCTCGAAATCACCGTGCGCCCCTTAGTCACATCCCCCACCAGGCGAACGTCGATGCGGTGCACACGACCGCTCCTGTATTCGCTCTCGCCCACCTGGTACCCCAGCGAATACCGCGTCACATAACTGCTCAACACGCGATCCAGAGCCGCGCCCAGCCCCGCCGCCTCCGCAACGTCCTCCACTACTCCGCCGGTCTGCTTCGCAAGGAAATCGCTGCTGCCCGTCACACTGTATCCGAACGCCATGCCCACCGGATTCAGCACTGCCGCAGCCGCCGCGTAGCTGCCCATCATTCGCAGATCCAGCGCGCTGAAGCTGACGTTCTCCCGCTGCAACTCGCCGGCGAGCTTCCGCCGGTTCCGCGACTCCATCGTGTCCAGAGTGTTCATCCCGTCCGAGATGTACACCAGCGCGACTTGCGATCCCGGACGCGATCCGGCGACCTCGCGCGCCCTGGCGATCGCCGCCGTCATGCTGGGCTGCCTGCCCGCGCGCTCGGAGTCGCGCTCCTGCCGTGACGCCGCCAGCGCCGCTTCAATTGCCGCCCGCATCCCTCGCGCGGCATCCTGCCGGTCGCGCGTCAGCGGCGTCATCTCCTTGGGATCGCCCACGAACCAGTCCGTCGCCGCGTACACGGCCACTTCGTCCTCGGCCGACAATCGCCCCAGCGCCGCCGCCAGAGACTCGATGGCCGTGGGTCTCGACAGTTCGCGCAGTGCTCCATCCGGCGCCAGATTCAGATAAACCAGCATCGCCAGCGGGCGGCGTTCCACGCCATTTCGCCCGAAATACGTCAGCGGCCGGTCCTTACCGTCGATCCGCAGGCGGAAGTCCCCGCGCGTTAGGTTGTCCACAGGCTTACGGCTCCTGCTGTCCTCCACCATCACATCCACCGTGACCACCCGAGTCTCCGCGCGAAAGGTCACATCCGCGGCGGAACCGGCTGCGCCGGCAAGAAAACTGAAGAAGAGGAAGGTCTGTTTCATCATGCAAGCCCATTCTGGGTGCACACAGCCTCCGCGCAAGTGACCGGAGCCGCCATACGATTGACCGCGCGCGCTGGCCGTCCCCGGCGCCGCCAGTCAATCCTCAGGCGCTTCCGGTCAATTGCCGGCTGCACGGGAGCCCGCACAATCGGGACTCATGCAACCGCACACATACACTCCCATCAGCAATCCAGCTACTGGAGATCGCTGCCTGATCCTGCGGACCAGCGCGGACGAACTCCGCCTGCGGTTCTGGATCGCGCCGCGGTCCGGCGGCGCTCCCTTGCACTTCCATCGATCCCTCACCGAGACCTTCCACGTGGTGGAAGGGGTGATGACGCTGGAACTCGACGGCAAAGGAATTTTTTCTGAGCTCCGTGCGGGCTCCAGCGTCCGCATCCCGCCCGGGCGTCTGCACTCCTTCTCCAACCCGCACTCCGAGTGGCTGGTGTTCGAGGCGCATCTCCACTCGCCCGCCGATTTCCTGACCTTCCTGCTCGGTCTCTACGGTCTCGCGAGCGCCGGCAAGGTCGACCGGCAGGGTACCCCGCGCAACCCGGTCGCGTTGCTGAGGCTGCTCGCATTCGGCGACGTTTGGCTGCCCGGCTTGCCCGTGATCCTGCAGCGCGGCATCTTCCACGCCGTGGGGCGGCTCTCGCGATGGATGGCCCTCGAAGAGGAGTTGACCGGCTACCGTTCGGCGCTCCTGCAGGCCGCAACCGCGGTCCACGAGGCGCGAGTATGAGCTGGCCCAAGGCAACCGGCGTCCTGCTGCTTACGTTTCCGGTTCTCATCCAGATTCCGTACACGATGCTGATTACCGGCTTCGACTACCCGGACATTCTTCGCCAGCCCGCCGCCGTGATCCTGGAACGCTACGCGACGGGCGCGGCCGCCGGACCGCTGATTGCCACCTGGTACGCCTTCGCCATCGCCATCGTGCCGCTGCTCGTGGGCATCTGCCTGCTCCCCGCTTCCCTTCCGGATCACGCCGGAAGCCGCTGGCTCCGGGCCGCCACGCCGCTGGGAATCGCATCGGCGCTCCTGCAGATCGCCGGCCTGCTGCGGTGGGTGGTGCTGGTGCCTCTCCTTGCCGCATCCTGGGTCACCTCAACGGGCGATCCGGGCACACGCAAGTCCATCGAACTGATCTTTGAAGCGCAGCATCAACTGTTCGGGGTGTTGCTGGGCGAGCATCTGGGGCAGTCGCTGCTGGGCCTGTGGACGCTCGGCATTGCACTTGGCTTCCCCGCCGTGACAAAAACAGCCCGGTGGCAGCGCCGACTCGGTCTGCTGGCCGGCGGCCTCTTTATCGCCGGGTCCCCTGGAAGCCTGGCCGCGACCTTCCCCGCCCTGGCGCCCCTTGATCCCCTCGCCACCATTGCGTTCCTCATCTGGTCGGTGTGGTGCTGCCTGCTCGGACTGATCCTGATCCGCCTTCCGGTGGCCTCTCCGTCCGCTGTGTCCGGAATCGCGCCGGCGTCATCCCATACCAGCGGCGGAAATAGCGGTGCAGCACACTCGGCTCCGAGAAGCCCAGCAGAAACGAAATATCCGTGATGGAATGGTGTCCGTCCGCCAGATACTCGGCCGCGAGGTTCTTGCGCAGGCCATCGACGACTTCCCGGAATGTCGTGCCTTCGGACTGCAGTTCGCGCTGCAGCGAGCGCGCGCTCAAACCCAGCGCCGCGGCGATCGTTTCGAGTTCCGGCAGCTCCGCCCGCAGCCGGCGAACCACTTCCAGCCGCACCCGATCCTGCAGTGTCACCGGGTTCTGCCGCAGCGCCCGCTCCATTTGTTCTTCCAAAGTCCGCACCAGCGAGGCGTTGGCATGGCGCAACGGCCAGCGCAGCACTTCCTCGGGAAAGCTCAGCGCATTCATGCCGGCCCCGAACCGAGGCTTGCGGCCCAAAATTCGCGTATGCTCCCGCGGATC
The DNA here is from genome assembly GCA_019748195.1 of Bryobacteraceae bacterium. Lineage (GTDB taxonomy): Bacteria > Acidobacteriota > Terriglobia > Bryobacterales > Bryobacteraceae > JAIEPW01. Next base: position 53,072 of record JAIEPW010000114.1, read on the forward strand.
CGCGGGCGCCCCATAATCGATCGCGACATCGCGCAACGGGATCGGCTTCCCGGCCATCACCTGCAGCAAGGACAGGCAGGCGCTGAAGGAGGATTCCACCGGGTGCCGGTTATCGCGGATGAAGTTGCGCGGCGCCCCCACCACCTGCAACTCAACCGTGGCCATGCCGCCGGTGACGGTAAGTTCAATCCGGGTGGCGTTGCTCATCAGGTCCCAATAGCGGATCAGCTTTCGCAGGGCTGCGTGCAGCGTGTCGCAGCTCATCATCGCCAGTCCCACGATGCCGATATCCGCCGGTTGCGTCCCCTCGCCCAGGTGCAGGCCGAAACTGGCGTCGCCGGTTTCTTCCACTGCCACCCGCCAGACGCGTTCCATCAACGCGGCGTCAATGATCGCGTCCGGGTCCGACAGCAATTGCGCGGGAACGCCGGCCAGACGGCACAGGCGCTCCTGCTCCACGCCGCGCGATCCTGCGTAGTATGCGATGTTCTTGACGAACGCAACATGGAACCGCAGGGGAATCGGCATTGCGATCCAAGTGTTGCAGAACGCGGGCGCGCGCCGTTACCTTCCCCCGGAACTCCCGGCCGCTCCATGAATCTTCGTCACCGGCAGCACCAGCTTCGATGCCTGCTTCGGATCGAAGTACACGGTGTTGTTCGCCTTCACCGCTTTGTCGTACGTCCGCACCCGGTCCCAGGTGTTTGAATGCGGCTCAAAGCGCGGGAAGTTCGACGACTGAATGTGGATCGCGATCTTGTGCCCCTTATTGAAGGCGATCGCGGTGGACCACAGATCCACCTTGATCGGATACACCCTGCCGGGCTGCGTCAGCTCCGGCCGGAAGAACCCGTTGCGCAAGCGCATCCGCTGTCCCTGGTCCATCACCAGCGCTTCGTAGCCGTTGGGATAGACGTCGATCAGCTTCACGATGAAATCGGTGTCGTCGGCGTCCGTGGACACGAATAACTCAGCCCGCACCGGACCGGCGATCTCCACCGCTTCCTTCAGCGCCTCCGTCTCAAACTTCAGCACGTCCTTCCGGCTGGACACCGGACGCTGGTCCATCGGCCCGGCGTCCATCATCAGGTTGTTGCCGCCCAGGGTCGGCGCCGGGTCCTTCGGATCGTACACGTAGCTCGCCTTGGCGGATTCCGTGGGCTGCGTCAGGCTCAGCTTGCCGCCTTCGCGCAGATACAGCGGCGTCGGGGTGGAGGGCGGCGGCCAGTTGTCGGCGGTCCGCCACTGATTGCCGGGCGCGCTCTTGTCCGTCGGATCGCCCAGCACGTAGTACTTCACCGGGGGCTCCTTCGTGATGCCGTTGTCCACCCCCTTCAGCCAGTGGTCGAACCAGCGGATCATGTCCGCCATGGGCCGGCCCGCCGCTTCCGGCGGATACTTCAGATCGCCCATCAACTGGCGATGTCCGAAGCCGCCCATGTACAACCGCTGGTTGCCCTTGGCGCCCGCGCCTCCCCTGGCCTGCAGCAGCGTGAAGGTGTCGATGGTCCCCTGCGAGAAGATGTCGTACCAACCGCCGACGCTGTAGAACGGCACGGTGATCTTGTCCAGATACGAGCGCATGTCCAGCCGCCGCGCGTCGTCATCGTAATAGCCGATGCGCGGCTTCGGCTCCTCCGGGGGCGGAACGCCCTGGCGCCGCAGCCATTCCTCCCGCATGTTCTTCAGGTAAATGCCGCCCGGAAAGTTGGCGTTCTGGTACGGGCTTCCGTGCGACACGGAAACGAAGGCAGCCTTCAAGGCCGGATGCCCGCTCATCGCCGCCATATGCGTGGTGATGCCCAGGGCGGATCCGCCGGTCATGCCGACCTTGCCGGTCGACCACGGCTGCTTCGCGATCCACTCCAGCGTGTCGTAGCCGTCTTCGATGTCGTTCTCCCAGGGCAAGTACTTGCCTTCACTCTTGAACCGCCCCCGGCAATCCTGCACCACCCGGACATAGCCGGCCTTGGTGATATTGGCGGCATCCCCCGCCCCCCGATCCTTGCCGTACGGCGTCCGCGACAACACCACCGGCCAGGGACCCTGCCCTTCCGGCAGGAATACGTTGGTTGCCAACTTTACCCCGTCCCGCATGGGAACCATGAACTCCTGTTTCGTCTGCGCGGCGAGCAACGCAGCCAGCAGCATCCCAGCAAACAGCATCCGGCGAGTCATGCGAGTATGATATGCCAAACGCCCGGCAGGGGATTGCCGGGTTATGTAAACGCGAAGACCTGTGCGGTGCTGCTCGGACGCAGGGTGACTGAGGCCAAAACGGAGGACTTCCGGATCGAGGCCCAGGGGAGCATTGGACTGGAGAATTCGACCCCAATCACGCGTCCTCAGTTGGTGGCGTCGCGCCACGTTCACTGCTGTTTGTAACCGCCAATCGAATCCTGGACAAGATATGCACGGAAGTGCTCAAGATCCTTCTCGCCAAATTGCGTCTTCAGGTAAAAGGTTGGGCTAGGCGGCGCACGCGTCGCCAAGAATGTCGGGCGCTGATGTGCTCCAATCACGAGGAAGATGACCTGGATCCCAACTTCTGCCCCGATTACGAGGCTTTTCTCGATCAATTCCCAAAAACATCCTACGAATGATGCCTCGTCGCAGACAAACACCAGATAGTCGGTCGCCCAGAATCTGCCCTTCAGTCCCAGCTCAAGCTGCTGCATTGCCGCTCCTGGGCTTCGGGGTTCGACGTGATCGCGCCTTCTCTGAAAATGTAATTCCACACAAAAAGCCCATCTTAAGACCGGTGCTCCGGGTAGTGCACGCTGATTCTCCTGCGAAGTGTCGGCCTAACGCGGCGGCGTGGATGCCAGACGCTATATACCCTTGAAACCTACTGACGTCTGACTGCTCCTGGACTCATGCATTTGAAGCCGGTTCAGCGGCCGCGGTCTGTCCAGGCCCTCCCGCGCCCGGTGCCTTACGCAGGAATGGGACCGCTATCGCTCATGTAGCCAACTCATCGTGAGCGATAGAATGGATTTCTATCGCTCATGACGTGGAACTGGGAAATTCCGGGCTGGCCGCATCTGGACTGGGATAGCGACCAACTTCGACAGGCTGAGGAACGTTTCCTGCTGAACAGCGGCATGCTAGCTGGCACGGTGCAGCATCTGGAGCCGGGAGAACGCCAACAACTCACCGTCGAAGCGATGAGCTTAGAGGCCCTCACAACATCAGAGATCGAGGGCGAAACACTCGATCGCGCCAGCGTCCAGTCTTCCATCCGCCGGCAACTTGGCCTTGGTGGCGATTCGGGGCGGGCCAAACCGGCCGAGCAGGGCATCGCCGAGATGATAGTTGATGTCTACCGCACCTTCGCTGTCTCGCTGACGGAAGAGACGCTGTTTGCATGGCACCGGATGGTGACGTTGGGGCGGACCGACTTGAGGGACATCGGCCGGTACCGCTCCACCCTGGCCGCAATGCAGATAGTGTCTGGCCCGGCGCATTCGCCGGGGGTTCACTTTGAAGCGCCTCCGTCAGGGCGCGTTCCAGGAGAGATGGCGCGCTTCCTCAAGTGGTTCAATCGGACTGCTCCCGAGGGCCCGGAGCCCCTCCCGGCCCTTACGCGGGCAGGCGTGGCGCACTTCTACTTTGAGTCCATCCATCCTTTCGAGGATGGCAACGGGAGAATCGGGCGGGCAATCTCGGAGAAGGCGCTGGCGCAGTCCGCGCGCCAGCCCACGCTTACGGCGCTGGCCGCCACGATCTTATTGCGCCGCAAAGAGTACTATCAGGCGTTGCAGGCCGCCAACAGATCGCTCGAAATCACCCCCTGGCTTCGCTGGTTCGCAGGGATTGTCGTTGAGGCCCAAAATCGCACTCAGGCTCGAGTTCTATTCCTCCTGGATAAGGCGAAATTGCTCGACCGCCTTCGCGGGATGCTCAACCCGCGTCAGGAGAAGGCCTTGTTGCGAATGCTGCGTGAGGGGCCGGAAGGATTTTCGGGAGGCCTCAGCGCCGGAAACTACATGCGAATCACCGGCGCATCTTCAGCGACAGCGACCCGGGATCTAGCGGACCTGGTGGCAAAGGGAGCCGTCATCCGGCGCGGACAGTTGCGCCACGCCAGGTACGAACTCAGCATCGGGCTCCGGCCCGTCCAGCGTGTGACGGTTGGCGAAGACGGGAGTATCCTCTGACTTCCTCACCTTTCTGCCGGAGTTCGCTTTTCGAACGCGCTTTCGACTGACTCGCCAGCCCTACGCCCCGGCCGACATCGCCTTCTTCCCACGCTCCCCCATCAGCCGAGCCAACTCCCGCCGCGTAGTCAGCCGATACTCCGGCTTCAGGCTGGTGAACTGCGCCAGATTCCGCGTCAGCTCATCGCACGGCGGCTCGCAGACCGCGAGAACAATCGCACCCTGCTGAATTTCCACCGGAACCACGCTCCACCGGTCCATTACCCACACCGGCAGGCAGCGCAGCATCTCGCGGCCGGTGATCCGCTCCATGCCGTTCTGCCGCGCCACCGCGTCGGCGAGCTCTTCTTCCGTCAGCAACCCCAACCGCACCAGATGATCGCCCGCATTCACGTCCTCCGGCTTCGACTCGAGCGCCTGCCGAAGCTGCCGCGCCGTCAGGAAACCCTCCGCCGCCAGAACCTCGGTTAAGCTGCGCTGATGCGCCGCGAGCGCGCCCGGCGCCGGATACGCGTGTGCCGTCTTCAGCCACGCCAGCCCCGTTCCCCGGCGGCGCGCTTGGACGTAACTTTGAATCGCCAGGATCACCGCGCAGCAGTTGATCACGTTGGCCGCCACCTGTCGCGCCGGAACCAGAAGCGCGAATCTCCAGCCGTATACCCGGCGGCTGAAGTAGGCGCGGACGGCGGTTCTCCAGATCTGCAGCAGCAGCGTCGCCGCCAGCAGAATTCGAAGCTCGCCGGTGCTCGCCCCCAGCCTCCAGGGCTGTCCCGTGAAGTGCGCCGCCCCGAGCGTCATCAGCCCGTAAATGAAAATGAAGTTCGCCAGGATGCTCAGCGGATTCCCGATCAGACCCTTGCGGTCGCGCCAGAACCAGTAGCGCTCCATCCAGGTGCGGCCCCAGCCAAACCGCTCCCAGCCCTGCAACGCGATCCCGCTCACCCACCGGGTACGCTGCCGCACGGCGCAGCCAAACGTGCGCGGGAAAAACTCCCGCGTGGCCACCGGGGAGGCAAGCACCGGAAGCGCGATCTGCGATGCCCCTAGGCGGCGCAGCCGGACGCCGTTGACGTAGTCCTCGGTCAACGCGGACGGTTCGAAAATGCGGCCGCCGTCCTCCTCGGCCAGTTTCTCTAACGCTCCGCGTCGATACCCCGTTCCGACACCCGTGGACGGCACGAAGGCTCCCATACGCGACCGGACCCGCATGTCCCGCGCCTGATACTCGGCGAACTCATCGCAGTAGACGCCATGAGTCCACTCCCAAGGCGGGGTCGGAAGCGCCAGAACCGGCACCTGAACCATGTCATGGCGGTCACAATAAGCGTTGATCCAGGACAGCGCGTCGGCATCGATCAGATCCTCCGCGTCGTGAGTGATCAGAATTTCGAACCGGTCTTGATATCTTCGTTCATAAAGAAGCAGGAACTGATAGATCCAGTTGAGGTTATCCGACTTCGAAGTAGGTCCGTCGTGAGGCAGGACGCATACGTGCAGCCGCGCGTGGCGGCGCTCCAGAGCGCGCAGGGCGCCTACCGTTTCCTCATCGTTCGGATACGCTCCCGCGAAGATCTCGAAGTTCCGGTAGCGGTTTGCCGCCAGATTGTGATCCAGCATCCGGCCGATCACATCCGCTTCCCTCCACAGCGGCAGCAAAATGGCGATTCGCTTTTCGGGGATGCCGGGCGCCGGAGGCGGCGCCCACTTGTCACAACGGAAGATCCAGACGAGGTCGATCCAGAGGTCGTCCAAGCCACTCAAAAGAATGTAGATCGCCAGCGGCGCAAGCAATGCGGCGGCGATCTCATCGGCGGCGGACCACACAACTAAGGTGCGGGTTCCGGGCAAAAAGTCTCAGCCCAGACGGGTGATCCGCTCGATCGCAACGGCTTTGCCGGAGGTTTCGTCCACTTCCACCAGCGCCCCATGCAGTTCCGGGAGGCCTTTCGCAGCTTCCATTTTCACTGGAAGACTAGTCAGGAACTTATTCAAGATAGGCGCTTTTTCCACTCCGATGACAGAGTCGAAAGGACCGGTCATGCCGGTGTCGGTCTGGTATGCGGTCCCGCCGGGAAGGATACGCTCATCGGCCGTCGGGATGTGCGTGTGGGTGCCGATTAGGGCCGAAACGCGTCCGTTTAAGTACCATCCGAGCGCCATTTTCTCACTCGTGACCTCGGCATGAAAGTCCACGAAACGGACCGGCACCTGGTTCAACTGTTCCAGGATCTGGTCCGCCTTGCGAAACGGGCAGTCGATGTTGGGCAGGTACACGCGCCCCTGGAGGTTGATTACGGCCACGGTGACGCCATTGCGGGCCTTGGCGCGGTACAAGCCCGACCCAGGCAGCTCGTCGGGATAGTTGTGGGGACGCAGCAGTCTCGGCTCCCTGGCCAGGAAATCGTAGATCTCGCGCTTGTCCCAAATGTGGTTGCCGGAGGTGAGCACGTCGGCGCCGTAGGCGAGCAGTTCTTCGGCAATGGCGGGAGTTACACCGAAGCCGCCGGCGGCGTTTTCCGCGTTCACGATGGTGAGGTCGACCTGGAGGGTTCGAACCAGCTCGCTGAGGTGGCGCGCAATCAAGCCCCGGCCAGCCGCGCCGAAAACGTCTCCAATGAACAGGATACGCATGAAAAATGAAAGGAGCGCACCACCCGGACCGTCGTCGCCTCCGTCATTGACCCCGGTGAAACCAAGGGCGGAATCCCCCGAGCGCCTTCAGGCTTCTCCATGGCT
>JAIEPW010000008.1 GCA_019748195.1 Bryobacteraceae bacterium
CGTATAGCGGTCGCGCTTCTGCGTTTCGGTGCGCTCCCGCGCGATCGTCTCGCGCAGCCCGCGCGCGTCGGGATCGGCGGCGGGAAGCTGCGCCAGCGCCTGCTCGGCTTCGTCGAAGCGGTGGTGCTCCAGCAGTTCGCGCGCCGCCGCGATGGCCGCATGTTTCTGCTGCTTGCGGCCCAGCTCTTCGGCCAGCGCGGCGAACTTCTGTTCATTGGGGAAGTCGCGCAGGCCGCGTTCGATCAGCTCGCGGGCGGCGATGAAATCCTCGGCGATGAGGCGCTGGCGCGCGGCCGACAAGCGCACGTTCAGCTCCGCGGTGCGGCGCTCCTGCTCCAGGCGCGATGCCAGGCGGTCAATTGCGCCTTCGCCGGGGTGCGCGCGCCGCGCCTGTTCGATTTGGGTGTGCGCCGTATCCCAATCCTGGCGTCCCAGCGCCTGCTCGATGGCTTGCACTACGGTGGCCAGCGTTCTCTGCTTCTCTGACGCGCGCAGATTCTCGCGGATGCGTTCGGCGGCGGCCTTCAATCCAGCGGAATGGGGGAACTGCTTCAGCCCGGCTTCGACGGCGGCCAGCGCGGCCGGCCAGTCGAACCGGAGCTCATGCTGCAGCGCGTCGTCGAGCAGCTTCTGGATGCGAGTCCGCTCTTCCTGCAGCAACTGCGATCGCTGCGCCTGCTGCACCACTTCGAGCAGATGCCGGAGCTCGGCTTCCTCGGGAAAGCGCGCGGCCACGGGATCCAGCAGGCGGCGAGCCTCGTCGGGTTTCCCCTGCGCCAGCAGGCGATTGGCGCCGGCCAGCGCGTCGGTGATGGTCTGCGACCGCTCCGTGTCGGTCTGCTCGCGGCGGATCTCGGCGTCGAGCGAACGCAGCGCTTCTTCTTCGGGCTTTTCCGCGATCAACTGCGTCAGCACCGTCAGCGCTTCGGAATACTTGCGGCCCTGCCGCAGCCGGTGGCACTCGTCCAGCCTTTGGCGGAATCGCTTCTCCTGCTCGTGGGTTTCGCGGCTTCGGGAGACCGCCTGCTGCAGGCGGACCAGGCTCGACTCGTTGGGATACTGGCGCAGGCCCTCGTCGATCTTCCACAGCGCTTCATCGAAGCGCTCGTTCTTGTACAGCGCCCAGGCGTCGCGGGCCAGCTTTTCGACGGATTCGGCCCGCTGCTTGGCCTGATAGTTGGCCTGCGCCTCGGCGAGCAGTTGCTGCATCTGCGGATCGCGCGGATGCTCCCGCGCCAGCCGCTCCAGCCACGGCATCACTTCAGCGAAGCGCTGCTCGCTCAGCAGCTTGCGGACTTGCGCGACCTCCTCGGCAACCTGATGCTCGCGCTCGCGCTGTCCGGCCTGCGCCTGGGCCAGCAGCTCCTCCACCTCGCGCGAGTGCGGGAAGCGCTCGCGGGCGGCGACGAGGGTGGCGATAGCCTCGGCGTAGCCGCGGCGCATCATGGCGTTGCGCGCCTCGCCCAGGATGCGCTGCATTTCCAACTGCTGCTGGCGCTCGCCGAGCTCCTGCTGCAGCTTGTCCACCAGTTGGCGCGCTTCGCTGTTCTCGGGGTCGTAGTTGAGGGCCGCGGAGGCTTGCTGCACCGCCTCCGTCAGGTTGGCCTTCATCAGGTTCTTGCGCGCGTCGCCCAGCAGCTCGGCCACGCGAACCGCGTTCTCGTGGGCCTTGCGAGCATGCTCCAGGCGGGACAGAACCTCGGTGTTGTTGGGCTCCAGCTTCAGCGCGTTGTTGAAGAGCTCAATGGCCTGCGAGTAGTTCCTGCGGGCCAGCTCGACATCGGCTTTGTTGACGATGGTCTGCGCCTGGTTGGCGAAGCCGCGGCGCCGCTCCTCGCGCTGCACGGTTTCGCGCAGCTTGCGGGCCTCGGCGTTGGCGGGGTCCAGGTCCAGCACTCGGCGGATCACCACGGTGGCCGCGCCGGTGTTCGACTGGCTGAGCAGCGACTTGGCTTCCTCGAGCAGGTGCACGGCCTCGCGCCGCTTCAACTCCGAGAGCATCGGGCCGAGGTCGAAGAGCACGTCCTCCAGGCTCTGATAGCGATGGTCGGGGTCCTTGGCGAGCAGCTTTTCGAGCACGTGGCCAAGCTCCGCGGGAGCGTCGGGCACCACCTCGGACACCGCGCGCGGCGTTTCGGAGGTGATCTTGAACATTACCGCGGCGGGCTCCGGCGCCTCGAACGGATTCCTGCCCGCCAGCAGCTCATAGAACATCACGCCGTAAGCCCAGATGTCGCTGAGCTCGTCGGTGGGGCTGCCGCGCAACTGCTCCGGGGCCATGTACAGGATGGTCCCGATCAGGAAGCCGGTCTGCGTCAGCCGGGTGGCGACGTTGCCGGCGCGGCGCGCGATGCCGAAGTCCATCAGCTTGACGCCGCCGTTGGCGGTCAGCATCACGTTGGCGGGTTTGATGTCGCGATGCACCACGCCGGCGCGGTGGGCGCACAGCAGCCCGTCCGCCACCTGGTACATGATGTCGATCTTCTCGGCCAGCGTGAAGTTGCGGCCCGCCGCCACGGCCTGCTGCAGGTCCTGGCCGTCCAGAAACTCCATGGCCAGGAACTGGACGCCTTCGTGTTCCCCGAATTCGTAGATGGTGACGACGTTCTTGTGGTGCAGGTTGCCGGCGGCGGCGGCTTCATTGCGGAAGCGGGTGACCGAAGTTTCGTCGCCTTCGGTGGTGATCACCTTGATGGCGACCACGCGGCCCACGGTGGGATCGAAGGCCTTGTAGACCTTGCCGAACCCGCCCTGGCCGATCTGGCCCGTGACTTCGTATTTGCCGATGCGGCGAAGCATACCGGTGGCGTCCGGGCGCGGAGACACCACGCCCATGATGCTTGTATCGAATTATAAACGTTTACACGGACGGCGCAAGTCGCTCAAAAGGCGGATGCGGAGGCCGGGTTTGGCGGCGGCTAGGCGCGTTCCAGGTAGGTGCCTTCGGCGGTGGAGACTTTGATCTTTTCGCCGGTGCTCACGAACGGGGGCACCTGCACCACCAGGCCGGTTTCCATGGTGGCGGGCTTGGTGACGTTGGAGACGGTGGCGCCCTTCAGTCCCGGCTCGGTTTCCTGCACGGTCATGATGACCGAAGGGGGCAGCTCGACGCTGATCGGCTTGCCTTCGTAGAACTCGACGTTGACCTTCAGGTTGGGGATCAGGTAATCGACGGCGTCGCCCAGCAGGTCCTTCAGCAGGTGGATCTGCTCATACGTTTCGGTGTTCATGAAGTAATACGACTCGCCGTCGTCGTACAGGTACTCCATTTCCTGCTCGTCCAGGGCGACGCGCTCCACCCGATCCTCGGAGGCGAAGCGGTGCTCGATCATGGAACCGCTCTTCAGGTTGCGCATTTTCACCTGGACGAAGCCGCGGAGGTTGCCGGGCGTCCGGTGCATCATGCTGAAGACGGAAAACAATTGACCATCGAACTTGATCAGCATCCCCGGGCGCAGTTGTGTCGACTGAATCATATGGAACCACGAACTCCTGAACTTTTCGCTTGAAACTTTCATTCTAACAAGGCAAAGCCGTTCCCCGCCATGTTGCGGGTCCTGTAAAATGGAGGCTCACCGGAACGAACAGCTATGCTCCCCGAGAAAATTCAGGAAGGGCTTACCTTCGACGATGTGCTGTTACAGCCGGCGCGCAGCGCGGTTCTTCCGGCGGAAGCCGACACCCGGACCTGGGCGACGCGCAACATCGCGCTGAACATTCCGATCGTCAGCGCCGCCATGGACACGGTTACCGAGTCGCACCTGGCGATCGCGCTGGCGCAGCAGGGCGGCATCGGCATCATCCACCGCAACATGACGGTGGAGCGGCAGGCCGAGGAAGTGGACAAGGTAAAGCGGTCGGAGAGCGGGATGATTGTCGATCCCATCACCATCGGGCCCGATCAGCCGATCACCGACGCGCTGGACCTGATGAAGCGCTATCGCATTTCCGGCGTCCCGGTGACCCACAACGGCGGCAAGCTGGTGGGCATCCTGACCAACCGCGACCTGCGCTTCGAGAACAACTTCAACCAGCCGGTGTCCGCGGTGATGACCAAGGACAACCTGATCACGGTGGCGGTGGGCACCACGCTGGAAGAAGCGGAGCTGATCCTGCACAAGCATCGCGTGGAGAAGCTGCTGGTGGTGGACGACACCTTCCATCTGAAGGGTCTCATCACCGTGAAGGACATCCAGAAGAAGCTGAAATACCCAAGCGCGTGCAAGGACTCGCAGGGCCGCTTGCGGGTGGGCGCGGCGCTGGGGACGGTGGGCGATTACCTGGAGCGCGCTGAGGAACTGGTGCGGCGCAAGGTGGACGTGCTGGCGATCGACTCCGCGCACGGGCATAGCGAGCGCGTGCTGGAAGCGGTGGTCGCGGTGAAGAAGAAGTTCCCGCACGTGGATCTGATCGCGGGCAACGTGGCGACGTTCGAGGGCGCGCGGGATCTGATCGAGCTGGGCGTGGACGGGATCAAGGTCGGCATCGGCCCGGGATCGATTTGCACCACGCGCATCGTGTCCGGCGCGGGCGTGCCGCAGATCACGGCGATCGCGGAATGCGCGCGCGCGGCTCGCGGATCGGGCGTGCCGGTGATTGCCGACGGCGGCATCAAATACTCCGGAGACGTCACCAAGGCGATCGCGGCGGGCGCCGATTCGGTGATGATCGGATCGCTGTTCGCGGGCACGGAGGAGTCGCCCGGCGAAACAATTCTGTACCAGGGCCGGACTTTCAAGAGCTATCGCGGCATGGGGTCGATCGGCGCGATGTCCGGCGGGTCCTCCGCGGATCGCTACGCGCAGGAAGGCTCGGGCAAGCTGGTGCCGGAAGGCATCGAGGGCCGCGTTCCGTACAAGGGCATGCTCGCGGATCTGGCGTTCCAACTGGTGGGCGGGTTGCGCGCCGGCATGGGCTATGTCGGGTGCGGGTCGATCAAGGAACTGCACGAGAAGGCGCAGTTCCTGCGCGTGAGCGCGGCGGGCTTGCGCGAATCGCACGTGCACGACGTGATCATCACCAAGGAAGCGCCGAACTACCGGCTCGAGTAGATTCCGGCTGTCTGTAGATACACTTCGGCATTCGCCTGAGGCTCGCGATTCGCGAATGGAAGGCCGCCGCGGTCCCTTGCGAATGGGAGTCGCGGCGGCCAGTTGTTTTTCGGTGCGGGATCGATCCCGGCTTAAGAAGCAGGCTGGCCAGCCCGTCGCGCTTCGACTTCTTTATCGCACACGAAGTTCGCCTAAATACGCAGGACGTCGTGCAAACCGTTGGATTTTCAGCGAAAATTCTCGCGAATTCGGCGTGATTGCCCGGTCCCCTGGTCGGCGCCAGGCGCCACCTGGCGCCGATCCTGCGCGATGCGATGCCTAAGTGCCAGTCCATTCATGAGCTTACGGAGGTTTTGCAAGCGTGCGAAAAGTGCCCTCCCCGCATACCCCCCAGTTTTCCAGTGCGCCTCGGCGGGCGAATTGGAAAGGGCTTTCCGGCAGAACGCGACACTCTCGTTTCTGGGGAAAGCGGAGCGAGATGCGCTCATCGAACGCAGCTTCCGGGCGCTGGTGAAAAAGTGTCCCATCTCCAACGGGGGTCTGGTTTCAGAGATGAGTTTTCCACAAGCTAAGCAGAAGTTGCCCGGTGCTTTAGGCGGATTCGTACGGGCGGATCGGTGCCAGGCGCCACCTGGCACCGCTTGTGGTTACGCCGTCAGTGTTTCGAAGCGAGGCAGCGGGAACTCGCCCAGCACGCGTGCCCAGTGCGAATAATAAGCTCCCGCCATGCGGTAGCTACCGTGCTTCTTCACCACATGGGAGCAGTCGACAACATAGACCGTGGGGCACTTTTGTTCAATGATGCTGGGGTGCTCCGGCCCGCGCAGGCCCAGGGCCCGGTCGAGGCTCGCGATCCGGAAGCCGATCTTGAGCACTTTGTCCTGATTCGAGTGATAAACGACGGTGCGGCGGCAGCGGTCGAGCGAGGCGTGGAACTCCTGTCCCGGTTCCAGGCACTCGTTGTCGACGGCGGCCGCGGTCAGCATCAGGTTATCGACGAACAACTCCTCGGTGGCGGAGAGCGCCTGCAGGGCCACTCGCGCGCCGAGACTGTGCGTTTGCACATCGACGGTGAGCGCCGAACCGCCGAGCCGTATCAGCAGGGTTCGAAAGAAACCCGCCGAGCGGTTGGCGTAGGGCACGGCGGGGAAAAAGCCGAGTTGCGTGCGGAAGCCCGGCCACAGAAAGCCGAGGACCAGATCGTAGTGGGGCGGCTGCACGAGTTCGGAATCCATCAGCTTTGTGAGCACCGTGTGATAGGAATCCGCGACGTTCTTGAGGACATTGCGGTAGCCGTGCACCAGCACGAGTACGTGTTTGCCCATAACCTGGGCGAGCAGGCTTTGTTCGTCCAGATCCGTGAAGCTGCCCGTGTTCTTGAGGTCGGGGTAATCCCGAAACAAGTTTTGGCCGGCGAACCTGTGGTCGCTCACGAACTCGCTGCGGCAACTGACCAGAATCATCGCGGTGTATCCGGCCGGGCTCTAGGCCTGCTTGCGCTTCTCGGCGAGCGAGAATTTCTCGAACCAGGTGGACGACGCGCCACCGCCGTATCGCGAAATCTCGACTTCCAGCAGGTAAGGCTTGCCTTCGCGGGTCGCCTTGACGCCGCGCGCCAGCGCCGCGTCCAGGTCCGCGCCCTTGGTGACGCGCTCCCCGCGAACGCCCTGAGAGTCGGCGAGCTTCACGAAGTCGATATCCGGGTTGCCCAGGTACATTCCGGCGTAATGATCCGTTTTCACCATCTTGCCCTGGTAAGCGTAGTAGGCGTGACGCACCGTCTGGTAGTTCTTGTTGTTCCAGACCACGGTGAGCACCGGCATCTCGTAGCGAGCCATGCTCCAGAACGCGGAGGATTGATACATCACGCTGCCGTCGCCGATGGCGCACACCACCGGACGCTTGGGGGCGGCCAGGGCCGCGCCCATCGCCGCGCCGAGGCCCCAGCCGAGGGAGAATCCGGTGTTGCCGAGCCACATGGGATCCTTGCCGCCGAAGCCGAATTCGAAAGCATCGTATTTACCGGTAAGGTTCTCGCTCACCAGGATCGTGCCCGGGTCGACGCCGCGCGAGAGCTTGTATCCCAGTTCATCGGGGTGGATCACGCTCTGGCCGAAGTTCGCCTTCATGGCGGCATCCATCTTCTGGTACCGAGCCTGCGTGAACGCCCGGATCTCGTCCCGGCGCGGCTTCGCCGCGGCGCTGATCTTCTGGGCGTCGCCCTTCATCGCGATGTTCAGGTCCTTGATGACCTCGCTGATGTCGCTGAGCAGCGCGAGATCGGTGGGGTAGTTGCGGCCCATGGTGTTGGTGTCCAGGCCGGCGCGAATGATGCGAACGTTGGTGGGCATCTCCGGCTGGTTGGGGACCACGCGGCCGCCGGGGTCGCGTCCGCCGAGGAACAGAATCAGGTCGGCTTTCTGGGCGTACGGCGATCCGGCGGCGAAGTTGCCGATGTATTGCGCGTGACGGGTGGGGAAGTTACGGAAGCCTTCGACGCCGGAGCAGACGGGAAGTCCGAGCCGCTCGGCAAACTCGACCACCGCCGCCTGCGCGCCGGATTTCCAGACTTCGTCGCCGACGATCACCAGCGGGTTTTTGGCTTCCAACAGCCATTTGGCGGCCTGTTCCACGGAGGCCGCATCGGCGCGGACCTTGCCCCGCAGCAGGAATCGGTCGGCCGGCAGGATCTGGGCCGAGATGTTCTTCGCTTCCAGCGCGTAGTGCGCCATCGCCAGATACACCGGCCCGCCGGGTTCCGTGGTGGCCACCTTGAAGGCGCGCCGCAGGGCCAGCGGCACTCCGCGGCCATCGCGCGCATCCCAGGAGATCTTCGTGAACTGGCGGTTCACTTCCTTCTGATTGAAGCCCGGACGCGGCGTCAGCGTCGATTCGTCGCTCCACATCTCGTTGTCGTTCAAGCCCGCGGTGATCACGATGGCCGACCCGTCGCGCGAGGCGTTGTAGAGCTGTCCGCTCATCTGCGCCGTTCCGGCGATGGCGTGCACGTTCACGAACGAAGGCTTGCCGCTGACGCGGTGGTAGCCGTCGGCCATGGAGATCACCACGCCTTCATGCAAGCCCATGATGAGCTGCATGCCGGGGGCGTCGGTGAAGGCATCGAAGAAGCCGACCTCGAAGGAGCCGGGGTTGGTGAAGCAGTACTCGACTCCGGCGGCTTTCATCTGCGCGACCATGAGCTCGCCGCCCGTGCCGGTGACGGTGGCGGGCGCGGAGGCTTCCGTTTCTTCAGCCGCTTCCTCGGATGCCTCGAGCGGCGCGAGCACGGTGTTGGCGGCGGCGGCGGTGAAGCCCAGCGCGGACATCCCCCGCACGAAGCCGCGGCGCGAGATTCCCTTTTCCATGTAGCGGCGAACCAGATCCTGCATCGGTATCCTCCTGTCGGCTACGAGAATCGTACAGCAAACCGGGGGATCGCGGCTAGGCGCCGCGATCCGGCGTGAAATCAGCTTCATCGGCGCCAGGCGCCACCTGGCGCCGATCCGCGGGGATGTGTCGCGTAACCTTAGTCTGGCCAGTATGTTACGAGCGCTTTCGAAGCAGGCGAAAACGGGTGATCGCCTGCACCCCCTCCCAGTTCCCGGTCCGCTCCGATCGGCGATGCTTGCCTGCTTGCGTGAGGAAGGATTTGGATGCGTTCTTTGAGCAACTCCCGTTGCGCGCGGGCCAGGGCTCGGTGGCTTGCGAAACGTCGCAGAAGCGACTGGGCTACCTTTCGGAGCTGATATTTCCGCCGGATAAGCTCCGTTTTGGAATGTTATCCCCCAAATGCACCTCTTAGGTGAAGGCGGGACTTACCCGCGGAGGGACAGGATGACATCTCGGAATAAACAAGCTGCTTTCGGAATGGTGCTGGCGACCGCATTCGCGATCGCCGGTTGCGGAACCGCGCGACAGACGGAGGAAGCGTCCAAAAGCACCGCGGGCGGCGCGGCTTCCACCGCTCCGTCCAGCGAGAGCGCGGCGAAACGGGATAAGGCGTTGGTGAGATTCATCAATGCCGATCCGATGCTTTCGAGCGCGGATCTGTGGTTCGGAGACCAGGCGGCCTTCAGCGGCATCGCCTACAAGACCGTAACTCCTTACCAGGAACTGCCGGGCGAGCGGCGGATCTTCAGCCTGCGCGCCAGCGGAAAAACCGATTCCATGGCCAACAATAGCGAGGGACTGGGGGACGGCGATCGCCATTCCATCGTCGCCGTTCGCAAGGATGACGGCAGCCTCGCGCTGCTCGCGCTTAACGACAACCTGGTACAGCCCGATGCCGGACGGGCGCGCATCCGCGTGATCCACGCCGCGCCTTCCTTCGGCGAGCTCCGCCTGACGGTTCCCGGCCTTCGGGAAGCCCTGTTTGACGGTGTGGACTTCAACAGCGGCAGCGACTACAAGACCGTGGACCCCGCCGCGGCCGTCGAAATCCGGCGCGAAAATGAGGACCGGGCGGCGTTGCGGATCGCCAATGCCAACATCCAGGCCGGCAAGACCTACACCTTCGTGATCACCGGCGGGAAGAAAGCGGGACAACTCGACTACATCCGCATCGAGGATGAGCTGGTCGGGTCCACCGCGGCCCGCTAACCCGCTGCTAAAGCCGCTTCGCCCCAATGCGGCAGACAGGCGGTTGACCCCGGAAGCCCCCGGAGTATAATCGGAAGCACGCGGAAGGGGGCTTCGGGAGCTGTATGCGCAAGCAAGGTTTAGCGATTTTCATTCTGGCCGGCGTTCTGGGGACTCCTTTCGCCGGCGGCCAGCAACCAGCTCCCGGCGGAACGCCCGGTGGAACCCCGGGCGGTACGCCGGGTGGAACTCCCGGCGGCGGAACCCCGGGCGGCGCTCCCGGCAACATCCCGGGACGCCCCGGTCAGCCCGGCCAATTCCCCGGAGGCCAGCCGGGCCAGCAATTCCCGGAGATGCGCCGGCCCATCTTCCTTTCCGGAAAAGTACAGATGGCGGATGGATCGCCGCTGCCCGAGCCCGTGGCGATCGAGCGGGTCTGCAATGGAGTGGCCCGGGTGGAAGGCTTCACCAACGCCAAGGGCAACTTCAATATTGAGCTTGGGCGCAATTCCAACATGTTCATGGACGCCAGTCAGGGCAGCTTCGACGGCACCATGAGCGGCGCGACCCAGGGCGGCTTCGGCGGCGCGGGTGGCGTGGGAGGCCCCAATCAGGGCATCAGCGAGCGCGACCTGTTCGGCTGCGAGCTTCGCGCCCAGCTTCCCGGCTTCCGCAGCGACGTGGTGACGCTGGCCAATCGCCGCGCATTCGACAACCCGGACCTGGGCATCCTTCTGATGCACCGCATGGGCAACGTCCAGGGCCTGACCATCAGCGCCACCACCGCCGCCGCCCCCAAGGAAGCGCAGAAGTTGTTCGAAAAAGGCCGCAAGGCTTTCGACAAGCAGAAGTACGAGGACGCCCAGCGGGATCTGGCCAAGGCCGTGGAACTTTATCCCAAGTACGCGGTGGCCTGGAGCGCCCTCGGCCGCACTTACGAAGCCCGTAAAGAATACGACGAAGCGCGCAAGGCTTATCAGGCGGCCCTGGCGGCCGATTCCAAACTGGTGCCGCCCTACGAAGGGTTGTACATGATCGCCGTTCGCGAAGCCAACTGGAAGGATGTCGCGGACACCACCGACACCATCATTCGCCTGAACCCGTTCGACTTCCCTCATGCGTTTTACTTCAACGCAATCGCCCGCCTGAATCTGAACGATCTGCCGGCGGCGGAGAAAAGCTGCCGCGAGTTCATCAAGATGGACAAGCAGCGGCGCTTGCCGAAAGCGAGCTACGTTCTGGGGATCATTCTGGCGCAAAAGGCCGAGTACGGAGAGGCGGCGCAGCACCTGAAGTCGTTCCTTGAAGCCGCGCCGAACGCCAAGGAAGCGGACACCGTCCGGCGCCAGCTCGCGGAAGTTGAAAAGTTCGCCAGGGCGACCCCGCAACCGCAGTAACGCCGGCCTGCGAAAAAGCGGCGGACCTTCCGGTCCGCCGCTTTCGTCTTCCCCTCGCGACCCGCTGCTCTTACTTCGGAATCGGAGTCAGTTCACGGCTGCTGATAATGCGGTCCACCATGCCGTAGTTCACGGCGTTCTCGGCTTCCATGATGTAATCGCGCTCGACGTCGCGGGCGATCTGCTCCACCGGCTGTCCCGTGGCATCGGCCAGGATCTTGTTCAGGTTCTCGCGCATGCGCAGGATTTCGCGGGCATAGATGTCGATATCGGTGGCCTGTCCGGCCAGCCCGCTCATGGACGGCTGGTGGATCAGGATGCGCGAGTGCGGCAGCGTGTAGCGCTTGCCCTTGGTGCCGCAGGCGAGCAGCACGGCGGCCATCGAAGCAGCTTGTCCGACGCAATAGGTGGTGATGTCAGGCTCCACCAGGTTCATCGTGTCCAGAATCGCCAGGCCGGCGGTGATGGAGCCTCCGGGCGAGTTGATGTATAGCGAGATATCCTTCTCGGGATCCTCCGCCGACAGGAACAGGATCTGGGCGATGATCAGATTGGCGACGTTATCGTCGATCGGCGTCCCGAGGAAGATGATGTTCTCCTTAAGCAGGCGCGAGTAGATGTCGAAGGCGCGCTCACCGCGGGAGGTCTGCTCCACTACCATCGGAACGAGAACCGAGTTCTGCATAAATCTCCTTGAAGCGCGGCTTGGGACTCAAGGGCCGCATGGCCGCACATAACCATCATAGCGGCATTCCATCGGATCTCCAGCAGCTATGCTCGAAATTAAGGTTCAACACCTCTCAGGCCGATAGGAACATAATAGAAGAGGCCATTGCTCCCATACCAGAAACCGGCCAGCCGGCGCCATGAAGATCCTGATCGCAGATGACAGCATAGTGTCCCGGCACTTGTTGGAGGCCACTCTCAGAAAATGGGAGTATGACGTCGTCATCGCGTCCGATGGCGCGGAGGCGTGGGAGATCCTGCAGCGTCCCGATGCCCCCTCCATCGCGATTCTCGACTGGGTGATGCCCGGTCTCACCGGACCCGAAGTCTGCCGCAACGTCCGGCAGCGTGCCCGCGAACCGTACACCTACCTGCTGCTGCTCACTTCCAAAAGCCTCAAGGAAGATCTGGTGGAAGGCATGGAATCCGGCGCCGATGACTACCTGGTGAAACCGTTCGATCAGCACGAACTGAAAGTACGGCTGCGCGCCGGACGCCGCATCGTCGAACTCCAGATCGAGCTTCTGCGCGCCCGCGAAATCCTGCGCGAACAGGCTACCCGCGACTTCCTTACCGGACTCTGGAACCGCTCCTCCATCCTCGAAATCCTGGAACGCGAACTCATCCGTGGAGAGCGCGAACGCCGCCCGGTCGGCGTCGTCCTGGCCGACCTCGATCATTTCAAACAGGTCAACGACACGCATGGCCACTTCGCCGGCGACGCTGTCCTTCGCGAGGCTGCCCGCCGCATGGTCGCCTGCTGCCGGCCCTACGACTCCATCGGCCGCTACGGCGGCGAAGAACTCCTGGTGATCCTGCCCGGCTGCAATGGGGAGGATTCCAGCCATCAGGCCGAGCGCATGAGGCTCTCCGTCTGCGGCGACCCCCTGATGCTCTCGGAAGCCCCCTATCAGCTCACCTGCAGCTTCGGGGCCGCCTGGGCGGAGCCGGGCCGCAAATCCACCTCCGAGCAACTCATCCGCGCCGCCGACGATGCCCTCTACCGCGCTAAGAACCAGGGCCGCAACCTCGTCGTCCTGGCGCCCACCCTCTCCGCCCTCGCCACACAATAATCCGCTCTGTTCGATTTCATACCCTGAATCCTGTAACAACTCTGGCTCCTGCCCTCTCTACCCTACAGCAGGTTATTTCCAGATGAACCCAGAGCTGACCAACTCCATTCTTTACCCCCTGGCAGGCGTCCTGGCGGGTCTGATCGCCGCGGTTCTGTTCGCCCGCGACCGGCTCAGCTCACAGGCCGTCTCCGATGTCCTTTACCCGTTTCTGCTCGCGGGGTTGGCGGGTGGGGCGCTCGCCTTCGGGCTGGCCAACCTGTTCGTCAGCCCGGATGCCGCCGGCCCCCTGTGGCGGGCGATTGCGGCGAACGGCGTCTGGACCGCCGTGGGTCTGGCTTT
This sequence comes from Bryobacteraceae bacterium, assembly GCA_019748195.1. Lineage (GTDB taxonomy): Bacteria > Acidobacteriota > Terriglobia > Bryobacterales > Bryobacteraceae > JAIEPW01. Next base: position 13,168 of record JAIEPW010000008.1, read on the forward strand.
CCTGTTCTCCCTGGGTTTCGCGGTAGCTCCGATGCGCCGCCGCCGCGGCTAATCGCGCTGCGCCACCTGGAATTTGCTCAAAGTCTCGGCGTAACCGCTCACACCCTTGGCGATCGCCTCCGCGATCCGCTGCCGGTACTCGGCACGCTTCAGCAGGGCCTCGTCCGTCGAGTTCGTCAGAAAGCCGATCTCGCATAGCACGCTGGGCATCGACGCGCCGATCAAGACGACGAAAGGCGCTTTCTTCACTCCCCGGTTCCGGGAAGCCGCGTTGTTCTTCGCGGAAACGGCGAACAACGAAGACTGGACCCGCGACGCGAACTCGCGCGACTCATCCAGCTTGTCGCGGAGCGCGATCCGCTGCAGCAGTTCCTGAAGGTCGAAGATCCCGCGCGACGATCCCGCGTTTTCCCGCGCCGCGAGTTCCAGCGCGTTCCGATTGGTGGTGAAGCTCAGATAATAAGTCTCCACTCCAGCCACCGACCGCACCGGCGACGAGTTCGCATGAATCGACAGAAACAGATCCGCTTTGCTCCGGTTGGCGAGCCGGGTCCGCTCTTCCAGCGGGATGAACGTGTCGTCCTGGCGAGTGAGAATCACTTCGCTTCGCAACTGCTCCTGCAGCAGGTCCGCGAGACGCCTGGAGATGTCGAGGACCAGGTCTTTCTCATTCAAGCCGCTGGGTCCGGTGGTGCCGGTGTCATGCCCGCCATGCCCGGGGTCGATCACGATCCTTCCCAGCTTCAACCCCAGCACTCGGGTCATGGTGCGGTTGCCGGACCGGTTGGGCTGCGCACCCCTGGGGACGATCGCGGGTCCGGTAATCGCCGGCTCGGGGGCCGGCGGAACCACTGGTTTCGCCGGCGGCGCCGCTTTCGCGGCGAGATCGGGCGGCGGCAGGTTCAACGCCGCCTCCGGCGCGGGCACGCTGGTTTCCACCGCGAGGACGGGAGCCTCCGGCGGTTTGCTGGGGACCAGCTTCGACGTCACCTCGGCCGGCTTCGGCGCTTTAGTTGAGGGCCGCAATTCCACAATCAGCCGGTCCGGATTCGAAAGCTGGGAAACAGTGAACTCCGCTTTCCGCAGCAGGTCAAGCACCACCCGGGTGGTTCCCGGTTGCGTCTCCGCGATCCGGATCTTGGAGATCAGATCGTTTTGCGGCTCAATACTCTGGAGGCCTTTTTTCGAGGGCTTGGCGCCCCGGATGTCGAAGAAGAGGCGCTCCGGATTCGGCAGCCGGTCGGAGCGGTACTGGAACGGGCCGGTAAGTTCGATCGCCACCCGCGTGACCTCGCCGAGCGACCAATAGCGTACATCCGTCACCAGAATCCCGGCATCCGCCTGCGGCCAGCCAGGCGCCGGCAGGCAGCAGAGCGTGGCGGCCACGGCCGCCCATCTGCCCGGGATGCGGATGCGCATCATAAGTTTGATTCTAGCGGGTTCTCAAGTGCAACCTGCCCTGGTCGTCCACGAACTGTTCCAGCCTCGGCCGCGGGGGCTCCGCCGCGGCCTGCTTCGCCGCCTGTTTGGACTGCTCCGCGCGTTTGGCGCCGGCATACCGTTCCGTGATGCGCGCCACGTATTGCTGCGTTTCCTTATACGGCGGCACCCACCGGTACTTCGCCACCGCGGCCGGACCCGCGTTGTAGGCCGCCAGCGCCAGCCGGTCATCTCCATACTGCTGCTGCAACTGCCGCAGGTACTTCACGCCTGCTTCGATGTTCTGGCGGGCGTCGAATGAATTCCGCACTCCCAACTCCCGCGCGGTGCCGGGCATCAACTGCATCAAGCCTTCGGCTCCCTTGGGAGACACGGCGAACAGGTTGTAGTTGCTTTCCGCTTCGATCACCGAGTGCACCAATAGCGGATCCACTTCGTGGCGGGCGGCCGCGTCGTTCACCAGTTCGGCTACCAGCGCGCGCTTGCCCTGGTTCGCGGCCGGCGCGGCTGTCGGCCCGGCTTTCGGGGCCAGCACGCGACGCACCAGCTTGCCGCTTTTCGGGTCGGCGCGCACGATTGCGGTCCCGGGTCGGATCAGGTCCGAGGGGAGCGCCGCGGGCACGGCGGCGAAGACGGCTGCGAGAAAACAGGAGACCATCGATTTGTTCTTTAAGATTATACGCAAAACACCTTGATTCTCAAAGAGCTTAGGGATGGGAGGCGGAAACCCCCTCCGGGTGTTCGTTGGCTCTGATGCTAGCATCAGTGTATGCCGTGGGGGTTTGTGCTTGCCGGAGGGGGCAGCCGCAGAATGGGCCGCGATAAAGCCATGCTCGCGGTCCACGGCGAACCAATGTTGCGAAAGGTGGCGGAACAGGTTCGCCAAGCCTCCGGATCCGTCACGCTCATCGCTCCGCCAGAACTGTACGCCGGCCTGGGATTCGAAGTGGTGGCCGACTCCGTGCCCCCTTGCGGTCCCGCCGGCGGCATCCTCACCGCCCTGGAACTCGGGCGGGCGCAATGGAACCTGGTAGCCGCCTGCGATATGCCGGCTCTGGATTCCGGCCTCTTGCGCCGGCTTTTGGAAGAAGCGTCGACGGGCGACGGGCTCGAATGCGTCGCGGCCTGTCACCCCAGGGGCGACCCGGAGCCTTTGTGCGCGGTCTACTCGCTCAGCGTGCTCCCGCTGCTCCGCCGGGAGATCGGGGAGGGCAGGCTGAAGATGCGAGATTTGCTGAAAAAGATGCGGGTAAGCACCATTTCCGCGAGCGCGGACTCCATCACGAACGTCAACACCCCGGAGGACTGGGCTAACCATGCTGAATCCGGCGCCTGAAGGCGCAAATTCGCGCACAACCAGTCACTACATCGCGTTTGAGCACGTTTTTAAGACGTTCGACTACCCGGTTTTAGTCGATGTCAGCTTCCATGTAAATGCCGGGGAAACCTTGGCGGTGATCGGGCGATCGGGCGTCGGGAAGTCTGTAAGCCTAGGGCACATAATGGGTTTTCTGAAACCGGATCAGGGCCGGGTATGGGTGGCCTACACCGATATCACCGAGCTGCCCGAGCCGGAGCTGCGTCGCATTCGCAAGAAAGTGACCATGGTGTTCCAGAACGGGGCGTTGTTCGACTCCCTGACGGTGGGGGAAAACATCCTATTTTCCTTAGAGTTGCGCGACGACTACAACGAAAAGAACAAGGAAGACGTGGTGAACGGGCTGCTGCAGATGGTGGACCTGCTTGAATACCGCGACGTATATCCGACTGAGTTATCAACGGGATACAAGCGGGCGGTGGCCATCGCGCGGGCACTGGCGGCGCAACCGGAGTGCATCCTTTACGACGAGCCGACCACCATGGTGGATCCCATCATGTCGGATCACGTGGGGAATCTGATGCTGCGCCTGAAGCGGCAACTGGGGCTGACATCGGTGGTGGTCACGCACGACCTGGACTTAATGCGAAAGGTTGCCGACAAAGTCGTTATGTTATACGAAGGTAAGGCGATCTTCTTCGGGACCGTCGCCGAGATGGACCGCTTCGACCACCCTCACATCCGCGAGTTCCTGGCCATGGACCGGGTGGAAATCGAATAGCGCGACAGCTACGAAGCTCCGAACACGCGGCGGCGCAGGTCACGAACCGCCTGCTTCGCCTTTACGGTCCAGGACACGTCGGGCCGAGGGCGGACGGCGCGCGTGGGCATCATGGAGGGCGGGCGTTCCGCGGCAGGCTGCTGATAATCCTCGGTCTGCACGAGTCTCGCCCGAAACCCATTGAAAACATAAGTCTTGCGAACCAATCGACCGTCCGCCTCCTCGATGACAACGGAGAAACCGCGTTCCGGGCTCGTATAGACTTCCACCGGGTAGTAACCGCGCAGATTGCGGTCCGAAAAGCCGGTTTCATAGCGGTGGCGGCGCACATTCCAAACGAAAATACGGACTGCATCGAACTCGTAGGGGAGACGGCCTTTATCGATGGTGGTCCAGAACCAGTGAGTCTTGACCAGATTGCCGTCGCGAACCTCCCCGATGGGGAAGCACGAGGTGATCAGATGGCCTTGGGCGTAACCCAGGATCTCCTCCGGCACCTGCATGCTCAGCATCCGGAAGAGGACCCAGCCCACCTTGCCGTCCTTGGTACGGACCAGGGACCAGTCTTCGAAAGGGTTGGTGGGACGGGATTGTCCGATAACAGCCTTCGATTCCGGGTTCTCGGCCGGTTCCGGCGGGGGGATCACGCTGCGAGACAGCTCCAGCCAGTTCTGGGGGGGAGGGGGCGGAAGGGGAGCGGGAGCCAGCGGTTTCAGCTTTCCGCCCTTCTCCTTCTTGCGGGACTTCGGCTTCCGGGGCGGAGCGGGCTTGCCGATCACCGCGGCGCTGATCGGCATCATGGTAGAAACGGAGTGGCGAGGGGTGATCTTGTGACCCACGATGTCGACTTCTCCGTCGGCCGGAACCTGATGAAAAGTGGGAGACTGCCGGTTGGGCTCGATGTGCATGTTCAGCCCGTCGTATACGACAGCCTTGCCCTGCGAGGGCAAAGCCGCGGCCCGTTTCACCAGCCATTCGAAATCCGCCATTTGCTGCTCGGTGAGCAGCGCATAGCCGTCTGTCCAACCCTCGATGTTGGCATCGGTTCGAACCTTGGCAAAGCGCCGGTGGAGAGCAAGCAGTTCCAGGCGGTCTCCGTGGCGCACGGTGGCGGTCACCGGCGCGCGGGGAACGAGTTCCTTGCGCAGGGTCACCTCCGTGGCGCCTACGTACACGGTCCCCACCGCGGGGTCGAGTCCGGCGGACCCGCAACCAGCCAGAATCAGGCCTGCAAGCAGCAGGCAAAGGCGGGGAGACATCGAAATCCTCTACTTGTAGTCTAAGAGATAGATGCCTGACGAGAAAGATCCGGTTGCGTTCTATTGCCCATCCTGCCGGCGGCAGGTGCACGATCCGCTGGTCTGCGGCGATTGCACGGCGGTGATCTGCCGGCAATGCGGCAGCGTGCTGGAACGCAGCGATGAGCTGGGAATCGGCTAACCCTTGGGGACCATGCGGAACCCGGTGGTCTGCTTGAATTCTTCCAGGGTGTTGTAAACGATGGGGCAGTAGGTGGCGCGATCGATAAACTGCCACATCCGGCTGGTGATGGACCCGGCGCCGCGCACCAGGTGCGGGAAGTTCTCGCAGGTGTCGGGGCGGACGTCGTAAACGGAGCAGTCGTTGCCGGAGAGGAACACGCAGCCGCTCTCCTGGGTGCGCTTCAGGATCAACCCTTCCTCGGGGTCGACGGTGGTGTATTCGGCGCGAAACTGATGCGGCGTGGCGCGGAAGTACTTCGCCAGCTTCTCCACGTCGCGTTCCTTCAACTGAACGGTGGCCACGCGGCAGCAGTTCGCGCATTGCGTGCAATCGATGCGGTCCTCGACCTCCTGCGCGATCTTGCGGAACTGGCGCTCGACGAATTCGTGGGATTTCAGATAGCGCCGGAACTTCTCGTTCTCCGGGCGTTTCTTTTCGCCAAGCCTGCTGATTTGAACGAGGTCGGTAATCACCTGTAGTTCCAGGTTACAACGCCGCGGGGAGGCGACCTCCGTGGACCAGGGCTTGCGCCGATCGCGCTATGCTTCCCGGAAGCGACAGAGTAGAATCACGACATGGCTGCCTCACGCAGGGCGTTTCTGGGATTCGGATCATGGCTCGCGATGCAGGCGGCCTTGCGGGCCGAGCCGGGCGGGCCGCAGCCGGGGAACGAAAGCTACTGGCGAATGCTGCGCGGGCACTTCCCGCTGGAAGACGGCCTGCTGTACTTCAATGCAGCCAACATCGCGCCGGCGTCGCGCGGCGTGCTGGACCGATACCACCTCTACCTGCGCGACTTCGAATCCAACCCGTCGTTTCAGAATCGCGGCAAATATGACCCGATGCGCGAGCAGGTGCGCGTCAAGCTCGCGCGGCTGCTGCACGCCGATCCCGACGAAATCGCGATCACCAGAAACACCAGCGAAGGCACCAACACGCTGATCAACGGGCTCGATCTGAAGCCGGGCGACGAGATCGTGATCTCGGAGCACAATCACCAGTCCAACAACGAAGCCTGGACGGTGCGCGCGCGGCGGCACGGCTGGGTGGTGCGGGCGCTGCCGGTCAGCTTCCCGGCGCGGAGCGTGGATCAGATTGTGGATCAACACGCGAAGGCGTTCACGCCGCGCACCCGCGTGGTGGGGTTGACGCACGTCACCAACGTGACCGGATTGCGGATGCCGGTGCGAGAAATCGGCGAGATCGCGAGGCGCAGGAACATCTGGGTGCATGTCGACGGAGCGCAGAGCTTCGGCGCGCTGAACGTGAACCTGTCCGCGATGCAGTGCGATTCCTACGCGACGAGCACCCACAAGTGGATGATGGGACCGCTGGAGGCTGGCGTGCTGTTCGTGCGCAAGGATCGCGTCTCTCAAGTCTGGCCCTCGATTGTCACCGCCGGCTGGAAGGACGACCTGAAGGGCGCCCGGAGGCTCGAAAACCTGGGGCAGCGCGACGATGCGCGGCTGGCCGGCATCGAGGCCGCCGCAGATTTCCTGGAACTGGCCGGAATGGCGAACATCGAAGCGAGGGTTCTCGCGCTGGCGCGCGCGTTTCAGGATCGCGCGCGGGAGCTTCCGGTAAAGGTATGGACCAATCGCGAGACAGAGCTCTCCGCGGGCGTGATCAAGCTCTCCACCGGCGAGGCGAACGTGAAGGCCCATTACGACCTTTTGTGGAAGCGGCACCGGCTGGCGATCTCGTCCACCGCCTCGGGCCCGGCGCACGGGCTGCGCTTTTCGCCTCACATCTACAACACCATGGAAGACCTGGATCGCGCGGTGCGCGCCCTGAAGGCGGTGGTTTCCTAGCATGGCGGACCAGCTTTATCTTTCTTACTGGTTGCGGCGCTACGAAGGCGACCACGTGCTGCAACAGTTCGCCAAACTGATGGCGCAATTCCCGTTCTCGCGCCTGGCGCGCAAGAGTTCGGTTTTGAGAGGCTACGCGCTGGAAGCGATCGAACCGCCGCTGATCGAGCGGCTGCTAGCCTCCCCGCCCGATCCGGAGCTGGTGATGTCCTATGCCGCGGAGTTCGCCAACGAGGACGTCAGCTATCAGTTGGAGACGTGGTGGGACCTGTGGCAATACGAGGACGACTGGAAGCTGGAGCCGTCACCGGTGACGCTGGCCTGCTTCGGCCCGGCGTTTGACAACCCCCTGGGCGATCACCTGCGCGTGGAGCTTGGGCCGGATACGCTCTTTCTCCCGCTGCCTTCGGTGGAAGGGAGCGCGAGGATCGTGCAGAGCAATGTTCGCAGCGTGCTGCACCTGGCGCACGACCTGGACCAGAGCCTGGAGTACCGGACGCGCCGGGTTTGGACGGAAGAAGGCGAGAATTTCGTCGACAACCTCACGCACGCGCTGGAGGAACTGCAGTAGTCACTACGCTCCGGTCTTGCCGGCTCGCCCCGTCAGATCTTCGAGCAGCGCGGCGAGCGTTTTCGGAAGGTACGGCTTCTGCAGGACGCTGACCTGAAAGCCGGCGTACGCTTCGGCGCTGAAGGGGTATCCGCTGGAGATGATCACCGGCATGCGCGGCGCGATGGCGAGCATGCGGCGCACCATCTCGTCGCCTTGCATTCCGGGCAGCGTCAGATCCGCGATGACGGCGTCAATGGATTCGTGCTCCGCCTGGAAAAGCGGCAGCGCGGCCTCGGCCGATTCGCAGGCGCTTACCTCGAATCCCTGGCGCTCCAAAAATCCGGACAGCAGCCTGGCGAGCGCGGCTTCGTCGTCCACCAGCAGCAGGCGCATGTGAGTTACCTGAAGGAAATGGGGATCTCTCCGGGACTGTAGGAGATGCCGATGAGGACGCGCTGCGAGTTCTGGCGGAACGTGGAGTTCTGCGTGAGGATTCGACGGAAGTCCACGGCGGAGCGGAAGAAGAGATCGCCGCGGATACGGTAAGCGGCATTTACCCCGGCGGAGATCTGTTCGATCGCATTGAAGTCGGGCCCGATGCTGTTCATCCGGGTGTAGTTGGCAAAAGTTCCGAGAGTCCACTTACGATCCGGGGTGTAGTTGAAGTTGGCGGTGCCGTTATCGGCGGACGTGGTGAGAAAGAGACCGTTTCCAGGATTCACGCCGCGGGAATAGGCCAAGTTGAGTGCGGTCCGCCGCCAGTTTCGATTGGCGCCGATATTAAAGGTCGGAAGCCACACGGTTCGCTGGAAGGCGCGGATCACCGCGGTTTGTCCGAGCAGCGCGGCCACCGCGGGATCGAGGGTCACCTGCGTAAGCCCTTCGGTATAAGAACGGAAAACGCCACCCTGAATATCGACGTTCCAGCGGGCTCCGCTCTGATACCGCCAGCCGCCGAAGAATCCATGGATCTGGGAGGATCCGAAGGCGCCCGGGAATCCGAACGAGTTATAGAAGTAGCCTCCGGAAACCTGCTGGCGGCGATTCAGGCGGTAGGCGGTCTGCGCCTGAAGAACATAGCCAGCCGAATCCACCAGTCCCGGCGAACTGCGATCGATCCGGAAATAATTGCCGCCGCCGGCAACAGACCAGCGGGTGGAAGGCGTCCACACCAGGTTGCCGCCCAGTTGAGCGAAATAGACGCGATTGTCGAAGATGAAGGTCCCCGGCCCGCCGATGTCCGGGCTGCCGATCCCGCCGCCCAGGGGAACTCCGCCGAAAAACCCGATGGCCCGGTTGGTGGTTCCGGCGGCAAGCTGCGCATCCAACGCGATGCTGCGACTCCATTGATGGGCCACGCCGACACCCAGGTTGTGTATGAACCCGTTGAGGAAGCGGTTCACATTGTAGCGCCCGTACTGGCTCTGGTAATCCAGTCCGAGGAGGGTCCGGCGCCAGGATTTCTGACCGAAGGCGCCCACGCTGATCTCGACTCCGTAGTTGGCACCGGAGGTGACCAGCTCGCCCGCTTCGTTTACCAGCAAGGGAACAAAGCCGTTGTCGTAGGAGCCGGCGACGTCTACCAGAAAGCGGATGTTTGCCACCCGTCCGGCGCGGCGTCCGATGCCGCCGGCGCCCCGGCTCATGACGCCGGGCCCCTGATATCCACCCCCGCCGCCCGGGATCTGTGCCGGCAGCACTTGCGCCGCGATTGTCGCCAATACCAGCAAAGCCTTGCCTATCACAGGGATCGAGAGTCCTCCCCTTATGTATCGCCGGGATTTTGTGTCAGGATTAGGGCGACGCATCAATAGCTCAACGATAGCAGAATGCCTTACGTCGAAAGGATCATGCCCCTGGCGGCATGTCCGCTGTGTGAAGACGAAAACACGAGGTTCCCGCATGAAGAAAATGGCCCCCCTGACGGCGGCTCTGGTGTCCGCCAGTCTCGCCGCCGAACTTCCGGTTCGCGAGGTGATCCTTTACAAAAACGGCGTCGGGTACTTTTCCCGCGCCGGCGAACTGCAAGCCGGCGAATCCGCCCGCCTGGAGTTCCGCTCCGCCGAGATGAACGATGTCCTCAAATCTCTTACATTGGAGGATAAAAGCGGAGCGAAGGTTTCGAGCGTACGCTACGATTCGGCCGAGCCCCTGAACCGCAAGCTGGCGGAATACCCTTTCCTGGTGGGTGAGGGTCAAAGCCTGGCGAGATTCCTGGATCAGTTAAAGGGATCCAAGGTGGAGCTTCGCTACGGATCGGAAACGGTGAGCGGCGTAGTGGTCAGCGCTCGCAACGTGACCGGCGACGAAAAGCGCAAGGAAGGCGAACAGGTAGTGATTCTCACCGATTCCGGTGAGCTGAGAACCATCGACCTGACGGCGGTGAGCAGCGTGAAGTTTTCCGAGTCGCGCAAGCAGGAGATGCTTCGCGAGTACCTGGCGGTAATCGATCAATCGCGATCGCGCGACAAGCGCGGCGTCATCATCGACGGCGCGACGGACCGGCCGCGGCAGTTAACCGCTTCCTACATGCTGCCCGCGGCGGTGTGGAAGTCGAGCTACCGGCTGGTGTTCGGAACGGCGGACGCGACGCTGGAGGGTTGGGCGATTGTCGACAACACCACGGGAGATGATTGGACCAACGTACGCCTGGCGGTGGTATCGGGGCGGCCGGTGTCGTTCGTTTCACAGTTGTTCGAGCCCCGCTACGTGGCTCGCCGGACGGCGGACCTGGCGGAGAACGAAAGCGTGGCGCCGGTGGTGCTCGAGGGCGCGGTGGCGACCGAGCAAGCCGCGATGGCGGCGCCCGCGGCAGCGCCTGCGCTTGCCGGCCTGCGCGCGGGGAGCATGGGCAAGTCGATGCGCCAGGCGAGCGCCGACTTGAAGGACGAAGTCCGCGAGCGGGATGCCTTCCGCCGCAACGAAATGTACAGTTCCGTGGCCGCCACCGCGGCGGCGCGGGACCTGGGCGAGCTGTTCGAGTATCGTTTCGAGACTCCGGTGACCATCCGCAAGGGCCAGTCCGCCATGCTGCCCTTCGTCCAGCAGAAGGTGAACACCCGCAAGCTGCTGATCTACCGCGAAGACTTCGGATTGAATCCGATGAGCGCGGCGGAGGTGAATAACTCCACCGGGAAGACTCTGGATGGCGGTCCCATCACGGTGTTCGATTCGAACACGTACGCCGGGGAGGCGCTGATGGAAACGCTGAAGACCGGCGACAAACGGCTGATCACGTACGCGCTCGACCTGGGTGCGCGCATCACCACGGCCATCGATTCGCGCAACGATGTGACGCGCGAGATCCACATCCGGCGGGGCGTGCTGACTACCAAGAGCGCGCGGGTGGAATCGAAGACTTACACGATCCACAACGTGGACCAACGGGCGAAAACACTGGTGATCGAGCACCCGCTGCGCCCTGAGTTCAAGCTTTTGAACCAAAAGCCGGTGGAGACCACCTCCACGCATCACCGGTTTGAGGTGAAGGTCGCTCCGGGAGTGACGGACAAGTTCGTGGTGAACGAGGAGCTGGTCTTCGAGACATCCACGGGCGTGACGAACCTGACCCCGGACGTGCTCGCCAGCTATGTGCAGAACAAAGCGCTGCCGGCGCAAGGGCGGCTGCAACTGGAGCAACTGCTGGCCAAGAAGCGCGAGGCGGCGGCGCTGGACTCGCAAATCCGGCAGGCGGATGCGAGCCTGAACGAACTGACACGCGATCAGGAGCGGGTGCGCCAGAACATCTACTCGCTGAATAACGTTGCCGGGCAGCAGCAGCAGGTTCAGAAGTACTCGGCGCAACTGGCGGCGGCGGAGACGCGGATCGCGCAACTGCGGGACTCGCTGGCCGATCTGCGGGCGCGCAAGGGCGCGGTGGATGGCGAGATCGCGGCGATGGTGGAGAAGCTGGAGTTCTAAGGATCGCCGCAAGCGCCGGCGTTACGGCGGTTCCTCAGCCCCTATTCGGCGGGTTTGACGATGGGCTTGGGAGCGGCCGCTTTGTACAGGGCGAAGGCGCCGGCGCCGGGAGGGGCGGTTTCGATCCTGGTTCCGGCGGGCAGCGACAGGGGCTTCGCCAGATGGTAGGTTCGGGTGAATCCGGGCTGATGGTTGTTGATCCAGATCAGGGGCTCGATGCTGCCGTCAGGCCGGGTGGCGATCACTTGAACGCTGGCGCCGCGGTCCAGCTTCTTCGGCCGGATCGCCAGGATGCGAGCGGGCGCGGCCAGGGAAGTGGCGCCGGTCACGGCGATCTCGACCGCGCCGCGAGGTGCGCCGGGATCCTTGGCGTCGGCGAGCTTGGGCGCCTTGGGCAGATAGATATCCTTGCCGGCGGGCGCCCCGCCTTCCACCCAGTCGGCGATCAGCTTCACTTCTTCCATGGTGAGTCCCATATCGCCCTTGAACTCACCGAATCCCTTCACTGCGCTCCAGGGAGGCATGCGCCGTTCGAGCACTTCCTCCTTGATCGCCTTGGCCCACGGGCGAGCCTCCTCCCAGGTGGTCAGCGCGAAGGGAGCGGAGCCCCCCTCGCGATGGCAGGTCACGCACTTCTTGTTGAAGAGGCGCGAGATCTCCTGGGCGAAGGTGATCTTCGTGGTGATGTATTCGTGCGCATGGAGCGCCGGCACAGCCAGCAAAGCGATCCAGGCAAGCGCGGAACGGCGCGGCATCGGGGTATCTCCTACTGGCCGCCCGAGGGCTTCACCACCGGGACCTTCGGCAGGGGCTGCCGCGGCCGCATGAAGTCGTTGCGATCCTTGAAGCTGGTGTCCACGGCGATGTCGAAGAAGCCGATGAACATTTCCTCCCAGCTCTGCTCGCCCCAGCGGACGGTGGCCTTGGGATCCGGGTTGTGGGGGTTGTTGGGCGAGTTGTCGAACGCGCCCCGGATGTGGATGCGCATGCCAGGCTTGAGCTTGATGGGCTCGGCCAGGATGTAGTTCAACTGCCAGTTGAGGTCCCACTGGTCCATCTTGAAGAGCTTGGTGGAGGTGCCATCGAGGTTCACGAGGTCATACTCGAAGTTCTTGCCGCGCAGATGCATATGCGGCCAGAGGCTGATCATGGTGGCTTCGTTGGTGATGGGGGCGGAAGCCTCCACCTTGTAGTTGGGATCGCCGGGCGGGATGGTGAAGGCGTTGTTGAGCGCGCCGAGCGTCATCACGCGCTCCGTCACGGGAGCCTTGGCGAAGATCACGCCGAGCTTGGTTCGGTCCTTGGCGGCCTTCCCGTTGGCGGTGTAGTGCATCTGGAAGACGAGGTCGCTGCCGGCGGGGACGAATTTGGCCCGGCCGTCCGCCCAGTGATCGGGAACCATGCCGGGAGTGTAGATGGTGAGGATGTCGTTGCCGCCGCCATTGGTGTTCAGGAATCGCTGGCCGTCATTCTTGACGGTGGGCACGAACGCTTCACCCGGCTTCGCTTCGGCGAGCCACTTCTGGCCGGGGGGGCGGATGAAGAACACGGCGTGATGAACGACGGAGCGGTTGCCGGGACGGACTTCGACGGCCTGCACCCACTTGTCTTCAGTGAAGTTCGTCGGAACGACGATGTAGGTGTACTCGATTTTGCCGTCGGCGGGGACGTCGATCTGGACGGGCATCTCGACTTCCATGTCGGGCTTGCCGATGTTCCAGCCGCTGATCCACTCGAGGGGCTTCGGCGCATCCTTGGGATTGCCCTCCTTGGCGCCGCCGTCGACCCAGGCCACCAGCGTCTCCACTTCGGCGTTGGTGAGCGAGCGGTCATTGGCGAACTTGCCCACGGAGCGGTCGATGGGCCACGGCGGCATCTTCTTCGCCAGCACCTGCTGCTTCATCGACTTGGCCCAGGGGCGGGCCTGCTTGTAGTTGAGGAGAGGCATCGGGCCAATCTCGCCGGGGCGATGGCACTCCTGACAGTGTTTCTGAAGAATGGGCTGAACGTCCTTGTGGAAGGTGACATTCTTGCTCGCATCGGCGGCGAAAACCGCCATCGCGGATGCGCCGGCCAGCAGAATCGAACGGACCAACATATTCACTCCTCGCCTGAACCTATCGAATTAGACACAGAAACCGCAAGGCGGCTGGATGAGTGATGCTGACCAGCCGCCCCACGGCTCACAAACCTTTGTTGCCAAACGGGGTGGAGATTACTCAGCCCCGGACCGGCCGCCGCGTCCGCCGCCCGTGAAAAGCTTCATCGGATTCGCCTTCACGTCGATGGTCACGTCGAACCAGCCGATCATCATTTCTTCCCAGCTTTGATCGCCCCACCGGACATTCACCTTCGGGTCGGGGTTGTACTTGTTGTTCGGCGAGTTGTCGAAGTGCGCGATGCACTCCATCTTCGTGCCCTTGGGCATCACCTTGGGTTGATCGAAGTAGTAGAACAACTGCCAATTGAAGTCATAGCGGGGAACGTTCAACAGCGTCTCGGTTTCGCCGGTGGGATACGTCACTTTATAGGTGAAGTCCTTGCCGCGCAGGTGCATGTGCGGCATCAGGCTGATCAGTGTCGCTTCGTCGCCGAAGGTGAATCCGCTGCGGACTTCGTGTGCCGGGGCGCCGGCCGGGATCTCAAACGCCGCGTTGGTGGCGTTCATGGTGATCATGCGGCGCTGAACCGGCTCTTTCGCAAACACCAGTCCAATCTTGGACTGGTCCTTGGTCGCCTTTCCGCTTGCGGTGTAGTGCATCTGGAAAACGATGTCCGCGCCGGCGGGAAGCAGCTTCGCCGAGCCCTTGGGCGCGACCTGCGGGTTCATGCCGGGAGCGTAGCCGACGAGCAGTTCAATACCCGCCATGGACGCGCCGGCTTCGGAATTCTGGGGATCGCCCCCGCCCTCGCCCGCGCGCCGCGACCGGACCTCGCGCTTGGGAACAAAGGGAACTCCGGGAACCGCATCCTTCATCCAGGGGGACCCCTTAGGACGGATGAAAGCGATCACATGGTGCACCACGTCGCGCTTGTCCGGCCGGACTTCGGCCATCGTCACCCACTTGTCTTCAGCGAAGTTAGTGGGCAGCACAACGTACTGATACTCGATGGTGCCCTCGGCGGGAACTTCGAAAGGCTTGGGCATCTCGAAGACGGCGTCCGGCTGCGCGATCCGCCAGCCCTGCAGGAATTGCCGCGGCGGAGGCGCGTCCTTGATACTGCCTTCCTTGGCTCCCGCATCCACCCAGCTCGAGATGGTCTTGATATCGGCGTCGCTGAGGCGCGAATCGTTGGCCCACTTGCCGTGCGCCGGATCCGCGAACCAGGGCGGCATCACCCGAGTGGTAACCGCCTGCTTCATGGCCTTGGCCCATGGCCGGGTCGACTTGTAGTCCAGGAACGACATCGGCCCGGCTTCGCCGGGACGATGGCACTCCTGGCAGTTCTTCTGCAGGATGGGCAGCACATCCTTGTGAAACGTGACTTGCTTGGCCGTCGTGGTGTTCGCCGCCAGCGCCACGCCCGCGGACACAATTCCCAAAGCCCAGAACTTACTCATAGCCAGCTTCCTCCCCAACGGAACGCTTCGTTATTGCCCGCCCGTCGAACCCTTCTTGGGCTGCTTGGGACGGACCAGATCCATCATGCCGACGTCGGCCTTCACGGCGACGTCGAAAAAGCCGATCATCATTTCATCCCAGCTCTGCTCGCCGAAGCGGATCGCCTTCTTCGGGTCGGGATTTGCCGGGTTGTTGGCCGAGTTATCGAAATGCGCCGTGCACTCAATGATGGTGCCCGCGGGCATCTTCAGCGGCTCGGCCAGGTAATACGACAACTGCCAGTTGAAGTCATAGCGCGGCACGTTCAATAGTGTTTCGGTCCTTCCATCAGGGAACTTCACCCGGAACTGGAAGTCCTTGCCGCGCAGATGCATGTGCGGCAGCATCAGGATCAGATTACTGTCCTCATGAAGCTGGATCTTGGAGTCCACGCGATAGTTGGCGTCGCCCGGCGGGATCTCAAATTCGTTGTTGGCCGCCGCCAGCGTGATCACGCGCTCACGGGGGGGCTCCTTGGCGAAGATCAGGCCGATCTTGGCGCGGTCCTGGGCCGCCTTCCCATTGGCCGTGTAGTGCAACTGCAGCACGATGTCGGAGCCGGCCTTCACCAGCTTCGCCTGCCCCGGCTTCAGCATGTTGGGGATCGTTCCCGGAGCATAGCCGGTGAGGAACTCGCCCATGCCGCGCTCGCTCTTGTGGTCCGGCGCGAAGGGCACGCCGGGCTTGGCGCCCTTCAGCCACGGATTGCCGGGCTCCCGCACGAAGGCGATGATGTGATGGCAAACCGCGCGATTGGACGGCCGGGATTCGGCAAACTGCACCCATTTGTCTTCCGTGAAGTTGGTGGGCAGAATGACGTAGTGGTAATCGATGGTCCCGCTGGCCGGAACCTCGAATGCCGCCGGCATCTCCAACACCACGTCGGGTTTGCCGATCGCCCAGCCTTCGGCGAAGGTCACCGCCGGGGGCGCATCCTTGGGCGAGCCTTCCTTGGCGCCGCCGTCGGCCCAGGCTACCAGCGTTTTGATGTCCGCTTCGGCCAGCGAACGGTCGTTGGCGAATTTGCCATGAGCCGGGTCGGCAAACCAGGGCGGCATCTTGCGGGTTTGCACCGCCTGCTTGATCGCCTTGGCCCAGGGCCGGGTGGACTTGTAATCGGTGAAGTGCATCGGGCCGGCTTCTCCGGGCCGATGGCAGCTTTGACAATTCTTCTGCAGGACAGGCAGAACGTCCTTATGAAAAGTGGGCTGGGAAGAACCGGTGGCGGCGGCCGCCAGACTTCCGCAAGCGAATCCCAGAACCGATAGAGACAGCAGTCGCATCCCTTTGAGCCTCCAACTCCTATCAATATACGACGGTGCGAATGCCGAAGTTTTGTAAATTTGTGTCGCGGAAGCAGCGGCGGGAACGCCGTGATGATACGAATAAGCCTAATCTTTTCTGCTGTTTGGAGGGAACATCCGGGTGGATTCAGGCACCGGAACGATTCTCAGGGCATTAACACTGTTAAGGAAACTCTGTAAATTTTTGTAACAATAGCGGTTTGAGGGAGGGGCGAGCGAAGAGGTATTCCGCGAGACCACCATGGCACTACGCGGTTTTGCAGAGCGAACAGTGGCGGTTTTGCCGACTCACACTTTCCCTGGCGCTAACCGATAACCACCTTGGAGGCGAGGTCTCCACCATGCGGATAGCAGACACAGGGCTCCCCTACCTGGAGCGGGCGGCGGAAGCGGGCAAGGTAGATGGGCAGGCCGTGGACAAGCGGGGAGCGGCAGTGGCGGGGGGCGACGCGGTACAAATCTCGCGGCTCGCGGCGGCGGTGCGGGCATTGGCGCCTGGGTCTCCGGAGAGAGCGGGAAGACTGGCGCAACTGGAAGGGGCGGTGGAGAGCGGGCGGTACCGTGTGGACGCGGAACGGGTGGGGAGGTCGATTCTAGAGGAGGCGCTGCTTGCCGCCTGAACTGTTGGCGCAACAACTGGCGAGCCTGTGTGCGGCGCTCGAGGACAAGCCGGGTTCGATTGAGGCCGCGGTGGACGCGCTGGCGGGGCTGACTGAGCAGGCGCGGGCGATGGACCTGACCCAGCCGGGCTTACCCCAACTCCAGCGGGAGATCGCGAGGTTGCGGGCGCTGGTGGACTCGGGGCGGACCGTGTTCGACGAATGGGCGGCGCGCCTTTACGGAGAGGGCTACACGGCGTCCGGGGAACGTCCGGCGGGGCGCGGGCCAGGCCGGCTTTCGCTTGAGGGGTAAGCGGATTCACGCCCGTCGGCCTGCGCGGCGGGCCAAATGAGTGACACGGAGTGAGGCGAGTGAAAAAGGACGAGCCATGCCAAGTCTGACGGGAGCGTTGCTGGGAGCCTCCCAAGTCCTGCGCAGCTACGAGCGTTCGTTGAGCGTGGCGCAGAACAACGTGGCCAACGCGACCACGCCGGGCTACGTGAAGCAGCGGCAGTTGTTGATTCCGATGGCGTTTGATCCGGAGCGGGAGTTGCCGGGAGGAGTGTTGCCGGGACCACTTTTGGATTCCCGAACGGGATTGCTCGAGCAAAACGTGTGGCGGCGCCAACAACAAGCGGGGATGCTGGCGCAGTCCGCCGAAGAGCTGGGCCGGTTGGAGGCGCAGTTCGACCTCGCGGCAGGATATGGGGCGCCGGCGGCGCTGAACCGGTTTTTCGCATCTTTCTCCCAGCTCAGCGTGAATCCAAACGACGAGGTCAGCCGCCGCGCGGTACTCGATCAAGCCGCGGAGACGGCCCAGGCGTTCCGCTCCACCGCGGGTGAGTTCGCGCAAGCGGACGCCAATTCCCGGGTACAAACACGCAACACGGTGGATCGCATTAACGCCCTGGTGGGAAAGCTGAGGGAGCTCAACGCCACGCGCCGGAACAACGGCGCGGTGGCCGACGATCCCGGGCTGGACGCCGCGGCGTACGCGACATTGGAAGAACTGGCGGAGTTTGCCGACATCGCCGGACTGAAACAGGCGGATGGAACGTTCAGCCTGTACCTGGGCGGGCAGACGCCGCTGCTGATCGGAACCAATCAGTATGCGATCTCGGCCGACGTCTCCACTCCGTGGACGGTAATCCGCGACGCTCTTTCGAACGACATCACGGCGCAGGTAAGCGGAGGCAGGCTGCGGGGTCTTCTCACGCTGCGCAACCAGACGCTACCGGGCTACACGGGCACGCTGCATCGGCTGGCCAAGGGGTTCGCGGATGAGCTGAACACGCAACTGTCGCTGGGTCTCGATCGGAGCGGCGTGCCGCCAACAAAGCCGCTGTTCACCTACGATGAGGACATCGGCGCCGCGTTCACGCTCGCGGTGACCGACCTCGCGCCGGATCAGCTTGCGGCGGCCCAGCCGGGCGCTCCGGGCGGCAACGGCAATGCCCTGGCAATCGCCCGGATGGGCGAACGCAAGACCATCGACGGATTCTCGTTCGCGGAGTTCTTCGGCAACCTCGGCGGGCGCGTGGGTCGCGACCTCGCCAACGCCCGGCAAGGCCTGGACCTGCAGCAGCGTACGCTGGCCCAGGCGCGATCTCTGCGCGCCGAAGCCACCGGCGTATCGCTCGACGAGGAAGCGGCCTACGTGTTGCAGGCACAGCGCGGATACCAGGCCGCGGCCAAGCTGGTCACCGTGCTCGACGAACTCACCGAAACTGTTCTAGGACTAATGAGGTAAACCGATGCTGAGTTTCCTGAAACCGTCCGATCAGATGTTCCTGAACGATCTGAACCGGATCGGCCAGCGGCTGGAGCGGGCGCAAACGCAGATCACCACGGGCCGGCGCGTGCAAAAGGCCTCTGATGATCCGGACGTGGTCAGCGACATCCTGCAGGCTCGCGCGACACTCAGCCGGCTGGAACAGGTCTCCTTCAACCTGGGGCGTTTCACCGCCGAAGTGAACTCCGCGGAACAATCGCTGCAGGCGGCAGTGAAGGTGGTGGATCGCATCCGCACGTTAGGAACGCAGGGGGCCAACGGAACCGCCTCCGGGGAAACGCGCGCCACGCTCGCCGCGGAAGTGAGTGAAGCGCTGTCGCAGCTTGTTGGAATCAGCCGCACCAGCGTGGAAGGACGATATATCTTCTCCGGCGACGCCGACCAGCAGCCCCCCTACGAGTTCGACGCCGCGGGCGATCCTCCCTTCAGCTACTACCTGGGGTCCGAACCGACGCGTCAGGCCGAGCATCCCAACGGAACCACCTTTTCGGTCGCCCTTTCGGCGGAAACCATTTTCGACCCGGCCGATCCGGCCGATAGCATCTTCCGGGCGGCCAACAACCTTCGCGCTGCCCTGCTCGCCAACGACCAGGACGCCATCCAGGCCGCCGTGGACGGCCTGAAGCGACCCGCAACCCATGTGAACCGCCAGCTTTCCTACTTTGGAATCGCGCAGGGCCGCTTAAAGGAAGCGGGCGAGTTCGCGTCGCGTTACACGCTGCAGGTTCGCGGCCAACTGGCGAGTATCGAGGAAGCCGACCTCACCGAAGCGATCCTGGAATTGAACCAGGCGCGCCTGAACCAGGACGCGGCCCTGAACGCCCGCGCCAAGCAACCGAACACTTCCCTGTTCGACTACCTCCGCTGAAGAAGACTCCGCCGGCGCTTCCGAAGGGTTCAGAATAGCCAGGTGGGTGATCCGCTGATCCTCTGGACAGTCCGCCTCTCTCTGATCGCCGCCTTCGCCGCGGGCGTCCAACACCTGCGCGGACGGCCGTTCCGGGCGCTCTGGACGGTCGCGTTCGCGCTTTACCTGGCGCACGTCGCCGCGGCGTTCCATTACCGCCACAACTGGAGTCACTTCGCGGCCCTCGCCGACACCGCGCGGCAGACTCGCGAGCTGACCGGCTTCGACTACGGAGGAGGCTTGTGGTGGAACTACGGCGTGACTGCCCTGTGGGCTTTCGATGTCGCGCTGTTGTGGACCGCCGGGCGGCGGCCGCGCCGGTGGGCTCGAGCGTTTCTCCTCTTCTGGCTGTTCATGGCGGTGAATGGCGCGGTCGTCTTCGCCGCCGGGCCCATCCGGTGGCTCGGCGCGGCGGCGCTCCTGATTATCGCGGCGCTGTACTTGCGAAAGAAGCTCAACGCTTCTCTGAGCTGACTACCTTACCCTCAATCACCACTCCCGTACAATGCGTGGTGTACTCAAAGGGATCGCCGTCGAACATCGCGAGATCGCCGTCCTTGCCCGGTTCGAGCGATCCGACACGCTTATCGATTCCCAGAATGCGGGCGGCGTCGATGGTGATGGACGCCAGCGCCTGATCGAAACTCAGGCCGTTGGCGGCGGCGATTCCGGCCTCCCACAGAAGCACGCGCGTCTTGGGAACATAAGCCTCGTAGCCGGTCTGCAACGCGAAGGGAATGCCGGCGGTCCTCAGCTTGGAAGCGGTCTCGAAACTGATGTTTTCCGCGTCTCCGTCGGATCTGTGCTGGCTGGCGTGGACAATCACCGGATAACCGGACGCCTTGATTTCCTCGAGCACCATCGGAGCTTCGGCGACGCCGTCCAGGACCAGGCGAAGATTGAACTCCTTGGCGAGCCGGATGGCGGAGATGATGTCATTGGCGCGGTGTACGGTCACGAGCAGCGGCAGTTCCCCCTTCACCACTCTCGCGAACGCCTCCATGCGCAGGTCGCGCGGGGGTTCCTTGCCTTTCTCGGCTTTGGCGAGCTTGTCGGCATAATCCTGCGCCTTGATAAACTCGCCGCGAAGCATGGCGATCGCCTTGCCGCGGGTTCCGGGGCTGCGTCCGGGCTGCGATTCGCGCGCTCCGTCGCCCAGCGTTGCCGCGATCATCGCCACGGGAACCATTACCGCGGCCTCCGGCGAGTTGCCGCGCGTTTTCACGATCATGGTTTGGCCGCTCACCAGGATGCCGGGCCCATGGCCGGTGTGCAGCGTGGTGACGCCCAGGCTGCGAACGAACTCCACCAGCTTCTCGTTGGGATCGTAGGCGTCGATGGCCCGCAACTCCGGCTGCATGGGCGAGGATCGCTCCACCTGATCCTGATCCTGCGGCTGGTTCTGATATCCGGACAAGCCGACGACGGAATGAGCATCCACGAATCCGGGAGTCACCACCTTGGCCGACAGGGTCTGGAATCCGGCGGGGATCTGGACCTGAGAAGCGGGACCAACGCGCTCCACCTTGCCATCCCGGATCAGAACGACGCCGTTGGAGATGGGCGCGCCGGCCGCCGTATGCACGGTGTCGCCCTTGACGGCGATATTTTGCGCGAACGCTCCGGCGGCGAACGCAAGCATCAGAGCGTAGCGCATTAGCGGTGATCCTCCTCGCCGCCGTGCAGGTGCAGGGCGGACTGCCGGTCGGCGGAGCCGTAGCCGCCGGTCTGATAAAGGCGGTCCTTGGGATTCGACCGGTCAAAGACCTTCACGCCGTCCACCCAGGTTTCGAGAACCTTGGTATAGACGCTGAGCGGGTCGCCGGAGAGCAGAATGAAATCAGCGTCCTTGCCGGCTTCGAGCGATCCGACGCGGGACTCGAGGTCGAGCATCCTGGCGTTGGCCATGGTGACGCCATACAACGCCTTGTCGCGCGACATCCCGGCGCGCACCGCGAGCGCGGCGGATCGCAGGAAGAGCCGGGAATCGAGAATACCGTCGTCGGTATGGAAGCCGACGAGCACGCCGGCTTTCTCGAGCGCGGCGGCGGAGGCGAGCGAGTTGTCCTTCGCCTCCAGCTTCCCGCCGGGCGATTCGATGACGATGAGCGAAACGGGCGCTTTCGCGGCGGCGATTTCGTCCGCCACCATCCAGGCGTCGCTGACGTGCTGCAGGACGACGCGGAAATTGAACTCCTTGGCGAGGCGCAGCACGGAGAGGATGTCGTCGTGGCGATGAGTATGGTGCTGCACGGCACGCTTGCCGTCGAGGACATCGATGAGCGCTTCGTAGCGGAGGTCGCGGGGCGGCAACTTCGATTTGTCGCCGCCGGCCGCGCGGACCTTGTCGCGGTACTCCTGGGTTTTGATGAAAAGGTCGCGAGCCATGGCCATGGTCTTGCCGCGCGTTCCCGGAAACGGCGCGGCGCGGCGCGGGTTGGTGCCGTTGGCCATTTTGATGCCGCCGGCGATGGAGCCGTCGGGGAGGCGGATGAGCATGTCGTCAATGACGCGGCCGTCGCGCAGCTTCAGGTAGAGAGTCTGTCCGCTGAGAACATGGCCGGAGCCTGGCATTACGTTGGCGACGGTAATCCCGCCGGACTGAGCTTTTTGCAAGCGGGAATCGCGAACGTCGAGCGAATCCAGAATCCGGACATCGGGTTGCAGCGCGGCGGAGCCGTCGGCTCCCTCGGGCCCCATGATGTGGCTGTGCGAATCCACCAGCCCAGGCATGATGATCTTGCCGGAAGCGTCGACGCGTTGCGCGCCCGCCGGGATGGTAGCGGAGCCGGCGGGTCCGGCGGCGAGGATCTTCCCGTTCTGAACCACCAGGACGCCGTTTGGAACTTCGGGGCCGGAGATGGGAATCAGCCGTGCCCCGGTGAAGGCGATGGGTGTAGTCTGCGCGAGCGCCGCCGCGGCGATCGCGAACATCGCGAAACTTCGGATCATGAAAGCTCCCAGGTGGCGGAAATCATCGAATCGCCATTGTAACGCGGGCTCCCGTCCGGTTGTTCCGGAGCAAAAAAAACCGCGGGGGGCCGGTAAGGGCGTCCCGCGGTTCTCACTCACGTGCGAATGGATCCTAGAAGATGATCCGGAGGTTGTAACGGATCACTCTGCCGCCGCCGTCCGCGATTCCCGGATTCAGGAACTGGTTTGCGGCCGAATTGAATACACTTGCCGGAACGCCGCCGGCCGCGGGAGAAAACGGACTCACGCTGCCGACCGTGTACTGCGGATGATTGAAGATGTTGAACATCTCGCCGCGAAGTTCGAAGCGCACCCGCTCGGTGAGACGGATGTTCTTGATCGCGGTGACGTCGAAGTTGCTGATGCCCGGGGTACGCTCGGTATTGCGGCCGAGGGTTCCGGTTCGCAGCGCCGTGGTGCCGGTGTTCACCGCCAGGCCGATATACATCGCATCGGCGCGGTTGATGGGTGCGTTGTTGTTGTCCGGGTTGATGTAGCCGGTGGGGCTGGCGGCGTTCGGAACCGCGCGGACGTTGCGCTGGCCGCTCGGGTTGTAATCCGGACGGTCCAAGGCGCCGCCGAGGCCGTCGGCGTCGACGCCGTTCACGATGGTGAGCGGAACGCCGGATTCGAAAGTGGTGAGGCCAGCCAGCGACCACCCGCCCACCACGCGACCGAGGAAGCCCTGCTGCGACTTCATCCACGGAAACTCGTAGGTATAGGTAAACACGGCGCGGTGGGTGCGATCGAAGAACGACACGGCGCGATCCAGCTTCTGGCCGCCGAAGATCGAGGGCACGGCCGCCTGCTGCGGCTGGTTCACGGCGGCGACGCCAAAGACCTCGGCGGCGTTGTCGATCGCCTTGGACCAGGTGTAGCTTCCGGTCAGGCCCAGGCCGTTGCGGAAGCGGCGCATCACCATGGTCTGGAACCCATGATAATTGGAGTCCCCGCCGTTGGTCCGGGTGAGACGCTGGCCCTGCAGCGTATCCAAGCGGGGCTGGAGAATCGCACGGGGGCTGACGTTGGGGAAGGTGACGCGCATCGAGGAAGGAACCACGGGGTTCAGGTCCTCATTGATGAACAGACGGGTGCCCTTGGTGCCGACGTAGGATACGTCCAGCAGGAAGCCGCCCTGGAGCTCGCGCTGAATTCCGAAGGACCAGCGCTGGGTGTAAGGAGCGACCAGATTAGGGGATACGAACACCTGCACGTCGCTCGGCAGCGGCTCGCGGGCCGTGGTGGGGAGGGAAGTGCTGAATCCGGCGAGACCGCGCGGAGTCTGGGCGGTCGCGATGGACTGGGTGTTGGTGGAGATCAGGTTCGGCGTCGAGGTGGCTGCGTTCGAGAGGATGTTGTTGAAGAACAGGTCATAGCTCATCTGATAACCGGTTCGGATCACGCTCTTGTGATCGCCGAACAGCCATCCGAGCCAGCCGCTCTGGAACCCGGGCGAATAAGCCAGGCCCACCGTGGGAGACCAGTTGTTACGATCTTCCTGAACTCTGCTGGGCTGGCGGTAGGGTCCATCCAGCGTCTGCGGGTTCACGTTGAACAACCCGGAGAAGCTGGTGTACCGGAGTGCGTTGATCGGCTGTCCGAGGTAGTCATACCGGACGCCGAGGGTGAGGGTCAGGTCCCGATTGACGCGCCACCGGTCCTGGAAGAAGTAACCTTGGCGGAACACTTCGGGATAGTTGGCCGGGCTGCCGAAGTCGAGAATGGCCGCGCCGTTGGCGCCGCCGAAATCGTCCAGGAAGTTGGCGAACGCGGAGAATCCCGTCGCGTTTCCGTAAGCGTATTGGGGACGGTCCCGGTAGGGAGCCAGGTCGCGGCCCCGCTGCTTCACCAGGTCCACGCCGCCGCGGAAGCTGTGCGAACCGCGGACCCAACTGATCGTGTTCTGCAGGGTGTAGTTGTTCTGAATGCGGCCCTGCGGGATGCCGATCGGCACGCCGATGCCGGTGAGGGGCGCTGGAAAGGTGTAGTTGGGCGCCGTAAGGGCGTCGCTAGCGGATCCATTATTGGGGAACTCGAAGCTGATGCGCGCATAGCTCAGGCGCAGTTCGTTGGTCAGCCGCGGGGAGAAGACATGGGTCTCGTTCACCACCGCGTTGATCACGGGGCTGGTGAAGCCGGTTTCGTAGCCCGGAAACACGTTGACGCCGGTGCCGCCGGTGGAGTTGGTCTGGTCGGTGCTCGCGTACCGCAGGCTCAACTGATC
This sequence comes from Bryobacteraceae bacterium, assembly GCA_019748195.1. GTDB lineage: Bacteria > Acidobacteriota > Terriglobia > Bryobacterales > Bryobacteraceae > JAIEPW01. The sequence continues at coordinate 37,876 of JAIEPW010000008.1, forward strand.
GTTGTTGCCGATCTTGTGATCGCCGCGGGCGATGATCTGCCGGTCGTTAAAACGGCGTCCGAGCGGGATGAGCGCGGTGCCGAACTCGACCGCGGGACGGCCAAGGCCCAACTCCTGGGTGAAGGTGCGGGAAGTGCCGACCACTCCGGTAGTGAGGCCGCGATAGACCTCCAGGAAGCGGTTCGAGCGGTTGGGGAACAGGCTGTTCAGGGTGGCCCATCCGTTCGCCGTCGGCGTCACCAGGTTGCGTAGCGCGGAGTTGCGCTGGATCTGCTCATGGTAGCCGAAGAAAAAGAACGTGCGGTCCTTGATGATTGGGCCGCCGAAGGTGCCGCCCCACCACTGCTCCGTGCCGGCCGGCGGACGCCCGCGCTGCTGGATCTCAGCGGACTGCGACTGCAGGCTGGTGATGGCGTCGTCGAAGGTGGAGTCCAAAATGTAGAAGCCCGTTCCATGGAACTGGTTGGTTCCACCGCGGGTGACGGTGTTGACGACGGCGCCGCCGGCGCGGCCGAACTCGGCGTCGAAATTCGAGGTCTGGACGCTGACTTCCGCAACCGCATCGGGGTTGCGGATCTGCAACGCCTGGCCCGCGATTCCGGTGTCGTTGTTATCGGTTCCGTCGATCATGAAGTTGTTGGCCCGGCCGCGGCTGCCGTTCACCGAGAAGGTGCCGACGCCGAACCCGAAACGGTTGGTGGAAACGCCCGGCAGGGTCAGCGCCAGCAACGCCGGGTTGCGGCCCGCCAGGGGCAGGTCCACCGCCTGCTGGGTACTGATGTTGCCGCCGCGGACCGCGCTTTCGGTCTGCAATACGGCCTGCACTTCCGCGGTGACCTCAACGGTGGTGGAAGTCTGGCCGACCTCCATCTTCACGTCCAGGTTGCTGGTCTGGCCGGCTTGCACCGGCAGGCCGCGGCGCACAAACGTGGTGAAGCCCTGGTTGGAGACGGTGATGGTGTAATCGCCGAGTTCCACCGCGTCAAAACGATAGACGCCGCTTTCCGTGGTGGACGTGACGCGATCCACGTTGGTGAGTTGATTACGAAGTTCGACTTTGGCGCCGGGGATTCCGGCTCCGGTTTGATCGGTTACAACGCCCGTTACCGTGCCGCGGCTGGTTTGGCCCAGCAGCGCAGTGGTAGCGAGTAAAAGCAAAGCGAGACTTTTTTTACTCAAGGTTCCTCCCCTGCGAGTCCGGGAAAGACGTTGGTGACGAAGCCCTCCCCGGGATGCAGCTTTGTTAGCAGCATGGACGCTGCGGAACCGCGAAGTCGATCCCCTTGGGGTGAACCAGCATTTTTGGAGGGCGAAAAGCGTCCTGTAGGACGATGGCCTGGCTAAAGTGCACAAAATCAATCGTTTCGGGCAACCCCACCGTAGAGTGGTGCTGATGTGGCGGTGAGTACGAGATCGGATATGATAAAAGCAAGCCGATGCGCCTGGTCCCTCCCTATATCGAGACTCTGAGCCCCTATGTGGCGGGCCGCAGCATAGAAGAAGTGAAGCGTGAGTTCGGGCTGGAGCGGGTCATCAAACTGGCGTCGAACGAGAATCCGCTGGGAACTTCGCCCCTGGCCATGCAGGCGATGCATGACGCGATCCACGATCTGAACCTTTATCCGGACGGCGGTCTGCGGTTGCGGCAGGTGCTTGCGGATCAGTACGAGCTGAAGGTGGAGAACGTGATCACGGGATCCGGCTCGGAAGGCATCATGTCGAATATCATCCGCACGTTCCTGTGCGATGACGACGAGGTGCTGACCACGGAGGCGGCGTTCATCGGGTTTCAGGTGATTGCGAAGGGCCGCGGCGTGGCATATCGAACGGTTCCCTACCGGAACTGGCACTACGACCTGGAAGCTCTGGCGGCGGCTATCAACGACAAGACGAAGATCATCTACCTGGCGAATCCGAACAACCCGACGGGAAGCATCTTCACGCGGCACGAGTTCGAAGAGTTCTACAAGCATGTGCCGGAGCGCGTGCTGATCATTTTGGACGAGGCGTACTTCGAATATGCGGCGGCGAATCCGCGTTTCCCGGATTCGATGCACTATCGCTACGACAACGTGATCACGCTGCGGACCTTTTCGAAGGTGTACGGGTTGGCGGCGGTCCGGATCGGTTACGGCTTCGCGCACGGGGATCTGATTCGCAACCTGCTCAAGGTGAAGCTCCCGTTCGAGCCGGGCACGATCGCGACGGCGGCTGGGATCGCCGCGCTGGGCGATCAGGAGTTCCTGCACCGGACGCTGGAAGTGAACGCGCGCGGGCTCCGGTTGTTGTCGCAGGGCTTGAAGGACCTGGGGTTCACGGTTGTGCCGTCGCAGGCGAATTTCGTGATGGTTCCGCTTGCGAGCGAGGATCAGGTGAACCGGATCACGCTGGAACTGCTGAAGAAGGGCGTAATCGTGCGCCCGCTGAAGGCGTTCGGCCTGCCCCACTGCCTGCGGGTGTCCACCGGGACGAACGAGGAGACTCAAACATTCCTGGACGAGATCAGCAAGATCGCGATGAAGGAGGAGATATGCCACAGCTAGCCGCGGAACACACCCCGGACACAGTGAAGGACTTTCTGCCCATCAACGGCACGGATTACGTCGAGTTCTACGTCGGCAACGCCAAACAGGCGTCGTACTTTTATCGCGCGGCGTTCGGCATGAGCCTGGTGGGATACGCCGGGCCGGAGACGGGAATGCGGGATCGGGCCTCCTACGTGCTGCAGCAGAACAAAATCCGTTTTGTGCTGACCACGCCGCTGCGTCCGGAGGGCTTCGTCGCGGATCACGTATACAAGCATGGCGACGGTGTCCGCGATATCGCGCTGTGGGTCGACGACGCCGAGTCCGCCTGGCGGGAGACCACGTCCCGAGGAGCGGTGAGCGTGCGCAAGCCGGAGGTCCTTCGCGACGACCACGGCGAGGTGAAGATCGCGGCCATCCAGATCTACGGCGACACGATTCACTCCTTTGTCGAGCGCCGGAACTACGGCGGCGTCTTCCTGCCGGGCTTCGTTGCCGTAGGGCAACCGGACCCGGTCGCGCGGCCCGTGGGCCTGCTGGTGGTGGATCACATGGTGGGCAACGTCGGCTGGGGCGAAATGAACACCTGGGTGGAGTTCTATGAGAAGGTCATGGGCTTCCGCATGTTCAAGAGCTTCGATGACAAGGACATCTCCACCGAATACACGGCTTTGATGTCGAAGGTGATGTCCAACGGGAATGAACGGATCAAGTTCCCGATCAACGAACCAGCCCAGGGTAAGAAGAAATCGCAGATTGAAGAGTATGTGGAGTTCTACCGGGGCGCCGGCGTGCAGCACATCGCGCTGTTGACCGGTGACATCCTGCGGACGGTGGCCCAGCTTCGCGATCAAGGGGTGGAGTTCCTGCGCGTTCCCACCACCTACTACCAGGAGCTGCAGGGTCGCGTCGGCAAGATCGACGAGCCGGTGGACAAGCTGGCTGAGCTCGGCATCCTGGTGGATCGCGATGAGGATGGCTACTTGCTGCAGATCTTCACCAAGCCGGTTGAGGATCGCCCGACGGTGTTCTACGAGATCATCCAGCGCAAGGGCGCTCGAAGCTTTGGCAAGGGGAATTTCAAGGCGCTGTTCGAAGCGATCGAACGCGAGCAAGCGGCTCGGGGCAATCTGTAAGCCGTTAGAGGAACGCCTTAGCACCCAACTAGGGATGGGAGCATATCGGCATTCCTCTCAGACAAAACTGTCATTGAGACTAAAAACGGACTCACTCTACCATCCCCATAGGCCCCAAAAGGACCGTGTGGCGAACGATGAGAGTGATTCCCAAGTGCGTGTGGGTTGCTATGGCGGCCGTGACGGCCCTGCCAGCGGCGTCGCATCGCATCTCGTTCAATCACGACATCGTCAATCCGCGGCCCAACTTCTTCAACAGTACCGACAGCGAGATGGTCCTGTTTTCCGCCTCGCAAGGGGCCGATTTGCGAATTCTGAATCCAGGCGTCCAGGGTAACGGCACCAACGGGCTGGCTGTTTTCGGCGACACGCCGGGTCACCTCATCCTTCATTTCCGCTCGTTGGCATCGGGCGTTTCGATGAAAGTCGGCAACGACGAGCAGATGCCAGGGGGGTACGGGCGCATGGTGGCCAGACTCATCCTGTATCGCGGCGACGTCAAGGTGGGCCAAGTCGAGCTGTTGTTGAACTGCGACGATCGCTTGAACCAGACGATTTCCTTTGAAGCCGGCGACGGCGAATTCTTCGACCGCGCCGAACTGATGTACGCCTACGAGTTTGGAGGCGGCGTGGACCTGATCGAATACATCGACGACGTGGATTTCATGCTGGTAGCGGGCGACGCCCTGGGGACGCCGGAACCGGGCACGGCGATGCTGTTGGGCGCCGGGCTGCTGCTGATGGGAATCGCCGGGCGGCGACGGAGATCACTCCGCTCGTAACGCTTCCGAAGGATCGGTCCGGGACGCACGGAACGCGGGGGCGGCCGCGGCGGCGATCGCCGCGAGGCCCAGAAGAAGCGCTACCGTGACCAAAGTGATCGGATCTCCGGTTTCCGTCTGGAACAGCATCGATTTCAGGAAGCGGGCCAAGCCGGTGGCGGCGAGCACGCCCAGAGCCACTCCCAGAACCGCCAGTCTCATGGCCGATCCGAGAATCATGCCCAGGATATTGGCGCGGGTCGCGCCAAGCGCGATACGAATGCCAAGCTCCGGCCGGCGGGCGCTGGTATTGAAGCTGATCAGGCCGTAGATCCCGATAAAAGCGATGCCCAGCGCTGCGGCGGCGAACACGCCCAGCAGAATCAGGTAAAAGCGCCGCTCGCCGGTGGACCGGGAGATGAGTTGCTCACCGGTGAAGACGGTTGTGAACGGCTGGTCGCGACTGATGCTCCAAATGCGCTCCTTGATAGCCGACGTCAATGCCGCGGGATCGCCCGAGGCGCGTGCGACGTAGGTCAGGCTGCCGTTCGGATTCTGCGGGTAATGAAGATAGATCTCAGGGTTCGGATCGCGATCCAGGTTGAGCTGCCGGACGTCGCCAACCAGGCCGACAATCTCGCATTCGCCGGGTTTGCCGTCCTTATCGCGCTTAAACACCAACAGCAGGCGCCGGCCAACGGGGTCCTCCCCCGGGAAGAACCTGCGAGCGAGGGTTTCGTTCACCATCACACGGCAAGCCGCTTTTTCGTGATCGGCCTCGGTGAACCAGCGTCCCCGGCGGAGGGGTACACCCATGGTTTGAAAGTAGCCGGTGCTGACCGTGGTGTGATCGGCGGTGATCTCCTCGCCGGGGCTTGCGGGACGGCCCGGGATCTGGAAGCCGGCGTTCACATTGATCGCGTTGGGATGGAGTGGCAGCGCGGTCACCACGGCAGCCGACGTCACTCCGGGCAAGCCGCGCACCAGCTCCAAGGTCTGTTCGACGAATTGGATTCGCCGTTCGGCCGTGACGGCGCGCTTCCAGATGTGGGCCTCCAGGGTCACAATGCGCTCGGGGCGGAAGCCGGGATCGATCATCAGAAGTTGAAACAGGCTTCGGCCGAGAATCCCAGCGCCGCTGAGGAGTGTGACCGCCGCGGCGATCTGCACCACGGCGAGAGACCCGCGCAGGAAGTGCCGCGATCTCGAGCCACTGGCCCCGCGAGCGCGGCCGGCCGCCACGTCCGTATCGCGAAGGGCCGGAAGCAGGGTGCACACGGCAGAGGTGAGTACGCATAGCAGCAGTGAGTAGCCTAGGACGGCCCCGTTCAAGCCGGCATGTTCCAGCCTGGGGATACTGCCGGGATCCAGCTTTTTCATTCCCAGGACACCCCAGTGGGCCAGGGCAATTCCCAAGGTTCCGCCGGCGAACGCCAGCAGGCAGACTTCGGTGAAGAGCTGGCGCGCCAGGCGGCCGCGGGTTGCTCCCAAGGCGGCGCGCATGGCGAATTCCTGCCCGCGCCCCGCCCCCCGCGCCAGAAGCAGGTTCGCGACATTGGCGCAGGCGATGAGCAGCACGAACGCAACCGCCCCCATCAGCATCAGCAGCGCGGGGCGAACGGTCCCGAACACCTCCTCCTGGTATTGCTTCACCAGCACTCCGGAGGACCGGTTGGAGCGTGGATGCTCCCGCGCGAGCTCGGCGGCGATGCGGCGCATCTCCTGTTGGGCGATGCCGATGGTTGCGTCCGGTTTCAGGCGGGCGACCACCGTCCGGTAATTCGCGAACCGGTCCTTGGTGTCGGCTTCGCTCGGAACACGTGGAGCCAGCAGATCCTTCTCCCCGAGCTGGGCTTCGGGCGGCATTACCCCCACCACCATCATTGGTCTGCCACGGAGAATTACCCTTCGCCCTACAACGGCGGGGTCCGCGCCGAATCGCTGCCGCCACAAGGCATGTCCGAGGATGACGACGTTCGACGATCCCTGCAGGTAGCGGTCGTCGGAAGCGCGGCGGAAGTCCTGCGGCTCGAACGACCGTCCTAGCATGGGACGCACCCCCAGGGCATCGAAGAACTGGTCCGTGACCAGCCACGACGAATAGCTCTCCGGCTCGCCGTCCCCGGTGAGCTCGTGACCATAGGGTTCGGCCAGCGCCATCGCGGAGAAGACGCGGTTGCGGTCGCGCCAGTCCAGGAAATTCGCCACCGACACTTCTTCCTTCAATCCGCCCTTGGACTCATCCGTTTGCCACAGGAACACCAGGCGGGCTGGATCGCCGTACGGGAGCTTCCGCAGCAGGACGCCGTGCAGGACGCTGAACACCGCGGCGTTCGCGCCGATGCCCAGCGCGATGGTCAGCACGGCCGCGAAGGTGAAGCTGGGGTTCCGTCTCAACATGCGCCAGGCGAAGCGCAGGTCCTGTCCGCTCTCGTCGAGGAACGGGAGCCGTTGCCGTTCGCGGTATTGCTCCCGCAGAGCGGTCGTGTTGCCAAAGTCCCGTCTGGCCCGGTCCAGCGCCTCCGCTTCGCTCACGCCGGCGCGGCGATAGTCCGCGGCCAGCATCTGGAGGTGAAAGTCGATTTCACCCGAGACATCGTCCCCCTTGCGAAAGGAGGCGCGAAGCCGGGACACAAACGCGCGAATACCTGCCAACATGGGCGCCCTCCGGATCAGGATGTCGCAGCCAGAAGTTTCTTGATCGCCCCGGAGACCCTCTCCCAGTTCTCCGTTTCCTCGGCAAGTTGGGACTTGCCGGCGGCGGTGATCGAATAATACTTCGCGCGGCGGTTGTTGTCCGAAATTCCCCATTCGGAACGGATCCAGCCGTTCTGCTCCAGGCGCAGCAGGGCCGGATACAGCGACCCCTGGTTCACCTGAAGCACGTCCTTCGAGATCTGCTGGATGCGTTGCGCGATGCCATAGCCGTGCCGGGGTCCGAGCGTGAGGATCCGAAGCACAATCAAATCAAGGGTTCCCTGCAACAGGTCGGATTTCGGGTCAGGCATGGCTTCCTGTAGACAGGCTAGAGATGTCTCTGTAGATTGTCAACAGGAATGTGGCGAAAACGCCTCCTTAGCCCCAGATTCCGGAGAGCAGTTGCGCCAGCTCCGCCGGTCGCGATACGAATGGCGCGTGCCCGGCCTCCATGCGCAGCGGCTCCACGCCCAACCGCTCCCGCGCGGCACGCTCCCACCAGGCGGGATTGATGGTCCGCTCCTGCGTGCAAGAGACATACGCGCTCGAAACGCCGGGCCACTCTCGCATCGGAGTTATTTCCGCTATGGCCGTCTTCGCGTACATGAGCCGGACGGTGGAGAACGCCCACTCCGCCACTTCCGGGCTGGCGTCGTGAAAGAGGAAGTCACGAGCCAGCGATTGGTCCACGACGGGATTCCTGCCGGCGAACCCCGGTATGTACATATCCGGCCACTGACGGAATTGTTCCGCGAAGCTCATGCCGGGCAGGGGGAGCACGGCGGCGAGATACACCAGCCTCGCGCCTGGAATCCGGGGCGCGGCCAGCGGAAGGAAAAGACCGCTCGCGGAATGAGCCACGACAACGGGTTGGCTCAGGCCGCGCGCCGCGTCGGCGATTGCCGCGGCATAGACCATGCCGCCGGCCTCCGGCTGATCCACGGGCAGATCGGCGCAAACGCAGAGGTGGCCCAGCGCTTCCAATTCCCGCACCAGCAGATCCCACCCATGGGGTCCCTGCGCGGAGCCGTGAACCAGGCAGAAATGGGCCATTCCCGAACAGTACAGCACAAAATCGTCTATTCGCCCGTAAACACGGTCTGCTCATCTACGAAGCACAGCTTATTGCCGAACGGATCGGCGCAATAGAAGCTCCGCTCACCCCACGGCTGCGTTTCGATTGCTCCAAGGTTGGCGGAGCCAGTGGCGCTCACCCGGGCATGGCAAGCTTCCAAGTCTTTCACGGCGAAGTAGACATGATCGGGATTAGGAACCGCATCCCACGGATCCCCGTCGGCTCGAGGATCGAAACACGCCAGAATCGTTCCTTCACAATCGAAGTAGTGACGTCCCGGCGACACTCGCCGGCCCGGTTGCTGGAGCACGGCCGAGTAGAAGGCGGCGGCTTGTTCGATCGAGGAGACGGGGAGTATAACGCGATATAAACGCGCCATGCGCCTCAGTCTACGAAAACGGCGTCCGGTTGACAACGCCGTTGCCGCGAGTGGGCGGTGCTTTCAGAGCCACTTCCTATCGGCCCAGGCCGCAACGCCCGCGGCCGCGAGGTCCTTCAACTCGTTCAAGAGCTCCGGATCGGGCTCGTGCTTGAAGTTGAAGCACGTTTTACCTTGCATCCGTTTCTTTAGCGCCGGAGACATGGCGCCAACCAGTTCCGGACACATGTACAACGGCATCAGGTGGAAGCTCACGTATGCCTTACCCACCTTGATCGAGCCGAACTCCAACGGATTTCCCTTGTGCTGCGGAAACGGTGACGGAGACTTCGTCACCAAGGTGTAGTTCTCAGGCGTATCCGATTTGACGGCGAGCTTCCTGGAATGTCTGGACAGCAGCGGTTTCAAGGTCGCGAAAACGGAATCAAACCCGGACGGCATGGGAGCATTCTAGCCGACCTCCTTTCCTGGTGAAAGCAGCATTCCAGCACGCCTTCGCTTGCCCAACTCGATCGGGATCGCCGCCTTCGCCAGCACGGTAAACACGAACGCGCCCATGGCCCAGATGCCGAGCCCGACCACAAGTTCCACCCACGTAGGCAAGTACTCGTCGATCCGCCCCCACGGCTCCGGCACGAATCCGGGGATGATGGTCCCCAGTCCTTTCTCCACCAGGATGCCCACGAACAGCAGCACGCAGGCCGAGTACAACCACGGCGGCGATCGCCGTAGAGGGTGGATGGTCAGGATCGCGGTTGCCAATACTACCATCGCCACCGACATCCAGATCCAGGGCACCAGAAGGTTGTGGCCGTCGAGACCGAAGAACAGGTACCGCGCTCCCCGCCCGTGCTCCGTCTGGCGATAGAACTCAGTGAACAACTCCGACCCGAGCATCACCAGGCAGATCTGTCCCGCGACAGTGACTACCATGGCCAGTTTGTCCAGAGTCGCCTGCGCAACCGGAAATGGGGTGTTCGCGCGGATCGCGGCGAGGATCAGGATCATCAAGGCCGGCCCGGCGGCGAACGCGGTCGCCAGGAAGCGGGGTCCCATCAGCGCGGTGTTCCAGTACGGCCGCGCCGGCAGCCCCGCGTAAAGGAACGCCGTCACCAGGTGAACGCTCACCGCCCAGAGAATGGACAGAAACACGGCTGGAATGTACACGGCCGGCCGAGGCTCGCGACCCTGATAATGGGAGTACAGAATGTAGAACGGCGCCGCCAGGTTCAGCGCCAGGTAGCCGTTCAGCACCAGGATGTCCCAGGCCAGCAGGGAACTGGGAAAATTGAAAATGCCGAGGCCGGGGATCAGATGCCAGAGGCGCGCCGGACCGCCCAGGTCCACCACCACGAAGCTGATCGCCATCAGCAACGCGGCTACCGCCATCGCCTCCCCGATCAGCACCGCCTGCTTGAAGTCGTGATCCTTCAGGACGTAGGTGGGCATCACCAGGATCACCGCGGCGGCGGCGAGCCCCACCAGGAAGGTGAAGTTCGAGATGTAAAATCCCCAGCTCACGTGATCGTGCATGCCGGTTACGCCCATGCCCTGGCGCAGTTGTACGCTGTAGGCGAATGCTCCCGCCAGCATGAGAAACGTCAGCAGGCCCATCCAGGCGTGATAAGCCGCTGATCCGGAGGTCACTTCCGCCAAGGAATCGCGGAGGAAGCCGGTAAGCGCGGAGCGCTTTCGTTCGTCAATGGCGGGCACAACTCGCGAAGTAGCGCTCATCGGTCAGTCCGTGAAATACCAAAACTTGGGTTCGGCGCCGAGGTCTTCCTTCAGCCGGAACACTTTCTTGTTCCTCAGCACCCAGCGGATTTCGCTGTCCGGATCGAGCAGGTTGCCGAAGATGCGGGCGCCCGTGGGACACGCCTCCACGCACGCCGGATTTCCGCCGGCGCGCGACCGCTGAATGCAAAACGTGCATTTCTCGACGACGCCCTTCTGGCGCAGGCGATTGCCCAGGTAGTGCTGGTTGCGGTTCAGCTCCGCCTCCGGCACCACCGGATCCGCCCAGTTGAAGCGCCGCGCATCATAAGGGCACGCGGCCATGCAGTAGCGGCAGCCGATGCACCAGTTGTAGTCAACCACCACGATGCCGTCGGGCTCCATCCAGGTGGCCTGTACCGGACACACTTGCGTGCACGGCGGGTTCTGGCAATGAAAGCACTGCGTTCCCACATAGAAGTGCCCGGCCGCGGGGACCTCATGGAAGTAGGCATCATCGGCGTGTTCGAAACTGATTTGTCCATGCTCCATCTCGTGGACGCGGATGTACTGCATCGCGGAGCGGCGATCCTGGTTGTTTTCCGCGATACAGGCGCGCACGCAGTCCATGTACCCCCGGCACTTGGAGATGTTGAATGCGTACCCGTACAGGACTCCGGGAACGGCATCGAGGGCGGTCACCCGGATGCGATCGGTGTTCTGAAGCTGATGGAGGCGCTCCAGGCGGCGCACCGTTTCCGTCTTTTCTTCCTCCGTCATCAGGCGGAAGTTGCCCTGGAAGTAGGCGTCCCAGTTGAGCCGCGCCTTTTCACGGCTTTCGCTGGAGGCGAACGGATTGGCGCTGGTGGCGGCGAGCCCGGCGCCGGCGGCCAGAGCGCCCGCCATCGTGAGAGCCGCCGTGCGGCGATCCACGTTCCGCTCCAGCAGTTGCTCGATGCCCTTGTTGTTCAGAATGCGGAACGAGTTGACGCTCATCTGGAATCCGTCCTGGGGATCGCGGGCCAGCGCGAGGGAAGCGCCGGCGCGTGCGGGTTGTGACACGATGCGCAGTTGTTCACCACGCGTTCCGCGGCCCAGCCCGAGGCTCGCCTGCCGTGCGATCCTCCCGCCCAGTCTCGCGCCTGGGCCGCGTGGCACTGCGCGCACACCTGATAGCTGTGATTGAGGCCGACCGGCTTGCCCTGCAGCGTGCGCAGCGAGTCTGCGTCCTCCGCCGGGTGACAGGTGGCGCAGGACATCACATTCTCAGCCGCATGGCGCAATTCGACATCCCAGTGGGCCGCCTTCTTGCCCGTCTGCTTCAGTCGAAGTTGTTCGAGGGGAAGCGTGTGGCAGCTTGCGCAGGGGAATCGTTTCAGTTGCGATTTCCGCTCCGCCACCGCGAACTCGCGCACACCTTCGATTCCCTCCGCGCGAACGCTGGCGATTCCGGATGGCGGCTTCGGAGCGGTGTCCGGCTGCGAGGCCCGGCGTACGATCGCCAGTACATGCGGATCACTGCGCGGTGGCTGAACACAGCCGGCGAGCGCTAGCCCGGTGGTCAGAAGCAGGTACTTCACGGCTGGCCTCCGGGGACGGGACGGGTGAATTCGCCTCCGGATGCCCCCGGCGCGGCGACGGCGGCGTGGCATTGCCGGCAGTTCACGCGCTGCGGATGCGTGGACCGGATTTCGCCTACCGCCCCCGGTCCACCGTGGCAGGCGCGGCAGTTGTCGCGCATTTGCAATCCGTGCGGAACCGGCGGAGGGCTGCCGGGAAGCGGCGCCTGCCGCGTCTCGGGCGGACGTACCGTTTGGAAGACGTTTCCGCGGAACTCGCCCTGGGACTGCTCGCCGACATGACACTGCAGACAGTTCAGAAAGTCGGGATGCGGCGTCACGGGAGTCCAAGCCTTGAACTGCCGCACATACCCGCCCTCCGCGTGGCAGGAAAGGCATCCCCCGCCTCCGAACGATCCCGGATCGAGCAACTTGTGGGGAACCGGAGGCGGGGCTCCGTCGTAAGCTCGCCGCTGGTAGAACGATGCCAGACTGCGATTCGCGTTCCTTGCGTCCGGTTCCCAACGGTATTCCCGCGCGTCCGACGGATCGCGGAAGACTCCCGATTCGAGCGGCAGTTCCGGGACCGGCTGGCTCACCGCCGCGGCCACGACAGCCGGCCGCTGGCTTTCCACCACGGTCTCCCCGAGAACGAAGATGAACGACGCCATCAGAGCCGTGGCGATCGCGATCCGGAAGTAACGAAGGCGGTCCCCCATTTGGTCAGGCCCTTTCCACCTGCACCGCGCACTTCTTGTAATCGGGCTGCTTGGAGATGGGACAGAAGGCGTCCAGCGTCAGCTCATTGATCAGGATCGCCTCGTCGAAAAAGGGTACAAAGACATGCCCTTCCTGCGGGCGTCCGCGCCCGTCGATCTGCGCGGGCAACGTTAGCGCGCCGCGCCGCGACGTCAGCCGTACGCGATCTCCGTTGCGGATCCCCAATTTCCTCGCATCCATGGGATGAAGTTCCACGTAGGCGTTGGGCACCGCCTTATGCAGAATGGGAATGCGGCGGGTCATCGAGCCAGTGTGCCAGTGCTCCACAACACGACCCGTATTCAGCCAAAAAGGGAATTCGGCGTCCGGCTCCTCGGCGGCGGGCTCCCACGGGCGGAACCAGATCCAGGCGCGGCGATCCGGCTTGCCGTAGAAGTCGATGGGATCGCCGTTCACGGATTTTGCGGCCGGATCGTAGCGCGCGTTGTAGCGCCACTTCGTTTCCCGGCCGCCGGGGCACGGCCACATGACTCCCGGATTTTCGCGCAGCGCCTGATACGTCGCCATCTCGTGCTTGGGGTCGTGATGGAAGCTGGTGTACTCTTTCCAGATCTCCGGGATGTGATTCTCGTAGGTCCAATTGAAGTGCTTGCCGAGGCCCATTCGGCGCGCGACTTCGATCAACTGCCAGGTGTCCGACATCGCGTCGCCCGGCGGCTTCAACATCTGTTCCCAGTGCTGAGTGCGGCGTTCCGAATTGCCGAACATTCCCTCCCGTTCAATCCACATGGCCGAAGGAAGGATCACGTCAGCGATGTCCGTGGTGGGCGTGGGGTAAACATCGGAAACCACCACGAAGCGCCCCTCCTTCCGCGCGCCTTCGCGATAGCGCTTCAGCTTCGGCATGGTCACCATCGGATTGGTCACCTGAATCCACAGGAAGCGAAGGTCGCCTCGATCCAGCGCGCGAAACATTTCCACGGTGTGGAGTCCCGGCTTGGGCTGGATGTTCTCCACCGGCACGCCCCAGATCCTGGCCGCCATCTTGCGATCGGCTTCATTGGTGACGTCTCCGTGGGGAAGCCGATGAGTAAGCGTTCCGGCTTCCCGCACGGTGCCGCACGCACTCGGCTGGCCCGTTAGCGAAAACGGCCCGTTGCCGGGTTGCGAAATCTTGCCCGTGAGCAGGTGCAGGTTGTAGACCAGGTTCTGGATCCACGTTCCGCGCACATGCTGGTTCATGCCCATGCACCAGTAGCTGACCACCTTCTTTCCGGGATCGCCGTAGAGCGAAGCCAGATAACGGATATCGCGCGCCGGCACTCCGGAGATCTTCTCCACTTTGTCCGGGGTGTACTCTTCCAGACGCTTCACATACTCGTTGAACGTGATGTTGCGGTTCTCGTCCGTGAACTGGAACTTGTCTTGCGTTCCGTAACCGATGTTGGTCTTGCCTTCGTGGAAGCTCACATGGCGATCGAGAAACGTGCGATGAATCCACTGGTTACGGATCATTTCGTAGGCGATCGCATTGGCCAGCGCGAGGTCAGCGTTGGGCTGAAAGAGAATCGAACGGTCGGCAGCCATCGAAGTGCGGGTCCAGCGCGTGGCAAGATCCACGATCTTGACGTGGGCGTTGCGCAGGCGGCGATCCAGCATGCGGCTGAACAACACCGGGTGCATTTCCGCCATGTTGTTGCCCCACAGCACGAAAACGTCGGCATGATCGATGTCTTCGTAACAGCCCATCGGTTCATCCAGCCCGAAGGTGGTCATGAAACCGGTCACCGCGCTGGCCATGCAAAGACGCGCGTTCGCCTCGACGTTGTTAGTGCCAATGGCGCCCTTGAAAAGCTTCGAGGCGACATATCCGTCGGGGATCGTCCACTGCCCCGAACCATAAATCCCGGCGGCGTTTTTTCCGTGTTTATCGATTGTTTCCTTTAGCTTGGAAGCCACCAGATCGAGTGCTTCGCCGATCGGGACTGGAATCAGTTGTCCGTTGTTGCGAACGTACGCCCGGGTGAGGCGATCCTTGCCATAAAGGGCGATTACCGAGTGGTAGCCCTTCACGCAGCAGAGCCCCTTATTGACCGCGCTCGCGGGATCGCCTTTTACCGCCACCGCCCGGTTATCCTTGATGCCGATCAGCAATCCGCACCCGGTGCCGCAGAACCGGCAGGGCGTTTTCTTCCACGTAAGTCCTTCGGCGGAAAGCGTTTTGGGTGTTCCCGCGGCGAACGCAACCCCCGGCGCCAACTGGCTGGCCGCCGTCACCGCCGCAGCCGCGGCCATCGATCTGAGCGCTTCTCGCCGGGTCATCCGATTTCCTCCTCCGCGTACGCCGCCACTAGCGCCAGGCCATCCAGTTCGGGTATCGCCAGCAAGCGTTGTTCGAGAGCCTGGTCCGACGCTTCCTCCGGCGTGTCCGTGATCAGAATCAGCAGTTCGCGGTTTTCGGCCGGCTCGACGGAACATCCCGGAAGCGCGGCGAGCTTTTCGGCCAGCAGCTCGCCCCAGCCTTCTTTGGGATATGCCAGGTAGCTCTTGATGGGCATGACGCTGAGTTCAGTTTACGGAGCGGGGTCGCGGGCGTCTGTGACTGAGGTCACCGCGCGTGAGGAATCGACAAGAGATGTCTTCTCAAGAACTTACAGAATGGGGCTGAGGAGGGGGAGCGGGAAATGCGAAGCGGGGAGTTGAGATCAACTCCCCGCCGCCGCGTCGTTCGTGTTTGACCCTGGTATTGCGACTTCCTGGTCCCCTTCGCTTCGGGGCTCCTCGAGCATAGCATAGGGCTCGACGGTGCGCCAAAACTGCGAAAAGCGTTCTAATCGCACCGTTCCAGTGAATTCCAGGAACGGATCGTAGGCCAACACCTCTAATTGGATGCTTTGGGCAAGCTTCTGTTGGATTCGCTTCAACCGCGGGCTCGGCGTGGCGATGGTGACAATGCGATCGGCCGAATGCCGGCGTGCGAAGCCGAGAATCTCCTGGACGGCGTCACCCTTGCGGATCACGACTGGCAGCTCCAGCAGACATTCGTAGATGAATACGTATCGCTTCAGGCTCATTACCGGCCCGGCATCATCAAACACGAAGATTGAAGGTGATTCGGGGTAGGCCATGTAAGCTGGCCCGGTGGGATGGAGACAGTCCTCGTGGACCCAGATAATCGTATTCATTGAATTTGAAAGAGCTTCTGGCTCAAGTCCTCATAGCGGCCTTCGAAGGGGCAGCTCCCGTAATGCAGGCACTGGCGGCAGTACAGGCCTTCGGTATGGCGCTCCAGGTTCTCGCGGTTGAAAAAGTACGGCTTGTTCGAGAACGTGCTGGCCACCCACTGCCACGACAAGTTGTTCGAGGCGGGATCTCCATCCAGCAGATGCTCCAGGAACCACTCCGCGCCGGCCTGCCACTGCACTTTGCGCCAATGGACAACATACGAAGCGAGCCACATCCGCGCATGGTTGTGGAGGTATCCGGTGCGTCGCAACTCGCGGGAAAACGCGTCGATGCACGCGAGTCCCGTGGTGCCGCGCTTGATATTCACCGGCAGCTCCTCGTCGTAGCTGTCCGGCGGGAATCCAGTCTTGTACTCCTCGATGTCATCCCAGACGCCGCCGCCGAGTGTCTCGTACAAGCGCTGCCAGTATTCGCGCCAGGCGAGCTCCATGATGAACTTCGCCGCGTCCTTTCGCTGGTCCGCGCGGCGTAGGGCGAGATCGCGCACTTCCCGCAGCGTTACAACGCCGTGACGAATGTAAGGAGAAAGATACGTTACCGCTCCCGAGATGTTATTGCGGGTTGCGCCATACTTCTTCGGATCGATGTTTTCGAACAACTGTTCGGCTGCCCGGCGGCCGCCCCTTGTATCCGCTACGAAGGGCTCGAAGTTCGCAGTTTGCGGAAAAATCTCCGCCACATAGTCAATCAGATCCTGGCGATCCTGGAAATCTCTCCGCAGATCTTGGCTCACCACCGGTTCCCCCGATTCCGCCGGCAGTGTTTCGGACTTACTGCCGGTCTTCTGCCGCTTGCCACCTCCCGATTCCGGGGGCGGCTTGGGCAGTGCGGTGGGAGCGTTGCTCCCACGCTTGATGGATGCGAGAGTAAGTCCGACGATCTAGAATGTACGCAAATCCCGGGAGCGGCTGTTTTTAGCGCACCTTTTCCGCGATCGACTTGGCCTGGAGGAACTGCAGCAGGTAGTCGGGACCGCCTGCCTTAGAATCTGTCCCGCTCATATTGAAACCGCCAAAGGGGTGAGCCCCCACCATGGCGCCGGTGCACTTGCGGTTGATGTACAGATTGCCGACGAAGAACTCGTCGCGTGCTTTCTGGATCTTGGCGGGGTTGTCGCTATAGACGGCGCCGGTCAATCCATACTCGGAATCGTTGGCGAGCTGGATGGCGTGATCGAAGTCCCGCGCCTTGGTAACCGCCAGCACCGGACCGAAGATCTCCTCCTGAAAGATACGAGCCTTGGAGTCGATGTCCGCAATCACCGTGGGACGAACGAAGTAGCCGTCGCCCGGAGCAGCCTCGCCGCCGGCGATCAGGCGGCCCTCCTTCTTGCCGGACTCGATGTAATCCAGTATCGATTTCTTAGCGCTCTCGTTGATCACCGGACCCATGTAGGTCCCGAATTCTTCAGGCGCGCCGACGCCGAGGCTGTCCACCTTAGCCTTCAGCTTCGCCAGGAACTCGTCGTAAATCTTTTCATCGACGATCGCCCTTGAGCAGGCGGAGCACTTCTGCCCCTGGAACCCGTATGCCGACATCCACACGCCGTCCACCGCCTTGTCGATATCCGTTTCGCGATCGACTACGATGGCGTCCTTGCCGCCCATCTCCGCCACGACGCGCTTGATCCAGATCTGCCCCTTGCGGGGCTTGGCCGCGAGTTCGTTGATCCGCAGCCCGACGTCGCGGGAACCCGTGAACGAAACGAACCGCGTCTTGGGGTGCTCCACCAGAAGATCGCCCACCACGGAGCCCGATCCCACGCACATCGCGAAGCTTTTCGGCGGGAAGCCCGCCTCCAACAGCACTTCGGCGAACTTTTGCGCGATCGTCGGGGTATCCGAGGATGGCTTGATGACAACCGTGTTGCCGGCGACCAGCGCGGCGACGGTCATTCCCGTGAGGATCGCCAGCGGGAAATTCCAGGGCGGAATGATCACCCCGGCGCCCAACGGCAGGTAGCGCATCTCGTCACGTTCGCCGGGCATCTGCACCAGATCCGGCGGGTTGGCGAGCCGTTCCATCTGGCGCGCGTAATACTCGCAGAAGTCGATGGATTCGCTGACGTCGGCTTCGGCCTCAGGCCAGGTCTTGCCGGCTTCCAGCACCAGCCAGGCGTCGAACTCCAGCTTGCGGCCGCGGATGATCTGCGCGGCGCGAACCGCCATCAAAATGCGTTCGCCCACCGGAACGCGGCTGTACTCGGAAAAATAGGCATGCGCGGATTCGATGGCCAGCGTGGCGAGTTCGCGCGTGGCTTTGTGATGTGAGCCCACGATTTCGGAAGGCTTGGACGGATTTCGCGACGGGAGCAGATCGCCGGTGGTGCGGGATTCGCCGTTGATCCACAACGGGTATTCGCGGCCCAATTCGGCGCGAACCTTCTCCAGCGCCATGCGCGCGGATTGCTGAATCTCCGGCCTGGTGAAATCGAGAAACGGCTCGTTCTGGAAAGCGGGCAAAGTGGCGGCGGGGGCGGCGCTCATAGTGTGTTCCTTGTAAGAGGGATCAACCTTCGACCAGGCGTTTGCCGCGCTCGAAGATGCCCGCGGCTTCATCGGCGATACCGCGGCCGCGGTCGAACAATTCGCGCCCGCGATCGTAAACGTCGGCGCCGTATTCGTTCAACTTCTCCCGGCCCTCGCGGGCCGTGGAGGCGATCCGGGAGCGGGTTTCGCTGCCCGCGTAGGGAGCGTACAGCAGCGCCACCGTGGCGCCCAGCGCGGCGCCGGCAATGAACCACAGGGCGTTCGACTCTCGAGACTTGGCCATGATGAGATCTCCTCGAAATCCGATTGTATCGCGCTTGGAGGAAGCCCTTTGGTATATGCTCGAAGGATGCCGGAGATGGTCACCGTATATCGATCGGCGGAAGCCGGGAAACGCCAGGAAGCGGCTGAGGTTCAGGCCCTGCTGCAGGGCGAAAACCTGGACGCGGAGATCTTTGACGACAACGCCCCGGGAGTGCCGGAGGGCGCAATCGAGGTGCGGGTGCCCGCCGGGCAGGAGAGCCGCGCCGAGGAAATCATCGCCGCCAATCCCGTGCCGCCGCTCAACGAATCACACGACCTGGACCTGGTAACCGTGTTTCATCAGCCGGCGGGCGCTTCGCAGGAAAGCGAAGCAATGATTATCAAAGGCTTGCTGGAATCCAACGGCATTTATGCCGTGATCACGGAGGGGGCGATGCTGCCCAACACCTCGGCGCAGGTCCGGGTCGCCCGGGATCAGGAACAGGAGGCACGGCGCATCCTGGCTGAGGCGCAGGCGTCCGGAGCGCAGGCGGCCGAGGAAGCGTCGGGAGCCGAGGGGCAGGAACGCGTCCCCGAATAATGGAATAGCGAAACGCTCTTACTGAGTCTCACCCGAGTTGCGCCTGCCAGGCAAAAAGAGTAACAATGCGACGGATCTGAGCGCCTTATCGTCTCCGGAGTCTCCGCATATATGAAAACTGCTGTTTTTGCCTTGCTGGCCGCCGTTGCCCTGCTTGCCCAATCGCCCGCCGATCTCTTGAAAAACATGCGCTTCCGCGAAATCGGACCCGCCAGCATGGGGGGCCGCATCAATGATGTCGCGGTGGTGGAGTCCGACCCCAGGATCGTCTACGTGGCCACGGCCTCGGCCGGCGTGTGGCGAACGGTCAATTCGGGCACCACCTGGGAGCCGCTATTCGATCATCAGCCGGTCCACTCGATCGGCGACATCGCCATCGCCCCCTCCGACCCGTCGGTGATCTGGGCCGGCAGCGGCGAATCCAACAACCGCCAATCCTCCAGTTGGGGAAACGGGGTTTACAAATCCACCGACGGCGGCAAGACCTGGGCGCACATGGGGCTGAAGGACACCCATCACATCGGCCGGGTGGTGATCCACCCGCGCGATCCCAACGTGGTGTACGTGGCCGCTGCAGGGCGCCTCTGGGGCGCCAACGGGGAGCGCGGCGTTTTCAAAACCACCGACGGGGGCAAGATCTGGAACAAAGTCCTGTTCGTGGACGCCGACACAGGAGTCAATGACCTGGCGATGGACCCGCAATCGCCGGATACGCTGTATGCGGGCGCTTATCAGCGCCGTCGGACCCCGTGGGGCTTCAACGGCGGCGGACCCGGCAGCGGGCTTTATAAATCCACCGACGGCGGCGCCACCTGGAAGAAGCTGACCACCGGCCTGCCCGAAGGCGACATGGGCCGCATCGGGGTCAACATCTACCGTCGCAATTCGGGTATCGTTTACGCGCTGATCGAACACGCGCGCGGCGGTATCTACCGCAGCGAGAACAAGGGCGAGACGTGGGTGAAAATGAGCGACACCAACCCCCGCCCGATGTACTACTCGCAGGTGCACATCGACCCGAACAACGATCAGCGGGTATGGGTGCTGGGCGCCGACATGTTCTATTCCGAGGACGGCGGCAAGACGTTTGTCACCAACCGCGTGCAACGAATCCACGGGGACTATCACGCGCTGTGGATCAACCCCAACGACTCCAACCACATGTTTGCCGGCTCCGACGGCGGGCTGCACTTCAGCTACGACGCGGGACGCACATGGATCTTCACCAACAACGTCGCGCTCGGCCAGTTCTATGAGATCGGCGTAGACATGCAGCGCCCCTATCGCATCTGCGGCGGGCTGCAGGACAATAACTCCTGGTGCGGACCTTCGATGTCCTTCGAGGCGCGCGGCATTTCCAACGATGAGTGGTTCCAGGTGGGCGGCGGCGACGGCTTCTACTCCCAGATGGACCCCGAAGAGCCGTGGATCGTTTATGCGGAGTCTCAGGACGGGAACCTGCTGCGGCGCGATCTGCGAACGCATGAGTCTCGCTCCATCCGGCCTCGCGAGAAGCCCGGCGAGGCCCGTTACCGCTTCCAGTGGAACTCCCCGCTGGTAATCTCCCGTCACGATCGCAAGACGCTCTACTACGGCGGAAACTTCGTGTTCAAGTCCACCGATCAGGGCAATTCCTGGACGAAATCCTCGCCGGAACTCACCAGCGGGATGGATCGCGACAAGCAGCCGATCATGGGCAAGCTGCCGGATCGCACCATGCTGTCGCGGCATGACGGCGTGCAGGCGTTTCCGGCGTCCACCACGCTGAGCGAATCGCCGATGCGCGCCGGAATCGTCTGGGCGGGCACCGACGACGGCAACCTGCACGTCACCCGCGACGGCGAGACTTGGAAGAATGTGATCGCCAACGTTCCCGGCGTTCCCAAGGGGACGTACGTAAGCCGCGTGGTCGCCTCCAAGTTCGCGGAAGGGCGCGCCTACGCCACTTTCGACGGCCACCGCGGCGATGACTTCAACATCTACATCTACGCCACCGAGGACTTCGGGGAAAGCTGGAAGCCCATTACCAACGGCATTCCCGCGTCCGGCGGCGTGATCAACGTAATCCGGGAGCACACGCGCAATCAGAACCTGCTGTTCGCCGGCGGCGAGTTCGGGCTCTATGTCAGCCTGGATCGGGGCGCGAACTGGTTCGAGCTGAAAAACAATCTGCCGCGCGTCGCGGTGGATGACATCGTAGTGCATCCGCGCGACAATGACCTGATCCTCGGCACGCACGGCCGCTCCATCTGGATCCTCGACAACCTGCACGCGTTGGAACAAATGACCCCGCAGGTGATGGCCAGCGATCTGCACCTGTTCGACACGCGTCCTGCCACCATGTGGAGGCTCGCCAACCGCCGGGGAAACACGGGGCATCTTTACTACCTCGGCCAGAATCCAGCGTACGGAGCAACACTGGACTACTGGCTGAAGGCCAAGACCGAAGCCCGCGATCTGCGTGTGGAGATCCTGGACAAGTCGGGAAAGGTAATCCGGACGCTGCAGCGTCCGGGGGGTGACGCCGGCTACAACCGCGTGGTTTGGGACCTGCGGATGGAGCGTCCGAACCCGCCCACCGAGGAAGAGCTCCGCGTCCTGGAAGAACAGGGCGGACGCGGCCGCTTTGGAGGCGGCGGTGGGCCGTTGGTGGATCCGGGCGTGTACACGGTGAGAATCTCGGCCTCCGGAAAAACGGTGCACAAGCCGCTGGTGGTCGAGGAAGATCCTCGCATCACGTGGTTCTCTTCCGCCGATCGCCAGAAGCGGACCACGGCGATTACCGAGCTCTACCAGATGTCCAAACAGGCGGACGCCGCGCAACGCCGCTTCAATGCGATCTCCAACTCTCTTCGCGCGACCATCGAAAGCTGGAATCGTACCGGGGCGCCCGCGCTGCCGGAGAACGTCAAGGCCGCCGCGGAGGAGCTTCGCAAGAAGGTGAACGACATGCGGTCGAGCTTCGGCGGCGGATTCGGATTCGGCGGCGGTGGCGGGCGCGGCG
>JAIEPW010000006.1 GCA_019748195.1 Bryobacteraceae bacterium
GTGCCGAGCAGCGCTTCGCGAACCTTCGGCCAGAAGCCGTGGCGGCGTACTTTCGCTGTGATGGTGGTCATGCCGTCTCGCCCAGGGACAGCAATCGGATGAGGGACCCGAGAACTCGCCTGCTGATTCGCAGTGTACCGTAAGCCGCCCTGGCCGCGCTAACGTGACAGCCCGCTATGCCGCTACAGGTGAAAAGACGTCAAGAGCTCTTCGGATCTGAGTTGGGATGTCGCTCTGCCCGGCATCGATCAGCGGCTGCACGGAATCGAGGCCCAATCCCCGCCGACCCTCGCCTGCATTGGCTCAAACTCGGCGTCTCCGCTGGATAGCTCATGCGGCTATCTTCCTGAGGGATTCTTGCTGACCTCGGCCACCAGCCGGCTCGCCAGCGGACTCGTCTGCCCCGCGTACTTATTGCCCGCCTTCTTGTAGTACGGCACCGAAGTCGGCGTGGTCAGTTGCTCGAACGTGAAAGAGCAGATTCTCATCCCCGGGTACAACGCCACCGGCATGATCCCCAGGTTCGATAGCTCCAGCGTCGCCTTGCCGCGCCAGCCCGGATCGAACAGCCCCGCCGTACCGTGCACAATGATCCCGATCCGTCCCAGCGATGACCGCCCTTCCAGGCGGCCCAGGACGTCGTCATCCAGCTCCAGCGTCTCCATCGTGATCGCCAGCGCGAATTCCCGCGGCTGCAGGATGAACGGCTCGCCGTCCGGCACCACGATGGTGCGCATCAGGTCCTGGATCGCCGATTTCTCGCGCGGATCGATATACGCGTGCCGGGAGTGCTCGAAAATTGAGAACTCCGCGCCCAGCCGGAAATCCACGGAGCAACTGCCGAACTGTTCCGGCGGCAGATCCGGCGACACGCGGATCTTGCCCTGCTCCATGTAGCGGCGGATGTCGATATCCGACAAAACCATAAGCTGTTATCGTAACAGCGCCCAGCGGGCGCATGCTATACTTCTTGAGGACTCTGGCACGGGCGGCTAGCTCAGCTGGGAGAGCACCACGTTCGCAACGTGGGGGTCGTGGGTTCGAATCCCATGCCGTCCACCATCCCATCCATGCCGGAATTCGATCCGCAAGCCGAATTAGACCCACAATCTCAGTTGGACAAAATGCGTCTCGACTGGGATCAGCGGGCGCGCGAAAACGCGCGCTACTACGTGGCTACCGGCAAAACCGACTGGAGCGACGCGGAATTCTTTGCTTCCGGCGAACAAGCCGTTGCCGAAGACATACTTACGGACATGGGTAACGTTTGCCAGGGCAGGGATCCCCGGCACATGCGGGTAATCGAGATCGGCTGCGGCGCCGGACGTATCACCCGGGCGCTGGCCGGACTCTTCGGCGAGATCCATGCCGTGGATGTATCGGGTGAGATGGTCGCCCGCGCGCGACAGGCGTGTGCCGATCGTCCCAATGTTTTCATTTATCAAAACAACGGCACCGATCTGACCGTCATCCCCGACACCGCGCCCTTCGATTTCGCCTACTCCACCATCGTCTTTCAGCACATTCCAAGCCGCCAAGTGATTGAAAACTATGTGCGAGAGGTGGGCCGGCGGTTGCGTCCCGGAGCCCTGTTCAAGTTCCAGGTGCAAGGCGACTTTCGCGTGCAGAGCTCCCCGGACGATACCTGGCTCGGCGTCTCCTTCACCGAGCAGCAGGCAATGGAGATGGCATGGCGGTGCGGCTTCGACCCGCGCTACCGCCATGGCGCGGGCGAACAGTACTTCTGGCTGTGGTTTTTTCGAAAGTAACCGTCAGCTACTCTTACGGGCGGCGCTTCGCCGCTTCGCCCAATAACGCTTCATTCTCTCCGATACTTTACGCCGCTCTTCCGGGCTCATGTTCTTGCGGCCCCGTCTTGCCTGAGGCGCTCCCGCCATTACGGCTTCCAACGCCTCGATGGCTTTGTCCACGCGCTCCCGCTCCTGCAGCAGTTCACCGATAATGCGATTAAGATCCATATGTTCAGGGGCCCAGCTCCCCAGTAGCCTCGGTTGGAACGTGGTACCGGGTCATTGCCCGGAACCTTATCGTTTGGGTAAAGCTCTATAGTAATACAAATTACACTGTGACGACTCAGGGCACCAGAAAAGGCCAAACCCCGTGTAGCCGGTAGCCGTATCTGGTCATAAGAAGATAGACAAACCCCGCCGACATCGCCAGCACCACGCCTGTCACCAGCAGTACCGCCATCCACGGGAACCTCTTCTTGTCCCTCTGCAGATTCAGGAGATAGCCCGCGAACACCCCCACAAAGTACAGCAGGCACATCGGCACCGCGAACATGGTCAAATTGAACACGTCCGGCGTTGGGGTAAGGATTGATGCTACGACGACAATCGCCAGCACCGCGTAACGCGAGTTACGAACTAAAAATGCGGGAGTCACGATTCGCAGCAGGACTAAAAAGAAGATAAGAACTGGAAGCTCGAAGACCAGTCCGATCCCTAGTGTGACGTTAATGAACAGGTCAAAGTATTCGCTGGCGGAGACATACGGCACCACGCCGATATCCTTGCCGATCCCTAAGAGAAACGTGAGGCCGAAGCGGAACGCCACGAAGTAAGCGAACGTACCCCCCAGAATGAACAAGCCGGCCGTACAGATCACGAACGGCGCGGCCCATTTGCGCTCCCGGCGGTACAAACCGGGGGCGATAAACGCCCATACCTGCCACAAGATCCAGGGAGATGCCAGAAAGAGCGAAGACAGCAGCGGCAGCTTCACATAAATGGTGGAGAACCCCTCCATGGGTGAGAGGATCACCAGTTGCGGCGGCAGCCCCAGCGAAGTCAGCGCCGCCTGAGCCGGCTCGCTTACCGCCAGCCAGAGACGGTTGGCGAAGATCAGGCTGAACGCAAACGCGACCGCCAAACCCATTAAAGCCTTGATGATGCGGCTGCGCAGTTCCTCCAGATGCTCCAGGAAGCTCATCCGCAGCATCCCGTCGTCGTCTTCGTCGGGTTCCGGTTCCGGCTCCGGGGACGGCGGTGGGGTGATGCGGGCGGGAGGCGAGGGAGGCGGCGTGGCCGTGATCCCCGCGGCCTTCTGACCGCCGGTCGCGGCTTCCGCTGAGGCGTCCGCCGGCCTCGACCACGATTCGTAGTCCTTGCGCCAGTCTTCTATGGGGTCCGGATGGTTCGAGTAGTCGTAATCTTCGTCGTGGAAGTTGTAAGGATCGTCGATAACCCGGTCGGGCGGAGTTCCGTTTTTCGGCTGGACCGGTTCCGCACGCTCGGGCGTCTGGCCGGAGCCCTGGTTCTCGTTGGACGACATTCCACTCCCGGAGCCTGGATTCAGGCTGCCGAACTGTTCTCCGGCTGAATCCCGTTTTTCGGCTCCAGTGAGGGCGCCGTGCGGGCCACGGTGCCTTCCGGCCGTGCCGGCGCGGTGATCGTTTCCGGAGCGCTGGATTCCACTTCGGCCGCGGGAGTAGACGCCGCGCCGGTGCCGTACGGATCGCTGTTATCCAGGTAGCCCGTGTAACTGGTCAGATCGTTTTGAAAGTCGCGCGCCGTTTCCCGCAAGGATCGATTCTCGTCGTCGATCTGTTGCATCTCGCGATCGAAGGTCGCCTTCAGATCGTTGGTGGCGCGGCGGAACTCGGTCATCGCCTTGCCGATGTTGCGGCCCAGTTCGGGAAGCTTCTTGGGTCCGAACAGCAGCAGTGCGACCAGAAAGATCACGACCATTTCGGGCCAACCGATGGGTCCCATGAAACCAGCCTCCTTTCCGCCGGAGTAACGACTCGCTTCAATGATAGCCCAGCGCGAAACGAACGCGCCACGCGGATTCTACTGGATCCAGATGTCCGCCAGATCCGTGTAGCCCTCGTCCGTCAGGATCGCCAACGCCTGCAAGCCCGTGGGGCTGTTGGCCGGGATCTGCACGTTGATCTGGTATAGGCCGGCCAGCGTGGGCGCCAGGCCTTTGTAGAGGATGTTGGGGGCGGGTGTCGCGCCGATCAGCACGGTGAGTGCCCGCGAAGTGACACTCAGCGGGTTGGAGGGCGCGGCCGCGCCGTCCGGCACCGGCGGCGCCGTCACTCCCAATCCCGTGAGGAAAATCTGGACGAAACTCCCGCGGCGCGCGCGGTTGTTGGTGGAAATCACCTGGAATCCCTGGTCCAGGATCGCGCCCTCGCCCAAGCCGTTCCGCGGAATGGTGAAGATCCCCGGCGCGGAGGCTCGTAACGGCACCTCCACGGGGTTCGAACGAACACCGTTATTCGTCAGCACGAACGTCGCCGACGGGCCGGTGGCGGAGAACGGAACCAGGGCGCTCACCTGCGTGGGCGATACCGCGTAAACCGGCGCCGTCGTCCCGTTTACCGTTAGCGAAACCCCCGCCAGAGTCGTAGGGAAGGGCAACGTTTGCGTCACCTCCGTCCGCGAGGCGAGGCCGGCGCCGAACATCGTCACCAGCATTCCGGGGGCGACGGGCGCTCCCGCGGGCGCGAAACTGGCGCCATTAAAAATCCCTTGCGGGTTCAGGAATACGCCGGTTCCGGATTGCGCGGGCGCGCGGAAACCGGCCTGCAAAAC
This sequence comes from Bryobacteraceae bacterium, assembly GCA_019748195.1. GTDB lineage: Bacteria > Acidobacteriota > Terriglobia > Bryobacterales > Bryobacteraceae > JAIEPW01. The sequence goes on from JAIEPW010000006.1 coordinate 4,563, forward strand.
GTAGGCGCCGGAGTTCCCATTGTCCGGAACTCCCGTCACCAGAAAACCATTGCCTCCGGCGCCCAGAGCGAACTTGTTCCCCGCGACCTGGCCGGATCCGTCGCCCGCCACCGAATAGCCGGTCAGCAGACTGAAGTCGAACACGGAGGTGTCCTCTTTCCACCGGCGGTGCCAGGTGAGACCTCCCGCGCCGGTCGCATTCGCCGATCCCACGAAGGACCTGCCGCTCCCCTGGAACTGCAGACCGCCGGTAAAGAACAATCCGGTGAAAACGCCGTTCGAGCCGTTGCCGGGCAGCGATTTGGTCGCGATTAGGATGCCGTGCAGGCCTGGCTCGAACGAACCGCCCAGCAGCCAGTTGCCGTCCGCCGATAGGTAGATGGTCTTGGCGCCGCTCGCCAGTTGGTTGTCCCCGGTCTGACCGCTCGACAGGGGCAGCGTGAGCGTGCCGGACCCGTCCGCGCTGACCGAATAAGTAATTCCGGTCACCGTCTGGCTCAGGCGGCGGCCCCCGAGGTTGGCGGCCTGACCCTCCACCAGGGCGTTTCCGAAGTTCCCGGCGCCGTTCGCGCCGGCCTGGAAAAACGTGTTTCGGATCTGGGCCAGATTGCCGCCTGGGAATTCCAGCGTGGCAATCGAGTAATTACCCTGGAGAGCCGCGTTGTTCACCGCCTGCCCGGGCGCGGGAATCGCGATCATCAAATCCTGAATGCCGGGCGCTTCCGTTCCGGCGATGACCGCGCCGCTCGCCAGCCGCCCCGTCAAAGGGCCCCCGCCGGTAAAACTGCTGGCCGAGAGAAAGCCTCCGGGTTGCACCGCGTAGGTCCCCGTGACATTCAGCGCCGCCGGCGCCGCCGTACCGGTCATCTGCTGGCCCTGAACCGTGTAGCCGCCCGCTCCGTTGAACGTGATAACGCCCCCCGCGCTCCGCGCCGCGGTCACCGTCGCGCCGGTCACCGTAAGCGAGACGTAACGGAAGTAGTACCTGCCGTTCAAATTGGCGTTGCCCGAGACCTGGGCGCATAGGCAAGAAGCGAATAAGGCGAAGAAAACAAGAAGTCTGACAGTCATGGGAGGCACCGGACCAGCTAGCAGGTTACAGGACTTGAATCCTGCACCACATAAAGTATGCTGGATTGTGCGGGGTACTGTCATCCTGGAAAAGGAAGATTGCGTCCTGACGATTGTATCGCGCGGTTGGGGCGACGGCTTAAGTGAACCCCCTTGGTACCCTCCGGATTTTGAGGGTGCGGCCTAGGGGAGAAACTTTGTAGGTGGATGGGGGTTTTCTCAGGCATACTGGACGAGAACCTGGTTGAGAGGGATCGGCATGACAAAGAGCGTTACCGTATTGTCGTTGTGCGCGGCGGGGTCGATAGCCGCGCTGGGCGGATGGCTGTTGCTGCAGGCGCAGGAGCCGCGGGAGCAGCAGCTCCCTGAAAATCACGCGGATTGCGTGATCTTCTCGTCGAAGCGGGATAAGTACGCCGGATGGGCGGAATCGCGGGAGCGCTTCGACCGATCCCGGCTGACCATGGAGGTCAGCGCGCGGCTGAAACAGGCGGGCGACTTCAACGCTTCCATGCCCTCGCCTCCGGCCGACAGCCGCACCGGCCGCGCGCAGAATGACGTTTGGAACAAGAGCGGACTGATTGATGGCCCGTTGTTCTCGGCCATGCGCGACAGCGGCGTGCGGCCCGCGGAGAAGACCAACGACTTTGAATACATCCGCCGCGTTACCCTGGACCTCACCGGGCGCATCCCCACACCCGATCGCGTTGCCCTCTTCGTCACTTCCACCGATCCCGACAAGCGCGCCAAACTCGTCGATGAACTGCTCGCCTCGCCCGAATGGGTGGACAAGTGGGGCCTGTTCTTCGGCGATCACCTGAAGAACACGCAGATCGTGGTCAGCCAGGGCACGCAGATCCGTCCGGAAGGGCGCAACGCGATGTACCAGTGGATCCGCAACTCCCTGTCGGAAAACAAGCCATACGACCAGTTGGCGCGGGAACTGATCTCCGCGACCGGCGAAAACTCGTGGGATGACGGGCGCCTCAACTGGATGATCGGCGGCCGCGTTACCGGCGGGCCGGTGCATGACATCTGGGACGGCCAGGCTAAGCGCGCGGCCGAGATGTTTCTGGGCCTCGGCCACATGGACTGCCTGCTGTGCCACTCCGGCCGCGGCCACCTGGACACGCTGACCTTGTGGGGCGGCCAGACGTCCCGCATGACCGCCTGGGGATTCGCCGCTTTCCTGGCCAAGAGCACCATCGCGATCGTTCGCGTGCCGGGCTCCACTGATCCCAACAATTACTACTGGGCGGTGCGCGAGAATCCGGCGGCCCGCGGATACCAGTTGAACACCACCACCGGCAACCGTCCCGCCCGCCAGCCGATCGGGACCGTGAACACCGTGGCGCCCCTGTATCCCTTCTCCAACCGCGGCGCGGCTCCGGGCGAGAACGCGCGCGAGGCGCTGGCCCGCGAAATCACCCGCGACTTCCAGTTCGCGCGAGCCTCGGTGAACTACATCTGGAACGAGTTTTTCTACCGCGGCCTGGTAATGCCGCTGGATCAGTTCGATCCCATGCGGCTGGACCCCGACAATCCGCCCACCGAGCCCGGCTGGACGCTGCAACCCTCCAACGCGCGGCTGCTGAAAGACCTGGCCCAACGCTTCGTCGACGACGGCTACGATCTCAAGAAGCTGATGCGCCTGATTGTGACCTCCGAGGCTTATCAACTCAGCTCCCGTTACGGTTCCGACTGGAAACCGGAGTGGGAGCCGCTGTTTGCCCGTAAGCTGGTTCGCCGCTTGCTGGGCGAGGAGCTCGCCGATTCGCTCGTGCTCGCCAGCGGGATTCCACAGGTTTACACCCAGCAGGGAGTGACCGTGAACCGCGCCGTGGCCCTGCCCGAACCGGGGCGTCCGCCCGCCAACGGGAACTTCCTGTTGAGCTTCATGCCCGGCAATCGGGACGATGAAGACCGCCGCCCGGATTCCACGATTCAGCAGGCGCTGAACCTGATGAACGACGGCTTCGTGATCAACCGCACGCGGGAAACCGCCACCGGCGTCCCGCAGACGCTGCTGGCGCGCGCCCTGCAGGGCAATGATGAGCAGGCGGTGAATACGCTGTACATGGCCGTGTTGTCCCGCAACCCCACCGACGCGGAAAGGGCCGTGGCCACCGCGCAGTTGCGCGGCGGCGCCGGCACCCGCGCCACGCGAGGCCGCAGCCTGCTGTGGAGCCTCTATAACAAAGTCGATTTCATCTTCAATTACTAGGGAGCCGGCCAACATGGATAACCAGTTCAAGCACGATCAACTTGTAGCGAAGCTGCCGCATCCGCACAAGAATTTCTTCAGCCGGCCTCACTGGACCCGCCGTCACTTCTTCGGCCTGGTGGGCTCGGCGGTCTCGGGATCTTTTCTGGCGCAACGCGGCAAGGCCGCCGAGATCACCAAGCTCAACGTCCAGACCATGAACACGGCGGAGAACGTGATCTTCGTGTTCCTGGCTGGAGCGCCCAGCCACGTCGACCTCTTCGACTTCAAGAACTACGCCGGCGTCACGCCGGCGGCGGCCGCGCCGGAGACCATCAACGGCATCCTGTTCCCCACCGGGATCCTCCCGCGGTTGAAGGATCAACTGGGAGACATCGCCATCATGCGCTCGGTGCGCTCCTGGGCGCTGGTGCACGGTCTGTCGCAGACCTGGCTGCAGATCGGACGCAATCCCACTTCCGCCCTGGGCTCAATTGCGCCCAACATCGGAAGCGTGGTCGCGCTGGAGAAGGAAGTGGAGCGGAGGCCGGGGCAGTTCTTCCCCACCTTCCTCGCCTTGAACTCCGGAGCTGCCGTCGGACCGGGATATCTTCCCTCGATGTTCGCCCCCTTCAAGACCACCCCCTCGGTGAACGGACTGCCCGGAACCACGCATCCCGACGGCGAAGCCGCGCTGAACGAACGAATCACCTTGCTGCGCGCCCAGGATAACGTCCTGCGGGTGAACTCGCCCTACGGACGCGCTATCGAGGACATGGACGCCTTCTACCAGGCGGCGCGCGGAATGATGTATAACCCCGCGGTGGACCGCGCGTTCCGCATTCAGGCGGCTGACCGCGCGCGATACGCGCCGCAGGGTGTCGCCTCTACCGGTTTCGGCGACGCCTGCCTGGTCGCCAAGCAGGTCCTCGAAGCCAAGCAGGGAACCCGGTTCGTCCAGGTTACGCTCGGCGGCTGGGACATGCATGGCGACATCTACGGCGTCAACGGCAACATCGCCGTCGGCAACAACATCTTCACCCTCGGCCGGACTTTCGACGCCGGGCTCAGCGGGCTCATCGCCGACTTGAAGGCCGGCGGATTGTTCGAAAAAACGCTGGTCGTCGTGGCCGGGGAGTTCGGACGCACCGTCGGCGCGCTGAGCGCCCAGCGCGGCCGGGATCACTTCATGCAGCAGTTCGCCCTCATGGCGGGCGGCGGCGTGAAGGGTGGCCGGGTGATCGGCAGGACCAATGACCTGGGTTCCGCCACCGTGGATCCCGGTTGGAAGGCGAAACGCGACATCCGCGCCGAGGATCTGGAAGCCACTATCTATTCCGCCCTGGGCATCAACTGGACCACAACCCGGTACGACGATCCCTTCGGCCGCGGTTTCGAGTACGTTCCCTACGGAAAAGAAGGCCTCTACGAGCCGGTTCACGACCTGTTCTCCTGAACCGGCGCGTAACGGTCTGTGCGTTTTGAATCGGGGTGTCCCACAAGCGGACACCCCGTTTTGCGTCTGGGGAAGGGAAAACGCTTTGCTTTGCTTGCGATACGGCGCGAAAATCGAATGGAACCGGAAGTGCCACATCAGAGTGGAGTTTTCCTATGGACGTTAAACGTGAAGGCGTGGGCCGCAAGAAGGCAATTCGCAGGGCGATTCTCACCATACTCCTGCTGGCGGCGGCGGGCGGAATCACTTTTGCTCTCAGCCGGTTGAAGCCGGCCGCTCCGACCAAGGAGCGGGCCACGGTGTGGATCGACGGCGTCAAGCGCGGTCCCATGGTGCGGCAGGTCCGCGGCCTGGGGACGCTGATTCCGGAAGAGATCCTGTTTATCCCCGCGCAGCATGAGGGCCGCGTCGACAAAGTGGTTTTGCGCCCCGGCGTCAACGTCAAGGAAGACACGGTCCTGTTGATCCTCTCCAACCCCGATATGGAGCTCCAACTCGCCGACCTCGAATGGCAGATCAAGGCCGCGGAAGCCAACCTCGCCGATCTTCGGGTCAAGCTGGAGACTCAGAAACTGGCGTTGCGCTCCAGTTCGGCGCGCGTGCAGAGCGAGTTCACGCAGGCCAAGCTGACCCGCGACCGCGATGAAGCGCTGGCCAAGCTCAATCTGAAGTCGGACCTGGAATTGAAGCTCTCCGTCGCCAAGGCGGATGAGCTCGCCGGACGCCTGGATATCGAGAAGGAAAGCCTGCGCATCTTCGAGGACTCCATCCGGGCGCAGTTGGACAAGGAGAAGGTGAACATTGAAAAGCTGCGGGCCGCGCGGGACCTGAAAAAGAAACAGGTGGATCAACTGACCATCCGCTCCGGAACCGCCGGCGTGCTGCAGCAAATGGCCGTGGAAGTCGGGCAGCGGGTGACGCCGGGGACGCTTCTCGCCAAGGTCGCGCAGCCCTGGAAACTCAAAGCGGAGCTGAAGATCGCGGAAACCCAGGCCAAGGATATCGTCATCGGGCAGGCGGCCGAAATCGACACCCGTAACGGAATCATCAAGGGCCAGGTTTCGCGCATCGACCCCGCCGTGGTCAACGGCACCGTTACGGTTGACGTTCGTCTAGTGGGAGAGCTGCCGCAGGGCGCCCGGCCGGACTTGAGCGTCGACGGCACGGTGGAACTGGAGCGGCTGGCGGAAGTGGTGTACGTGGGGCGGCCGGTGTTCGGGCAGGCGCATAGCACCGTCAGCCTCTTCCGCCTGGATGAGGACGGAAAAGGCGCGACGCGAGTGCCGGTGAAGCTGGGGCGGAGTTCAGTGAATACGATCGAAATCGTCGAGGGCCTGAAAGTGGGCGATCAGGTGATTCTGTCCGACATGTCGGACATGGACGCCCATCCCAGGATCCGGCTGAACTAAAATATCGGGAAAAACGAGGGGACAATAGGGAAAAATGGCCAACGAATCATTGATTCACCTGGACGGGGTGACCAAGGTATTCACCACCGACGAAGTCGAGACGCACGCGCTCGCCGGTATCCACATGGATATCAAGAAGGGCGAGTATGTCTCGATCTCCGGCCCTTCGGGCTGCGGGAAGTCGACGCTGCTGGCGATTCTGGGGCTGCTTGATTCGCCTTCCAACGGCACCTACATCCTGAACAGCAAGCCGGTTCAAGGTCTGAAGCTCGGCGAGCGGGCGCGTATCCGCAATCGCGAGATCGGATTCATCTTCCAGGCATTCAATCTGATCGGAGACCTGACGGTGTATGAAAACGTCGAGCTGCCCCTGACCTACCGGGGCATGGGCGGAGCGGAGCGCAAGAAGCGCGTCCACGACGCCCTCGAGCGCGTCGGCATGTCCCACCGCGTCAAGCACTATCCGTCGCAGCTCTCCGGCGGTCAGCAGCAGCGCGTCGCGGTTGCCCGAGCCCTGGCGGGCGACCCGGCCATCCTTCTGGCCGATGAGCCGACCGGAAACCTCGACTCGGCCAACGGCGAGCAGGTGATGGACCTGATGCGCGAACTGCATCGCGGGGGCGCCACCATTTGCATGGTGACCCACGATCCCCGCTACGCCAAGTATGCGGATCGCACCATCCATCTGTTTGACGGCCGCATCGTCGAGGAAAGCTCGGCGGAAGCCACCGTCTGACGGCTGGCCCACCGGGCCTTTTTGTTGTTCACCATACACTTGTAGAGTAGTTCCGGCGATAAGTTTGTGTGTCCGTCGCCCCGGAATCGCCGCGCCACCGGCTCGCCGTCCTCCTCCTTCTGATCGCCGGCGCCGCCGGTCTGTGGCGCTACACTATCCCTTGGTTTCCTGCAGAGGCCCAGTTCTACCTGCTCTAGCCGGCGATTCGCTATACCTGTGGCAGCAGCTATTTCTGAACCGCGACGGAACCGCGTGGGTTCACTTCTTCCCGCTGAATCTGATTCTCGCGGCTGCCGCGGCCGCGGCTTCCTACCATTTGATCGAAACACCCATGCTCGACCTCCGCCTGCGCTGGGAAAAACGAATCTTCCGTAGGGAGCGGACGTAACGAGGGGTGTGCGGCGCGGTTTCGGGAACCACGGCGATTCTCATCCGTATTCCTGGGAAGACGCTCATGACCACCCTTGCGCAGGATCTTCGCTACAGCCTCCGGACGTTGCGCCGCGCGCCCGGATTCACGGTAACGGCTCTGCTCACGCTGGCCCTCGGCATCGGCGCCACCACCGCGATCTTCACCGTCGTCGACGCCGTCCTGTTGCGCGACCTTCCCTTCCCCAACGCGGAGCGGCTTGCTTTCGTGTGGGCCTCCAACCCACAGGTGGCGGACAAAGTCGGCGGCATCGATCTCCCCACCAATCCGGGCGACTTCACTTCTTACCGCCGGCAAACGCGGACCTTCGAACGGATGGCGCAGATCCAGGCGAGCCAGTCCACGCTGCTGTCGCAGTCGGGTGAGCCGGAGAAGGCGGGCGGAGCCTACACCACGGGCGAGTTCTTCGACATTTTCGGCCTCCGGCCGGCGATTGGCCGCTTCTACACCGCCGCCGACGACACGCCCGCGGGCAAGCACGTGGTGGTGATCAGCAACCGTTTGTGGCAGCGGCGATTCGGAGGGGATCCGGGCGTACTGGGGCAAGCTCTCAAGATCGACAACACGCTGTACACGGTGATCGGCGTGGCGCCGCCGGGATTTTCGTTCCCCACCGTGGAGGACCTGCATCCGGCGTACGGGTTCAGCCGCCACTCCGACCTCTGGCTCCCGATGGGAAGGAGCGCCGCCGAGGCGGAGTCCAACGATAACCGGGGCTTCGCGATCCTCGGCTTGTTGAAGCCTGGCGTCACTCCGACGCAGGCCGACGCCGAAATGAGCGGCTTTGCGCGCGTGCGCCAAAAGCAGTTCCCCGAGTCGAACGCCGCGTGGGACGCCGCCGTGATCCCGATGTTGCGGCAGGTGACCAGCCGGTCCCGCACGGCGATGCTGATACTGCTCGGCGCCGTGGCTTTCGTCCTGCTGATCGCCTGCGCCAATGTCGCGAACCTGCTGCTGGCGCGCGCCGCGGTGCGCCGCAAGGAATTCACCCTGCGCACCGCCTTGGGCGCCGGGCGAGGCCGCGTGGTGAGGCAATTGCTCACCGAGAGCGCCCTGCTGGCCGTCGTGGCGGGCGGAATCGGCGTTGCCGTCGCATGGGCAGCCGTTCGCTGGCTGGTGGTCTCGGCGCCCTCCGGCATCCCACGCCTCCAGGAAGTGTCCATTCACTGGGGAGTCCTGGGCTTCGCCCTGGTGGTATCGCTGCTGTCCGGCTTCCTGTTCGGGCTTCTCCCCGCCCTGCAGGCCTCGCGTCTGGATTTGAACGAAGTGCTGAAGGAATCCGGCCGGTCGCTGGCGGGCAGCGGATCCCACGCCCGCGGCGCGCTGATCATCGGAGAAGTGGCGCTGGCCGTGATGCTGCTGGCGGGCGCGGGGTTGCTGATTCGAAGCCTCGCGAATCTAACCGCCATCGACCCCGGATTCGACCTCCAGTCCGTCGTCACCATGAGCGTGTCGCTGGACCACCGCTATCAGAAGCGGGACGACATTATCGGCTATCAGCGCCGGTTGCTGGACCGCATCCGCGCGCTGCCCGGGGTGGAGTCGGCGGCCCTCAGCAGTGAGATCCCGCTGAGCGGGCAGGAAAACCTTAACTACGCGATCGCGGACGGCAAGCCCGAGCCCCCGCCCGGGCAAGCGCCCTTCGCCGATGACCGCCGCGTGTCGCCGGAGTATTTCCGGACGATGGGCATCGAATTGATCGAGGGCCGCTCCATCAGCGATCAGGACGTGCGGGGCAAGACGCCCGTGGTGGTCGTGAACCGCCGCCTCGCTGAGACGCTGTTCCCCGGCGAAAATCCGATCGGACACAAGATCCGCAATGACACCGATCCCAAGGGAACCCGGTTCGAAATCGTCGGCGTGGTGGAAAACGTGCGCCAGTCCACGCTCGAAATCGGGGACCGGCTGCAGCTCTACCGCTCCAGTTGGCAAAGTACCGGGAGTTCCTTCGGAGTTTCCGTCCGGGTAAAGGGCGATTCCGCGTCGATCGCCCAACAGGTCCGCCGCGCCATGCGGGAAATCGACCCCGAGCAGTTCATCTCCGATCCGCGAACAATGGCGCAAATGGCGGCATCATCCCTGGACCGGAGACGCTTCCAAACAGTTCTGATGGCTTCCTTCGCGCTACTCGCCCTGGTGCTCACCGTGATCGGACTCTACGGCGTCATCTCCTACACCGTCAACCAGCGCACCCGCGAGTTCGGTGTGCGGATGGCGTTGGGCGCGTCCGGCGGTAACATCCTCCGCCAGGTGGTGAGCCGCGGCCTGGCCCTGGCCGGCCTGGGCGCCGCGATCGGACTCGGCGGCGCGCTGGCGACCGTACGCTGGATGCGCAGCCTGCTGTTCGGCGTCACGCCGTTCGATCCGCTCACCATCGCCGGAGTGTGCGCGCTGCTCCTCGCCACCGCGCTCGCGGCGTGCTACTTGCCCGCCCGTCGCGCCACCAAGCTTGACCCGATGACCGCGCTCCGCTATGAATAGCTCATGTCCGATTTCCGTTTCGCAGTCCGGATGCTGGCGAAGTCGCCCGTGCTCACCGCGGTCGCCGTGCTTTCGCTCGGTTTAGGAATCGGCGCCAATCTGGCGATCTTCACCGTCGTCAATGCAGTGTTGCTCAAACCGCTGCCTGTGGAGGACCTCGGCCGGCTGGTGAGCGTGTTCACCACCGATCCGCGCAATCCCGGCAGCCTGCCGGTGTCGCATCCCAACCTGATGGACTACCGTGCGCGCACCGATGTGCTGTCCGGACTTGCGGGATATCACTACACCGGCGTCGCGATCGGCAGCGGCGGCGAGCCGGAGCAGGCCACCGCGGAGATGGTCAGCGGCAATTACTTCGACCTGCTGGGGGTGAAGCCCATCCTCGGCCGCGCGTTCCGTCCCGAGGAAGACCGCACGCCCGGATCGCACCCGGTTACGGTCATCAGTCACAATCTGTGGACGCGCCGCTTCGGCGCCGATCCCGCCGTGCTGCATCGCAAGCTGACCATCAACGGCAGGCCCTTCACCGTCGCGGGCGTTGCCCCTCCGGAGTTCCGCGGCGTCAACCCGCTTGCCGGCACGATGCTCTGGATCCCCACCATGATGTACCGCGAGACCATGGGCCTGCCCGAAATGTTCGACGAGCGCCGTTTCCTCGGCTTCTTCGGCGTGGCGCGCCTCAAATCCGGCGTCAGCCTGCAGGCGGCGGAGCAGGCGCTAATGATCCAGGCAGCCGAGCTCGCTAAGCAGTATCCTTCGGCCAACCAGGATCGCGGCATTCAACTGCTGCCCCTTGCCGAGGCCGGCGTGCCCCCGCAATTCCGCGGCGCGCTGGTTCAGGCCGGCGGCATGCTCATGACCATCGTAGGCGTGGTCCTGTTGATCGCCTCGGCCAACATCGCCAATCTTCTTCTGGCCCGCATGTCGGCGCGGCGCAAGGAGATCGCCATCCGCGCCGCGATGGGCGCCAGCAAAGCCCGCATCGTCCGCCAATTGCTGAGCGAGAGTCTGCTGATGGCCGGCCTCGGGGGCATTGCCGGGGTGGCCATCGGAATCTGGGCCAAGGAAGGCTTGTGGGCAATGCGCCCTCCGTTCCTGGAGCAAAGCGGCCTGAACATCAGCCTGGACTGGAACGTGGCCGCGTTCGCCGCCGGGCTTACGCTGCTCTCGGGAATCCTGTTCGGCCTCGCGCCGGCCTTCCGCGCTGCCCGCGCCGACCTCGCGATCGACCTTCGCGACCGCGGCGCCGTCACCGGCCGGGGCTGGCTGCGCAACAGCCTGGTGGTCGGTCAGGTCGCGCTGTCGATGGTCGCTCTCGCCGGCGCGGGCCTCTTCCTCCATAGCCTCGGTCAGGCCCAGGCCATCGACCCCGGCTTCGACACCCCGAAGCTGGCGCTCATCTCCTTCTCCCCCGGCCGCCTCGGCTACAACCAGCAGCAATCCGACGAGCATTACCGCCGCGCCATGGAACGCGCCGCGTCGGCGCCCGGCGTCGAGTCCGTTGCCCTTTCGTCCAACGGCGTTCTGGGCGGCGGCGGGTTTGCGCGAAGCGTGTTCCTCGAGGGCGCCGAAAGGGGACCCAACGATCGCGGCGTGCTGGTCCTTACCGACACCATTTCTCCCCGCTACTTCCGCACCGCCGGAATCGAGTTGCTGCGCGGCCGCGACTTCCAGGATGCGGATCGCCAGGATGCGGTGAAGGTGGTGATCGTCAACCAGTTCATGGCGGAACGGTTCTGGCCCGGCCAGGACGCCGTCGGCAAACGCTTCCGCTTCCACGGCGACGCCGAGCCGCGCGAGGTGGTCGGCGTCGCCAGGACCGCCAGCTACTTCAACGTCGGCGAGAACCCGCAGCCGTGCGTCTATCTTCCCGAAGCACAGGAGCATGCCGCGGCCGTCTCCCTGGTGATCCGCGCCGCGGATCCGGCGGCCGCCCTGGCCGTCGTCCGGCGCGAAGTGCAGGCGCTCGATCCGAACCTTCCGCTGGCACAGGTGGTCACCTTGGAAGAGCGGTTTGCGCAGGGGTTGTGGGCGCCGCGCATGGCCGCCGCCCTGCTCAGCCTGTTCGGAGTGCTGGCGCTGCTGTTGGCTTCCATCGGCATCTACGGCGTGATGGCCTACACAGTCAGCCGGCGTTCGCCGGAGATCGGCGTACGCATGGCGCTCGGCGCCAGTCCGCGCGAGGTCTGGTCAATGATCATCCGGCAGGGACTTTCCCTGGTGATCGCGGGACTCGCTTTCGGCCTCGCCGCCGCGTTCGGACTGTCGCGGCTCATTACCGGCATGCTGTACGGTTCGGCGGGCAGCGACTGGACCACCTTCCCGCTGACCGCATTGGTTCTGCTGGCCGTCGCTCTGGCGGCGCTCGCCATCCCGGCTCGCCGCGCCATGCGCGTCGATCCCGTCATCGCGCTGCGCGAGGAGTAATGGACCCTGAGAACCCGGTCGTCCGCTTGTGTGCCGAAGGCATTCGCGCCGAGCAGGAGGGCCGCCCGGGCGATGCCGCATGCCTCTACCAACAGGCCTGGAAGGAAAGCCGGGACGACTGGGAACGCTGTATCGCGGCGCACTATCTTGCCCGCCATCAGCCCGACCCGGCGCAAACGCTGTTCTGGAATCAGGAATCGCTGCGCCTTGCCGATTCGGCGGGCGGCGATCGCGTCCGCGATTTCTACCCGTCTCTCTATCTGAACCTCGGACATTCGCTGGAGGTGCTGGGCCGCGCCGCGGAAGCCTGCCGCTATTACCGCATGGCCGCCTCCCGCATGGATGCTTTGCCTCCCGGCCGCTACAGTGACGTGGTGCGCCACGGCGTGGCCGAAGCACAGCGGCGCACCTGCTAAAATCGCCCGTATGCCGAAATTCGTCATTGAGCGCAACATCCCCGGCGCCGGCAACTTGTCACCCCAGGAATTGCAGGGGATCTCGCAAAAATCCTGCGGCGTGCTGCGCGACATGGGACCGCGGATCCAGTGGCTGCAGAGCTATGTCACCGGCGACAAAATCTATTGCGTCTACATCGCTCCCGACGAGCAGGCCATTCGCGATCACGCAGCCCAAGGTGGTTTCCCCGCCGATCGCATCAGTCAGGTCACCAGCATCATCGACCCCACCACGGCGGAGCACCCGTAAAACCGCCCACCCAGCCCTCCAGTACCGTTCGATTTACCGCCGCTCCGTTCCGATTCCGAACACTTCCGGAGTCCCAATTCGCTTGTAATCAGCCACTTAGCCCTTGGCCTTCCGCGTGCCCCCAGGTCCCGTCATGGATCTCCGGTTCGCGCTACGAACGCTGTTCAAGAATCCCGCCATCACGGTGCTCTCGATCGTCGTGCTCGCGCTCGGAATCGGCGCCAACACCGCCATCTTCAGCGTCGTGAACGCGGTGCTTTTGAGGCCGCTCGACTACCGCGATCCGGACCGGATTGTCACCCTCTGGACGGACTTCCGCCGGACCGGAGGACGCGGCCAGGTATCCGCTCCCGATTTCCATGACTGGCGGTCGCGAGCCACCTCGTTCGAGACCATGGCGTATCACATCGGCGGCGAAACCGCCGTAACGGTGAAGGGAACCGCCGATTACGCCAACGTTAAACGCGTCACCCCCGGCTTTTTCTCCGCGGTGGGTGTGGCGCCGGCGTTGGGGCGGCTGTTCAGCGCCGACGAGGAACGCGCGGGATTTGCAGCGGTGATCAGCCATCGCTTTTTCCTCAAGCACTTCGCCGGAAGCCAGGGCGTACCCGCGCAGCCGCTGCAGATTCTGGATCGCTCCTTCCCCATCGTCGGGGTGCTGCCGGAAGCCTTCCAGTTCGCCGGGAATACGGATGTGTTCCTTCCGTCGTCGGTTTTGCCCGAGACTACCTCGCGCACCGCGCACAATTACCGCGTGATCGCGCGCCTGAAAGACGGCGCTACGCTCGAGCAGGCGCAAGCCGAGATGAACATAATCGCGGATCAGTTAGGCGCGGAGCATCCCAAGGAGAACCGGGAGAAGGGCATCAACGTCGTGCCCCTGAAGGAGCAGACGGTCAGCAACGTCAAGCTCACTTTGTACGTGCTGCTCGGCGCGGTGGCGGCGATCCTGCTGATCGCCTGCGCCAACGTAGCCAACCTCCTGCTGGCCAAGGCGAGCGCCCGCACGCGCGAGATCGCGATCCGGGCCGCCGTCGGCGCCAGCCGCGGCCGCATCATCCGCCAACTGATCACCGAAAGCCTGCTGCTGGGACTCATCGCCGGCGTGGCCGGCCTGCTGTTGTCCTTCTGGGGCGTCGAGGTGCTGCTGGCCATCGCGCCCGCCGGAATCCCGCGCCTGGAACAAACCGGCGTCGATTGGCAGGTGCTCGCCTTCACCCTGATCGCGTCCATCCTGGCGAGCTTGCTGTTCGGCCTCGCGCCCGCCTGGACCGCCTCCAGGATGGATCTGCAGAACGCCTTGAAGCAGGCGGCGCGCACCTCTACCGGAGGCTCAAGCGCCCTGCGGTCCGGACTGGTGGTGGCGGAAATCGCGATGTCGGTCATCCTGCTGACCGCGGCCGGCCTCCTCATTCGCAGTTTCCAGACCCTGACCAGCGTCGACATGGGCGTGGAAACCTCCCGGCTGCTGCTGATGGAAGCCACCGTCCCCTCGATGGGTCTGGAGGCCGCCAAGCGCGCCTCCGGTTTCTACCAGGACTTGCTGCCGAAGATTCGTGGCCTGAACGGCGTCACCGCCGCCGCCGCGGTGTTGGGGCTTCCGACCGCTTCCAAATCCAACGGCGGATATCTCGTGGAGGGCTCGGGGACGGCCGAGTTCGTCGGAATCCCCAAGGAGCAGGCGATCTTCAATGTGGTAACGCCCGAGTACTTCCGAACGATGGGCATCGCGCTCCGCGGCGGCCGCGACTTCAACGATCGCGATCAGTTTGAGGTCGCGCCGGTGGCGATCGTCAACGAAGCCTTGGCGCGAGCCTCCTTCGCCGGGAGCGATCCCATCGGACGGCGGTTGAAATGCGGTCTGGATCGCCCGGACTGGATGACCATTGTCGGCGTGGTGGCCGATTCGCGCCAGGACCCGGCGCGTCCCGCCCGTCCCGAAATCTTCATGCCCTACCGCCAGCATCCATTCTTCGCCACATCCATGGTGGTGGTCGCCCGCGTGAACGGCGACACGGAACTGCTCGCCGAACCGATCCGCCGGCTCGCGCGCGAGATCAACTCCGACGTGCCGGTGCGCTTCAAGACCATGGATCAGGCGATGTCCACGGCCGTGGCAACGCCGCGTTTCCGCACCCTGCTGCTCAGCGTGTTCGCCGGCCTCGCCGTGCTGCTCGCCATGACCGGAATTTACGGCGTCATGTCGTACGCGGTGACGCAGCGCGCCCCGGAGATCGGGCTGCGCATGGCGTTGGGCGCCCGCGCGTCCGACGTCCTGTCGATGATTTTGAAGAACGGATTGCGCCTCGCCGTCATCGGCCTGGCGCTCGGCTTGCTGGGCGGATGGGCGGCATCGCAGTGGCTCGAGAGCATGTTGTTCTCGGTCACCCGCTACGATCCGCTCACCTACCTGGCGGTCATCGTGTCCATTCTCGCCATCACCTGGCTCGCCTGCTGGATCCCCGCCCGGCGAGCCTCCCGCGTCGACCCGCTCATCGCCCTCCGCCAGGACTAGAGCAACTGCTTCACATGATCCGCCACGGCATCCGGCTCCTCCAACGGCAGCCAGTGGCTGCACTCCGGAAAGTGCGTGATCCGCGCTCCGGCAAAGCGTTCCGCCCAATGCGGCTCAATGTAAGGATCGCGATCCGCCCACAACACTCGCGACGGCGCGTTCCCCAATAACTCCAACAGCCGCGGAGTCCAATCCCGGAAGTTCTCCGGGTCCGTCGCCCGATACAGCTTCAGGATCATCTTCTTGGTTGCCGGAGTGATGAAGCTGTATTGATGACGGATCTGCTCTTCAGTCAGCCGCGGAGAGGACTTTTTCATCTGGGACCGGTACACCGGCCAGTTCATGCCCCACAAGCTGAGCTCGCCTAACCATGGCGTACGCCACACTCGCGCCCAGGTGTGCCAGCGGTAATCGGGAAAGAAGACGGTGTTCGAAATCACCATCCCCGCCACACGCTCCGGATGCTTCACCGCCCAGGCAAAACCATACGGGCCGCCGAAATCGTGAACCACCAGGACCACCGGTTCCCGCACACCGGCGGCGTCCAGGAATCCATCCACCCAACTGGCCATCGACGGAAGCGAACAGTCGAAGGACTCCGCCGCCTTCGATCTCCCGAAGCCCGGCAAATCGGGCGCCAGGCGCCGGGCGTGTTCCTCCAGCCGGCCGACCACCGGCAACCACATGTCGGCGGTATCGGGATTGCCGTGCAGGAACAAAACCGGACGGCCCGCACCCCGGTCGTGGTGGAACGTATCGACGCCGTCAATCACCATCGCCGGATCATACCAAGCCACCCCAAACAAATTCTTCAGGCGCGGCTAACCCTATGTAGAGTTTCCCGTCCAAGCAAGTAGATTTCTACATAGCCATGCACCACACGCTGCCCACTGCTCTGATTCTCCAGGCGCTCGAACGAGGCTACCGCCACGGCTTCGACATCATGGACGCCACCGGCCTGCCCAGCGGCACTGTGTATCCCGCGCTGCGGCGGCTGGAGAAGGAAGGCCTGGTGACCGCCCGTTGGGAGCAGGAGGACGCCGCTCACGCCGACAACCGCCCCGCCCGGCGCTACTACGAGCTGAATGAGTTCGGCGAGGAGTTCCTGTCCGAAGCGCGCGGGAAGTTCCGGATGCTCAGCCGCGCCATTCCCCCCAAGCCGAAAGCGAGGACCTCCCGTGCTTAGCCTCACCGTCGTCCGCCTGGCGTCTTTCCTGGTCCCGCGCGGGGTCCGCGCCGAGTGGAGACAGGAGTGGGAAGCCGAGATCGGCTGGCGCGCGGACAAGTTGCGCGCCTGGGGCCGCTGGTCGCCGGCCGGACGCCTGCAACTTACCATTCGCAGCCTGGGCTCTATCGCCGATGCCGCCTGGCTCCGCATGGAGGATCTGCGGCAAGGCATCTTCGCCGATCTCCGCCTGGGCGCGCGTTTGCTTCGTAAGCATGCCGCTCTTTCCGCCGTCTCGGTAACCGCTCTTGCCGCCGGAATCGCGCTGAACACCTCACTCTTCGCCGTGGTCGACGGGCTGCTGTGGCAGAATCCGCCGGTGCGCGATCCCGGCCGATTCGCCGCTCTCTACACCAGCGATTCCAGCGGTCCGCTGTTCGGCAACTCCTCCCTGCCCGATTTTCACGACTTGGTGACCGGCGCGCAAAGCTGGGAGTATCTTGCCGCCTTCCAAACCATTGCGCAAGCCGTTGAAGCCAACGGCGAAATCGAACGCCTGGAGGTGACCTCCTTCACCGGACCGTACTTCGAGGCCACCGGGATCGCCGCGCACGCGGGCCGTCTGCCCGCCGCCGGTTCCGAAGTGCTGATCGGCTACAGCTTCTGGCAGCGCCGATTCGGCGGAGCTCCTTCCGCCATCGGCGCAGGCATCTCGTTTGCCGGCCGGGGATTCACCATCTCCGGCATCGCTCCGTCCGGCTTCACCGGCGTCAGCCTGGAGGAGCAGCCCCAGGTCTGGTTGCCGATGACGATCCCGGAGAACGCCTTTCGAGGCAATCGCCGCTACGACATCATCGGTCTGCGGAAACCGGGGGTGACGCTCGCTGCAGCCCAATCGGAGTTGAGCGTCATCGCGGCGCGCCTCTACACCGCACATCCCGCCGAATGGCGGGATCGCTTCGGCAAGGGCCGCTCCCTTACCGCGGTCCCCGCCCGCGAGGCCCGTTTCGATCCCGCCGCGCGGAGCAATGTCACCGGTATCAGCCTCTTCGCCCTGGCTCTCGCGGCCATCGTGCAACTGCTGCTTTGCGCCAACGTCGCCGGTGTCCTCCTGGCGCGAGCCCAGACGCGCCGCAAGGAGATCGCCGTGCGGCTCGCCTTGGGCGCGGCGCGCTTTCGCTTGGTGCGGCAGTTGATCGCCGAAAGCGCCCTGCTGGGCCTGTTGGGCGGCGCGCTGGGAATCCTGCTCGCCTGGTGGGCTCTCCCCGTGCTGCGAACGGCGCCCGCCTGGTTTGGCGGTCCGGAAGTCGTCTCCATCGCGATTCACGGCCGGGCGATCGCCTTCGCCTTGGGCCTGGTCCTAATCACTTCCGCTATCGCGGGCGTGCTGCCTGCGCTCGGCGTCTTCGGGCCGGACCTCATGGCGTCCCTAAAAGACGATTACTCCGGCCGCGGTTTTCGTTCCGCGCGCTCCCGCTGGGGCGGCTCCTTGGTGGCGGCGCAGTTCGCGGCGTCCCTCGTGCTTCTGGTGGTGGCGGCCCTGCTCGGACGCAGCCTGCTCCGCATGCAGAACGTCGAGCCCGGCTTCCATCCCGGAAACCAGACGGTTGCGCGCGTCGAGGTGGCGCTCCCCCACCGGCAGCCGGAGAATTGGAAACGGTGGGCCGGCCCCAACCTCGAGCGCCTGCGCGCCCTGCCCGGCGTGGAGAACGCCGCCATCGCCTGGCGCATCCCTCTCGCGCAAGCCTTTCCCCGCCGGTCCTATGCCGTCGAAGGCCACCGTTACGGTCCCCAGGAAGAGCGCCAGATTTTCCTGCAAGCCGCGACCGCGGGGTATCTCGCCACCATGGGCATCCCCTTGCGTCTGGGCCGTGATTTCGACCCGGCCGAGGTGGAGCGCGGCGCCGGGGGACTGCTGGTGAACGAGGCGTTCGCCCGTCACTATTGGCCCGGCCAGGACCCCATCGGCAAACGGCTGGAAGGGCCGCCCGGCCAGTTCCGCCCGGTGATCGGTGTGTTCGGCAACTGGAAGTTCCGCGCGCTTACCCAGGGCGATCTGCCCATGGTCATCGCGCCGCTGGAACACAACCCCACCGCTGACGTCACGGTGCACATCCGCGGGCCAAACCTGCCCCGCCGGGAGGACCTGGCGGCGGCGCTGCACAACGCGCGGATTTTCTCCACCGTCGATTTTCATCAGGTCATGCGCGACGCGCTGCGGCCCGCCCGCCTCTCCACCATCGCCCTGCTGGCCTTCTCCGGCCTGGCGCTGGCGCTCTCCGCCATCGGCGTCTTCGGCGTCGTGGCGCAGACCGTGGCGCAGAGCAGGCGCGAGATCGCCGTCCGCGCGGCCCTCGGCGCCACGCGATCGGACGTGTTGCGAGCGGTGCTGGGCGGTGGCATCCGGTTGCTCGCCGCCGGACTTGTCATCGGGCTGCCCGCCTCTTATGGGGCGGCGCGCCTGCTGGAGGGCTGGTTGTTCGGAGTCCGCGCGCTCGATCCGCCGTCGATCGCCGCCGCCGCCGCGGTGCTGATCCTGGTCGGCCTCGCCGCGATGTGGCTCCCCGCCCGCCGCGCCGCCGCCGTCGATCCGGCCGCGGTGCTCCGTTACCAGTGAAACCGGGAGAAAAAATGAAGCTCTTCTGCCTCTTCTTGGTCGCCGCCATCGCCGCGGCTCAGGAACTCAAAATCTCGCAGGGACACAGCAATGAACCGATTCTGCACCTGAATCCCGGCGAATACGACATCTCCGGCATTTCGCTGTCAATGATCCTGGCGACTGCCTGGGAGGTAGCCCCCTACCGCGTCACCGGACCGCGCGAGCTGGCAACCACAATGAACGCGACCTTCCGCTCCCCCGGCCGTTCGCCCGGCCAACTCCGGCAGGATTTTCGCAAGGCGCTCGAAGAGAGGCTCGCGCTGAAGTGGCGCGTGGAAGACCGCGAAGTGGACGGCTACGTCCTTCGCCTCCCCGACGGCGGATCGCATCGCATGAAGCCCTCCAGCTCGGCCAAGCCCCACATGCGTGGCAGTCCGAACGGGCTCGACGCCGAAGGCGTGTCGCCGCAATTCCTCGCGGGTTCGCTCGAACGCACACTGCGCAAGCCCGTCTTCGACGAGACCGGCGTCACCGGCGCCTTCGATTTCGAACTTTCCTGGAGCAATAGCTCGGACAAGGCGATCGCCGATGCCGTGCGCCACCAGCTCGGCCTGGAGCTTGCTCCCGTCCGGCGTCCGGCGCGCTGGCTGGTGGTGGAGAGCGTCCAACTTCCGAAGTGAAAAACGCGCGAAAGCTAACTGGGGTACCTTTCCAGATAACTTTCATCCACAGGCTAACTAACACTTAAAAGTAGAGATAAACGAATCCCCCCTCGGGCGGCGCCTGGCGCCACCGGGCGCCGATCCGCGCCGGCGGGCCGACTTCACGACCGCCCAGGAAGCCGCCCCTCCCCGACTAACCCCCGCTTCCTGCCGTCCCACCGCACACCCCAGTGTCCGTATTCGAACACGCACCGCGAGCCTAACCATGTCCCCTCAACAACATCCGGATGGAAGACCGGTTGCACACACCATCCCGCATGTCTAACCTCCGGCTCGCGCTCCGCTCCCTCGCGCATCGCCCCCTGTTCTCGATCATGGCGATTCTCATCCTCGCTCTGGGCATCGGGGCCAACATCGCCATCTTCAGCGTGGTTCATGCCGCTCTGGTCCGGCCCCTCCCCTTTCGCGATCCGGAGCAGCTTGTATTGGTCTGGGAGCGCATCCCGCAACTGGCCGACGGCAACCTCCAAGGCTCGCCGGCCGATTACCTGGACCTGCGCACGTTAAACCGCAGCTTTCAGGAGATGGCCGGATTCGAGGAAAGCGACTTCAACCTCGGCGGCGCGGGCGAGCCTGAGCGCGTAACCGGAGCCCGCGTTTCCGCCAGCCTCTTTCCCCTCCTCGGCGTCGCCCCCCAACTCGGACGCTGGATCGGCGTCGAGGAGGATCGCTATGGCGGCCCCAAGGTCGCCCTCATCAGCCACGCCCTGTGGATGCGGCGCTTCGGCGGGGACTCGGGCGCGATCGGCAAAACGGTGATGCTGAATCATCAGCCGCACACCATTGCCGGCATCATGCCCCGCGAGTTCACCTTCCCCGCCTCACTGCCCGGTCGCGTTACCCCCGCCGACGTGTGGGTGCCCCTTGCCTTCACCCCGGAGGAGCTGGGGGAGCGCGGCAATCGCTTCGACACCTGGATGATCGCCAGGCTGAAGCCGGGTGTCACCGTGGAAGCCGCCGCCGCCGATGTGGACCGGGCCGCGCGCGAGATCCACAAAAAGTACTCGCCTCGCGCCCAAACGTCGTTCGAACTCCGCGCCACCGCAACCGCGCTCCGCCAGGAAATGACTTCCGGCATGCGGCCCGCGCTGCTGATTCTGCAGGCGGCCGCCGCGCTGGTGCTGCTCATCGCCTGCGCCAACCTGGCGAACCTCCTGCTCGCGCGCGCCACCGGGCGGCAGCGCGAAATCGCCATCCGCGGCGCGCTGGGCGCCGGGCGAGCCCGCATCCTCCGGATGCTGGTCACCGAAAGCCTGGCGCTTTCGCTCGCCGGCGGCTTCGCCGGCGCGCTGCTGGCGATGTGGCTCACTGACCTGTTTCTCGCCATCGGACCCGAAACCCTGTCGTACCTCCGTCCCGCCGTCCTGTCTCCCGTGGTCGTCAGCTTCGCCGCCGGCATCTCCGTGTTCACCGGCGTGCTCTTCGGACTTGCGCCCGCCATTCCCGCCGCGCGCCGCGATATCAACTCGGGATTGAAGCACGGCGGGCGCGGCGTCAGCGCGAACCTGCGCCGCAGCCCGCTGCGCAAGGCCCTCATTCTCTCCGAGGTCGCCTTCTCCGTGATGCTTCTCACCGGCTCCGGCCTCCTGATCAAGAGCTTCCTGAAACTCCTGGAAGTCGACCCCGGATTCCGCCCCGAAAACCGCATCTCCTTCTCGCTGGATGCCGCCAACACCCGCTATCCCGATCGCGACTCCATTCTCGCGTTTTCCCGCAACCTGCGCGAACGGCTGTCGGCCATCCCCGGCGTGAAGAACGTATCGCTTTCCACCGCCCTGCCGCTGAGTCCGCGCGGCCGCATCCTCATCACGCCCGACAATCAGACCTCGGGAACGTGGGGCCGGAATCTCATCTGGTTCACCATGGTGGAAGGCGATTACATCGGAACGCTCGGCATCGGCCTCAAGGCCGGCCGCAAACTCGACCAGCGGGATCGCGCCGGCGCGGCGCTCGTCGCGGTGGTGAACGAAGCCTTCGCCCAGCGTTTCTGGCCCGGCGAAAACCCCTTGGGACGCCGCTTCAAATGGGGCTCGCCTACTTCCGACGCTCCCATGATGGAAGTGGCCGGCGTCGTTCACAACACCACCCAGCAGAACCGCGAGGGCGCCCCCGAGCCCGCCATCTACATCCCGATGGATCAGGCCTCCAAGGGGGCGGTGGACATCTTCGGCCGCAACTTGCGAGTCGTGGTGCAGGCAAGCTCGGACGCCGCGGCTCTCCTGCCGGCCATCAAAGCCGCGGTCCGCGCCGCGGATCCTGACGTGCCCATGTATGCGGTCCGCACGCTGCAGCAGTCGCTGCAGCGATCGGAAACCGAACGCCGCTTCGTCCTGTGGCTGGTCGCGTTCTTCGCCGCGGCCGCGATGTTGCTGGCCGCGGTCGGCTTGTTCGCCGTGATGTCGCACAGCGTCGCCGGCGCCACGCGGGAGATCGGCATCCGCATGGCCCTCGGCGCCCGATCCCGCGACGTCGCCGCCATGGTCCTATCCGGCGGCATGAAACTCGTCGCCCTCGGGCTCGCCCTTGGTCTGGCCGGCGCCGTCGCCGCCACCCGCTTGATGCGCGCGCTGCTCTTTCAGGTCAGCCCCGCCGATCCCTGGGTGTTCGCCTCCGCCATCCTGGTGCTCGCCGCCGCCGCCGCTCTCGCCTGCTGGTGGCCCGCCCGCCGCGCGTCTCGCATCGATCCCGTCATCGCCCTGCGCAATGAGTAACGATCTGCGATGCTAAAGAAACCCAAATTATGATCTCGCTCCGCAATGTTGAGAAGTTCTTCGAGCACGGCCCTTCCAAGACGTTCGTTCTGCGCCGCATCAATGCCGACATCAAGGAAGGCGAGTTCGTCTCCATCATGGGGCCGTCCGGCGCCGGCAAATCCACCTTGCTGCACCTCATCGGCATGCATGACTCCGCCTGGACCGGCGAGTACTTTTTTCTGGATCAACCGGTTCACAAGTTGAACAAGAAAGATCGCAACGAAATCTACAAGAAATACTTCGGATTCGTCTTCCAGAGCTACCACCTGCTCGACTCCCTCACCGTCGCCGAGAACCTCGACATCCCGCTGTCCTATCGCAACGTGAAGAAGGGCGAACGCGAGGCCATGGTCGGCGACATGCTCGACAAGTTCAACATGGTCGGCAAGAAGGATCTGTTCCCCAACCAGCTTTCCGGCGGACAACAGCAACTGGTGGCCATCGCCCGCGCCATCATCGCCAGCCCCAAGGTCATCCTCGCCGACGAGCCCACCGGCAACCTCCACTCCTCGCAGGCCAAGGAGATCATGGAGGTTTTTAAGAAGCTGAACGAGGAAGGCACCACCATCATCCAGGTGACCCACTCCGAGGCCAACGCCGCCTACAGCCATCGCGTCATCAAGATCGTCGACGGCTGGATCCAGGATTAACCGCTTTCGCCGTTCGAGCGCGGCTTTGGCCGCGCCGTTGTGGGCAACCGTCCCAAAATCTTGGCGGAATTGACATCCCGCGATCCTACATTGATAGTGCATGCGCCCACTGCTATTGTTGACCCTGTGCCTGCCTCTGCCGGCGCAGGACGCCGCCGTTTGGATCGAAAAAGGGCGCTTCCGCGCCGCGCACGCGATCCTGGAACGCGCGCTCCAATCCGGCAATCAGAACCCCGAAACGTACTTCTTCCTCTCCAAAACAAAGGCTGCCTTCGGCGACCTGGAGGGCGCCATCGCCGCCGCCCGCCGCGCGGTCGAACTCGAGCCTCGTAACGCTGCCTGCCGCGCCCAGCTCGGCGGCCTCCGCCTGATCCAGGCCCGCTACCGCATGCCCGATGCGGTCCTCGCCAAGCCGGACTTCCAGGCCGCCCTGGAGTGGGATCCTAAGAACGCCGAGGCGCTCTCCGGCCTGGCCAAAATTCTCTTCCTGGAGGGCGATCGCGATAATGCCGCAAACACCGCCGCCCGCATCCCCAGCCCCGAAAAAGCAATGCTCGCCCGCCTCGATCTGCTCGAACTCGCCAACGACAAGCCCGGGCTCACCGCGCTGCACACCGAAGCCGCCGCGCAATTCCCGGACTCCTTCGAAGTCCAGTGGCGAGCGGCGTTCCACTTCATCGACGCCGGACGGACCGAAGCCGCCGCGCGGCTCGCCCGGTCCGCCATCCGCATCGCCCCCGATCGCCAGCAGGGCTACGCCATTCTGGTCCGCTGCCTGATCCTAGACAAAAAGTTCGACGCGCTCGACGCGCTCCTCGACGAAGCCGCCGCCAAGGTCCCCAACGACGGCAACCCGCTTTTCCAGGCCGCCCGCGAGCTCATCATCCAGTCCGCTGAGCCCGCCCGCGCGGAAAAGTATCTGCGGCGATTCCAGACCCTGCCGCCCGAGGGCTTCGCCCCCGCCCCCGCCGTGGTCTGGTGGCGGCTCGGACAGGCGCTCGCCCAGCAGAACAAAATCGAGGACGCCCGCAAGGCCTTCGACGCCGCCCTCGCTGCCAATCCCCGCTTCGAGGCAGCCCGCCGCGAACGCGAAAAACTTCGCTAAACAGCAGCCCCGAAATCTGTTTGGAATCAGCAACTCACGAAACTTAACACTGTAAACTTTGGCTATACAGGTTCCAGCATGCGAATGCCAACTGCGATAAACTCGCGGTTTAGGAATCCTTAATGAGAACGATCCGAAAAGTAGCTGTACTCGGCGCCGGAACCATGGGCAGCCGCATCGCCGCCCACTTCGCCAACGCCGGCATCCCTTCCGTTCTGCTCGACATCGTCATCCCCAATCAGGAGGATCGCAACTCCGCGGCGAAGAAGGGTCTCGAAGCCGCCGTCAAGCAGCGTCCCGTCGGCTTTTTTACCGAGGACGCAATCAAGCTGGTCGAGCCCGGCAACTTCGACGACCACCTGGACAAGGTGAAGGACTGCGACTGGATTCTGGAAGCGGTCACCGAGAATCTGGAGATCAAGCGCGCCCTGTGGCGCAAGGTGGAGGCGCTACGCAAGCCCGATTCCATCGTCTCCACCAACACCAGCGGCATCCCGCTGCGCCAGATCTCGGAGGGATTCTCCGCTGGCTTCCGCAAGCACTTCGTGGGGACGCACTTCTTCAACCCGCCCCGCTACCTGCACCTGCTCGAGATCATCCCCGACACCGCGACCGATCCCGCCGTCGTCGATTTCGTCCGCGACTTCGGCGATCGCCGCCTCGGCAAGGGCGTGGTGATCTGCAAGGATACTCCTAACTTCATCGCCAACCGCATCGGCAGCTTCTTCGGCGCCACCGTCGGCAAGATCACCGTCGAAGGCGACTACTCCGTCGAGGAAGTGGACGCCATCACCGGTTCCCTCATCGGCCTGCCCAACTCGGCCAGCTTCCGGCTGCTCGACATCGTCGGCATCGACGTCTGGGACTACGTCAACACCAACCTCTACAACGCCGTTCCCGACGATCCCTGGCGGGAGCGATTCCGCACGCCGCCCATCCAAAAACAGTTGGTCGAAAAGAAATGGCTGGGCGAGAAGTCCGGTCAGGGCTTTTACAAGCGCGTGGGACCGCAAAAAGAAATTCATGCGCTGGACATGAAGACCCTCGAATACCGTCCCGCGCAAAAGGTCCGGTTTCCCTCCGCCGAGGAGGCGAAAGGCATAGACGATCTCGGCAAGCGCATGCGCAAACTGGTGGCCGGCGACGACCGCGTGGGCGCATTCCTGTGGCAGCTTTACAGTGACCTGTTCCTGTACTCCGCCGGGCGTATTCCCGAAATCGCGGACCGCATCGTCGACATCGACCAGGCCATGCGCTGGGGCTACGCCCATCAGCTCGGACCCTTCGAAATGTGGGATGCGATCGGCTTCGACTA
Organism: Bryobacteraceae bacterium; assembly: GCA_019748195.1. Classification (GTDB taxonomy): domain Bacteria; phylum Acidobacteriota; class Terriglobia; order Bryobacterales; family Bryobacteraceae; genus JAIEPW01. The sequence continues at coordinate 30,305 of JAIEPW010000006.1, forward strand.
CGTCCTGAACCGCATGAAGTCCGAGAACCGGCCCATCCCCGAAAACATCCGGAAGATGGCCGCCTCCGGCGCCGCCTCGCTGTACCGCTTCGCCGACAACGACGGCCAGCCCCGCCGCCAGTACTTCGATTTCCGGACCAACTCCTACCAGGACATCGCGCCCACGCCGCAATACCTGCTGCTGAGCGACGTGAAGCGCGCCCGCGGCGTCGTGAAGTCCAACGCCGGCGCTTCCCTGGTGGACCTCGGCGACGGCGTCCTCTGCGTCGAGTTCCATTCGAAAATGAACTCGATCAGCGGCGATACCATCGCCGCCCTCTACGACGGGCTCCGCGAAACCGAGCGCAACTTCGAGGCCATGGTGGTCGCCAACCAGGCGCAGAACTTCTCGGTGGGCGCGAACCTGATGATGGTCCTGATGGCCGCCCAGAACGGCGACTGGGACGAGCTCAATCAAAGCATCCACCAGTTGCAGCAGGCGATGCTGGCGCTCAAATACGCCGCCAAGCCCGTGGTCACCGCGCCCTTCGCCCAGACTCTCGGCGGCGGCGCGGAAATCGCGATGCACGGCCATCGCGCGCAGGCGTCCGCTGAGTTGTACATGGGCCTCGTGGAGGTCGGCGTCGGCGTGATCCCCGCCGGCGGCGGCTGCAAGGAACTGATCGCCCGCCTCAAGGACCCCCGCCGCGTCTTCGAACTCGTCGGCCAGGCCAAGGTGTCGGGCTCCGCGGAAGAAGCCCGCAAAATGGGCTTGCTGTCGCGCCAGGACCGCATCTCGATGAACTACGAACGTCTGCTCGCGGACGCAAAGGATCTCGCCCTCTCCCTGGTGAAGGATTACGCCCCCGGGCAGCCGCGAACCGACATCGACGTACAGGGCGAGCCTGGGTTCGCCGCTCTCGAGGTCGGCTTGTACATGATGAAGCAGGCCGCCTACATCTCCGAATACGATGCCGAAATCGGCAGGAAGCTGGCCTATGTGATCTGCGGCGGCAAGCTCTCCCAGCCGCAGAAGGTCAGCGAGCAGTATCTTCTGGACCTGGAGCGCGAGGCGTTCCTGAGCCTGTGCGGCAATCCGAAAACCCAGGAGCGGATGGCGGCCATGCTGAAGACCGGGAAACCACTGCGGAACTAGCGATTATTGGGAACCTTGAGGGAAATCCGACGTTTCATTCCGCATGACACCTGTCCTCAGATTCGTCGCAGTCCCGGTCCTTTGGGCCGGAACCCTTCTTTCTCAGACTCCGGCGCCGCCCGCCGGCGCCCGCGAGTTCGTGCTGGACCTCCAGAACCGCACCAAGGCGCCCGGCATGTCCGTCGCCGTAATGCGCGACGGCAAGCTGGTCTGGACCGGGGCCTTCGGCCACGCCAACCTGGAAACAAAGACGCCCGTGGAGCCCGCAACGCTGTTTCGCCTGGGAAGCGTGTCGAAGCTGTACACCGCGGCAATCGCCGCGCGGCTCGCTGACAAGGGCAAGCTCGACTGGAATGCTCCCGTCCACAAGTACATCGCCGACTACCCCTCGCAAAAGCCTTTCTCGATCCTGCAACTGGCTGGGCACCTGGCGGGAATTCGCCACTACGCCGGGACCGATCCGGTGTTCAAGCGAGGGTATGGCGCGACCCTGAAGGAAGGGCTGGCGATCTTCAAGTCCGATCCGCTGCTCTCCGAGCCCGGCGCCAAATACAACTACACCAGCTACGGCTACAACCTGCTGGGAGCGGTCCTGGAACAGGCAGGCGGAGCCGATTTCCTCACTCTGCTGCGGAACAACGTAACCGCCCCGCTGGGGGTCCAATCACCCCAAGGGGACGACTGGCAGAAGGTAATCGAGGGCCGGACGGGGTTCTACGCGCAGACCCGGGATCAGAAAATCGTGAACGCTGATTTCGTCGACAACGGCTACAAGTGGCCCAGCGGCGGTCTGGTGGCCAGCGCGGCCGACGTAGCGAAGTTCGCGGACGCGCACCTGCGTCCCGGCTTCCTGAAAGCTGAGACCCTGGAGGTAATGATGCGCAGCCAGAAGCTCGCGTCGGGCGAGGAAACCGGGGTCGGCATCGGCTGGCGGTCCGGTAAGGACCCCAAGGGCCGGCGCGTTCTTCATCACGGTGGGACCATCGACGGCGGCCGCGCCATGGTGATGGTTTACCCCGGCGAGAAGTTGGTGGTGGTCATGCTGGCGAACCTGCTGGCGCGCTTTGGCGAAGCCGAAGCCCAGCAGCTCGCCGGCTTTTTCCTCGATAAACCGGTTGCCCAAACCACGGCGCCGGTACACTGAAATGGAGTTGAGATGCAAGAAGCTGTAATCATCGATTGTCTGCGCACCGCGGTCGGCAAGTCCGGCCGCGGCACGCTTCGCGCCTACCGTCCCGACGACATGGGCGCCATGGTCATCCGCGCGCTCGTGGACAGGTATCCGCAAATTGACAAGAACCTGATCGACGACGTCATCATGGGCTGCGCCAATCCGGAAGCCGAAAGCGGCATGAACGTCGCCCGCATCTGCGCCATGCGCGCCGGGCTTCCCGATTCGGTGCCGGGCGTCACCATCAATCGCTTCTGCTCCTCCGGCCTGCAGTCGATCGCCATGGCCGCCGAAAAGATCCGGTCCGGCGGCGCCGATATCGTCATCGCCGGCGGCGCCGAAAGCATGAGCCTGCTGCCCATGTCCGGGCACAAGTTCGCGCCCAACCCCTGGCTGGCCGAGCATTACCCGCAGATCTTCACTTCCATGGGCCTCACCGCCGAAGCAGTGTCCGCCAAGTACAATGTCAGCCGCGAGGACGCCGACCAGTTCAGCTACCAGAGCCACCAGAAGGCGCTCGCCGCGCAAGCGGCGGGCAAGTTCGACGAAGAGATCGTGCCCCTCGAAGTCGAATACACCGAGCTCAAGAACGGCAAGCCCGCGACCTCGAAGACCACCTTCGCCAAGGACGAAGGTCCCCGCGCCGATACCAGCGTGGAAGCGTTGGGCAAGCTGAAACCGGTCTTCCACGCGCAAGGCAAGGTCACCGCCGGAAACTCCTCGCAGACCTCCGACGGCGCCGCCGCGGCCATCGTGATGTCGGCGAAGATGGCCGGTCAACTCGGCTTGAAACCGAGGCTCCGCTTCGTGAGCTTCGCCGTGGGCGGCGTTCCGCCGGAGATCATGGGCATTGGACCCGTCGTGGCCATCCCCAAGGCTCTCAAGATGGCCGGGTTGAAGCTCGACGATATCGGCCTGGTGGAACTCAATGAAGCCTTCGCCTGCCAGGCGCTCGCCGTCGCCCGTGAAGCCGGGCTCAACCTGGAAACTTTGAACGTCAACGGCGGGGCCGTCGCGCTGGGACATCCCCTGGGTTGCACCGGCGCGAAACTTACCGCCACCATTCTGCGCGAAATGAAGCGCCGCGACACGAAGTATGGAATGGTAACGATGTGCATCGGCGGCGGACAAGGCGCCGCCGGCATCTTCGAAAACATGAATTAACGCAGTCTCAACAGAGAGGTCATCATGGCAACCGTCACGGCAATTCCGAAAACGAAGGGCGGCGCGTTCCTGTTGGAAACCGTCAACCCGCGCGACATCTTCACGCCCGAGGATTTCACTCCCGAACACCTGGCCATCAGGAAAACCACCGACGAGTTCTGGGCCAAGGAAGTGGTCCCCAACATTGACAAGATCCGCCATCAGGATCACGCGGCGGCGGTCGCCATTCTGAAGAAATCGGCCGAGCTCGGATTGACCGCCGTTGCCATCCCCGAAAAATTCGGCGGCATGGAAATGGACCTCACCTCCATGATGCTGGTGGCCGAAGGCGTCTCCCGCGAAGGCTCCTATTCGGCCTGGCACGGCGCCCACACCGGCATCGGCACGCTGCCCCTGCTGCTGTTCGGAACCGAGGAGCAGAAGCAGCGCTACCTCCCCAAGCTCGCGTCAGCCGAAATGGTGGCGGCTTATTGCCTCAGCGAACCCCAGGCCGGCTCCGACGCTCTCGCGGCCCGCACCCGCGCTGACCTCACTCCCGACGGCAAGCACTACATCCTCAACGGCCAGAAAATGTGGATCACCAATGGCGGCTATGCGGATCTTTACACCGTGTTCGCCAAGGTGGGCGGTGAAAAATTCACCGCGTTCCTGGTGGAGCGCGCCTACCCCGGCGTGAACCCCGGCCAGGAAGAGAAGAAGATGGGCATCAAGGGCTCATCCACCACCGCCGTGTACCTCGACAACGTCAAGGTGCCGGTGGAGAACGTCCTCGGCGAAATCGGCAAGGGTCATATCATCGCGTTCAACATTCTCAACCTGGGCCGCCTCAAGCTGGGCCCCTTCGCCAACGGCGGCGCGCGCGACTGCCTGAACATCTCGCTCAAGTACGCCAAGGAGCGGAAAGCGTTCGGCCAGTCCATCGCCGACTTCGGCATGATCCAAGCCAAGCTCGCCGAAATGGCCATCCGCATCTACGCCAGCGAGAGCACCAGCTACCGCGTCGTCGGCATGATCGATGCCGCCCTCGAAGGCTTCTCCTGGGACATGCCCAACGCCGGCGAAGTCATGCTGAAGGCTGTCGAGGAGTTCGCCGCCGAGTGCAGCTACATCAAGGTCTTCGCCAGCGAAATGCTCGACTTCGTCACCGATGAGGGCGTGCAGATCCATGGCGGCTACGGCTTCCATCAGGACTACGCGGTGGAACACGCCTATCGCGATTCCCGCATCAACCGCATCTTCGAAGGCACCAACGAGATCAACCGCATGCTCGCCACCGGCATGCTGCTCAAGCGCGCTCAGAAGGGCGTCCTGCCTCTGGTGGAAGCAGTGAAGAAACTGCAGGCTGACTTGCTGTCGGGCCCCGCGCTCTCCACGGAAACCTCAACGGAACGCTTCGCCGAAGAAACCCGCAAGATCGAAAACGCCAAGAAGATCGGTCTGCTTTGCCTGGGTGTCGCTTACCAGAGGTTCGGCAATGACCTGGACAAGCAGCAGGAAGTGGTGGCGTCCATCACCGATATCCTGATGAACACCTTCGCCATGGAATCGAGCGTCCTGCGCGCGCGCAAGATCGCGGAGTCCGGCCGCAACGCCGACAACGCCTACGAAATGTCGCGCGTCTTCGCGGCCGAGGTCATGGACATCGTGGAATCCTCGGCTCGCAACGTGCTCGCCGCGTCCAGCGAGGGCGACGCGCTGCGCATGAATCTGTCCGTGTTGAAGCGCTTCGCCAAGTCCGAGCCCGTGGACGTCATCGGACTGCGCCGCAAAATCGCCGGCCGCCTGATCGCCGCCGACCGCTACACCGTCTAGGCGCCTTTCCTCACAGGCTAACCGGCTGCACCGAAACCGGTTAGCCCGTTTTCCTCCCAAAATCGGTGCCAGCCACCACCTGGCGCCGATCCGCTCCCCCCTCGTAACCAAGGCCCGTCCCATCAACCCCTTACAGCGATTCCCCACCTCCCCGAAACGCGCCCCCCCACGTTTCTGCTACCCTGGCTCCCATGCGCTGGCTGGAGCTCCTGCTTCCCCGTCTCGCCGCCGCCCAAGTCCCGGCCGATCCCACAACTGCGCCTGCCCTTAAAATCGTTTAGAGTAAACAGCACATGACCCAGCCCGAAATGAAACGCAAAACACTCGTGCTCGGACCCAATGAGCACCGCCTTGCGGAGCCCCTCGATGTCCTCGGCGAAATCGTCCGCGTGAAACTCTCCGGCGCCGACACCAACGGCGCCGCAGCCATGGTCCACGTCACCGTGCCGAAACTTTCCGGACCCCCGCTTCACCGCCACTCGCGCGAGGACGAGTGGTTTTACGTCCTTCAGGGCGAGATCACCTTCGAAGTCGACGGCCAGCGCTTCAACGCCACCCAGGGTGCGTCCGCCTTCGCACCCCGCGGCGCCGTGCACGCGTTCCAAAACTTCCACGACGATCCTGCACAGCTCCTCGTACTGATGAATCCAGCAGGCGCGGAGCGATTCTTTGAAGACATCCACGCGCTCAACAAAGGCATGAGCGAGCCCGATTTCGCTCGCGTCGAACTTCTGATGCAAAGCTACGGGATCGAACTTCTCGGTCCGCCACTCTCGTAGGCCCCCGCATTAAGGTGATACGCTTCCCGCATGCGCTGGCTGGTGCTGCTCCTCCCCTGTCTCGCCCCCGCCCAATTCCCAGCCGGCCTCCTCGGCGAGTGGCGAGCCCAAGTTTCCGGCGTCACCATGACCCTCCGCTTTGAACCCGGCGGACGCTGCTCCGTCGACAACGATCGCGGCGTCTGCAAGCTCCAGGACGGCTGGCTCACCTTCCGCTCCGACGATGGCGAGCTCGAGCGCTACGCCTATGACCTCGCACCCGGCCGCCTCACCCTCAGCGGCGGCGACCTCGATGAGCCCATCACCTTCCTGCCCGCCCAAGCGTCACCGCAAACCCCGCACGCCCGCCGCTTCCACCAGCCCAAGTGGGGGCTCAGCTTCGCCCCGCCTCCCAACTGGAATGCCGCCGAACGCGACGGCCTCCTCCTGCTCGGCTCCCCCACCGAACCCGGCCTCATCGTGATCCGCTTCCAGCGCCGCACCGGCGAACCCCAACTCCGCGCCGGCTACGCCGCGGGACTCGAAGAAGCCGGCATGAAGCTCGTCGCCGCCGCGCCCATCCAGACCACCCAGGCCGGCGCCTCCCCAGCCCTCGCCGGCGAACTCGCCGGCGCCTCCGCCGAAGGCCCCGTCACCGCCCGCGTCATCGCCGTCCTCTCCCCCTTCGGCGATGCCGCCGTCATCCTCGCCATCACCACCAACGCCAACTACGCCAGGCTGAAGGCTCACGCCGACGCCCTTGCCGCAACCGTGATGTTCTCCGAGCCCGCGAAATTCGCCGCGCGCGACGCCATCGCCGGCCAGTACATGTACTACTACCAGGGCGCCAGCGGCGGCGCCTACTCGCGGCAGGAAGTGCTGAATCTCTGTGCCAACGGAACCTTCTCCCGCGGCGGCGAAACCCATGGTTCCGGTTCCGCCGGCGCCGCCGTGATTTCCAGCGCGAATAGCGGCCACTGGCTCGCCGACGGCGACGACCACCAGGGCGCCATCACGCTGATCTTCCGAAACGGCGACCGCGACGAGCTCGCCTACCGCAAATCCGGCCCCGACATCGTCCTCAACGGCAAAAAGTACGGTCGCTTCGGCGACGGCGCCTGCTCCCAGCGCTCCCCATGACATCGCCTTCGCAGACTCACAACAGCAAAGTGGGAAAACCGCCTTTCTAGGCCATCCGGGCCCTCCAGTCCCCGCGTCCGGGCGAACGCCAGGCGAAGGGTGCCAGTTCCACCTGCTCCATATACCCGGACTAAGGAGGTATACCCCATCCGGCATACCCCGCCGCCCAATTCCAACAACTTGCAACGACTCCAGCCTCACAACTCCAGCGCTTGGTGATCTTCTTGGGCTAAGGGTCCGCAAGCCCCCGGAACACCCGGAACTGGCGCCGCCCCCCGAGTGCCTGTTCCGCCTGCTCCACCGCGAGCGGCGCCAGTTCCACCTGCCCCCAGCGACGGTCCTCCGGAACACGTGGAACTGGCACTCCTGCCTCCCCATCACTCCGGACACCCCGCCGACCCCCGCACCCGTTCCGCCTGCCCCAAATGCCGAGCCTGGTGCTGACCCAGAATCTCCGGCCCAGCCCCCACCGTGAACCGCGGAAACGAAACGAACGGGTTCCGGAACCGGACCCCGGTCCACGTCAAACGCGCTCAAGCTCCCAGGCGACCTGATCACTTCACGCTCCAACGAAGGGAGTTGGCGCACATACTCGTGCAGCTTGTAGTGCCGCCTTCAGGCGGCAGGGGCCTTCAGGCCCCGTTAACCCCACCCCCGGCGACCCAAGCGTCCGACAACACACCAGTCTGCCGGCCACGCCCCCCGCGCGGCCGTCCGAAACCGCCGGCTCCGCCATCAGACGTTCGGCCCAGTCCGGCAGCGATGCGCTCCGTTGCGACACCTGCCCAGTTGAGGCCACCGGCATACCAACCCCGCGGAAGACCCGTCAAGAAAATAGGGAGCCGCGATGCGTAAGCGAGCGGCACACGATCCTGCTGCAAGACGCAGGCTGTCGAACCGCCTTCAGGGGTAGCCCTGTTGAAGATAGCGAACACTCCCACATGCGCTCCAACGAAGGGAGTTGGCGCACATACTCGCGCAGCTTGTAGAACCGCCTTCAGGCGGTAGGGGCCTTCAGGCCCCGTGGAAGATCGCAAACATTCCCATGCGCTCCAACGAAGGGAATTGGCGCACATACTCGTGCAGCTTGTAGAACCGCCTTCAGGCGGTAGGGGCCTTCAGGCCCCGATTATGGCATCGGGGTGTCAGTCCACCTGCTCCAGATCACCCGATGAAGGAGGAACCCTTTCGGCATACCGCGCCGCGTCATTCCAGCAACTCGCGTGACTCCAGACTCACGACAGCGCAATCGGCCTTCTGGAGCGTCCGGAACACGCGGAACTGGCATTGCCTCCCGAGTGCCTGTTCCCCCTACCCCAAATGCCGACCCTGGTGCTGACTAGCCCCCACCGTGAACCGCAGAACCGGAACGAACGGGTTTCGGAATCGGACCCGGTTCGCGTCCAACGCGCTCGCCGGCACTGGCGCTCCCCTCCCACACCACGCTCCCAGCGCACATACTCCCGCGCGGGCGCGACGCAAGACCCACTCCGCTGTCAAGACCCACTCCGCTGTAACGTGTGAGAAGATCTACCGTGAAGCGTGAACGAAGCGCACAAGGCGGGCGACATGGCTGACGACGCGAGGATCGGGACACCCTGGCAGAATGACGAGCTCGACGCGATTGTAGCTGATTACTTCGACATGCTTGAGGCCGATCTTTCCGGCCAGCCGTACGTCAAGTTGAGGCACAGCCGGGCATTGATGACGAAGATCGGCAGGACGCACCGATCCATCGAGTTCAAACACCAGAACATTTCGGCCGTCCTCGACGAACTCGGCATGCCCTGGATCCCGGGCTACATTCCCAAACGGAATTACCAGAACGCGATTTTCGACGCCATCGACCGTTACCTGACGCAACACCCAGCGATTCTTGATGTGGTCCCGGCGTCTCAAACGACTGCGCCACCGTCTACGGTCTTCGTTGAGGTGCCGATCCTCTCCGCTCCCGCAGAGCCGATTCCGGACCGCTTGCGCAGGCTTGTTCAGAAGTTTGATCCGGTAGAGCGTGACTATCGCAACAGGTCGCTGGGCAGAGCTGGCGAGTCCTTTGTAGTTGATCTCGAACGGCGCCAGCTCTCCGAGGCCGACCGGACTGATCTGGCCGGAAAGGTTCGGTGGGTCGCCGCAGAAGACGGCGACGGCGCTGGCTACGATGTGCTGTCTTTCGACCGCAGCGGCTGCACGCGCCTTATCGAGGTGAAAACTACAAACGGGTCCGCGCGGACGCCGTTCTACTTGAGCCGGAACGAGCTTGGACTTGCGGAGGAAAGGCCGACAGAATGGCGCATTTACCGCGTTCACCTGTTCGCCAAAGATCCGCACGTTTTCACGATTGCTCCGCCGTTGAAAGCCTCCGTGAACCTGCGCCCTGAAACGTGGCGCGTATTTTTCTAACGCATGAGCGGCCCGACGCGCATGAGGAGAGGATCACGAAGGACCAAAGTTCGGCTGAAAGCAGTTGGGGTTGGCCGGCGCACTGGGGCGTCCGCTCAATTCCTGCTAAGGAACAGCACCGGACCAAGCACAGAGGTGGCCCCGCGCTTGGGCTGCAAGTCATCCTGGTGCGTCGATGTTGATTGAAATTGCTGCAGACATTGGTCCACTCCGGAGATTGAAAACTCGGAATAGTCCTTCATCCTCCACGGGATTTGTTCCTGCGAGGTACCCTTCCTTGCACCCGATGACGAGGTCGGCGACGAAATGTTGTAGGCTCCAGAACTCTTTTTCCCAGCCCTTCGGCATTCCGGCTACTTGAACGAAGGACGGGTGCTGCCCTTTTGATAGAGCTGCGCGTTGGAGCTTTTCGTGTAGAACAACAGCATTGATGACTCGGCAACCGACCGTCACTGCTGTGACTGGTGCTGGTCCGTTCGCGTCGGCGGGCAGTTCAGTCATCCACGGTATTTCGACGGGATTGTAGAGCTGATAATGAACAGGAATACCATGCTTATTCGTATAATCAAGAATTGCACTGTACTGCTGGGCCGCAAATTCCAGTGCCCTATACCGGGAGTCACGTGAGAAATGGAACGCCCGGGTCTTAACGCTCGACCGATACTCGCTGTCAGTCGCAAGGAGCCTAGCGAATCCAACGCGGTAGTCGATTGGAAGGGCGTCCGTCGCGCTCTCGATCTCATCAGGATAGAGCCGCTTGGATTGAAGCAAGGCTAACTTCGTCCCGAGGATGTGCCCGCGCTGGCGGAAGATAATCAAAATGCCGATGTCCGCGATCTCCCACGAGCCCCAGAATCGTCCTCCTCCTATGAAGTGCGTTTCCAGGTTTACAACCCAGTTCGAGGAAAACCGAAATGGTGCGGCGAACTCCGCCAGGTGACCAATTAGACCATGGTCGAGTGTCGTCTCCCACGTTGTCGGGATGCGCGAGAGAGTTGACGAACTCCGCAGATTTACCTGGGCGAACACATCTCTAATCCAATCGACCACGGCTTCCGGTATAGCGAAAGGCGCTGCAGGCATACTCGCCATTGTACTGTAGAGTGACGAATCGGAGTGCGACCGCGTTGTGTTAACACACTGCAATCAGCCGTCGTGCAATGCATGTTTCTGACAAAATAGGAACTTGTAATTAGAAAGACATGTATTTCGGGACGGTTGCCTCATTCCCCGCGACCTCCATCCGTGAAGCCGCTGTAAGCACAATGTCTGGTGCGACCTGCATTCCGCCCGCCTTCATTCGTCGAGCGGCGACCGGAAACCCTCCGCAATCCGCCGCAGCACCTCTCCCACCCAACGCCAGCGAGCGCCGTCGCTTACGAATGCCCCGAGCCATCGCAAGTCAGCGCCGAATTCCAGCACCGAAACCAGCACTCCCGGCGAGCAAGTTCAGGTAAAGCAAATAGCCTTCGGAGCGGAGGAAGACTTCCTCGCGAATCATGCCATTGAGTGATACTGTGAGGAAGATCAGGGATATAAGCTTGTGATGGGAGGAATGCCGCGAACTATGCCGATTGGTTGAATCCATCGTAAGGGAATCATCGGGGCTATCCCCCCGAACCGCCGTCCCGTATGCGCGGCAGGATAATCGGATGTCGAATGGAGATGTAGCATGAGTTGGCGATTTCGAAAGTCTTTCAAGCTCTTGCCGGGTATCAAACTCAACCTGACGAGTAGAGGCTTGAGCGCCACCATAGGTGCCTCCCCCTTTAGCGTCAATGTTGGTCCGCGAGGCGTCTATGGCAACGTCAGCATCCCCGGGACCGGTGTGTCTGCACGTCAGCGTCTCGACGTCGCGCCGCGAGACGAGGGAAGTGGTGTCGCACCGAGCATTGCACCTTTATCTCTCTCGGAGACATTGTTCACGCCCGTCGAGCCTAGCACTACCAGGGAAATCCGCAGTTCGAGCACTGAGCTCCTCAGGAAGCCTACGACGAGCGCTCCACGCTGGCCAGCGACGTAAATAGTGCTGAGCGAGAAGCAAGCTTCGCGCAGCGACGGCACGCAGCTTGGGACAGCGGGTTCCTTTTCAAGCGTGTGTTCAAGAATGCCTTCGCACTGCGTAAGGAGACGGCCGAGATCGCAGACGCCAAGTTGCAGGAACTGCGGGAGCAGCTTCGATTAACGATATTGGTGACGCAGATCGAAATTGATCCCGCGCAAGCCGAACCGTACTACAGAATGCGAGATGAGTTCGCCGCTTTGTCGGGCTGCAAGAGAATCTGGGATACGCTAGACCGGCGTGGAATCAACCGTTCAGCGGAGCGCTCAGCAGCAAGCGAAGCTATCACTCGCGAAGCTGTTTCCTTCGCTTTGTCCTCATGCGATCTTCTCGGGTGGGAGCAGAAGGTTCCGCACTTGGCGAACCGAAACGGCGGGGATTTGTACCTGTATCCCGGCTTCGTTCTGTACCGGGCATCGAGGCAAGCGTTCGCCCTGATTGACGCGTCAGAAATCAAGCTGGAGTTTCGGAACGTACGTTTTGTTGAGGAGGAGTTCATCCCCTCGGACAGTCAGGTCGTCGGCCAAACATGGGCGAAGGTGAACAAAGACGGTAGCCCTGATCGACGATTCCGCGACAACTACCAGATTCCGCTCGTGCTCTATGGAGCGCTAACGTTTCGCAGTTCAAGTGGACTTCAAGAGGAGTACCAGTTCTCCAACGCGGCACTGGCAGAGCGGTTCGCGGTGGCGTGGACAGTTTTTCAGAAATCGTACTCGTCCTGCAGAGGAGCTTCTAAGTAGGCGTCCAGAACGGGCGCGTCCACCTCTGCTGTGATCGAGAGCAGAGCCGATTGAACGGTCCTCACCTCCGTTCGACACCCTTTCTCGTTGGCCGTCGGGCCGCACAGAGCTTCTTGCTCTTGCAGTCGGCTCACTTACTCCTCACAATCGTGCACGGCTATCGAATCCGCTCGGTGATCGCGGCGTGCCGTTGAGCTGTGAGAGTCTACCACTCTCGCCAACCCCCAACTGCGATATCCTCATCACCCATGCGCCCCCTCACCCTCCTCCTCTCCGCGACCACCCTCTTCGCCCAGCCCACCCTCACCAAGGACGACCTCGCTCCCTTCCTCGACGGCATCATCCCCCTCCAACTTGCCCGCGAGGACCTTGCCGGCCTCACCATCGCCGTCGTGAAAGACGGCGAAGTCCTCTTCGCCAAAGGCTACGGCTACTCCGACGTCGCCAACAAAAAGCCGGTCGATCCCGCCCTCACGCTCTTCCGCCCCGGCTCCGTCTCCAAGCTCTTCATCTGGACCAGCGTCATGCAACAAGTGGAGCAGGGCAAGATCAACCTCGGCCAGGACGTCAATCAGTACCTCGACTTCCGCGTCCCCGCCGGCCTCACCATGCGCCACATCATGACGCACACCAGCGGATATGAAGAAACCATCAAGGACCTGTTCGTCAGTCGCGCCGAAGACCTGCCCTCCCTCGAAAACTACCTGAAGAACGGCCAGCCGCGACCGCTGTTCGCGCCGGGCGCCACTCCCGCCTACTCCAACTACGCCACCGCGCTCGCCGGTTACATCGTGCAGCGCGTCTCCGGCGAAAAGCTGGAAGACTACATCGAAAAGCACATCTTCACGCCGCTCGGCATGAAGCAGTCCAGCTTCCGCCAGCCCCTTCCCCCCGCGCTGCAGCCCCATATGTCCGAAGGCTACGCGCTCGCCTCCGGCAAGCCGAAGGGCTTCGAATTCGTCGGCGGCTGGCCCGCCGGCAGCCTGTCCAGTTCCGCCCTCGATATGACGCGATTTGTCACCGCGCACCTGAACTACGGCAAGCTCGGCGAGAATCGCATCCTCACGGAAGAAACCGCCCGCCAGATGTATCAGCGCCAGAAGGGCCTCACGCCCGACATGAACGCGATGGCGCTCGGCTTCTACGAAGAATCGCAGAACGGCCTCCGCATCATCGGGCACGGAGGCGACACCGGCTGGTTCCACAGCGACCTCCACCTCGTCCACGAAAAGAACCTCGGCATTTTCCTCAGCTACAACTCCGCCGGAAAAGGCGGCGCCAATTCCCGAGGCTGGCTCTGGAAACAGGTCCTCGACCGCTATTTCCCCGACACCCGCCCCTCGCCGCCCACCACCTCCAACGGCCCGGCGGATTCGAAAATCGTCGCCGGCACTTACCTCACCTCGCGCCGCGCCGACCATTCCCTGCTCAAGCCGCTGGGCATCCTCGGCGAAGCCGAAATCACCGCGCTCCCGGATGGCCGCCTCCAGACCGACGCGTTCCGCACCGACAGTGGACAGCCCGAGAAGTGGCGCGCCATCGGACCGATGTTGTTCGAAAGCGAATCCCAGAAACGGCGACTGCGCTTCATTGGCGATCCCAACGGAAGACTGGTCGCGGTTACCGATTTCGCCGCCTTCGTCTTCGAACGCGCGGGCTTCTGGGCCAACCAGAAAGTCCATCTTGCGATCGGCGGTTTCTCGCTGGGCGTGCTCGCGCTCGCCCTGCTGTTCTGGCCCGTCGCGGCGCTAATCCGCCGTTATTACGGCGAACGTCTCGAAGTCGATTCCACGCAACTGCGGCGGCGCCGCTGGGTCCGCTTCGCCTGCGCTTTACAACTTCTCGCGCTTGCCCTCTGGGCCATGGCATTCCAGCCGGCCGCTGCCGGCGAGATCGGGAAGCTGTCCTCTCCATTGGACACGCGCCTGCACCTTACGCAAGCTTTGATCGTGGTGGCGATGTGCGGCGCTGCCTTCGCCATCTGGCACGGCATGCAGAGCTGGCGCAGGAAGAATAGCGCGCTCTTCAAGCTGGTGGAAGGAAGCATCGCGCTCGCCTCCATCGGGTTCCTGTTCCTGGTCATCAACTGGAACATGCTCGATTTCAGCCTGCGCTATTAAGCTACATCTTCACCAGCACTTCGATCCACTGCCCCCGCTCCCGGAATTCGATCATCGGCCGGAAACCCAACCGGTACGCCGTGTCCCGCCCCTTGGACGCCGGTTCGTAGTCATAGTATTGCTCCAGCAATGCCCGCACCCAGGGGATGGAGAGCAGCCCGCCTTGTGGCTCCCAGGTCCGCGAATACAGCACCAGCACCCGGACGCGCGGGTCGATGGCGGCAATGCTGGCTGAGTGAAAATCGCTGGTCTCCAAGGTTTCGAACGGGATCTCCACGAATCCCAACTCCGGGTTGCGCAGGGCGGCGGTCAGCGGCCACGCCGTTGCCACGCGGACATTGCTGAAGTTCCGTTCCAGGTATTCCGCCGCCTGGCGGTGAAGGTTGACAAAGTCAACCATCGCCAGGTTGTTTTCGTACGGAAACGGGTGGAGCGGGTTCAAAAACAGGGATCCAAGCAGCCCCAAAGCCAGAATTACCTGCCCGGCGATCCTCCAAAACGTCGGTGCTAAGCACAAGGAAGCGGCGATTCCGGCGTACAAAATGGGCAAAATGGGCACTAAATAACGCTCTAGAGTGGCTCCTCCGAGCAGGCTAACCGCCAGCACATGAGCCCCGGCAAGCCACCCCGCGATCTCCCATTCGCGCCGCCGGAAAAGCTTCGTTTGGATCCACGCGCGCAGCATCGCGATGGCCCCAACCCAATGGAAACATTGAACGAATAGAAAGTAGAGCCGCCGCTGCAGAGCCACCGCGATCCGCACCGGATGCAGCGCATAACTCACGTTATAGTGCGCAAATCCGGAATCTCCAAGCACGTGCCCGGTGGCATTGCGCAGATACAGCAACCACCCCGTAAGTGGTAGAAGGGGAAGGACAAAGAACAACGCGCGGCGAAAATCCCGCTCCCTCGCCAGCATCCACATCCCAAAAACCGCCGGCGCCACCAGCCCTGTCTCCTTTGTTATCACTAAGATGCAGCAGACGGCCGCGCTCCAGGCGTACCGGCGCTCGAGAAATAACAACAAAGCCAGCGCTGTGAACAACATAGCGGGCATGTCGAGCTGCGCCATCATGGCCTGCGTGTAAAAAACCGGAGACAAAATCAAAAACACCACCGCCGAAAACGCCGGCGCGCCCGGCACACCTTGCGTCAGGCGGATCGCCAGTAAAAAGCTGACATAAGCTCCCGCGGAAGCGAGCAGCAGCATTGCTAAGCGTGTAGAAAGAATGGAGTAACCAGCTACGCTCCAGGCGGCGGCAAGATAAGCCATCACGCCCGGGGGATGCACGTTGGGAGTGGTGGAGCGAGGCACCCACAGGCCCTCGCGATAAATGTCGAGCGCGGCGGGAACGAACTGTCCCAGCTCATCCCAGAAGAAGGGAAGGCGCAGAAACGGCGCGTGGGATCCGAAGACAATCGCCGCCACCACCGCCAGCAGGATCAGGTGGGTGCTTAGGCGCTTCGCGGTCACTGGATGGGGCCGTGCGGCTGCGGTTCCAAACGGATTTCGCCGAAGGTGGCCTCATACTGCTGCAGGTTCTGATTCAGCACGTTGGCAAGCGCCTTAGCCTGCTGCGGGCTTAAGTAGATGCCCTGGAAGTTCTCGATGGTGACGCTCTCCGGGCTGCTCTGGTCCAGGCGTCCGAACAGCAGGCAGAAGTCCCAGAGGTTCACCCGGATCTGCACGCTGTTGGCGTAGCCCAAGCGGTAATCGGGAGATTCGGTAAGCGTAATTTTGGGTTGCCCCTGGGATGGGTTCATCACCCTCTCAGGATATACGGTCGCGCCGGATATAATCACACGCATGGTGCGGACGTTACTCGCGGTGATGATTCCCATGATGCTGCTGGCGCAGGCGCCCGATGCGGAGGCGCTTTACAAGAAGGCGTGCGCGCTGTGTCATGACGTCCGCGGGGCGGCGCGCATTCCGCCCCGGGAAACGATCGCGCGGATGTCGCCGGAGCTGGTGTACGAATCGATGGTCAGCGGGCTAATGCGGGATCAGTCCGTGGGGCTGAGTGACGCGGACAAGAAGCTGCTGGCCGAACACATCACCGCGAAGAAGCTGGGCATGACGAAAGCGGTGATGACCGGCGCCTGCGCGGCGGGCAGGACGTTTCGCATGACCGGGCCGAACTGGAACGGATGGGGAAACGGGCTCCAGAACCTGCGCTTCCAGAAGGACACCACCATCACCGCGGAGCAGCTTCCAAAGCTGAAGCTGAAGTGGGCGTTCGGACTCCCCGGCACCATCATCGCCTACGGCCAGCCGACGGTGGTAGGCGGCCGCGTGTTTACCGGCAGCGCGAATCGCAGCGTCTATTCGCTGGACGCGGCCACGGGCTGCTATCACTGGATTTTTGAGGCGACCGGCAATGTACGCAGCGCGATCACCGTGGCGAAGGTGGGGGATCGCCATCTCGCGTTCTTCGGCGATTCGCGGGCTCGCGCTTACGCAGTGGATGCGGAGACGGGGAAGCTGGTGTGGAAGGCGACGGCGGATGAATCGAACCTGGTGCGGGTGACGGGAGCTCCGGCGTATCACGACGGCAAACTGTACGTGCCGCTGTCGACCACGGAAGATGGACCGGCGGTGAATCCCAAGTACGAATGCTGCGTATCCCGCGGCGGAGTAGTGGCTTTGAACGCGGCGACGGGAGCCAAGCTGTGGACCGCGTACTCGTTTGTGGAGGAGCCCACCAAGCGCGGCAAGAACAAGATCGGAACGCAATTGTGGGGACCGTCGGGCGCGGCCATCTGGAACTCGCCGACCATAGACGTGAAGCGGAAGGTGCTGTACGCGGGCACCGGCGACAACCACTCGCACCCGGCGACGACGACGTCGGACGCCGTGCTCGCCATTGCGCTCGATTCGGGGAAGATCGTGTGGCACCGCCAACTGACGCCGGCGGATGCGTTCAACGTGGCGTGCGTGACGCCGGACAAAACCAATTGTCCGGACCCGCGCGGGCCGGATCACGATATCGGGAGCAGCGTGAATCTGGTGTCGCTGCGGAATCGCGATGTGCTGGTGGTGGGGCAGAAGTCGGGGATTGTCTGGGCGCTGGATCCGGACAAGCAGGGCGCGGTGCTGTGGAAGACGGGCGTGGGCCGGGGCGGGGAGTTGGGCGGCGTGCAGTGGGGCACGGCGTCGGACAACACGAACGTTTATGTGGCGGTGTCGGACATTGTGTTCCAGGACCCGGAGCTGAAGCCGGGGGTGCGCATGAAGCCCGATCCGAAGGTGGGCGGCGGATTGTTCGCGCTGCAGGTGGCAACGGGGGAGAAGATCTGGCACACGCCGGCTCCGCCGTGTCACGACCGTCCGGGCTGCTCGCCCGCGCAATCGGCGGCGGTGACGGCGATTCCGGGGCTGGTGTTTTCGGGGTCGGTGGATGGGCGGCTGCGCGCGTATTCGACGCGGGACGGGCGGATCGTGTGGGAGTACGACACGGCGCGCGAGTTTCCGACGGTGAACGGGGTGAAGGCGAACGGCGGGTCAATGGACGCATCGGGTCCAACGTTCGCGGGCGGGATGATGTTCGTGAATTCGGGGTATGGGACGTGGGGCGGGTTTCCGGGGAATGTTTTGCTCGCGTTTGGGGTGGAGTGAGACTGGTATCCTCAGGTTTCGATGCAGCGATCGGCGTCCATACAGCGGGTCCGGCTGAAGAACTACAAGAGCTTCGCCGCAGCCGATGTGACTCTTCGCGACCTGACATTCCTAGTTGGGCCGAACGGCTCGGGTAAAAGCAACTTCCTGGACGCGCTGCGGTTTGTCGCGGATTCCCTTCGCGGCTCCGTGGAGCATGCGCTGCGGGAGCGTGGAGGAATACAGGAAGTGCGGCGGCGCTCCGGCGGCCACCCGAACCATTTTGGCATTCGCTTGGACATGACGCTCGGCGACGGCTCTCGCGCGTACTACGCGTTCACGATAGCCGCACGCCCTTCCGGCGGCTTTGAAGTGCAGACGGAAGAGTGCGCGGTCCAGGGCCTGCTGGAAGAGCAGCGCGAGTTCCGGGTTTCCGGCGGAAGGGTCACGGGCTCGCTCCGGACTTTTCCGGCGGTCCTGCCGGACCGTCTGTTCCTGGTCAACGCGAGCGGGTTGCCGGAGTTCCGTCCGGTATACGACGCGCTGGCGGCGATGAGCTTTCACAATTTGAACCCGGACGTGATCCGGGATCTTCAGCAGCCTGATTCGGGAGAAATTTTGGCGCGAGACGGGAGCAACATCGCAAGCGTGGTGAAGCAGCTATCGCGCCGCCACCCGCCGGCAAAAGCCCGAATCGAGGAGTACCTGGCGAAAGTGGTTCCGGGCGTCCGCGGGGTGGAGTCGCGAGACATCGGTCCCAAGGAAACACTGGAGTTCAAGCAAGACGTGGCCGGGTCCAAGGCTCCGTGGCGCTTCCTGGCGGCCAACATGTCGGACGGAACGCTGCGAGCGCTGGGGATTCTCGTGGCTTTGTTCCATTCCTGGAATGGCGAGAGCTCGAAAGTGACGCTGGTGGGAATTGAGGAGCCGGAAATCGCGCTGCATCCCGCCGCGGCGGGACTGCTGTTCGACGCTTTGACGGAGGCAAGCCGCCGGGTGCAGGTGCTGGTGACCAGCCACAGCCCGGATCTGCTGGACCGCAAGGAAATCAACTCCGATTCGATCCTGGCTGTTTCCACGCGAGAAGGCGGTTCCCGCATTGCTGGAATCGACGGCGCCGGAAGAGCGGCGTTGCGGGACCAGTTGTACACGGCGGGCGAGCTGCTCCGCGCCGACCAACTGACGCCAGACCCGGAAGCGGTATCCCAGGCAGCTCAGGTCAATCTTTTCGAGTGACCTTCAACATGCCGGCAATTGGAATTGTGGTGGAGGGTCACGGGGAAGTGCAGGCGGTACCACTGCTTGCCCGGCGGCTTGCCCTCGAAATGGGTTTGTTCGCGGATTTTCTCCATCCGATCCGCGCCAGCCGGTCCAGCTTGTTGAAGGCGGGGGAGATCGAGCGCTTCGCGCGTCTTGCAAAACTGAAGGCCGGTCCGGAGGGAGGCGTACTGATTCTTATCGATGCTGACGATGATTGTCCGGCCGTGGCTGGAGAGGCCCTGCGCCGTCGCGTTCACGTCGCGCTGCCGAGTGTGCCGGTGGGGGTCGTGCTGGCGAAATGCGAATTCGAGGCGTGGTTCTTGGCATCGGCGCCATCGCTGCATCGAGAGGGCCGACTGAGTTCCGCGGACGATCTTCCGGTCGATCCGGAGGGCGTTCGAGGTGCTAAGGAATGGCTCAGCCGAAGGATGCCAAACGGTTATTCGGAAACTGTTGACCAGCCGGCTCTCGCGTCGTTAATGGACTTGAAGGAGGCGCGTGCCTGCAGATCTTTCCGGAAGCTCGAAGGCGATCTGCGGCGGTTGCTGGAGGCTGTGTCGGGCGGTTCAGCGTGACGAGTCTGGATCAATCCGTGGTCCGCGGTATTCGGAACAACTGAGCGATTGGTCGGGAAGAACGCGGTACTCGGGTTTGGGTGGAGTGAAGGCAGGCAACGAGGGGCCATGGCGGCACGAGGGTGCCTGGTGGTGCCAGGCACCGATGTGGGAGGTTGGAACGCGATATCCGGCTTTTCTGCAGTAGCTTAGGCTGTGGAAAAAAGATCCGCAAAAAGTGACCCCAGTTGCTTCTGGGCCGCTTTTCGATCCGCGCGTTTGGGCCGTGGAAACAAGACGCCGAACCGCTCCTCCAGCTCCGCTACAAAGCGCGCGGAGCCGAGCGGGATGCCGTGGCGGGTGGCCTTGCGGATCGCGGCGAGCTCGCGGCGCGGCTGCTTCGCGCCCAGCGCGAGCCTCCAGTAGTCCAAATCAAAGCGGCTCTCAAATGTTTGCGTGTCCAGCCACGGCGGCGCCTTCTTCAATCCCAAATGCACCGCCGCCGTGGACCAGCGATACTCCTCGGCGCGCGCGGTGATGCGCGCCCGAACCGGGTTCAGCTCCACGTAGCGAAGCGCGCAGGCGAAGTGTTTTTCATCCAAAACACAGGCAAAATAGCGGTCTTTCCACAAATGCCCGCTTCGCCGCAGGCGGCTGTTGAGGAACTTCGCGTACTCGCCGGCGAGGCGCTCCATCATGTTCGAGAGAGCGTCTTCCTCGTCGGGAATCACGATGAGGTGGCTGTGGTTGGACATCAGGCACCAGGCGATGACGCGCACGTTGTGCTCCTCGGAATGGCGCGCGAGGAGGTTCAGGTAATGGAGACGATCGGCGTCGGTGAAGAAGGTGCGTTGTCCAAAGTTGCCGCGCTGGGTGACGTGGAGGGCGAGGCCGGGAGGTGCGAATCGGGGTCGGCGAGGCATGTTGAAACAGTAGTGATGGGAGTGGGGAGAAGTTCTCGCGGAAAGTGGGGGGGGGAGGCGCGGGTGGGGGCGGTTTTTGGAGGGCCGAAAAATGGCTGCAAGGGGCTGAGGGGGTGAGGCTTAGCCTCGAAATCGCCGGCGGATCGGCGCCAGGTGGTGCCTGGCACCGATGTTGGCGCGTGGCAGCGATCAGGTGAGATCATTCCGGAGACGGGGGGCGTCAGGAAGACCCGGTGGGCGTTGCCGGGTTGGGCATTCGCGGTGGTGCTCGAGTGATCTACTACTAGCACAGCAGCGTCTGCCGTTGTTTCTGCTTTCAGCATACGCAAAGGGATGGAAGGACACCTAAGCAAGGCCGAGCAGAACGCGATGAAACGGCTGGTGCCGGTTCTGGTCGCCGGATATCCGAGAAAGGTGTGAGGAGGTCGAAAATGGCCGCCGAGAAGACGACGAAGCCCCTGAAGAAGGCGGTGGCACCAAAGTGCCAGACCGTTGGCGCGAGCATCATCCAGGGGCTGAACGAGGCGATCGCGTGGACCCGCGGAGGGAGCACGCGAATCCACGTGACGCTGGTTCACATTCCCGAAATCGACGTGAGAAAGCTTCGGGCCAAGATGGGGCTGAGCCAGTCGGAGTTCGCGACTAAGTTCGGCCTTCCGCCGGCCACGCTGCGCAACTGGGAGCAGGGCAGGTCTCGACCGGACGCGCCAACGCGAGTGCTGCTTGCGGTCATCGCCAAGCACCCGGACGCCGTAGAGGACGTGTTGCGGAGAGCGAGCTAGTCTTCCAAAATCACAAACGCCATCCCATACTGCGCCGTGTGCGTGAGCGATAAGGCGATCCGCTTCACCCCCAGGCGAGCGGCGAACTCGGCGGCTTTGCCATGCAGGTTCAGCGTCGGACGGCCGCCGGGCAGGTTGGCGACCTCGAAATCGTGCCAGCGGATGCCGCGCCGCCAGCCGGTGCCGATCGCCTTCATCCCGGCTTCCTTGGCGGCGAAGCGGGCGGCGTAGCGTTCAAAACGGTTGGCCTTCCGTTCCACATACGCGATCTCGCCGGGTGTGTAGATGCGTTCGACGAAGCGCGGGCCGTAGCGCTCGATGGCGGCCTGGATGCGGTCCACTTCCGCGAGGTCAATTCCGGTTCCCACGATCACGCTAGGACAGTGTGACACGCGGCGAAGGATCATGCTACTGTGAGGACTCCGGAATGCATATCCCCGACGGATTTCTGACGCCGCCGGTCTGGATCGCAGCCGATGCCGCCGCAATACCCGCGGTGGCGTGGCTCACCCGCCGGGCCGAGCGCGAAATCGACGAATCCCGCATCCCTCTATTGGGCGTTCTGGGCGCCTTTGTGTTCGCCGCGCAAATGATCAATTTTCCCGTGGGGATGGGCACCAGCGGTCACCTGGTGGGCGGAGCGCTGTTGGGCATCGTGCTCGGACCCGCGGCGGCAGCGGTGGTGCTGACGGCGATTCTTGCGGTGCAGGCGCTGGTGTTTCAGGACGGCGGCGTGCTCGCGCTCGGCGCGAATGTCCTGAACATGGCAGTGGCGGGGGTATGGGCGGCGATGCTGCCGTACCGCTACTTCGCCGGGACCCGGTGGCGTCCGGCGGGAATCTTCGTGGCGGGCGTGATTTCGGTTCTGGTGAGCGCGGCGCTGGCGCTGGCGGAGCTGCGAATTTCGGGCGTGGCGATTCCCGCGGCGGTGTTCGCGGCGAGCACCGTGCTGTTCCTGATCAGCGCGGTTCTGGAAGGCGCGATCACGCTGGCTGTGGTTCAGGCGATCGAGAAGATCCACGTGCCGGCCGTTGCGGTTGCGAGTCGTCCGGCGCCGGCAGTGGGCGCGCTGCTGGGCGCGGCAATTCTGCTGGTGACCGGCGGGGTGCTGCTGGCGTCGGCGGCTCCGGACGGGCTGGAGTCAGTGGCGGAGCAGACCGGGATCGCGGCGCAAGCGCGCCACCTGTGGACCACGCCGTTCGCCGAGTACGAACTCGCGGGGCTGTCCTCGGAGTGGGCTCGCAAAGCGGCTGCCGGCTTGTGCGGGATGGCGCTGTTGTTCGGCGCCTGTTCGTTGTTCACGCGCTATCTCTCGCGCCGGAATGCCTGACCTGCGCCGTTTCGCCCTGGAAGACCTAAGCCGCGGGAGCGGTCTTTTTCACGCTCTGGATCCACGCTCCAAACTGGCGGGCTGCCTGTGGATGCTGGCGGTGATCTCGACCACGCCGCCGGGTGCGCATGCAGCGTTCGCGGGCTATGCGGCGATCCTTGCGGGGGCGCTGCTCGCGTCCGGGCTACCGCTGCTCCGGTTGGCGGAGCGTTCGCTGGCGATTCTCCCGTTCACGCTGGTGTTCGCCGCAGGATCGTGGCTGGCGGGGGACCGGGCGCGCGCCGTGGGGCTGGTGGAGAAGAGCATCCTGTCGATTTTCGCGGTGTTGTGGCTGATGGGAACCACGCCGTTGCCCGCGCTGCTGGAGGCGTTGCGACGGTGGCGCGTGCCGCGGCTGCTGCTGCTGGTGACGCAGTTCGTGTACCGGTACCTGTTTCTGTTGTCGGGCGAGGCGCACCGGATGCGGCTCGCGGCAGAGTGCCGCTCCGGGCGGCGATCGCCGCGCGGGCTGCGGTTCCGGGTGGCCGCGGCGGCGCTGGGCGTGTTGTTCGCCAGGTCCTACCGGCGGGCGGAAAACATCCACCGGGCGATGCTGGCGCGCGGATACCGGGGTCACTTGCCGGTGCTGGTTCCACTGCGGTTTCGCGTGGCGGACGCGGCGTTTCTGGCGTGGTCGATTCTGCCGCCGCTGGCGGTGCGGCTGGCGTTATGACTCCCGCGCTTCAGGTTCGCGGCTTGCGGTATCGCTATCCCGACGGCACGGAGGCGCTGCGTGGAGTGGATCTGACGCTTGCGGCGGGGGAATGCGTGGCGATTCTCGGCGCCAACGGGTCGGGCAAAACCACGTTCGTTCTGCACTTGAACGGTTTGCTGACAGGCGAGGGCTCGATCGAAGTCGGCGGACTGGCGCTGACCCGGCGCAACCTGGCGGAAGTCCGGGCCAAAGTGGGCATGATCTTCCAGGATTCCGACGATCAACTGTTTTTGCCCACGGTGCTGGAGGATGCCGCCTTCGGCCCGTTGAATCTCGGCGCGGCGGCTCCGGAAGCCGAGGCTCGGGCGCGGGCTGCGCTGCGGCAGGTGGGCATGGAAGGCGCGGCGGGCAAACCGCCGTATCATCTCAGCGCGGGCGAGAAACGCCGCGTGGCCTTGGCCGGGGTTCTGGCGATGTCGCCGGAGGTGTTAGTGCTGGATGAGCCAACGATACATCTGGATCCGCCTGGGCAGCGCGAGCTGGTGCAGTTATTGAAACGGCTGCCGCAGGCCAAGCTGATCGTGACGCATGACGCGGGATTCGCGCGCGCGCTGGCGAGCCGGGCGGTTTTCTTCGAGCGCGGGAGGATTTTGGCGGAGGGTCCGGTGGACGAGATCGTGCAGCGATTTTCGTGGTTCGAACTCGGAGGCTAGATCGCCTGGCGTGCCGGCTGATTCCGGCGGCGGACGGCGAGCGCCATACCCAGGAAACCGCTCACCAGCAGCAGGCGGGAGCTGAGTTCCCGGCCTTCGGTGGTTTCGCTTGCCGGTTGCGCGGCCAGCAGATCTTGGACCGGATTCGCGTTGGCGAAAGTGCTGAAACAGAAGAGAGAGGCGATGAAGGCCAGGTTCCGCATCCGATGGCTCCGATAGGCGTGAGAAACGCCTTGGGGGTCTATCGGCGGGCCGCGCGGGAAGCGTTAGAGTCTCATGCTATACTGCGTGTCGTTTTCCGGGAGGAAATCGATGCTGCGCCTGATTGTCCACTGGCTGCTGAGCGCGGCGGCGCTGCTGGCGGCCGCATACCTGATCGACGGATTCCGTGTAGCCACTTTCGGCACCGCGCTGATTGCCGCGCTGGTGATCGGCCTGGTGAACGGAACTATCGGCAACTTGTTGAAATTCATAACGTTTCCACTCACGCTGCTGACTCTGGGCCTGTTCTGGATCGTAATCAACGCGGCGATGTTGAAACTGGCGGCCGCGCTGGTGACCGGCTTTGAGATCGCCGGCTGGATACCGGCGCTACTGGCGGCGGTGCTGTTGTCGGTGCTGAACCTGGTGATCCGGTCGCTGACCCGGAAGGAAAAAGACCGGGATTGACGCGAATGGCGGCGGTCTTACTGCTCGGGTTGGCAGGCTGCGGGCGGACCGGCGATCCGCGCGAGCCGCTGCGGATCGCGCCCGCACTCACCTTCGAGGCGGTGGGCGACGATCCGGACGACCCGGCGATCTGGGTTCATCCTCAAGACCCGGCGCGCAGCCTGATCCTGGGAACGAACAAAGCCCAGGCGCCCAACGGAGCGTTGGTGGTTTATGGCGTCGACGGGCGGATCCGGCAGACGATTTCCGGCCTCGATCGGCCCAACAACGCCGATATCGCCAAGAACTTCACACTTGGCGGAGAAGTAGTTGACCTGGTGGTAGTTACGGAGCGAAACCAGAGCCGCTTGCGGACCTTCCTCATCCCCCGGGACGGGGGCGGGCTACGCGACGTGTCGGACCTGGACGGCTTGCGTGTTTTTGCGGGCGAACGGGATCGCGAGGCCGCGCCGATGGGGATCGCCATGTATCGCGAGTTCGCGATCGTCAGCCGCAAAACGGGACCTTCGGGGCGGTACCTGTGGCAGTACCGGCTGCGGGATAACGGCGCCGGGAAGGTGCGGGCGGAGAAGGTGCGGGAGTTCGGGAATTTCGCGGGCAGGCCGGGCTCCGAGGACGAGATCGAGGCGGTGGCTGTGGACGCGGAACTGGGGTTCGTCTACTACTCCGATGAGAACGCGGGAGTGCGCAAGTATCACGCCGATCCGGCGCATCCGGATGCCGGGCGGGAGCTGGCGTTTTTCGCAACCAGCGGATTCCGGATGCAGCGGGAAGGCATCGCGATTTATCCCACGGCGCCGGGCCAGGGTTACCTGCTCGTGACGGATCAGATTCCGGGCGGGACGCGATACGTCGTGTACCGGCGGGAGGGCGAGGTGGGCTCGCCGCACGATCATTCGAAGGTGTTGGCGATCTTGAGCGGCGGCGCCGACTCGACCGACGGGATCGAGGCGACGGCGCAATCGCTAGGACCGGCGTTCGCCGAGGGGATACTGGTGGCGATGAACTCGGGCGCCCGAAACTTCCTGGGGTTCCGGGGCGCGGATATCCGCCGGGCGATCGAATCCCGGCGGCGCTGACTTCTCTAGCGCACGAACATGCCGACGCTGACCGGGCTGGAGCGATCCCCGATGGTCAGCACGACGGGAACCCGTCCCGCGGGAACCGGCGGCACCACGGCATTCACCTGCATCAGTCCGACGAAGCCCGGCGCGGCGCCGGCGTACCGGGTTTGAGCCACGGCGCCGCCGATCCGCACGACTACGGGCGCGGCGGGGACCGGAAGCGGCGCGGCGGCGGGGCGTCCGGTGACGCCGTTGGGTCTGGTGTCGCCCTCTCCGGTGGCAAAGAACACAACAACGTCTCCCGCGCGGGCGGGATTCGAGGCGGAGTTGACGGTGCCGTCCTGATTCAGGACTACCGCGCGGGTAATGTCGCCATCGATGGTGACGATGGAGGGCGCGGCCGGCACAATCTGCACCACGCGCTCGCGTCCGGCCTGGCCGCGGTAGCGGACGCGGAGCGTCGCGGTGCGGCGTCCGCTGACCTCATAGGGAACCTGCGCGTTGATCTGATCGTCGCGGACGAAGAACAACGGGGCGGGGAAACCTTCGAAGGTAACCTCGGTCTCGCCCAGGGTGGTGGCCACCAGGCCGTCCTCGTTGATTTGGGTTCCGAGGGCTACCGGAGGTCCGAAGCCGCTTCCGAAGATGGAGACGATCTGACCGGGGGCCACCGGACCGCGGACGAATCCGGCGCCGCTGACCACCGGATTCTCGGGCAGGTACTGGGTGGCGATCTTGGCGACGAAAGCGTCCTGAATGCCGCCATAGGCGAATTGCGCGGACTGGCGCTGCACCGGGAAATCGGGCGAGACGGTGGTTCCGGCCACGTACAGATTGCCGCGGGTGTCGAGCGCGAGAGCGCGGGCGGAGTCGGAGGCGAGGCCGCCCAGGAAGCTGGAGAACTGCAGGCCTTCCTCGGTATTGAAGGAGGTCACGAACGCTTCCTGCCCGCCACCCGGAGTGGGCTGGAAGTTCGGCAGGGTGAGCGGGTAAGTGGCGAGGGAAAGCGTGTACCCGCACAAATAGACGTTGCCGAAGGAGTCGACGGTCATGGCGGTGAGCTCGTCCAGGTCCGTGCCGCCGAACAAGGTGGAGTAGAGCAGGCGGGTGGCGTCCGACTCCAGGCGGGTGATGAAGATGTCGGCGGGATCGCTGGCGGCGATCCCGCGCCGGTAGGCGTTGGTGGTGGTTGGGTAGCCGTCGCCGCGGGTGACGCCGGCGATGAAAACCTCCCGGCGGGAATTGACGGCGATTCCGCGCGGCTCATCGCCGCCCCGGCCGCCGAGGTAGGTGGACCAGATGAGGCTCGCGCCGTCGGCGGCCATCTTGGTGACGAACACGGATGGCTTGTCCGGGTCGGTTCCGGCGGGCATGCGCTGGAACGCGCCGGGGGTGACGGGGAAGTCGGACGCCGTCGTGGCGCCGGTAACATACACCGCGCCGGTGGAATCGAGGGCGATGGCCAAGCCGCGATCGTCGTTCAAGCCTCCGGGTCCTTGGGAGCCGCCGAGATAAGTGGAAAAGGCCAGGTCCTGGGCGTCGGGCGAGAACTTGGTGACAAAGGCGCGCTGGAAGCCGGCGGTCTGAAATGCGCCGGGAGTGGTGGGGAAGTTGACGCTGCGAGTCTGGCCGGTGACAAAGACGCTGCCTGAGGCGTCCAGCACCATGGCGGTGATCTCATCATCGTCCGCGCCGAAGTACGTGCACCAGAGAATGCCGGAGCCTTCCGGATTCAGCTTGACCAGGAATCCGTTGGTGCGATGGCCGGTGGACCGGCGGTTACGCTGGTAGACGTTCCGGGTGACCGGGAGATTGTCGGACGTGGTGTTGCCGGCGACATGGATGTTGCCCGCGGCGTCCAGCGCGATGGCGACGGGGACGTCTTCGGATGAGCCGCCGAAGTAGGTGGTCCAGAGGAACGCAGTACCCGCGGGATTCAGCTTCGAAATGAAGACGTCGGCGCCGCCGATCGCGGAACTGCGTCCGGCCGCGCCGGGGAAGTCGACGGATCGGGTGCGGCCGGTGACGTAGGCGCTGCCGGCGGCATCGACGGCGATGGCGGCGGCGGCGTCCTCGCCGGTGCCTCCGGCATAGGTGGTATAGACCAGCGTGGGATCGATGACCAGGGTCTGGCTGCGATCGTACGGACCCAATTCGAAGGCGAACTCGGCGGGGCCGGTTTTGCGGAACCGGGCGGGGATGGTGCGGCGGCGTCCCGCGGATTCCTGATAAACCAGGGGCGCGTTATGGACCACCGATCCCGATCCCGTGCTCAGGTTCAGCCGGCCTTCGGCGTCGAGGGCAGCCGAAGCGCCGGAGAACGACATGCGGATGCGGGAGGGGTCGGCGCCTGGGGCGACCACGAAATCGTACTCCAGCATACGGCCGCTGCCGTAGTAGAGCAGGTCGACCCCCGGGTAGAGATCGCGATAACGGACGCGAGAGAAGTTCGGCACCTCGCGGATCGCCGCGGCGCCCTGAAGGTAATGGCTGACTCCGGGTTGCAGGCCGTCGCCTTCCAGGCGGGGCCGGGGATTGGCCCCGCTCCAGCTCATACGGACGGTCTGGGAGTGGGGCAGCTTCAGCACGGCCTCCCGCTCGGTCAAAAAAAGGCCGTATCCGGCGCCGCGGGCCAGGAAGCGGACGCGGGGATCGGTCTGGCCGAGGTTGGGCTCGAATCGCGGAGGCAGTTGCCCGGCGGCGGCCAGTGCGGCGGCGGCGAAGAACAGCAGGCCGCGCGCGGGGTTGCGAGAAGGTGCATCTCCCATATCTGACCGATTTTCGAGTGGAGTATCGGCCGCTGTCAATCAGAAAGAGGCCCACGGAGCAAAAAAACATTGGCCTACAGAAATGTTCGGGAAGAAACTTCTCCTTGGCGGACTCTACTGGAGAGTGGGGAGGGTGATCAGGGAGAAGTGGGCCAGCATCTTGCCGATGAAGGTGTCGCGCTCGGAGAGGGCCACCCAGCGGACGCTGGAGGCGTCGTGAGAATCGTTAAAGAACCCGACGCCGCCGCGCGCCAGGCGCTTATCGCTCCAGGTGGAGACGACCTGGCCATTGACCCAGGTGATAAAGCGGTCATCCTGGACGCTGACCCGGACGAGATACTCCCGGCCGCGTTCGAGGGTAAGCGGCAGGGGCAACTGGACGCGGTCCCACTCGCGGCCGTCCATCATCACGTAGCGGATGAGGCCGGCGTTGGGCAGGGGGCCGGGCTTGGTGATGGTGATACGGGTGGCGTAGTAGTTGCGCGGATCGGTGGCGCGGAACGCAAACGCCAGGCTCTTTTTGTCCAGCGGGCTCATGAAATCGAACGAGTAGTTGGACAAGGTGGTCGATTTGTTCCAGATACGCAGGGAAGTGGACCCGGGCAGGGCCAGATCGGCGGAGGCGCGGCCGCTGGAGGCATTGCGAACCGCGGCCGTGCTCCATTCGTTGAAGCCGGAGCTGAAGTCATGACGGATGCTGGAAGGCGCCGCGCTGCCGAGCACGCTGCCGATGGAGCCGGCGGCGCGCTGAATTAACCCGCCGCCCTTACGGAGGCTGGCGTCCTCACCCGCGGGGTAAGTGGTAACCGCGGGATTGGGGAGGCTGACGGCGATCACCAGCAGCACCGCGACAAAGCAAACGGCGACCATGGAGGCGGCTTGCGACGTCTTCTGTTGCTTCGCTTTACGGGTGGCCTGATGGACGCTCCAGGGCTCGTCCATGACATCTTCGATGTCGCGGAGCGCGCGGGCGGAGGCGAGGCTCGCCTCCCGGCGGTGTTCGGTCGAGCAATACTGCTGATCGACGATCCGCCGCACCCACCCGATTTGTTTCCCGCACAGGTAGCAGTCCATAACCTTCGCGACAAACCCATCCTAAGCCGAAAACGCCTTACGCGTACCAGGAA